>JACADY010000033.1 GCA_013389115.1 Alphaproteobacteria bacterium
GGGGGGTGGGCCCGCCGGGGCGGGCCATGACAGCGGCGGGGTTGCCGTTGGGACTTCATCCTCACCCTTCGCTGGCGATGCCTCTCATTTCGGCTCAGGCGCCAATCATCCGTGTACGGATAAACCATCATGGCCGGGACGATGCCCGGCCATGATCCCTTGCGATGACGTTGGTGGCTGCGTTCGCGTTACGCCAAATGCTTCTTGAAGAAGGCAAGGGAAGCGGCGTTCGCCGCGAGCGCAGAGCCCGCATGGAAGTGCTTGCCGCCCATGCGGGCAAAGGCGTGGTCCTGCCCCATATAGGTTAGGATCGTGACATGGGGATTGGCCACAAGACCTGCGGCCACTTCGGCCTGGGCGGGCGGAGGCACGAACTCGTCCTTCTCGGCGACATGGAGAAGAAGGGGTGCCTTGATGGCGCCCTGCTCGCCAAGGAAATTCTTGATGTTGACGCCATAGAAGCCAACGCTTGCGTTGGAATCGGTGCGCGCCGCGGTGAGATAGGCCAAGAGACCGCCAAGGCAGTAGCCTACGGCGCCGGCCTTGCCCGTGCAGCCCGGCTGCGCCCGCAAGGCCGTCAGGGTCGCCTGGATGTCCTTGACGCCCGCCGCGATGTCGAACTTGCCGAAGAGCTCAAAGGCCTTCTTCCATTCGGCCTCGGTCTTGTCGGTGATGTCGATGCCCGGCTCGATGCGCCAGAAGAGGTCGGGCGCCAAGGCGAAGAAGCCTTCCGCCGCGAGCCCGTCGGCAATGGCGCGGACATTGGCGTTGACGCCAAAAATCTCCTGGATGACGACGACGCCGGGCCCCTTGCCCGCGGCGGGTTTGGCGAGATACGCGCCGAAGCTGCCACCATCATGCGCTTTGATCGTGATCATGCTGCCTGTCATGTCCGTCTTCCTCTCTATCTCTTGGGCTGCAATCGAGAACGTGAATCCGGGCCTCAGCGCGGGACCGGTCTTGTCAGCATGCGCTCAAGCTGCTTCGGGTCGGTGACAGGGGGCGAGCAGGTCTCGCCCACACAGACATAGGCCGTCGCCTTTCCACCCTGCATCGTCTTGCCATGGGCGGGATGGGTCTTGGGAAGCGTGTCTTGCGGTCCGATCAACTGAACGATGCGATTGGGATCGCCGCTCAAATAGACGGCGCGCAGGAGCGGCTGAAGCTGGGGGTCGCCGGGCGCACGGACAAGGGTGATTTGAACAGGGTTCAACAGCGTCTCGAGATTGTTGAGCAATGCCGGCGCGGCCGCGACATTCTGCTCGACGAGCGTGCCGAAGGCATTGGCGGTATCCTCGGCGCGGCGGCGATACCGTGTCTCTCCGGTGAAATAATAGAGGCGGGTGAGGACGCCGACCATCGTGCCATTGGCCGACGGCGTCGCGTGGTCGGCCGCCACGCGCGCGCGGATGGGCAGAGCCTCGGCGTCATCAGCCGTGGTGAAATAGCCGCCATTGACTTCGTCCCAGTAATGGCGGTCGAGGGTACGGGTCCAAAGCTCCGCCTTCTCCAGGTAGCGCTTGTCGAGCGTCGTCTCGTAGAGCGCCAAGGCGGCGGCGGCCATGTTGGCATAATCCTCGGCAACGGCGGTGATATGCGCCTTGCCCGCCCGGCAGGTGTGGAAGAGGCGCTCGCCATTCTGGCCGGTCGTCAGCTTGGCGATGATGTCGCCAAAGGCCTTGACGGCCGCCAGGTGATAGCGCGGCTCCTGGAAGACGGCCGCCGCGTTCTCGAGTGCCGCGATGGCAAGGCCGTTCCAATCGGCCAGCACCTTGTCATCCCAGGCCGGACGCGGACGTTCGCCGCGCGCCTTCAGGAGAAGCTTGCGCTGACCGGCGAGGGCGGCTTCCTGTTCCGGCGCCAGATAATTGCGGGCGCGCAAGCGATTAAGGACGCAGCGGCCCTCCCAATTGCCCTCGGCCGTCACGTCATAGACCTGCTTGAAGAGCAACGATCGGCCGGCGCCCAGGACGGCGTCGATTTCCGCCTCGGTCCAGAGATAATAGCGGCCCTCCTCGCCCTCGCTGTCCGCGTCGAGCGAGGCGGCGAAGGCGCCGCCCTCGGTCACCATTTCGCGCGACAGCCAGTCGAAGGTCTCATCGATGCGCTGCTTATAGAGCGGGGAGCGCGTGCGCTGCCAGACCAGCGTCAGGAGGCCGATGAGCTGGGCGTTGTCGTAGAGCATCTTCTCGAAATGCGGCACCAGCCAGCGGTCGTCCGTTGAATAGCGGGCAAAGCCGCCGCCCAGGTGGTCGTAGATGCCGCCCTGACAGATGTTGTCGAGGGCAAGGACGGCGGCGCGATAGAAGGGTTCCGCCCCGCTGCGCAGAAAGCCCCGCCAGATCTGCTCGAAGGCGTTCGCTTGCGGAAATTTGGGGGCGCCGTCGAAGCCGCCAAAGAAGACGTCCTGCGCCTGGGTGACGCGGCGCGCGGCGACCTCGATATGGCTGCGCGTGAGGGTCTTCTTCTGGTCCGTGGCCCAAAGCTTGGACAGGCGCTGCATGAGCTGGCCACGCACCTGCGCGGTGCGGGCGGGATCCCCGCTATAGATGCGTCCGACCTCTTGCAGCACATCGCGAAAACCGGGGCGGCCGAAACGGGGCTCGGGGGGGAAATAGGTGCCGCCGCCGAAGGGCTCGCCCTCCGCCGTCAGAAACATCGTCAGCGGCCAGCCGCCCGTATGCCCCATCTGGCCGAGCGCAGTCTGATAAAGCATGTCGACGTCGGGACGCTCTTCGCGGTCAACCTTGATGCAGACGAACAGCTCATTCATGAGCCGCGCGGTTTCCTCGTTCTCGAAGCTCTCATGCGCCATGACATGGCACCAATGGCAGGCGGCATAGCCGACCGAGAGAAGAACGGGTTTGCCTTCGGCCTTGGCCTTGGCAAAGGCGGTGGGTCCCCAGGGCAACCAATGGACAGGGTTGTCTTGGTGCTGGAGGAGATAGGGGCTTGTCTCGTCGGCGAGCGCGTTGCGGCTCATTGTTGGCATCTCTAAAGGAGTTGGGCGTAGATTGAGGGAACGCGGAACTATGTTAACGCTGCCTGGTGTCGTGATTTTTTAAGCCCGCTCATTTCCTGGTATCTTCGCAAGCGCGGACTTCGAAAGCAAAACGGCACGAGAATCAATGCGTTGCTGGTGTCTTGCCGCTTCTGGAATTTGCCAGCTGCCGATATCGCGCTGAAGCGAAATTCGGAATCGGGACATTCGCGAGCCTTTCAGTCGCATACCCGGGAGGACCGAGTCCATGAAGTTTCGGATCGAAATCGACTGCACGCCGCTCGAGGCGCGCAAGTTCCTGGGCCTGCCGGATGTTGAGCCCATGCAGGAGGCCCTCATGGCCCAGGCCCAGGCGCAGCTCTCAAAGGCCATGGCCGTGATGGATCCAGAGACCGTGATGCGCCAATGGCTCCCCATCGGCGTGCAAGGGATCGATCAATTGCAGAAATTCATGTTCTCGGCCGCGCAGGCCGCCATGGATCGCGGCAAGACGCGCCCCAAGGCGCCGACAGAAGAACCCGAGAAAAGTGGCGGATAGCGCCGACACGATCTTCGCGATTTCAAGCGGGCCGGGAAGGGCCGGCGTCGCCGTGGTCCGCGTCAGCGGCGCGAAGAGCGGCGCGGCGATCGCGGCCCTGACGGCAGGAGCGCCGCCGCCGCCTCGTACCGCGATGCTGCGGCGGATCGTTGATCCCCTTACCGGCGAGGCGATCGACCGGGGCCTCGTCCTGTGGTTCCCCGCTCCCCACAGCTTTACTGGCGAAGACGTCGCGGAGTTCCAGGTCCATGGCGGGCGGGCCGTGCTCGCGGCGCTGTTCTCCTGTCTCGGCGCGATCGGATGCCGCCCGGCCGAAGCCGGCGAGTTCACCTTGCGCGCCTTTCGTGCGGGGCGGATCGACCTTGCGGAGGCGGAGGGACTTGCCGATCTGCTGGCGGCGGAAACCCCGATGCAACGGCGCCTCGCGCTCAAGGCGATGGACGGGGAAATGAGCGCCCGCATCGAGGCTTGGCGGCAGGGGCTGATCCGCATTCTCGCCCATGTCGAGGCCGTGATCGATTTCCCGGACGAAGACCTACCCGGCGGGCTCAATGCCCTGTCGCGCGAATCCCTTAGACAGCTTTCTGAAGACATCGCCCGAGCGCTGGAGAGGAGCGCCGGGGCGGCAGTGATGCGGGAGGGGTTCACGGTGGCGCTCATCGGCGCGGCCAATGTGGGCAAGTCCTCGCTGCTCAACAAGCTCACGGGGTCCGAGGTCGCGATCGTCTCGCCGATTGCGGGGACGACGCGGGATGTCCTTACCGTGCGGCTCGACCTTGAGGGCTATCTCATCGAACTTGCCGACATGGCGGGCTTACGCGAAGCCGGCGACGCGATCGAGGCCGAGGGCGTTCGCCGGGCGAAGGGGCGGGCAGAGCTGGCCGATCTGCGTCTCCTTATCGTTGAGCCCGCAAACCCCTCGCCGCCGGCCGAGGCGAAATCCTTGCTCAAGCCCCAAGACCTGCTCGTCCTCAACAAGGCCGACCTCCTCGGCGCGGAAGACGCGCGGGCGATGGCAAAGGCCCTGGGGCCGGGGGCGATCCTTGCCTCCGCCAAATCCGATGATGGCCATGCGGCGCTGCTTCATGCCCTCGCGGCCAAGGTCAAGGCGCTTGCCGGGAGTGTCAGCGATGTGTCCTTCGCGCGCGCCCGGCAGGTGCAGGCGCTCCAGGAGACGCAAGGGGCGCTCGGCCGGGCCCTTTCGGCCGGCGAGGGGCAAGACGAATTGCTCGCCGAAGACCTTCGCCTCGCGGCGCGGGCCCTGGGGCGGATCTCCGGGCGGGTCGATGTCGAGGACTTGCTCGATGTCATCTTTTCCGAGTTCTGTATCGGCAAGTGATGTTTCACGTGAAACAGCATTGAGGCGGGCGGCCGGAGTCAAACGCCAAGCCAGCGAAGGGCTCTCGAGTCATGGGCGGGCGGGATCTGTGCCATTTTGAATCGCTATCGAAACGATAGCCAAAACGATTCAGACATTGCGGAATCCGATTCGTTAACGCTGCACCAGGCAGCGCGATTCACTTGCCCTTTTCTCGACTTTGACAGTTTTTACTGGGCGCTTTATTGCTCGCGGCCATGAAACAGCGCGTCGATTTCGATGTCATTGTTGTGGGGGGCGGGCATGCCGGCTGCGAAGCCGCGGCGGCGTCCGCCCGCATGGGTGCGCGGACGGCGCTGCTCACCCATCGGCGCAACACGATCGGCGAGATGTCCTGCAATCCGGCTATTGGCGGCCTTGGCAAGGGGCATCTGGTGCGGGAGATCGATGCGCTCGATGGTGTGATGGGCCGGGTCGCGGATGCGGCCGGCATCCAGTTCAAGCTGCTCAACCGGCGCAAAGGACCGGCCGTGCGCGGCCCCCGGGCCCAGGCGGATCGCAAGCTCTATCGGCAGGCGATGCAGGCGATGCTTGACGATTTTCCCGGCCTTTCCATCATCGAGGCGGCGGTTGAGGACCTTATCGTGCATGAGGGGCGCTGTGTGGGGGTTGCCGGCGGCGATGGTTTCCCGTGGCGGGCGGGCGCTGTCGTCCTGACGACGGGGACGTTTCTCAACGGCCTCATCCATATCGGCGAGCGGAAGATCCCCGCCGGGCGGGTCAATGAGGCCCCGGCGATCGGGCTTTCAAAGACACTCTATGGCCTTGGTCTGCGCATGGGGCGGCTCAAGACCGGCACGCCTGCGCGGCTCGACGGGCGCAGCATCGACTGGGCCTCGCTTGAAAGGCAGGAGGGGGATGAACCGCCGTCGCCCTTCTCGTTCCTCACGAGGCGGATCGCGACACCGCAGATCGCCTGCGGGATCACGACGACGACCGAGGCGACGCACGCGGTCATCCGGCGCAATCTGGCGCGGGCACCCATGTATTCGGGACAAATCCATTCCTCCGGACCGCGCTACTGTCCCTCGATCGAGGACAAGGTCGTGCGGTTCGCGGACAAGGCGGGGCACCAGATCTTTCTCGAGCCCGAAGGGCTCGATGACGACACTGTCTATCCCAACGGGATATCGACCTCGCTGCCGGAAGAGGTGCAGGCCGAGCTGATCGCGACGATCCCGGGGCTTGAGCGGGCGCGCATCCTGCGGCCGGGCTATGCGATCGAATACGACTATGTCGATCCAAGGGAGCTCACCCATGCGCTTGCCCTCAAGCAGGTGAAGGGACTTTTCTTTGCCGGGCAGATCAATGGGACGACAGGCTATGAGGAGGCGGCGGCGCAGGGCCTCGTCGCCGGGCTCAATGCCGCGCGCGCGGCCGGGGGCGGGGCGCCCGTCACCTTCGACCGGGCGGAGGCCTATCTCGGCGTGCTTATCGATGACCTCGTCACGCGGGGGGTGAGCGAGCCCTATCGGATGTTCACCTCGCGCGCGGAATACCGTCTCGCCCAGCGGGCCGATAACGCCGATCAGCGCCTGACGGGCAGGGGGATCGCGCTTGGCTGCGTGGGCGGGGAACGCGGGCAGCATTTCGCCGCCAAGATGGCGGCGCTCAATGCCTGGCGCGGCACGCTCGATCGCTTAAAGGCGACGCCGGCGCGTGCCCAGGAGGCTGGGATCAAGGTCAATCAGGACGGACGTTCACGCAGCGCGTTCGAGCTTCTTTCTTTTGCCGACATCGATCTGCCGCTCCTGTCGCGGCTTTGGCCCGAGCTTTCCCACATTCCTGCCGACCTTGCCGAGCAGCTTGCGATCGATGCGCATTATGCCGTCTATCTCGCGCGGCAGGAGGCCGATATCGCCGCGTTCCGGCGGGATGAGAGCCTTGGCCTGCCTGGGGAACTCGATTATGGGCGGGTGCCCGGGCTTTCCACCGAAATCCGGCAGCGGCTGATGCGGGTTCGGCCCGCAACGCTGGGGCAGGCGGCGCGGATCGAGGGCGTGACGCCTGCGGCGCTCGGCGCCATTCTCGCCTTTCTCAAGGGCCAGAAATCCAAGGTTTCGGCGTGAGCGAGGAATTGAATTCAGAAATTCCCGCACCCCTTGCGGGCGTTTCACGTGAAACAATCCACAGGCTCAGGCGCTATGCGGCGCTGCTTGAGGCGTGGAACTCCCGCATCAATCTGGTGGCAGATTCGACGCTTTCCACTATCTGGGAGCGGCATTTCGCCGATTCGGCGCAGCTTCTGCCCCTCATTCCCGGCGATGCCAAGCGCATCGTCGATCTTGGCAGCGGGGCGGGGTTTCCGGGGCTCGTGCTGGCGCTCTGCCTTTCTGACCGTGCGGGCCTTGAGGTGATCCTCATCGAGAGTATCGCCAAGAAGTGCCGGTTCCTCGAAGCGGTGATCGCGGAGACCGGGGCGCCGGCGCGCGTTATCCAGGCGCGGGCGGAGGCGATCGCGCCCATCCGCGCCGATGTGGTCACGGCGCGGGCGGTTGCGCCGCTCGCCGAGCTCTTGGCGCTGGCGCGGCCGTTCATGGGTCCACAGAGCCTCGGTCTCTTTCTCAAGGGGCGAAAAGCGGAAGAAGAGCTCGCAGCGGCGCAGCGCTTCTGGCAATTTGGTTTCGAGCTGGTTAAAAGCGAAACGGATGCCCAAGCGCGCATCGTCGTGGTGAGGTCTCGCCCCCATGTCCGTCGTTGAAGATCTCCGCAGTTCCCCGCGTGCGGATTTGCATGGGGCTCGTGTTCTTGCCGTCGCCAATCAAAAGGGGGGCGTCGGCAAAACCACGACCGCCATCAATCTGGGCACCGCGCTTGCCGCAGTGGGCGAGCGGGTGCTGATCCTCGATCTCGATGCGCAAGGCAATGCCAGTACCGGCCTTGGCATTTTGCGCCAGGCGCGGACGCTCACGACCTATGATGTGCTGATCGGACGGTGCGGCATCGAAGAGGCGATCCAGTCGACGGCCATTCCGGGCCTGTCGATCATCCCCTCGACGGTGGATCTCTCGGGCGCCGAAATGGAACTCGTGGGGGCGCCCCGCCGATCGTTCAAACTGCGCGACGCCCTCTCGGCGTTCCTAGCGCGCGGCAGGGCGAAGGGTGGCGCGGAAGGCGGCCCCTATTCCTATGTGCTCATCGATTGTCCGCCCTCGCTCAATCTCCTCACCATCAATGCGATGACGGCATCGCATGGCGTCATCGTGCCGCTGCAATGCGAGTTCTTCGCGCTCGAGGGCCTAAGCCAGCTCATCCGCACCATCGACCTCGTCAAAGGCAGCCTCAATCCCGGACTCGAAATTCAAGGGGTTGTGTTGACAATGTATGATCGCCGCAACAACTTGAGCGATCAGGTCGCGAACGATGTGCGGGCCTATCTCGGCGACAAGGTCTATCAGACCGTCATCCCGCGAAATGTCCGCATCTCCGAAGCGCCGAGCCATGGGTTGCCTGCGATCGTCTATGACCACCGCTGCGCGGGCAGCCAGGCGTATATCAAGCTTGCAAGCGAACTCATTCAGCGCGAACGCGGCATCAAAGTGGCGGAAGGAGCGTAAGGGCATGGCGGAACCGGCAAAGCAGGGCAGGCTCGGCCGCGGTCTTTCGGCGCTCATGGGCGATGCCGATCTTGCGCCCAGCGCCAGCGCCGACCGGGGGCGGTCCTTACGCGAAATTCCCATCGAGTTCCTGCGCGCCAACCCATTCCAGCCGCGCCAGGTCTTCACCCCCGAAGACCTCGATGACCTGACCAATTCGATCCGCGAGAAGGGCATCATTCAGCCCATCGTCGTGCGGCCCATGAAGGGCGAGGCCAACGCCTTTCAAATAGTTGCGGGCGAACGGCGCTGGCGCGCGGCTCAGCGGCTCGGCCTGCATCAGGTGCCGGTGGTCGTCAAAGACTTCAGCGACGCCGAAGCGCTTGAAGTCGCGATCATCGAGAACGTCCAGCGCGCCGATCTCAATCCGGTCGAAGAGGCGACGGGCTATCACAATCTGGTCGAACAGTTCTCCTATACGCAGGAACAGCTCGCCGGCGTGATCGGCAAGAGCCGAAGCCATATCGCCAATACGCTGCGGCTCCTCAACCTGCCGGGGCGGGTGCGCGACTATCTGATGGAAGGCAAGCTCACGGCCGGCCATGCGCGCGCGCTCATCACGGCAGAGGACCCGGTTATGCTCGCCGACCTCATCGTCTCCAAGGGGCTCTCGGTGCGCGAGGCTGAAGCCGCGACGCGGGCCGCCAAGGGCAAGCTCGAAGCGAAAAAGGCGGCGCCCGTCCGCAAGGCGAAGGATGCGGATACGCGCGAGCTCGAGCGCTCGATCGCGGCGGCGCTCGGCCTTCATGTCGAGATCGACCACAAGGGCGAGAAGGGCGGCGAGGTTCGTATCCGCTACAAGACGCTCGACCAGCTCGATGAAGTCTGCCGCCGCCTGACGCTGGGCGGATAGGCCTTTAAGCCCCGCGCCTCGCCGCAAGCGCCGCGGCACTCATGAGCGCGCGGGAGGTGATCGCCTCTTCGGGCGTGCCTGTCTGCTTTGACAGGCGCTCCGCCTCCAACAACTGGGCGAGCGCGTCTTCCAGCTTCTGCAGCGTCCATCTTTGCATTTGGCTGGAGATCGCGGCCTTGCGCGACCAGGGAACGAAGATCTTCATCGTACTTGCGGCGGCATCGAGATCGCGGCCAGCGGCGGTGATCGCATGTAGGCGCAGCAGGTGTCCTGATACCATGCGCAAGAGGCCGATGCCGGTCGTGCCGCTTTCAGCGCTGCGGGCAAGGAGTGCGGCGAGCCGCGCCATGTCGCCATCGGCAACCGCGTCCGCAATGTCGTCGGTCTCGGCCTCGAGCGAACCGACGACGATGGCGCGGATGTCGGCCTCGGTGACGGGCCTGGCCTCGCCCTCGCGCGCGCCGAGATAAAGCGAAAGCTTTGCGATCTCGCTGCGAATGATGCCGCGATCCGCCGGCAGATGCGCGGCAAGCTCGGCCGCGATGGCATGCCCGGCGGCAAGGCCCATCTCCTTCATCAGTGTACTGATCGCCTCCTCGAGCGCGGCGCCCGTCTCGGGATAGCAGGGAAGGCAGGCCGCGTGCGGGGCCGCTTCGAAAAGCTTGACGAGCGCACTCTTTGCGCCCAGGTCGCCCGCCTCGATCACCACAAGCGCTTCGGCATTGGCGGCATCGAGCAGGGCTTCGAGCGGCTTTGCGATCGCTTCTCCCGCGTCGCGCACGCGCACGACGCGCCTGCCGCCCAGCATCGAGAGGGCGGCGGCTTCGTCGATGAGGCGGCTAGGATTCTTGGCGATCTCGGCGCCGGTCAGCAGCGCGACGCGGAAGGCGTCGCCGAGATCGGGCACGACGGCGCGCGCGAGGCGCTCGGCGCGCTCATGGACCAGATTCGATTCGGATCCGAAAACAAGCGCGGCGCGCAGCGATGCGGGCGGCTTTTTAACGAAGCCTTCGATCTCGCCTGCGCGAAGTTTCACGCGTATCCGCCTTTTTACTTGTGCTCCGCCAGCTTAAGCGCCGTGCCGAGGCGGAGGCGAATTTCCTGCGCCAATTCTCGGGCGGCGCGGGATTCGGCGTCCTTCTCGGCGCTGTAGGTTGCGAACTGGGACTCAACCACGTTGTAGGCCGCGATGGCGCGGGCTTCGCCCTGTTGCATCACTTTGTCCGTCTTGGCATCGCGCAGCTCATACTTTCCACTCAGCTGATAATTATAGCGCGTCACCGACGCGTCGGAGCGGACAAGCAGACCCTGGCGCAGTTCGCCCAGCGTCACGACGAGGCGATAGGCGGGGCTTGCCGGTTCGCCCGCCGGGTTCAAAATTTCGATGAGGTTGTTGCGCACCTCAAGCCCGACGCGGCCATCGATGTCCTCAACGGAAATGGCGGCGAACTCCGCCGGCACGTTCGCACCGCTCTCCGGCTTGCCATAAAGGGGTGTGAAACCGCAGCCGCCGAGCGTCACGCTGAGGCCCAACACCATCGCTGCAAAGATACCGCTTTTCATCGAAACCCCCGTTATCCCGCCACGATATTGGCAATTCGATTTGGAACCACAATGATCTTTCTTACCTGAAGTCCGGCCAGGCTGCGAATAATGGCTTCACGTGCAAGCGCCTGCTGCTTCACATCGTCCTCTGCGGCATCACGCGCGATCTCCATCTCATCGCGCCGCTTGCCGTTGATCTGGATGGCGATCATGACCGTGTCCTGGCGCACGAGATCGGCGTCGGCCACCGGCCAGGGCGTGCGGACAAGGAGATCGGGGCCGCCCAGTTGCTGCCAGCATTCCTCGGCCAGATGCGGTGTCATCGGGCCGATGAGTCTCACGAGCATCTCCAGCGCTTCGCGCCGTGCCCATGCGAAATCGGGTGTTACTCCGCCCTTCGCATCGCCAAGGGTATTCACCAGCTCATAGATGCGCGCGACCGCACGGTTGAAGCGGAAGGCCCGCAGGTCGTTGGAGACCTCATGCGCGGCGCGATGCGCGGCCTGGCGCAGCGCCTTCGATTCGGCCTCGAAATGAGCAGGGGCGGGCGTGGCAAAAGCGGGCAGCGACGGCTTTGCCTCGGTCACGAGACGCCAGACCTTTTGAATGAAACGCCAGGCGCCGTCGACGCCGCTCTGTGTCCATTCGCTGTCGCGTTCGGGTGGGGTGTCGGAGAGCATGAACCAGCGCGCGCAGTCAACGCCGTAGGTTTCGGCGATGATCTCGGGCGGCACGACGTTCTTCTTCGACTTCGACATTTTCTCAACGGCGCCGATCGTTACCTTTTCATTCGTGCCGCGCCGGATCGCGGTACCGTCGTCGCGCCTTTCCACCTCATCGGGGAAGAGCCAGCGGCCCTCCATGTCCTTATAGGTTTCATGCGTGATCATGCCTTGCGTGAAGAGGCCGGCGAAGGGCTCCTTCAGATCGAGATAGCCGGCCTCCTTCATCGCGCGGGTGAAAAAGCGCGCGTAAAGGAGGTGCAGGATCGCGTGCTCGATGCCGCCGATATACTGATCGACCGGCAACCAATAATTCACTGCGTCGCGCTTCACGGGCGCTGAAGTCTCGCCAGGGCTGCAAAAGCGCGCGAAATACCACGAAGAATCGACAAACGTGTCCATGGTGTCGGTCTCGCGTCGCGCGGGCTTGGCGCAGACGGGGCAGGCGACATGCTTCCAGGTTGGATGGCGGTCGAGCGGGTTGCCCGGCAGATCGAAGGCGACATCCTCCGGCAGGCGCACGGGAAGGTCGTCGCTCGGCACCGGCACCACACCACAAGCCTCGCAGTGGATGACCGGGATCGGGCAACCCCAGTAACGCTGGCGCGAGATGCCCCAGTCACGCAGGCGATATTGAACCTGACGCGTGCCCTTGCCCGCGTCCTCAAAGCGGCGGATCGCCTCAGCCTTTGCCTCTGCCACCGCAAGGCCGTTCAAGAAATGGGAGTTGGCAAGCCGCCCCTCGCCCGTAAAGGCTTCATCCTCAATCGTGAAACGAGCCGGGTCCTCGCCTTCTGGAATGACGACGGGCGGGACGGGGAGGCGATATTTGCGCGCAAAATCAAGATCGCGCTGATCATGCGCGGGGCAGCCGAATATGGCGCCAGTGCCATACTCCATGAGTACGAAGTTGGCGACAAAGACGGGCAGCATCTCGCCCTCAAGGAAGGGATGCCGGACGCGCAGGCCCGTATCGAAGCCTTGCTTTTCAGCCGTTTCAAGCTCAGCCGTCGCGGTGCCCATGCGCCGGCATTCGGCCGCGAAGGCGGCAAGGGCGGCATTGGATTTCGCGAGATGCTCCGTCAGCGGATGATCGGCCGCGATGGCGCAGAAGCTTGCGCCGAAAATTGTGTCGGGCCGCGTCGTATAGACCTCGATCGTCGCTGGCGCGCCCTCACTCGCGTTCTCGATGTCGAACGTGAAACGCAGGCCCTCCGAGCGGCCGATCCAGTTCTCCTGCATCAGTCGCACCTTCTCAGGCCAGCGCTCCAGAGTCCTCAGACCGTCAAGCAGGTCATCGGCATAGGCGGTGATGCGGAAGAACCATTGGGTGAGCTTTTTCTTTTCAACGAGGGCGCCCGAGCGCCAGCCGCGACCCTCGACCACTTGCTCATTGGCAAGAACGGTCATGTCGACCGGATCCCAGTTGACGCTGGATTCGCGCCGATAGGCGAGGCCAAGCTTGAGAAAATCGAGGAAGAGACGCTGCTGATGCACGTAGTAGTCGGGATTGCAGGTCGCGATCTCGCGGCTCCAGTCGATCGATAGGCCCAGAAGCTTTAGCTGCGCGCGCATCGCGTCGATGTTTGCGTGCGTCCATTTCGCAGGATGAGACTTGCTCTCCATCGCCGCGTTCTCGGCCGGCATGCCAAAGGCGTCCCAGCCCATCGGGTGGAGGACGTTATAGCCCTGCGCGCGCATGAAGCGGGCGACCACATCGCCCATCACATAGTTCCGCCCATGGCCGATATGGATCTTGCCCGAAGGATAGGGGAACATCTCAAGGACATAGTATTTCGGCACGCCGGGCCGCTCTTCGGCGCGGAAGACTTGGCGGTCGTCCCAGATTTTCTGCCAGCGGGGTTCTACTTCGGCGGCGTTGTAGCGCGACATGAGTGGATAAGCTTCTTCAAGGACAAAGCAAAAGCGCCGGACGATACCTTGTCCGGCGCCCTTGATGGAATCGCAAAAAATGGGATCGCTCGGCTGCTTCACCCTTCGCGGGCCGCCAAGGGTGGCCGCCTCAGGGCGAGGACTCTGAGGACTCTATAGTGTGGTCCTTACCCATCTAGTTGACGGCGGCCACGCGCAATTGGCGGGCGCGCGTGAGAATGGCGTTCTCAAGCTGGGTGATCGTCTTGGGGTCAACCGCCGCGTTCTTCCAGCCTTCGGCCGTCTTTTCCTGGCGGAAGACTGAAACGCGCAAAGCATCGGCCCGCAGCGCCTTGTCGAGGATGTAGACGGTGACCTTCACCTGCTCATTCGGTGCTTCGGGGGGCTGGAACCAATCGGTGATGATGACGCCGCCGAAAGGATCGGCGGATTCCAGGGGCATGAAGGACAGTGTGTCGAGCGAGGCCCGCCACAGAAAGCTGTTGACGCCGATGCCGGCGCCCTCGTTGCTGCCGCCGCCGAAAATCTCAAGACCGCTGAAGAGGCCCGGTGGGTCCTTCGCGCCGGCTGTGGTCGAATCATAGCGCTCCGACCCGCCCACGGGGCGGGGATACTCGTTCTTGACATCGACGCTGCCACAGGCGGTGAGCCCCGACAGGGCGAGGGCGAACATCACTGCTGCGAAACGATAGACCTGGCGAACCATGTGGCTTTGCTTCCTCTTGGCCGGGCCTTGCGGCCGCGGTATCCCCCAACCCCGTCACGACTGGGGCCTCCTATAGCGTGAGGCCCGGCAGAGGGGCAAGTTGCAAGGGCTTAACAGGCGACAAAGCCAATGTTGTGATTTCGAAGTCCGCTTCATTCTTGATATTGCCGTTGTCGCGGACTTCGAAATCAATACGACACTAGATTCAATGCGTTGCTCGTGTCCTGTCGCTTCCGAATTTCGCAAGGCGCCGATATCGGTATCAAGCGAATTTCGGAAGCGCGACGCTAGCCGCCGCGTGCAGGCCCCGGGCGTACTCACCCCAGAGTAGTGCTGGCCCGCCGTGAGACCGGGCGAAACTGAGGCTTTGTCACCCAAGACGGGGCCGATCTTCATGGTTCCGTCACCATTTGTGGCGAAGCCGCCACAGGGAGGGGGTCGCAAGTGTCGGGACTTGCCTCTTTGCTTGACCGTTTGGGGGCGATCCCGGACAACAGCGGCATGGATATGGGGGGCGGTCGCCGTCCCATATGGGCGGGCCCAATGTGGTTGGGCCGATTGGAACGCGAGGGACACATGAAAAGGCTTCTTCTGGGGACGACGGCGCTGATCGCAGCCGCGGCCATGGCGGGCACGGCCCAGGCCGCGGACAAGATCCGCCTTTCGGTGAGCGGCTATGGCAACTTTGCCGCTGCTTACGTTGATCAAGACGTGCCGGCGGGCTCGTCGCTGCGCGAATTCGGCTATGCGCAGGAAACGGAAGTTCACTTCAAGGGCACGACGACGCTCGACAACGGCATCGTCGTCGGCTTCCGCGCCGAGCTCGAACTTGACCGCGACGAAACGTCGGGCACGCTCGGCTCTGCCGACCTCATCGACGAGGTCTATTTCCACGTCACGACCGGCTTTGGCGAAATCCAGGTCGGCAGCCAGGACGGCATTGGCGACCAGTTCGGCGTGTTCAGCCCGATCGTCAGCCAGACGTCGAACCAGGGCACGCGCGTCAACGACAGCGAAATCTACTTCTTCCAGACGAACGCTGGCGGCAAGTTCCGTCCGGTTCCGCTTCGTACGGACCTGTCGCTCTCGGACGACAACCTGAAGATGATCTATATGACGCCCCGCCTCGCTGGCTTCCAGCTCGGCGTGTCGTACATGCCGGAACCCACGAAGGGCTACTCGGGCTTCTCTGATCGTCGCGACAACGAATCCGAACAGGGCGACATCCTCGAAGCCGGCGTGAACTACAACGGCAAGTTCGACATGGTGTCCCTTAAGGCCTATGCCGCCTATGTGACCGGCTCTTCCGAGAACGGCACGCAGGACGACCTCGAGGATTGGGGCGCGGGCGTGCAGGTTAAGTTCGCGTTCGAAAGCTTTGACCTCGCGATCGGCGGTTCGTACCGTGATGCGAACGCGGGCGTGACGTCCACGACCTCCAGCGACAACCTCTCGGTTAGCGCCGTTGATGACAACATCGACAGCGAGATCTGGGACGCGGGCGTCGTTGTCTCTTCCGGCCCCTGGTCGCTCGGCGCTAACTACATCACCGGTGAAACGGCAGATGCGGGCACGAACCTGGAAGGCACGGCTTGGGAAGTCGACCTCGGCTACGCGATGGGCCCTGGCATCAACCTGACGCTCGGCTACCAGAACTGGAACTATGAGCGTGACAGCGGCACGTTCTCGACGGTTTCCGGCACGGACGAAGCCGACGCCGATGTCGTGTACCTCGAATTCGCGTTCTCTACCTAGTATCTGCCAACTTTCGGCAGGGAAAGGGGGCGGGTTTCCGCCCCCTTTTCTTTTGCCAACTCGCTCCGAGGTCGTCTCCTCACGTTGACCTTTGGGCTTTGTCTTTTGTGCTCTTGCAGGACGGTGGCAAAGCGGCCATTCTTCATCGTGCCGTCACAGGCGCCGGCCGCGTGGCCAGGTGGGGGGAGGGGAAATACGTGACCAGAGGGTTGGCGCTGTCTGGCGCTTCCATCGCCATTTTGCTCCTGGGGCTTTCATCTGCCGCCGCCAAGGACAAGCCCTCGCGCATGCAATTTACCGTGTCGGGCTATGCCAATTTCGCGGTCGCCTATGTCGATCAGGATGATGGCGGGTTCCTTTCCTTGCGCGATGTGGGGATCGCGGCCGAGGCGGAAGTGCATTTCAAGGGCCGGCTCACGCTGGATAACGGCCTTCATTTCGGCTTCCGGGCCGAACTTGAACTCAATCGCTCGGGCGAATATCCCGGCGCCTTTCTCACCAGCGATGAAGCCGACCTGATCGATGAGGTTTATGTCACGGCGCAGGATAGCTGGGGCGAAATCCAGGCCGGCAGCCAAGACGGCGTTGCCGATCAGATGGGCGTTTTTGCGCCCGGTGTATCTCGCGCCACGCGGGTCAGCGATGGCGAGATCTATTTCTTTCAGGACGGCTATAGCGACGGCGAATTCCGTCCCCTGCCGCTGCGCACCGACCTTTACGGCTCGGACGACAATCTGAAAGTCGTCTACTTCACGCCGCGGATCGCGGGCTTCCAGTTCGGCGTTTCCTATACGCCGGAGGCCACCAAGGGATTTTCCGGCACCGCTTCACGCGCGGATGATGATTTCAATCAACAGGGCGATTTCATCGAACTGGGCCTTAGCTATCGCACGCAAATCGAAGGCGTCGATATCGCGGCCGCCCTCACCTATCTCACTGCCTCCAATGAGGATCCGGAGTATTTCGGCTCACGCCTCGGCTATGGCGATGATCTTGAAGAACTGCATTTTGGTGCCAGAGCCGGCTTCGCCCTCGGCGATTTCCGCATCGTCGCGGGCGGCTCCATCCGCCAATCGAACGCGGAGAACGGCATCATCTTCAGCGATGGCTATACAGTCGCGCTCGATGCCATCGACGCGATCGTGTGGGATGCGGGGTTCACTCTCTCGCGAGGGCCCTGGACGATCGGCGCCACCTATTCAGCGGGCGAGAGCGATATCATCGACTATGCGGCCGCCGATGACCTTGGCACGCAGGAAGGCCATGGCTGGGAATTCTCCCTCGGCTTCGTGCCGGGGCCGGGCGTTCACCTGACGCTCGGCTATCAGATGATCACCTATGAGGAAGAGGCGGTCTTCCCCTCATATTTCACAGGCACGGACAAGGCCGAGGCGGATGTCGTCTTCCTTGAGACCGCGCTTTCCCTTTGACGGCTGCGGCTTCATCCGTTCACGGATAATCCTGAAATGGCGGCAAGACCTGCAGCGTGCGACCCAGCCAGACGCCGCGCGGTATGACCGGTGATGCCGCCAAGGGCGATGACCGGCACGCTTGATCGGCGCGCCCAAGCCTCAAAGCGCAGGACTCCAAGCGTTCGCGCGCTTTTGTGCGAGCGTGTTGTGAAAACCGGCGAGAGAATGATGGCATCCGGCGCACTCGTCCGTGCACGGATCATGCTCTTTTCCCCGTGTGCTGCAATGGTCCAGCGCAGGCGCGGGAAGAGGCGGCGCCAGGCCGGCAATTTTCCGCCCAGGCGTTCGGGCAGGTGGCAGCCGAACGCGCCCACGCGCTGCGCCAGATAGGGATCGGCAGCGATGAAGAGGCGCAAGCGGCGCGATGCGCAGCGGATGGCCACCGCCCGCGCCAGGCTTTCCCTTTGCGCGCGCGGCCATTCATAGTGGCGCAGGATGACGCCCGTTCCTGCGGCAAGCGTTTCCAGAACGGGCAGGGGATCGCGCATGCGGTCCGCATCCGTCATCAGGAAGAGGCCGGGCAGGCAGGCGTGAGCGCGCGCGCGCATTGCCAGGGCCCGCCTTGCAAGGCGCTCGCGTTCCGCGCTAGAGGAGCCCCTCATCCCACCGGAGCTATCAGCCATAGATCGGCCGCCCATGGACCATGCGTCTTCTCCCGCCGCCGCACTTCATAGCGTTCGTACGCGCATCGCGGCCGCTGCGGCAAGGGCGGGGCGCGCGCCAGAGGATGTCACGCTCATCGCCGTTTCCAAGACGCATGAAGCGCCCGCCATCCTGCCCGTGATCGCGGCGGGACAGCACGTATTCGGGGAGAACCGCGTGCAGGAGGCGATGCGCAAATGGCCACCGCTGCGCGCGGCCCATCCGATGGTCAAGCTGCATCTCATCGGACCCTTGCAAACCAACAAGGCGCGGGAGGCGGTCGCCCTTTTCGATGCCATTCATACGATCGACCGGATCAAGCTTGCCCGCATCATCGCCGAAGAAATGGCGCGCCAGGCAAGGACGCTCGCGCTCTTCATCCAGGTCAATATCGGCGCGGAGCCGCAAAAGGCCGGCGTCAGCATAGAGGATGCGCCCGGCTTTTTTCATCAGTGTAGGGATGAATTGGGGCTTCCGATTACGGGGCTCATGTGCATTCCGCCGGCGGATGAGGATCCCGCGCCTTTTTTTGAGAGCTTGCGCGACATTGCGCGGACGTGCGGGGTCAGCTTGCTCAGCATGGGCATGAGCGGCGACTATGAAACGGCCATATTGCACGGTGCCACGCATGTGCGCGTCGGTTCGGCGATTTTCGGTGCGCGCGTATAGAGCGTTTCGATTTCAACTGCCCTTGATCGTGATCGTCGAATGGCTGTCGCACAGGGCAAGAATTTGCGCCAGCTCCTCGATGGGAACGCCGACACATCCGGCGGTAGGGCCATAATCGGTGCGGCACAGGTGAAGAAAGATCGCGCTGCCCTTTCCGGGCACGACCGGCGCGTCGTTGTACCCGATCACGCAAACGACATCGTAGAGATGATCCTCTCGCCACATCGCATCGCAAGGCGCGCGGTGCGGCAGCCTGACGAGGCGATTATAGTCGGGGTCATCGGGCGCCTCGCACCAGCCATCATTCGGCGCCATCGCGCGCACGGGCAGGCGGGTTTCGGGGCGCGGCACCCGATCGGGCCTGTAGATCACTTCCCGCAGGGCCCAGGTGCCGATCGGTGTGATGCCATCGCCCTCGCGCAGCTTGATGCCGATGCCTCCTTTGCCCACCGAGCAGCGGGTCGTGAGCCCGCCGATCGACAGCGTGGCGCGGTCTTGTCCATCCGGTCTGACGATGATCTCCATGGCGCAATGGTAGTTCAGGTTCGACGGCGCTTGAAGACCTTACTCGTTTGAAGCGGTCCCTCTTCGCGATGCGGCATACGCGCTCGCGGCGTCCGCCGGGGGTGCGCCCGCCTCGGGGAGCTGGCCGAGCGAGGCCAACAACGCGTTCATCGCCTCTGGGCTCAGTGTGGGGGTTGCCGCGGCTGTCAGGGGCGATGTCTTCAGTCCGATTTGACGGGGCGCTGCGGTGGCCGCCTCTGCGGGGGGCGGCGCGGCGTAGTTGCGCGGAGCGATTGTGGCACCTGCAAGCGTCACGTCAGCCTTGGCGGGCGCATCGGCGGGCGCGGCTTCCGTGCCGATCAAGGCCCCGAGGACCGTGTCTCCGAGCGTGTCGCCCGTCGCGTCTTCAAAGGCAAGGTCGGCCGCGGTTGCAAGGCCGCCCACGGGGCCGCCATAGAGCGTGCCGCCGATTAGCCGTGCGCCGTCGGTGATCTCATCGCCCGTTATCGCCCGATAGAGCGTGCCGATGACGGGAAGGTGCTGAAGCGGGTTCAAGACATCGAGCAGGTCGTCAAAATCAAAGCCGTCACCGCCAAAGACTTCCGCCGTTGCCGCGGCCTCCTTGCGGGCAGGCGCCAGGTCGCCGAAGCGGGTTTCCTGGCGCTGGAAATTCAAGGCAACGGGGGTGTGCATCGATCCATCCCAAGTATTGTCCTTGCGCCCCTCGCAAGAGATACGCCATTTCCAACGTATTGATTCGTTTGAAGTTTCGGCAAGGCAACCCGGCAAAATCTGCCGCAATCTCAAAGATGGTGGCCGCCCTTGGCGCGTTTTACCTCAAGGTAATGCGCATTATGCGGGTTCGCCGGGAAGGCATGGGCGACACGCTCGGCAACCTCAAGACCCAGCGCCTGCAGGCTTTCGACCTTGGCGGGGTTGTTGGTGAGCAGGCGGATCTTCGAGAACCCCAATTGGCGCAGCATCACGGCCGCGGCCTCGAACAGGCGTTCGTCCTCCTCAAAGCCGAGGCGGGTATTGGCCTCCATGGTGTCAAAGCCCTGATCCTGCAGCGCATAGGCGCGCAGCTTGTTCATCAGGCCGATGCCCCGGCCCTCCTGGGCGAGGTAGAGGAGGATGCCCTCACCCGCGCGGCCCATCTGCGCGATCGCGCCCTTGAGCTGCTCGCCGCAATCGCATTTGAGCGAGCCCAAGAGGTCGCCGGTGAAACACTCGGAATGCAGGCGCACCAGCACCGGGCCGGGCGGGCTTGGATTGCCGATGATGATCGCAAGATGCTCGGGCCCGCCATCGGAGGGGCGGAAGGCGGCAACACGGGTTTGCGTGGCCCCGGCAAGGGGCACGCGGGCTTCGCTCACCTTGCGCAGATTGGTGGCGGCCGCGACGTCATAGGCTTCAATGCTGCGGAAGGAGACGGGCAGGCCCTGGTCTGGCGCAGTCTGGGGCAGAGGCACGACGAGCGCTGCGGGAAGGAGACCCGCCAACTTTACCAGCTTTACCGCGTGGCGCGCGCCCTCCGGGACGCCTGTCCGCTTGGCCATGAAAGGGCCGCGCAAGGGGTTCGCCATGTCGTCGGCCGGATCGGCAAGCTGGCGCAACTGGACGGCCGTCATCGTTCCCGAAGCGAGGGCCACGGCCTCGGGCGTATAGAGCCGCATTTTCAAGGTCGCGGCGCGGCGATGGGTGAGGACGAGGTCGGGGCGGCCGAACTTGCGCAGGTGGGTCAGCCCCGAATCATCCAGCAATTCCGCCGCAAGGACCGCCAGGCGCGCCTCCTTGCCCCTTATGGTCACGGGCGCCCCGGCTCGCAAGGCATCGACCGCGGTCTCCACGGCCAAAAGGTCCTTGGGGGCATTTGTCTTGTCTTTGTTCATCGGCATGGGCAAAGACTTGACCATGGCCGCATGGCGCTGTCACCTGGGTGTTTCACCTGACGGCCCGGCCGTGCTAAACGCGATCATCAGACAACGGATCGCTTCCCTCAAGGTAACTCATGAGCGGACCCAAACGCGTTCTCCTCATCGATGATGATGCGCTGCTGCGCGGCTCGATCGCAGAGCAGCTCGAGATCGACGAGGACTTCTCGACCGAACAGGCGGCAAGCGGCGCGCAGGGCGTCGAAATGGCTCGCGCCGGTCACTACGACATCATCCTGCTCGATGTAGGATTGCCCGATCTCGACGGGCGTGAGGTCTGCCGGCTGATCCGCAAGGCGGGTGTGAAATGTCCCGTCATCATGCTGACGGCGCATGTGAGCGATTCTGATCAAGTCCTCGGCCTTGATTCCGGCGCCAATGACTATGTGACGAAACCTGTACGCTTCAACGTCCTGCTCGCCCGGATCCGGGCGCATCTGCGCCATCACGAGCAGAGCGAAGATGCCATCTTCACGATCGGCCCCTATACCTTCCGCCCGGCGGCGAAGATGCTCGTCGGCGCGAACAATACCAAGGTTCGGCTGACGGAAAAGGAAACCTCGATCCTCAAGTTTCTCTATCGCGCCGGCGATAAGCCCGTCGCGCGCGAGGTGCTGCTGCATGAAGTGTGGGGCTATAATCCCGCCGTCACGACGCATACGCTCGAGACGCATATTTATCGGTTGCGGCAGAAGATTGAGAAGGATCCGGGGCGGGCGCAATTGCTGGTCACGGAAAGCGGGGGCTACCGGCTCGTACCTTGAGGGGTGCGAGTGATGGCGGCGGCGGTTTCTTGGCTCATTGCGGAAGCGGAGCGGCGGTGCCTCCTGCATCTTGATGTCATCGACACGCTTAAGGATGCGCTCCTTGCGATCGGTGGCGAGGGTCCGCCCGAGCCGCGCTATGATCAGGATTGGTTCCCCCCGCTCGATGCGGCCGCAGCCTATGCCTTCGTGCGCCGACTCAAGCCGCGACAGATCCTCGAGATCGGGTGCGGGCATTCGACACGCTTCTTCATGCGTGCCGGACGCGACCAGGGCTTCCAGCCCCGGCTGGTCGGCATCGACCCGGCGGTCCGGGCGGCCCGCAAAGTCGCCGGCCTTCCGCTTACACATCTGGCGGAGCCCCTGTCGGTGCTCCACGCCCCCCTTTTTCATGCGCTTGAGCCCGGCGACATTGCGAGCCTCGATGGCTCTCACAAGATGACGCTTCACGGCGATGCGGCGATCTTCCTCAATGAGATCCTGCCCGGCCTGAAGCCAGGCGTGCTGATCCATGTGCACGACATCTTCCTGCCCTTCTCTTATCCGCCCGACTGGGCGTGGCGGGGCTATGACGAACAGGCGCGCGTGCAGGAAGTGCTGGCGGCGGGTGGCTATCAGGTCGAATTCGCCAGCCACTATGTCTCGCGCGTGTGTGCGGCCCGTGTGAGCCGGTCGGTCGTTGCCGCGCTGCCTCAGGCATCGCGCGCGCCCGCCGCCAGTCTCTGGTTCTCGCGGCGTCGGTAACGGGACCAGTCTCCGCTTTCGCGGGGCTTTTTCTGCCGCGCATCGCGCGCGGCTCTCACGACAAAGTGAGTGACAGGTGTGGGCGTTCAGGGCCTAGCCTTCCGCCTGCACTCATGAACGGGGAGGAAGCCCATGAAGCGCATTCATCTCATCCTGCCTATCGCAGGCTTTGCGGCGGCTGGGCTGGCGCTTGCCATTCCGGCTCAGGCCGAGATGCAGACCTTCGATGCCCATGCCATCCGTATCGATGGCTTTGCCGGCACGCTCATCGTCGAAACGGGCGCCAGCGTCAGCATCGACATCACCGGCGATCAGGAGGAAGTCAAAAAAATCTCGACGCGGATGAATGGCGATACGCTCGTCATCCGGCGCGAGGACAGGAGCTGGCTCGATGAAGGTACGTGGAACCTGAACCAGGTCCCCAATGTGACGGTGAAGCTCATCGTGCCGGTCGGCACGCCGCTCGAGGCCGATGGACTCATCGGCAAGGCCCAGATCGGCGATATCGAAGCGCGGCTCGATATCGAAGCGGTGGCGCTCGAGGCCAAGATCGGGTCCGTTACGGAGGCGGAAATCGACGCGGCGGGCGGCGTCGCGATCGACATGAGCGTCGTCAATGGGCGGCTCGAACTCGATATTGCCGGATCTGGCAACATCAAGGTCAAGGAGGCCGCGTCGGTCGATCTGTCAATCGCGGGGTCAGGCACGCTGACGATCGGCGACATCAAAGGCGGGCTCGAGGCCGACATTGCCGGCTCGGGCGACATCGATGTCGGCAGTGTGCATGGGCCCGTCGTCCTCTCAATCGCCGGGGCGGGTGATGTGGATATCGCGCAAGGTGTCGCTGATCCGCTGCAACTGAGCATCCTCGGCACCGGCCAGTTCGATTTCGGTGGCGAAGCGGTCGATCCCAAGATCGATATCCTCGGCCCCGGCTCGGTGCGGCTCAAATCCTATCGGGGCAAGCTCGACAGCTCGGGCGGAGACATCAAGATCGGCGGCTGAGGCGGGCGACCCGCAGCGAATATTGCAGATGGCAGAAGGGCCGGGATCAGAACCCGGCCCTTGTCTTTTCTCGTTCAACAGAGCCGACGCCTTGCCTGTGCGTTGCTCTATTCATAACGCAGGGCCTCGATCGGATCGAGGCGCGCGGCGCGGCGGGCCGGGAAATAACCGAACACGACGCCGATAAAGGCCGAGAACACAAAGGCGATCACCACAATCTCGGCATTGAAGACGAAGGGAATGTTCAAAAGCGGCGTCAGCAGTGCCGAACCGCCAAGCCCAAATGCGATGCCAAGGAATCCGCCAAGGCCTGAAAGCATCATCGCCTCGATGAGGAATTGCATCAGCACATCGCTCTCGCGCGCGCCAATGGCGAGGCGGATGCCGATCTCGCGCGTGCGCTCAGTCACGGATACAAGCATGATGTTCATGATGCCGATGCCGCCAACGACAAGGCTGACCGCCGCGATGGCACCGACGAAAAGCGTCATGACGGTAAGCACGGACTGGATCTGGGCCGAAAAGCTCTGAATGTCATCGATCTCGAAATTGTCGGGCTGGCCTTCGGGCACGTTGCGCAGCTCACGCAGGATCTCGGCCGTGCGCTTCTTGGTCGGCTCGATGTCCGCCTTGCTGGCGATCGAGATCTGAATGGTGTTGATGCCATCATTGCCGATGATGCGGCGCTGAACCGTGCGCAGCGGCATGATCACGCGGTCATCCTCGGTATTGCCGAAGATGTCCTTTCCCTTGGGCGAGAGGAGGCCGATGATCTCGCAAGAGATGTCGGCGACGCGAATCTTGACGCCAAGGGGCGACTGAGCGCCAAAGAAATCCTGCCGCACCTCTTCGCCGATGATGCAGACGGGCTTGCCACTCAGTACTTCACCGTCGGTGAAGGTGCGGCCTTCGGCGAATTTCCAAAGACGTACGCGGAAATACTCGTTGTCCGTGCCGATGACGACCGTCCTCTTGTTCTTCGAGCCGAATACCACTTCGGCCTGGTTCCCAACAGAGGCGGTAATGCCGAAAAGGCCGGGGAGCTGGCGGCGCAGCACCTCGACGTCGCGCATCTTGAAATTGCGGGAATCCGAGGCGCGGCGCGTGAACTGACCGCCCGGATTGACGAAAAGCAGATTGCCGCCGATCGAATCGAACTGGCGGGCGATCTCAACCGTAACGCCGCCGCCCAGCGTCACCATCAAAATCACGGCCCCGACGCCGATGATAATGCCAAGGGCGGTAAGGATGGAGCGCATCGTGTTGGCGCGGATCTCTCGTAAGGCAAGCAGGATGGTTTGCCAAAGCATCAGGCGCTCCTGTCGTCGGACGCGATGAGCCCATCGCGGAAGCGGATGTGCCGCTTGGCATAGGCCGCAATGTCTTCTTCGTGCGTCACGAGAATGACCGTGATGCCTGATTTCTCGTTCAGCTCGGTCAACAGGCGCATCAATTCGTGGCTGCGCGCCGTGTCGAGATTGCCAGTGGGCTCATCGGCAAGAATGACGGCGGGCTCTGTCACGAGCGCGCGGGCGATCGCGACGCGCTGCTGCTGACCGCCGGACAATTCAGAAGAGGTGTGGTGCTCACGGTCGGCAAGACCAACGCGTGAAAGTGCGACACGGGCGCGCCTGCGCCGCTCCCAGGCGCCGACGCCGCGATAGATGAGCGGAAGCTCCACATTCTCAACCGCGGAGGTGCGCTTGAGCAGATTGAAGCCCTGAAAGACAAAGCCCAGATAATTCCGGCGCAGCAGCGCGCGCTGGTGCCGGTCGAGGTCCTGCACGGGCACGCCCATGAAGACGAAGGCGCCGCTCGTGGGCGTGTCAAGACAGCCCAGAATGTTCATGGTCGTCGACTTGCCAGAACCTGAGGGTCCCATCACCGCGACAAACTCGCCGGGGTGAATGTCGAAGGTGATCCCGGCAAGGGCGGCGACTTCCGCTTCACCCTTGCCGTAGACCTTGCGCACGTCGCGGAACGCAATGAGCGGTTCTGCGCGCGTCATGGCGCCTTGCCGCTCTCTTCTTCGGCGTTGGCACGCAGGATGTCGGTGAGGACCTTCGCGTCATCCGCCAGCTCGCCCTTGATCACCTCTGTGCGCGCGCCATCGGAGGAGCCCACCGTCACCACAATGTCCTTCGGCTCACCGCCCGTCTCAAGCCAGAGACGGCCGAGGCGCGTGCCGTCATTGGGCTGCTCCAGGTCCTCGACCTTCTTGTCGCGCGGGGTGAAGCGAAGCGCGCCATTGGGCACGGTGAGCGCGTTCTCGATCTTGCGGGTCGTGATCTCCGCCGTTGCGGTCATGCCCGGCTTCAGGAGTCCGGCCTCGTTCTTCACGAGCATGACCGCCTCATAGGTGACGACGTTCTGGACCGTGCGCGGCGCATTGCGGACGGATTCGATCAGCGCCTCGAACTTGCGATTGGGGAAGGCATCGACCTGAAAGGTCGCGATCTGCTGCGCGCGTACATCGCCGATGTCAGCCTCATCGATCGAGACGAGGATCTCCATGCGCGTCAGGTCACTTGCAAGCGTGAAAAGGACCGGCGTCTGGAAGCTGGAGGCCACGGTCTGGCCGGGTTCAATCTTGCGGTCGAGCACGATGCCATCGATGGGCGAGCGGATCTCGGCCTTGGCAAGGTCGGATTCGGTCTGGGCGAGCTGGGCCTTCACAAGCTCGACCTGGGCCTTGGCGCTGTCGATGCTGGCGACGGCTCGGGCCAGGGTTGCGTTCGCGGTATCCAGTTCCTGCTGAGAGGTATTGCCGCGCTCGAGCAGATTGGCGATGCGGTCGCGGCGCAGGCGCGCCTCGCGCTCGGTTGCCTCCGCCTGTTTCACGCCTGCATCGGCAGCGGCGACATTCGCCTTGGCCTGGATGACACGGGCCTCAAGCTGATCGGTGTCGAGGCGCGCGAGGACCTGGCCCTTCGTCACGCGGTCGTTGTAATCGACAAGCACTTCTGCAATCTGGCCCGAGACCTCAGAGCCCACATCGACCTGATCCTCCGGTTCAAGCGTTCCGGTGGCGCTTACCTTCACGATCAGGGTCTTGCGTTCAACGGCTTCGGATTTGTAGCGAACCTGCTCGCTGCCCGTTCCCGTGAACATGTAGCCGGCACCGGCCAATACGATGATGCCGATAAGGATCTGCCACCAGCGCCGACGCCAAAAGGACTTCTTGACGCCATTCTTGACCCCAAGCTGCGCCATGAGCTTGGGGTCGACGGGCCGCGCCTCGTTCATACGCCTTCGAACCTCTCGTTTTGTGTCCCCCGGGGATGCTGGCGCGCGCCGCCGGACCCCAATTTCCGCACACCATAGGGGCGCATTTGAGGGAGCCCAACTGAAACATCCGCTCGAATTGATAACGGTGCCGTCACATTGACGTGAGTGTTAACCCTGGTGGGGATCGGCGGCGTCGCGCAATCCGTCACCCACGAAGTTAAACGCGAGCACGGTCAGAATGACCGGCACCATGGGCGCAAGGATCCAAGGATAGAACAATATCGCCTCTATCCGCCGGGCCTGATCGAGCATGAGGCCCCAGCTCGTCATAGGCTCGCGGATCCCCAATCCCAGAAAGGACAGCGCCGTTTCGCCAAGGATCATCGCGGGAATGGCTAGCGTCGCGTTGGCGATGAGGTGGCTTGCGAAATTGGGCAGCATGTGCCGGCCGATGACACGGGCGGGGGATGCGCCCATCAGCTCAGCGGCCAGCACGAATTCCTCCTCGCGCAGGGTCATGAAACGGGCGCGCACGGCCCGGGCCAGCGAGGGCCAGTCGAGCAGCCCCAGAATGATCGTGATGCCGAGATAGACGGTCAGGGGCGGCCAGGTGACGGGGAGGGCGGCGGACAGTGCCATCCAGAGCGGCAACTCGGGCAGCGAGCGCACAAGCTCGATCAGGCGCTGAATGACGGTATCGGTCCAGCCGCCGAAATAGCCGGCAAGGCCGCCCAAGGCCATGCCGAGGACAAGGCTGATGGCAACGCCGATGATGCCGATCGTCAAGGAGACGCGCGCGCCATAGAGGATGCGGCTGAAGATATCGCGGCCCAGCCGATCGGTGCCAAGGAGATGAAGGCTTGCGCCCTTGGCCGGACAGACGAGATGGGCGCTCCCCTCCCATAACTCCCAAAAGCGATAAGTCGATCCGGTGCAAAAAAAGCGCAAGGCTTGTGGCTGGGTGCGATCCTCCACAAATTCGCGCGCGAAAGTCTCCGGGTTCAGTGATTGGGCGGTGCCGTACACGAAAGGGGGATGGAGCGCGCCGTCATGGAAGAGCCGGATGGACTGGGGCGGGGCATAGACCTTGGCGCTGTCACGCCAGTCCGGCGGATAGGGCGCCAACAGCTCCACAAAGGGCAGCATCGCATAGAGGGCGAGCAGGAACAGTCCTGAAACGAAGGCCAGGCGATGCCGCGCAAAGCGGCGCCAGAACCCCGTCCAGGAGGAGGCTTCGATTGCGCGCAGCTCCGCATCGCTGAGGGCGACGGTGTCCCTTGGCTCGAAGGGCTCCTCGTTCAAATAGCGGGTTGCCTTACTCATTGGCGCGGTGTCTCGCCTAAGCGCACGCGCGGATCGACGAGCGCGAGGATGAGATCGGAGATGAGCATGCCAATCATGGTGAGAACGGCGGTGAAGAGCAGGATGAAGCCCGACAGAAAATGGTCCTGCGCGCGCAAGGCATCGACGAGCACGGGGCCGATGGTTGGCAGGCTTAACACCACCGAGACGATCACGGAGCCGGAGACGAGCGAGGGGAGCAAATTGCCGATATCGGCGATGAAGGGCGCCAGAGAAAGGCGCAAGGGGTATTTGACGAGCAGGTCCCTCTCGCGCAGGCCCTTGGCGCGTGCGGCGATCACATAGGGCTTGTGGAGCTCATCGAGCAAATTCGCGCGCAGGCGGCGGATCATCGTCGCCGTGCCGCTGAGCCCGATCACGATCACCGGCACGATCAGATGCGCGAGGATCGAGCCCAGCTTAGCCAGCGACCAGGGCTGATCGGCATATTCTGGCGCCATCAAGCCGCCGATCGCCGTGCCGAACCAGGCGTTGGCATAATAGAGAAGTGCAAGGGCCAGCAGGAAATTAGGGACAGCAAGCCCCAGATAGCCCGCAAGCGTGATCCCATAGTCGCTCCAGCCATAGGCGCGGGTTGCCGCATAGACCCCTATGGGAAAGGCGAGGGCATAGATGAAGAGCACGGTTGCGGCGTTCACGATGATGGTAAGGGCGAGCGTCTCGCCGACGACGCTCGCAACGCTCTTGTTGAACTCGAAGGACCAGCCCCAGTCCCCCTGCAGCAGGCCCGAAAAGCCGCGAGAGCCGGGCCACAGGCCCATCCAAATCGCGTAACGCTCCAGGAAAGAGCGGTCGAGATCGAATTCATGGCGCAGGAATTCCAGCCTCTCTGTGCCGGCCGTTTCGCCGCGCGATTTCAGCTCCGCCATCTGGTTGGACAGACAATCGCCGGGCGGCAAATCTATGACGGCAAAGATGAGCAGGCTGGCGGCGAGCAGCGCGGGGATCATGCCAAGGAGACGCTTCAGCGTATAGCGCAGCATTTACGTCACCCTTTTTCAGTTCCGGTCGAGCCAGAACTCATCCATGCGATAGATGCCGAATTGGGCCCCCGGGTCCCAACCATACCAGGCCTTTTCCGGCACATTGCGCAACGCCTTCGACACGGCGACGGGCTGACTTACCCCCATCACGGTGCCGATGGTGAAAAGCTCGTCGGCATGAAGGTCAAGCATGCGCGTCCAAACGCGCGCGCGTGCCGCTTCGTCCGGGGCCTTTTCCCACTCGGCAAATAGATCCAGCAGTTGCTGAGCAGGCGCCAGATCGACAGGCTCGCCCGATTTGCCCCGCGTCGCGGCATATTGGCCCCATTTGGGCCAGCAGAAGGTTTCCTGCTTCAAGGGTGCGAGCTCGAGCGGCGGCATGCCGGGCGCCGGCATCCCGTTGTCAAAGCCCGACCAAGCGGACATCACGGCCTCGCCCGCATAGACGCGGTTGCGCAAGACCGAGCGCTCCGACGGCTTGAGGATGGCCTTGAGCCCGAGGCCCGCCCAGCTTTGCGCGATGAGGGCAAGGACATCGCTTTCCTCCTCGCTCTCGCCGGCCGTCTCGATGAGCAGCTCCATCGTGCGACCGTCGGGCAGAAGGCGAAAGCCCGATGCGTCGCGCGCGGCGAGGCCCATTTCGTCCAACAGCGCATTCGCCTTGCCCGGATCGAAAGTCGCGTTCCTTGAAACGCGGTCGGCGTCGAAGAGCGGGCTTCCCATGACGGCGGTGTTGTTGCCTTGCGTGCCCAGACCAAAGAACAACGTCGCGTTGATATCGGCGCGATCGATGCCAAGCGAAAGCGCAAGGCGAAAGCGCCGGTCCCGCATCAGGCTTCGCCAGACAGGATCGTTGGCGTTGAGGTTGGGATAGAGCGCGACCTGCGATCCCTTGGCGATCGGCCAAAGGCGGGTCAGGTAGTTCGCGCTTGCCTCACCGGATTTCAGCGCCGTCACATCGCGCAAGGAGAGCCCTCGGGCCTGAAGATCGGTTTCCCCGGCCACCGTCTTTGCGGGAATGAGTGAGGGATCGGCTATATCGACAAGGATACGATCGATATAGGGAAGCTGCTGGCCCTTCTCATCGACACGGTGAAAATAGGGATTGCGCTCAAAGGTGAAACGCTGCGCCGGCATGGGGTTGCGCACGACCCAGGGCTGAAGCGTTGGCAGGTCGGGGTTGTCATTGGCAAACATGCTGTCGCGCCGGTTATGTAGCGCGGCCCAGCCGCTCACCTTTTCCGCCGCCACCTGTTCCTCGATGAAGGCGTTGTCGCCATAGCGCGCGTGAAACGCCTTCAAGTAATGCGCGGGCCGGTAGATGTAGGGCTCGCGGGCCTGGGCGAGGGCGGGCAGAAAACCTGGATTGGGCGCATCCCAGGTATAGCGGATGGTCGTTTCGTTGATCACCTCAAAGCGTGGCGGCTTACCTGCGACCAGCATCAGGTCCGGCGGGCCGGCGGGCGAGAGAAGCGGATCATTCGCCACATCCTCCCAAAAATAGCGGAAGTCCTCGGCCGTGAAGGGGGCGCCGTCGGACCAGCGATGGCCCGCGCGCAAATGGATCGTGAAAATGCGTCCCTCCTCGACCTCGATGCGCGCAGCGATGTCGGGCACGAGATCGAGGCGTTCGTCATAGCCGATGAGACGCGCATAGCCCCAGGCAGAGAGCAGGCGGATGTCCTTGTCGCGCGGGAGAATGGTGCGCAGTTCGCCGCCCGGTCTTCCTGGCTCGCGGCCCTTGCCGGCGAGCGTCACGCGCAAGGGCTCGTCAGGGAGAGCGCCCTGTGCGCCCGCGCCCAGGGCCGTCATGCACAGCCATAACAGCGCCATCGCGGCCGCTGGCGAAAGGCGGCTCCAGCCCATGATCGTCCCCCCGGCCGATTTTCTCATCTCATGAAGTTCCATACGCTGTGAAATGATCCTGATCCACTTCTACGAGGCGGCCCTGATCATCGCCCAAAAGCGTAAAGGGCGCCTCCCAAGCTGCGGGATCGGAGGCGTTGCCCCCGCGAAGGGCGGAAAAGTCGATGCGCGAAGCTTTGTCCAGCGAGGGTATCGCGGCCAGCAAGGCCTTGGTATAGGGGTGGCGCGCATCCTTGAAGAGGGCCTCGGCTGGCGCAAGCTCAACGATGCGCCCCCTGCACATGACGGCCACGCGGTCGGCGAGATAGTCGATAACGGCGAGATTGTGGCTGACAAAGACGAAGGTGAGGTTCGATGCGTCCTTCAAATCGCGCAGGAGATTGAGGATCTGGGCCTGAACCGAGACGTCGAGGGCCGAGACGGGTTCATCGAGCACGAGGATCTCAGGGGAAAGGGCGAGCGCGCGGGCAATACCGATGCGCTGGCGCTGGCCGCCCGAAAAGGCGAGCGGATAGCGCCCGAGCGCCCGCTCATCGAGGCCAACGGCGCGCATCAGATGCCGTGCCCGCTCGATCCGCTCAGGGCGGGTCGCGATGCCGTGGATGTCGAGCGGCTCGGTCAGCGTGTCGCGCACCGTCATGCGGGGGTCGAGGCTGCCATAAGGATCCTGGAAGACGAGCTGGATGCTTGCGCGGAAGGCGCGGATCGCGTGCCGATCCATCGCGCTCAAGGGCATCGCGCCGCCGTCGCGATGGAAGAGGATGCGTCCCTGATCGGGCTCGAGCGCGCGCAGCATGAGGCGGGCGAGCGTGGACTTGCCGCTGCCGCTCTCGCCGACGATCCCCAGGCACTCGCCCGTTCGCAGGGCCAGCGTGACGCCGTTGATGGCCGCGGATTCATGCGCCGGCGTTCCATGGCGCAGCGCAAAGCGCTTGCTCACATTCTCCAGCGTCAGGATGGGCGCGCCGCGGGGCGGCGCATGGTTCGCGCGGCTGTGCAAGGCAGGCGGCAATGACCCCTTCGTCTCACGTAGTGCATGCAGCCGGGTGGATCTTCTTCCGATAACAGGGATGGCGCCGATCAGAGCCTTTGTATAGGGGTGGCGGGGATCATCCAAAATGTCTTGTGCCGGCCCTCGCTCCATGGTGCGGCCCTCATAGAGCACTTGCACCTCATCGGCGATCTGGGCAACGACACCGAGGTCATGGGTGATGAGAAGGATCGCGAGGTTGAACTCGCGCTGAAGGTCCTTGAGAAGCGCCAGGATCTCGGCCTGGGTCGTCACATCGAGCGCGGTGGTCGGTTCATCGGCGATGAGGAGCGCGGGTTTGCATATGAGGGCCATCGCGATCATCGCGCGTTGGCGCTGGCCGCCCGACAGCTCAAAGGCATAGGAAGAGGCGACGCGTTCCGGGTCGCTGATCCCCATCTTGCTTAAGATCGTGTGCACGGAATGGGCGGCGTCACCGCCGTTCAATCCGTGTAGGGAGAGCATCTCGGCGATCTGGCTGCCGATCGTGTGGACGGGTGAGAGAGACGTCATCGGCTCTTGAAAGATCATCGCCATGCGTGCGCCACGCAGGCGCCTCAGCGCTGCGCCTTTCTCGTTCAGGCGAACGAGGTCGCGGCGGCGTCCTTGGCCAACCTCCAGGCTGATTCCGCCCGCCACGATCCGGCCATTGGCGGGCAGGATGCGCATAATGCTCTGCGCGAGCGCGGATTTGCCTGATCCCGACTCGCCAACGATCGCGAGCGTTTGACCAGGGGCAAGATCAAGATCGATGCCATCAAGGGCCTTGATGGTGCCGCCCGGCACGGCGAATTCAACTTTAAGGCCGCGGATGGAAAGAAGGCTCATGCGTGAGCCCGTGCTTGTGCGCGCGCAGCGAGGAGTCTTGCCGTTTCTTGTGCGCCGTCGAACCTTATAGGCAGGGGGGCGGGCGGCTTCGCCCGGGCCAGCGCTTCGCGCAGTGCGTCGGGCGAAAGCGCGGCTTCCGGCAGGTGAATGGCCTGATCGAGCGATGCCAGATGCTCGGCGCGCTGGCGCTGTTCGGTCTCCTTTTCGGTCGCGAAGGGCACAAGGATCATGGGGATGCGCGCCCGCCAGGTCTCCATCACCGTGTTATAGCCCGCGCGGCTGATCGATGCGCGGGCGCCCGCTACCCATGAAGAAAGGTCTGGCATCTCGCGCATGAGGATGGCAGGACCGGACATGGCGATCAGTTCTCGCCAGGCCTCTTCCGGCATGGCGGGGCCTGCGATAATGCGCCAGGGCGAGCCCTCTTCGCTGCGCCTTGCCGCCTCCAGCGCGACGCGGCAAAGCGCAAAACCCGATGCGCCGCCACCGCCAGATACGATGATTTCTCCGTGTGCGGATTGCCTGCCGGCGGCTTCGTCCGCAACATATCCGGTATAGGTGAGGCGTGTCCTGATCGCATTCGCGAAGGGGCATGTTCGCGAAAGGGGGATGATCGTTTCATCCGCGTGCACGAGCGCGCCGTCATAGAACGCGCGAAAGATCTCCTCGCTGTCGCGCCATTTCTTCTGCGTCGAGGGTGCAACGAGGATATCGCGCAGCGACGCCAGAATGCGCGGGCGCGGTGTCAAAATTCTCGCCTCTTCGAGAAAGGGCAGTAGCTCCCTTGCGAAGGCGCGCCGGCCGAAGGGAAACATTTCGGTGAGGATCGTGTCGGGCCGCGTTTCGCGCAGCGTTTCCCTCATCACGCGCAAACGCTCAGCCCACTGATCTTGCGTGACAGGCGTGCCTTGCGCGGTGACGAGCGCGGTGAACTGCGCATCGAGGCTGCGGATCGCCGGCAGCGTCACGACGCGCACGCCCTCGCCATAGATTCCGGGCCGAGGCGCACCCCCATGCATGACCGTCGTCTCGATTCCCGTCTCGCGGCAAGCCTTCGCGATGGCGGCGATGCGCGCGGCATGGCCGATACCCCAGAGATGCTGCACCCAGACGAGAAGGCGGGACATTCACACAAGCCCTTCCAAACCGGCGCGCAGGCGGGCGGCGGCCGCATCCAGGCTGCGCTCCTTGTCCGTCCAATCGGCGCCGGCCCGGCCAAGGCGCGCGCGCAAGGCGGCGTCATCAAGAAGGGCGGCGAGGCGGTCCGCCAACGCCGCGCCATCGCCCGCCGGCGCCAGCAATCCCGTCACGTCGTTCCTTACCACCGAGGCCACGCCCGCCATATCCCATGCCACTGAAGGGCGGCCAGCCGCCGCCGCCTCCAGATATACCATGCCATAGGCTTCCCCGATGCCCGGCCAAAAATGGATGGCGCCGGCGCCGAAGACCATCGGCATGAGGCTTTCATCAATTGCACCGGCAAGGTGAATGCGATCCCTGCCCAGGGGGCCGAGCGCTTCTTCCACATCCCGGCGCGCCGGGCCATCCCCCGCGACGAGAAGGTGCCAGCGCCTCTCCTTCAGGCGCAGAAGCGTTTCGGCCAAAGCGCGATAGCTGTCCTGTTTTTTTCGCGGGCGCATCATGGCGGCCGTCACGATCAGCGGTGCACCGAGCGGGAGGTCGAGGCGTGAGGAAAGAAGCGCGCGGGCTTCCTCCTCGCGGATGCGCCAGGGCCAATAGGCCAAGGGATCGATGAAGGGCGGCAGCGCGTGGAGGCGCGCAGGCTCAACGCGCCTCGCCAGGGCCGGATAGTCGCGCGCCGTCGCATAGAATACCGCCGCCGCGGCGCCAATCGCCTCGCGCGAGGCCGCGAGCCCCGCTGCCCATGGCGTCTCTTCCTTCGTGGGCGAATCGGATGCCTCGGCAATCACGAGCGGGATGTTCAGCGCCCGGGCGACAGGCGGACCGATGACATCGGGCGCCCGATAATAGCAGTGATAGGTGAACCACAGGCGCGGGCGCTCGCGCGCGGGGCGCTCCATCAGCGTGCGGATGATTTCCTTGGCCGCCTTCTGGCCTTCGGCGAGGCGCGCGCCCTGGTCCTTAGGCATGGCCGCATAGAGGCGGGGGATGCTGAAGGTCTCGGTCATGAAGCCCGCGCGCTCCATCGCCTCGCGCATCAGACGGGCCACCTTGCGGTCGCCTGAAAGCCCGGACACATTGCCATGAAGCGGGCAGGCAAAGGCGACGCGGGTCATGCGCTTAACGCCATCAGACGTTCGGCTATGATGTCGTATCCGCGCGCTGAGGCGAACCGCTCGCGCACCAGGGCATCTCCCTTTGTGGCGGCGATCGCGCGCCAGGCGGGATTGCGGATCGCGCTTTCGATGGCGGATGCGAGCGCGGCCGGGTCTTCCGTAGGCACTAGGAGGCCGGGGCCATCCTCGCCGATCAATTCCGGAATCGCCGACATCTTCGTTGCGATCACGGGGAGGCGCTGGGCCATCGCCTCCAAGAGCACATTGGGCAGGCCATCCTGATCGCCATCCTTCGCCCTTCTGCTTGCGAGCACGAAGAGGTCAGCCTGGCGCATGGCGTCCCTCACCGTATCTTGCGTCGCTGCACCTTCCCACGTGATGCGCGGCGCGAGACCCAGCTCGCCCGCGAGCGCCTTCAGCCTTGGCCCTTCGGGCCCGCCGCCGATGTGTTGCCATCGCCAATGCAGATCGGCCGGCAGACGGGCAAGGGCCGTCAGCAGGACATCAAAGCCTTTTTTCGGCACCCGCCTTCCAACGGAGAGAATCCGCAATGGCGCCGCGGGATCGGTGCCATCGCGCGCATCGCGCAAAGGCGCGGATGGCCATGCCTCCAGGTTGAGGCCATGATATATGCGCTCGATCCTTGCGCCGGCGCCCCCTGCACTGCGCAGCGCCGTCTCGCCCGCGCCCGAGCACACCGCCGTCCAGCGTGCGCCGCCCAGCTTGGCACGCAACTCTGCCTGCGGCGTGGTCCAGATATCGCGGGCATGGGCGGACATGCTGAAGCCGAGGCCGCGAATCTTCGCGGCATAAGAGGCAACCGAAGCCGGAGTATGGATGAAATGCGCATGGAGGTGCCGCACGCTTTGCGGCAGCTCGGCGGCGAGCACGATGGCCTGGCCAAAGCGGCGCAGGCGGTTGCGCGTGAGGTCGCGGCCCAGGTCGCTGGCCCATGCCTTCAGCGCCCTTTTTAAGCCACCCTGCCCCGTCACCGCAACGAGCGCGCGCATGACGCGCCGGGGCTCCTCGTGCAGATATTCAGGCAAGTAGAGAACTTCAGCCTTGATGCGGTCATGCACGGGATGGCGCAGCCTGTCCGTTGGATGGCGCAACGAGACGAGCAGCAATTCAAGGCCCCGGGCCTCGAGACCCTCGATCTCGTTGGCGATGAAGGTTTCAGACAAGCGTGGATATCCCTTCAGCAGGATCGCGATCCGGGGCGCGGATGTCATGAGGCAAGCGGAACAGCGCGCCTGGGCGACAGCGCGGCCCGCCTGCACAGGCTTGGCAGACCATCCAGCAGACCCTCAAGCGCGGCGACGGCCGGGGGCGGCCGGTCGGGCAGCGCGCGCAAGGCCTCAGCCATGATCGAAGGGTCGCGCCTCAGCCCGTCATCGGCGGGGTCGCGCAGCATCGCGGCAAGGCCAAGGCGATCGGCCGCCTCGGCACGGATCACCTGTTCCCTCCGCGGGGCGGCGCGCGGCACGATGAGGGCCGGCTTTTGCAGCGAAAGGATCTCGCAAAACGTGTTGTAGCCACCCATGGCGACGACACCGGCGGCGCGGCCCAACAGCTCCTCCAGATAGACATCGAAGGTGATCGCCTCGACATCGCGCAAATGCTGGACACGGGCGAGGAATTGCTGCTGATGCGCCCGGTCCATGAATGGTCCAAGGACCAGCAACGCCTTGTGCCCGATCGGCGCGCCGGCTTCATAGGCGCTAAGGACCCAATCGATCACGCCATCGCCGTCGCCCCCGCCGCCCGTGGTGACGAGGATGAAGGGTCCCTCACCCAGCTTTGCTGGCAAGGCGCGCTGCGGCAGGGCAAGTGTCTCCCGGCGAAGATATCCGGTGTAGATCATCCGCTCACGGATCGACTTCGAGACGCCGATGCCCGACAAGGGGTCGTGGATCTGCTCCAGGCCATAGACCCAGATCTCGTCATAGAATTGCTCGAGCGCGGAGATCACGCGCTTGCGGTCCCACTCGGCGGCGAGCAGATCGGCATCATCCAGAATGTCCCGGAGGCCAAGGACAATGCGGGCGCCTTTTCCTCTCGCGCGCCTCAGCGCCGCCTCCAACTCGCCGCGCAGACCCAAAGGCTCCTTGTCGATGATGAGCAGGTTCGGGTGGAACTGTTCCACAACCTTGTCGATGAGGCCTGAGCGCAGGCGGATGATGCCCTCAAGATCCTCTTCCGGCAGGCGCGGAACATAATCGCCATTCCTCAGCTTGATGACGCCGGGGAGGCGGATGAAATCGACCCGGGCGGGAAAGTCAAAAGCGCCGATGATGGGCGAGCCGGAAAGAATGAGGACGGATGCGTCGGCATTCGCATCGGCCAAAGCCGCAGCGATGGTCCGGCAGCGGCGCAAATGGCCAAGGCCGAACGTGTCATGACTGTAGATGAGGATACGCTGTTTCACCGGGATTGAGTTCCCCCAATTTCGGCCGCCTTTATCCCATGAGTTCAGGCAAGGGAAAACGGGGCGGTTGTCACGCGCGGGCAGAAAAACGCTATAAGGGAATCATAAGGCGCAAGCGCGGGGCGGGATGGATCAGAACCTGTTTTCCTATATCTGGCGGCACAGCCGGCGTGAACAGATCGCGGTCATCGCGGTCGTGCTCGCCTCCTTGCCCTTCTATTACGCCTCGCTCAATCTGCCTGCGCTCATCGTCAATATGCCCATCCAGGGGCACGGATTCGAGAGCCCGGGCGCAAGCCAGCCCTTCTTTCCCCTCAGCCTGCCCTGGTTTGGGGAAGAGGTCGTGATCTTTCCCGGCATTCCCCTCGATCGGCTGTCCTTCCTCATCGCGCTCAGCGTACTTTTCCTTACGCTTGTGTGCATCAACGGGATCTTCAAGTTCCAGATCAATACGATGAAGGGCCGCATGGGCGAGCGGCTGTTGCGGCGATTGCGCTATGAACTGCTCGACCGGGTCTTGCGCTTTCCGATCGGGCATTTCCGAAGGGTGAGGCCGCCCGAAATCGCCAGCATGGTGAAGGACGAGGTGGAGCCGATCGGCGGCTTCATCGGCGATGCGATCGAGCTTCCCCTGTTCGCGGGCGGCCAGGCGGTGACGGCTTTGCTGTTCATCCTTGTACAGAATTTCTGGCTGGGCCTCATCGCGGCCTTCATGATCGCGATCCAGTCTCTTGTCATTCCGCTGCTGCGCGTTCCCATCCTGCGGCTTGGACGTCTGCGGCAGCTCCAGGCGCGCGATCTGGCGGGGCGGGTGGGCGAAATCGTCGAGGGCATCAGCGATATCCGCACGAACGATACCGCCAACTATGAGCGTGCGGACATCGCGCGCAGGCTGGGGCAGATATTCTTCATCCGCTTCGAACTCTATCAGCGAAAATTCTTCGTCAAGTTCCTCAACAATTTTCTCGCGCAGGTGACGCCCTTCATCTTCTATGCGCTTGGGGGCTATCTTGCGATCAAGGGACAGCTCTCGATCGGTGAACTGGTGGCGGTGATCGCGGCCTACAAGGAGCTGCCCGCGCCCATCAAGGAACTCATCGACTGGGACCTGCAGCGCCAGGACGCGCAGATCAAATATGAACAGGTCATCGATCAGTTCCAGCCCGATGGCATGGTCAGCGCGGCCATTCAATCCTTGCCGGAAGCCGATATTCCCCCTCTCAAAGGGCGTATCACGGCAAGCGATCTCTCAGCCATTGACGATTCGGGCGCGCGGCTGCTCGAGGGTGTATCCTTCGATATCGAACTCGACAGCCATGTGGCCTTTGCAGGCCCTCCCGGCCAGGGAAAGGAGGCGGCCGCGCAGGCGCTCGTGCGGCTCGTGGCGGTGCGCGGCGGGCGGCTCATCCTTGCCGGGCACGATGTGGCGCTGATCGGAGACGCCGTCATCGGCCGGCGCGTCGGCTATGTGGGGCACGATACCTATGTGTTCACAGGCAGCGTCAAAGACAACATCCTTTATGGCCTCAAGCATGAACCGCGGCGGCCCTCCGCCCTTAGCTGGTCGATGCGCGACCGGGCCGAGCTTGCGGCCAGCGGCAATCCCAGCTTCGATCCCTTTGCCGATTGGATCGACTATGAGGCGGCGAGTGCCGCGACCATCGAGGATGTCGAAGCGCGCATCATCGCCCTTTTGCCAACGGCGGATTTCGAGGACGATGTCTATCAGTTCGGCCTGCGCGCCCGGATCGATCCCATCGCGACTCCTGAACTTGCCGCCCTTGCACTCAAGGCGCGCGAAGCCCTGCGCCCGCGCCTCATCGATCCGGCCCAGGGCGGGCTCGTCGAGCCGTTCGATGTCGAGGCCTATAACCGCAACGCGACACTTGAAGAAAACCTGCTCTTCGGACTTCCAGTCGATCCCAACTATGTCGGGGCAAGCCTTCCCCAGATCCAGCAGATCGCGAACCTCCTTAAGGAGCTTGATCTCTTCAATCCGCTCGTCGCGGCGGGGCGCGAGATCGCGGAAACGATGATCGAATTGTTCCGCGGGCTGCCGCCTGATCATCCCTTCTTCGAGCAATTCAGCTTCATCTCCGCGACCGAGATGCCCGAATACCAGGCGCTGCTCAACCGCATCCCGGCGGGGGCGGTGATGGGGCCGCAGGACGCGGCGCGGTTCATCGCGCTTTCCTTGCGCTATGTCGATGCGCGGCATCGCCTTGGCATCATCACCGAGGAGATCAGGATCAAGATTCTTGCGGCGCGGCGGCGTCTGCAAGCCTGGCTGAAGGAGAATGCGCCCGGCGCGATCGCCTTTTACGACCCGGCACAGTTCAATGCCGCGGCGAGCCTGCAGGACAATATTCTCTTCGGCCGGGTCGCCTATGGCGTTGCCGATGCGCAAAAGCGCGTCGGGCATCTCCTCTCAGATGTCCTTGATGAACTGGGCCTCAAGGACGCGGTACTGCGCGCGGGTCTGCGCTTCGATGCGGGGGCGGCGGGGCGGCGGCTGCTGCCGGGGCAGCGGCAGAAAATCGCGCTGCTGCGGGCGCTGCTCAAGAATCCGGACCTGCTCGTCGTCAATCAGGGCCTTGCCGTCCTGGACGCGGGCGCGCAGTCGGAAATTCTCACCCGCGTGCTTGCAATGCGAAGCGGGCAGGGCGTCATCTGGACCGTTGCCCGGGCGGAGGGCGAACATCCCTTCGACCATGTGCTCGTATTCGAGCAAGGGCGCATTGCCGATGAACGAAGGCTGCGGCGCGGGCCGGTCAAAACCTCAGAAGCCAAGGAGCGTACGCTCATATGAGCCTCAATGACGAAGTCGAGGCGCTCAAGCGCATCAAACTGTTCTCCGCGATCGAGCCGGCGAAACTGAAGCTGCTTGCCTTTGCAAGCGAGCGGATCTCGTTCGAGGCGGGGCAGAGCCTCTTTCGCGAAGGCGATCCGGGCGATGCGGCCTATCTGGTGCTCGAGGGCGTCGCCGATGTGGTCGTGCAGTCCTCCAAGGGACCCATCACCGTTGCCGAGATCGGGCGCGACGCGTTCGTCGGTGAAATCGCGATCCTGTGCGATGTGCCGCGCACGGCGAGCGTGACGGCGGCAAGCCGCATCGTCGCCTTGCGTATCCGCAAAGACGTCTTCCTGCAGCTGCTGCGCGACATGACCAGCATGGCGCTTGAGATCATGCGCGAATTGGCGGAGCGGCTGGAAGCGACGACGTAGGACCTCACGGCCGCGCGGGCGCGCCTGCGCGAGGCGGGATTGGATGGTGTGACCCATGAATGACCAAGCCCCGCACGCCTTGTTCCTTGCGCGCGTCGTCGCGTTCGCAGCCAGTGCCCATGTCGGACACCGCCGGCGGGGGTTGGCGCAGGAGCCCTATTTCAATCACCTCGCCGAAGTGGCGCAGCTTGTGGCCGAGGCAACCGGCGGCCGGGATATCAATGTCATCGCCGCCGCCTATCTCCACGACACGGTCGAAGATGTGGGCGTGACGGCGGATCAGCTGCGCGCGGCCTTCAACGACGATGTTGCCGCGCTCGTGCTGGAAGTGACCGACGACAAGGCTCTGCCTAAGGCTGAGCGCAAGCGGTTGCAAGTCGTCAATGCGCCGCATAAGAGCGAGCGGGCCAAGCTGATCAAACTTGCCGACAAGACCAGCAATCTGCGGGCGCTCGTGCTCTCGCCGCCCGATTGGCCGCTGGAACGGCGCCAAGAGTATGTCGATTGGGCGCGCGCTGTCGCGGCGGGGCTCTTTGGTGTCAATGCCGCTCTTGAAGAACTTTTTTTCGAGGCGGCAGGCAACGCGGACAAAGCCATCAGGTCTTTATCGTCACCGTGATCGGCACGTGGTCGGAGCTTTGCGGCCAGTCGCGGGCGTCCTTCAGGATCGCGTGGCTTTGCACGGCGCCTTTCAGGCCTTGCGAAATCCAGACATGGTCGAGGCGGCGGCCGCGATCGGATTTGCGCCAATCCTGGTTGCGATAGCTCCACCAGGAATAGATCTTCTCGGGCACCGGCACCGCCTCGCGCGTGACATCGATCCAATCGAAGGCGGCGCGGGCATTCTCAAAACGCTCGGTTTCGGCGGGTGTATGGCTGACAATGTCGAGGAGCTGTTTGTGGCTCCACACGTCATGCTCGCCGGGCGCAATATTGAGATCGCCAACTAGGATGGCGCGCGCGCTCTTCTTGCCGCGGCGGCGGGCGAAGACGCTGTCCATCTCCTCGACGAATTGCAGCTTGTGGGCGAATTTCTCGTTCGCCTGCGGATCGGGAATGTCGCCGCCCGCAGGCACATAGAGATTGTGCAGCTCGATCCCGGAAGGCAGCGTCGCGCTGATGTGGCGGGCATCGCCCTTGCCGCAGAAATCATGGCTCGCTACCCGCGCAAGTGGCACGCGCGAGAGGATGGCGACGCCGTGATAGCCCTTCTGCCCCTTCACCGCCATGTGCTCAAAGCCCAGTGCGGCAATGGGCTCGCGCGGGAAGAGATCCGTCTCGACCTTGATTTCCTGAAGACAGACGATGTCGGGCTTTTCCAGCGCGATGAGCTGCTGCAGCAGCGGCATGCGCAGGCGGACCGAATTGATGTTCCAGGTGGTGAGGCGAAGCGCGGGCATCCACTCTCGTCGGTCATCAACGCGGCGGCGTCAAGGGCGGGGTTGCTCAGAACAGGTTGAAGCTCATGCCCGTGATGCCGATGGGCCAGCGGCCCTGCTCAAAAAGCGCGAATTTGCGGGCGAAGGGGTGATCCTCGTCGGCGAGCCCCGCAAGGATCAGAAGCGCAGCCTGGTGGCAGGACTGCGATGCGCTTCCGGCCGCCACGGTCACGATTTTCACCGGCCTTTGGCCCCAGGTGAGGGCGGCATTGCGGGCATGCTCACGGATGATGCGGCCCGTCTCGGCGGCGACATGGGCGAGCGCGATCTCAACCGTGTCCTCGCCATAAAGCTCAACCGCCGTGGCGGTGAGGCCGGCGCGCAATTGCTCCTCGGCCTCAAAGCCCGGGGCGTCATAGTCGCGGGTCTCAGCCGCCAGCGCCGCCTCGCGCCAATTGCGGACGGGAACGAGGGCGACATCGGGAAAGCCAAGGCCGGCAAGATAGGTCTCCGCGATGTCCCGCGTGTCCCTTGGAATCGTCTCTCCCAAATGCGCAAACCAGGGAAGGCCGGCGGCATGGCGGGCAAAGCGGCCGATCAGGCGGACGCTGTCGAGAACGGGCTCGCCGCCTTCCCCCTCGCCCTCGCCCCAGGTCTCCTCGGGGTCGTCTGCGTCATCGTAGCCGCCCATGGCCTACAATCCCGTCTCAGTGTCGACTTCCGCGAAGTATAGCCCCAAAAACGAAGGCGTCCGGCCAGCGGAGTGACCGGACGCCTCAACCGCGCCGTTGCGCGCCGACACCGGGAGGGGATGGTCCGGTGTCTACGGGGGGACGATGATTGAGCCCGCAAGCGGGGGGGCAACGCGAGGTCAACCGTGGTTCATCCACCCGATTGTTAATCTATGCACGGGGGACACACCCCGCAACTTTTTTCTTCTAAACTTTTGTCCAAGTGTGATTTCACGTGACTGGTGCGAAATCGCCACATATGTGCCCGCGTGGTTGCCACAATGTTTACAGTTTGCCTAAGTCCTTGGCCTGCAAGTCAATACAGCGCCTGGCAAGGCCGAGGAGCTCATCCACTTCCTGTCTCGAAATGACCAAAGGCGGCGAAAGGACCATCGTGTCCCTGATGGCGCGCATGACAAGGCCGTTTGAAAAACAATGGTTCCGGCATTGGGTGCCGATATCCAGTTTGCGGTCGTAAAATTCGCGCGCCGCCTTGTCCTTGACGAGTTCAATGGCGCAAAGGAGCCCTGTGCCCCTCACCTCGCCGACCAGGGGGTGATTGGAAAGCAGCTCCCGCGCCCGCGCCTGGAAATAGGGGCCAATGTCCTCGCCCACGCGCTCCACGATCTTGTCGCGCGCCATGATTTGAAGGTTCTTGAGGGCGACCGCGCTGGCGACGGGGTGGCCCGAATAGGTGTAGCCGTGCACAAGCTCTTCGTTGGCGGTGGCAATCGCCTCGCCCACACGCTCTCCCAAGGCAATGGCGGAAATGGGCTGATAGCCAGACGAAAGCCCCTTCGCCATCGTCAGGATATCCGGTGCGATGCCAAAAGTGTGCGAGCCGAACCACCTGCCCGTGCGGCCAAAGCCCGTAATTACCTCATCAAGGTGAAGAAGCACGTCGTATTTGCGGCAAATACGCTGGATCTCGGGCCAATAGGTCTCGGGCGGGAACATGAGGCCGCCGGCGCCGTGCACGGGCTCGGCAGAGAATGAGGCGACGTTGTCCGGTCCGAGCTCGAGGATTTTCTCCTCCAGCTTCCTTGCGATCAGAAGGCCATACTCGTCCGGCGTGATATCGCCATAGCCCGCGGCCTTGGCGCCGTACCAATAGACGGTGGGCACTTTGACAAAGCCGGGAAACGGCAGGTCCCATTGGGGATGCATGGGGGTGAGGCCGGAGAGGGAGGCCGCGGCCATGGTGACGCCATGATAGGCGTATTCACGGCTGATATGGATCTTCTTCTCCGGTCGGCCCTTCAGGTTCCAGTAGTAGCGGATGAGCTTGATCGCGGTGTCGTTCGCCTCGGAGCCCGAATTGGCAAAGAGCACCCGCGTCAAGCCTTGCGGCAGGATCCCGGCCAATGTTGCCGCCAGCTCGATCGTCCAGGGGTTCGCGGTCTTGAAGAAATGATTGTAGTAGGGAAGCGTGCGCAGCGCCTCGCAGCCGGCCTCGGCCAGCTCCTCGTTGCCATAGCCGAGTTGTACGCACCACAGGCCGGCCATGCCGTCGATCAGGCGGTTGCCTTCAGAGTCCCAAAGGTAAATGCCCTTTCCCCTCGTGATGATGCGCACGCCCTCGGCGTTGAGCGCGGCCGTATCGCTGAAGGGGTGGATGTGGTGGCGGGCGTCGAGCTCCTGCCAGTGCTTGGTCTGATTGTGGGTCGGGGTGGCGCTCATGGCGCAGATCCTCACGTCATTTCATGGACACTGAAGGCGGGCAAAGGGGCATGGCCCCGCAAAATCGGCTCAGGGATTAAAGCCGATCCGGGCGCACAGAATGAGGAGGTGCCGCTTCTTGTTCATGGCATGAGTGTAGCAAAGCCCACGGCGATGCCAATCGGACTTAAACACCAAGCGTAAACCGCAAGGCGGCGGCGATGGTCATGCGATCGCGCAGGGCAAGATTATGTCCAAGACCCTCGACGGCCAGCAGCTTTGCGCCGGGCCAGGCGGCGATGATCGCCTCCGACCCCGACAGGGGCGTGCGCTCATCGTCGCGCGAGTGAATGATGAGCAGGGGCTCGGTGCGGGCGGGCGCCCGCGCGATGATGTCCACGAGCGATCCGCCGTTTGCCTTGACGCGGGCGAGCGCGCTTTCGGTTTCCGCTTCTGTCAGCCCGGTGCGTTCGCAGCGCTGGCGGAACTGGTCGGCCTGCCGCGCGGGCGGCGCAAAGAAGACCAGAGCCTTGGCGCGCAGGCCTGCTTCGAGCGCCAGCATCGTCGCGGGACAGCCAAAGGAATGGGCGAGGAGCGCGACGAAGGGACCTTCCTCACGATCGAGGGCGAGCAGGGCCTCGGCCGCAATGCGCGCATTGACGGTCTCGCCTTCAGAAGCGCCATGGCCGGGCAAGTCGGGAGCGATCACGCGCGCGCCCGCCTTTTCGATCTCCGGGATCATGCTTGAGAACTCCCGGGCACTTGATTCCCAGCCATGCACGAGCAGGACAGGCGGCCCCTCTCCATGGACCTCATAGAAGAGGCGCCCGGAGGGGAGGGTCATTTCCGACAAGCCGACCATCGCGGGCGGCAGGCGCCGCTGACGGCGGGGCTTGCCCAATGTTGCCAGCAGCTCATCGATGCGGTCGGACATGCTCGATCAAACCTCCGGCAGGGGGATGAACTCGGTTTCGCCGGGCACGCGGGCAAAACGCCCTGCCTGCCAATCGGCCTTGGCCCGCTCAATTCGCTCCTTCGAGCTTGAGACAAAATTCCACCACATGTGCCGGGGGCCGAGCGGGGCGCCGCCCAGCAGCATCGCCCGCGTGCCGGGTTCAGCGATGATCGTGGCAGGCTCGCCATGGTCGAGCACGGCGAGAGTACCCGGATCGACTTGCGTGTCCTCGATCATAAGCCGGCCATGGGTGCAGTAGAGGCCGCGTTCCTGGTGCTCGGCAGGCCAGGCGAGCACGCCGCCGTCTTTCCACACCGCATCCAAATAGAAGATGGGACTGTAGACCTTCACCGGCGATTGCCGCCCATAGGCGGTGCCGGCAATGAGACGCAATTGGGCGTCGCCCTCCTTGAACTCCGGAAGGCTCGCGCCTGGATGATGGTGGAATTCGGGGGCAGTTTCCTCGGCCTCAGCAGGCAGCGCGACCCAGGATTGAAGCCCGTGCATCTTCACGCCCTCGGCGCGCCGTTCGGGCGCGGTGCGCTCGGAATGGACGATGCCGCTCCCCGCCGTCATCCAATTGACATCGCCGGGGCGGATCGGCTGAACCGCGCCAAGGCTGTCACGATGCACGATCTCGCCCTCAAACAAATAGGTGACGGTCGCCAGCCCAATATGCGGGTGGGGACGGACATCCATGCCTTCGCCTTTGGGAAGGCTGAGCGGACCCATCTCGTCGAGGAAGACGAAAGGACCCACCATGCACCGCTCAATCGCAGGAAGGGCACGGTTCACCTTGAACCCGCCGAGGTCGCGGGGCTTGGGATGGATCACGGTCAGGCGTGCGGTCATATTTCTGCCCCTTTGCTCGCGTGGGTGTGAGGGGGTGTTCATGCAGCCTTTCTTGTATTCGTTCCACTGGCCCGATAGAAGCGAAGCCAGCCATTTTCGAGAGGTGTTCCGGTGAAGCGCGTTCTGTCTGCTGCAATCGTGGCCTTCGCTCTTGGTTTGCTGCCTGCCGGCGCGGCGGACGGGTTGAGCGATAAAGACCGCGATGATCTCGACCGGGTGTCGATCTATCTCAACGGCATCAAGACGCTGACGGGCAAGTTCAGCCAGGTGACGAATGACGGCGCCTTCAGCGCGGGCACGTTCTATCTGCGCAAGCCCGGGCGCCTTCGCTTTGAATACGAGCCGCCGGTGCCGGTGACGATCGTCTCGGACGGGATCACGGTGGCCATCACCAATTCCGAACTGGAGACACAAGACCGCTATCCGCTCGTCTCGACGCCTCTTTCCCTGCTGCTCGAGGACGATGTCAACCTGCGCGAAAACGACAATATCGTCGCGGTGGCGCGCACGCCGGGCCAGCTTGCGATCACAGCGCGGGAAACGGACGGGCCGGCCGAGGGCGAAATCACACTCTATTTCTCAGATCCGGGACTGGAATTGCGCCACTGGGTGCTCACCGATGCCGAGGGCACAACGGTGACCGTCGCCGTTTCGGAGCTGAAGAAGGACATCGATCTCAAGGCGGATCTCTTCGTCATCCGCGAGCTCGTCGATCCGGCCAAAGAGGCGCAGTAAGAACGGACGCCTTTGCCTTGCCGCCCGCGCAGGCGGCATGGTAACGTTTGCTTCATGCCCAAATCTCCTTCCCCGCGTGCCCCAGAGGTGAGTGGCCACCGATGAGTGCGCGCGATCTCTCTGACCTCAAAGAATGGCTTAAAGAGCGGCGGATCACCGAGGTTGAGTGCCTTGTGCCCGACATGGCGGGCATTGCACGCGGCAAGATCCTGCCCACCAACAAGTTCCTCACCGGAATCGAGAAATCCACTTTGCGCCTGCCGGAGAGCATTTTCGGGCAGATGGTGACGGGCGGGGATTCCGATACCGACCTGCTCACCTATCAGGCGCCGGACATGAACCTCGTGCCGGACCCGGCGACCATCCGGGTCGTGCCCTGGTATGACGAGCCGACGGCGCAGGTCGTTTGCGATTGTGCCGACAAGAACGGCAACGAAGTTCCCACCGCTCCCCGGACGGTGCTCAAGCGCGTGCTTGCGCAATATGCCGAACATGCCTGGCGGCCGGTCGTGGCTCCCGAGCTCGAATTCTATCTGGCCCAGCGGAATATCGATCCCGACCTGCCGCTCGTGCCGCCCGCCGGGCGCTCGGGCCGGCCGCAGACGGGGCGCCAGGCCTATGGCATCGATGCCGTCAACGAATTCGACCCGCTCTTTGAAGAGATCTACGATTTCTGCGAGGCCGAGGAGATCGGCATAGACAGCCTCATCCATGAGGAAGGCGTCGCGCAGTGCGAAATCAACTTCAACCACGGCGATCCGCTCGCGCTTGCCGACCAGACCTTCATCTTCAAGCGCACGGTGCGCCAAGCCGCGATGCGGCACGAGATCTATGCGACGTTCATGGCCAAGCCCTATGAAGAAGAACCGGGCAGCGCCATGCATATCCATCAAAGCGTGACGGATGAGCGCGGGCGCACGCTTTTCGCCGCGCGGGGCGGCAAGGACACAAAGCTCTTCCTCTCGCACATCGCTGGCCTGCAGAAATATCTGCCCGCTTCGATGCCGCTCATTGCACCTTATGTGAATTCCTACCGGCGGCTCGTGCGCTTTCTCTCGGCGCCCATCAACACGCATTGGGGGCATGAGAACCGCACGGTGGGCTTACGCATCCCGACGTCCGATCCGCAGAACCGCCGCGTCGAGAACCGGGTGCCGGGCGCGGATGCCAATCCCTATCTCGCCATTGCCGCCTCGCTTGCCTGCGGCTTCCTTGGCATGCGCGAGAACATGGTGCCGACCCGCGCCATGGAGGGCAATGCCTATGAGGCGCCGGGCGGCAAGCGGATGCAATTGCCGCGCCATCTGCTCGATGCGATCCAGCGGATGCGGGATTCGGACGAGCTGCGCGAGGTGATGGGCGATACGTTCGTGACGCTCTATTGCGACGTCAAATCGTCCGAGCATGACGCGTATCAGCAGGTGATCTCGCCCTGGGAGCGCCAGCATCTGCTCTTGAACGTTTAGGGACGACGCTCTCTTACCAAAGTGTCAACCAGCGCCACGTCAGGATGCCGCTTCAGTTCGTTGCTGAAGGGTTCTTTCGGCCGTGGCAGTTCCATCGCGAAGAAACATCATCGCGGGTGCGCTGTTCCTCGCCGGCCTTGCGGCCGGTATCGCGGGCGGTGTCGCGGCCCTCTCGACATCGCGTGCCGACACGGCTGTTCAATCCCTATCGGCTGAGGAACTCCGGCGCGAAGGGGAGGCCATGCTGAAATCGGGTGATGGGCGCGCGGCGCAAGGCTCATTCGACGCGCTCTACCGGCTTGGCGAGGCGCGCGGCGATAAGACACTCAAGGCGGAAGGGCTGCAGGGCCTTGGTCTTGCGGCCGAGAGCATGGGATTTCCCCAAGAGGCGCTCAGCTACATGAGGGCCGCGGTGGCGATGGCGGAAGAGGCGGCGGAGGACGGGGATCTGCTGCCTGAAATTCTCACCGATCTGGCGCGGCTCGAGCTTATGGGCCGAGGAGAGGATCCGCGCGCGACCGAAAGGGCGTTCGCCTCCTTCGAGCGTGCGGCAGGACTGTTCGAAAAGGCGGGCCGGGCGGATGAGGCGGCGCATGTATACCTGCTTTACGGCGAAGCACTGATCGGGGTCGAAGATTTCGACTTCACGCTCTCCTTGCTGACCCGCGCGCGCGACATGTGGGATGCGCTTGGCAAAGAGGCGGATGCCGCGCTCGCCCAGCGCCAGATCGCACGCACGAAGGCGGCGGCGGCCCTGTTCGATGCTGCGGCCGTGGAGATCGGCGACGAAATCAAGCGCTGGCAGGCGCTCAACGACCGCCCGCACGAAACGGAAGCCTTGCAGGGTCTCACCTGGGTCGAGGTGCAGCGCGGGCGCCTTGGCGATGCCGAGCGGGCGGGGCAGCTGTCGCTCACCTATGCGCGCGCGCTTGGCGATAAATTCCTCGAAGCGGAAAGCCTGCGCCAGCTTGGGCTCGTCGCCGCGATGGGGGATCGCAGGGGCGAAGCCTGCCTTCTCTATAATCAGGCGCTCACGCTTTATCGCGCGGTCGGGGAGAAGGCGTCGGAGGAACGCCTCCTTGGCATCATGGCGGAGATTGCCTGCGTCCCCAAAGAGGCGTGAGGCGCGTCAGTTGCCGTCCAGGATCTCGCGCTTGCCCGTGTGGTTGGGGGGCGAGAGCAGGCCCTCCTGCTCCATCTGCTCGATGATCCGCGCGGCGCGGTTATAGCCGATCTGAAGGCGGCGCTGAATATAGCTCGTCGTCGCCTTGCGGTCGCGGGTGACGATCTCAACCGCCTGGCGATAGAGGTCATCGCCCTCGCCATCGCCGCCGGGGCCGCCCGAGCCGCCTTCTTCTTCATCGGGTTCCTTCGTGACGTCCTCAAGATAGTCGGGATGGCCTTGCGCCTTCAAATGCTTGACGACGTGCTCAACCAGCTCGTTCAGACCGCCGAGCGGCAAAGCCTGACTCTGCAAATCGCCGGGCTGAGGATCCTGGAGGCGCGGGAGATACGCGGAGTGGCCGTGGGCAATCTGTTCCCGCAGCAGCAGGAGGCCTTCGGCGCCTATCGCCGCAACAAGATCAGCACGTCGAATCTGACCGCTTTGCAGGCCACGTTCGCCGATGAATTCTTTGACACCTGGCGCACCGGATTCGAC
>JACADY010000006.1 GCA_013389115.1 Alphaproteobacteria bacterium
CCAGCCCACCCGCTCTCGTCCCCGGAAGCGGGCAGCTTCGCCGACATCACTGCGAGGGGGGTCAATATTGCACGCCGATTACCCCTCAGAGGGGGTCAGTATTGCGCGCCGAATAACACCCAGGACGCGGCGGATCCGCACCGACCGGAAGCCCATCGCGGGCACGCGTCTCCTGCGCGAGTTTCAGGGCGTCGAGCACATCGTGACGGTCACCATCGAAGGCTACGAATACCGGGGCCGACCCTACAAGTCGCTGTCAGCGATCGCGCGGGCCATCACCGGCGTTCAATGGAACGGCTGGGTCTTCTTCGGGCTGAAAAGCGCTGGGAGCGGCACATGAGGCGTGCAGCGACCGGCCATCATCCGACGACGAAAATCACGCCGAAGATCCGCTGCGCGATCTACACGCGCAAATCGTCCGAGGAAGGGCTCGACATGGAGTTCAACAGCCTCGACGCCCAGCGCGAGGCTTGCGCCGCCTACATCCTGAGCCAGAAGCCGGAGGGCTGGGTTGCGGTCGCTGACCGCTATGACGACGGCGGGATCTCGGGCGGCACGCTGGAGCGTCCGGCGCTGAAGCGGCTCATCGCCGACATCGAGTTCGGCAAGGTCGACGTTGTGGTGGTCTACAAGATCGACCGGCTGTCCCGCTCGCTGATGGATTTCGCAAAGCTGGTCGAGGTGTTCGAGCGGCGCGGCGTCACCTTCGTCAGCGTCACGCAGTCCTTCAACACGACGACCTCGATGGGGCGTCTGACGCTGAACATCCTGCTGTCCTTCGCGCAGTTCGAGCGCGAGGTGATCGGCGAGTGCATCCGCGACAAGGTCGCGGCCTCGCGTCGGAAAGGCATATGGATGGGCGGCACCGTGCCGCTCGGCTACCGCGTCGAGAACCGCAAGCTGCTCGTCAACGAGGAAGAAGCGGCATCCGTCCGCCTGATCTTCGAGCGGTTCGTGAAGCTCGGATCGATCAAGCTGCTGATGGGGGAACTGCAAGCGGCCAACATCCGCAGCAGGCGCGGCTACATGCTCGACAAGGGCGCGCTCTACAAGCTACTGAACAACCGGGTCTATATCGGAGAGGCTGTCCACAAGGGCGAGGCCTATCTTGGCGAGCACGAGGCCATCATCAGCATGGATCTTTGGCAGCGCGTCCATGCGATCATGGGCGAAAGCCCGCGCATGCGCGCCAACCAGACCCGACTGTCGGGACCGTCCCTGCTGCGCGGCCTGATCTTCTCGCCGAATGGCGACGCCATGTCCCCGAGCCACACCCGGAAGGGCGATCGGCTCTACCGCTACTACGTCACGCAGTCGGTCCTCAAACGCGGTCCCGGAACCTGTCCCGTGGGGCGGGTTCCCGCCGCCGAGATCGAGACGGCGGTGATCGATCAGCTTCGCGGCCTCCTGCGCGCGCCGGAACTGATCGTGCGGACATGGATGACCGCGATCCGGCACGACGAGCGCATCACGGAGGCGGAGGTTCGCGACGCCTTCGAGCGGCTCGATCCCATGTGGGACGAGTTGTTCCCCGCCGAGCAGGCGCGCATCGTCCAGCTTCTGGTCGAAAGGGTCGACGTGAAGGCCGATGGCATCGCGATCCGCCTCCGCACCGGCGGGCTGACCAAGCTGCTGGGCGAACTGCAATCGGTCGGTGACCGGCAGGAGGCGGCCTGATGGCGAAGGGCGCGTTCCTCCACGATGCAGACGCTCTCACCGTCACCGTGCCGATGACCTTCCGGAAGCGCGGGGGGCGCAAGCTCGTCATCGCACCGAACGGGGCCGATGCGTGGGCGCTGCCGCGCGCCCGCGTCGACAACACCATGGTGAAGGCGATCGCCCGGGCCCACCGCTGGAAGAAGCAGCTCGACTCCGGCCGCTACCAGACCGTCCAGGACCTCGCCGAAGCTGAGCGGATCAACCCGTCCTACATTGCCCGTGTCCTGCGCCTCACGCTGCTCGCCCCGGACATCGTCGAGGCCATTCTCGACGGGCGGCAGCCAGTGTGGATGCAACTGGACGACTTGTTGGTGCCGTTCCCGGTGGAGTGGGAAGCTCAGAAGCTCACGTTTCTGCATCACAAATTGGCATCGCGGGTCTCGCCGGACCTCTAGTTTTTCGCATTCTACGCAGTAGGTCACTCTACAGCGATTACGGTATTGACAGCGACATGGCGAGCGCCTATCTTCTGTAGCGATAGTTACAGAGGAATTTCGATGCGCCTCGCTGACGCCTGCACCATCCACACCGGCTATACCGCTCGCGGCAGACTGGAGCCGACGGCCACCGGGGGCGTGCTCGCAATCCAGTTGCGGGACATCTCCCCCGACGGCCTCGTCGATCCGGAGCGCCTCACCCGCGTCCAGTTGGACGGCCTGCCCGACCGGTATTTCGTTCGCGCCGGTGACGTGGTGTTCCGCTCGCGGGGTGAGCGAAACACGGCGTCCGCCCTCGGCGAGTGCCTGAAGGAGCCTGCCCTTGCAGTACTCCCTTTGATGGTGCTGCGCCCGAACCTGGATGTTGTGACGCCTGAGTTTCTGGCGTGGTCGATCAATCAGCCCCCGGCGCAACGTCAC
>JACADY010000029.1 GCA_013389115.1 Alphaproteobacteria bacterium
CGCGCTGGCTCCATCGCTACAACTGGCACCGCCCACATGGTAGCTTGAAGGCAACTACACCCATCAGCCGACTCGGCCTCACCGAGAACAACCTATTGAGGCTCCACAGCTAGAGCGGCGTGCATTCAATCAGAATCACTAGGCCGCTCTAACCCTTTCAATTGTCGCAACGTTTAGCGGAAAACCGGTACCCACTTTTCCGCACGTTGCTCTAGGCAAGAGGGGGCCGAACGCCTCACCGTTCGCGGCCCTCGAAGGATGAGGATGACGGACAAGATGGATGGCCCGGTCGAAGCCGGGCCATGACAATGATGGGGGTGGTCGTTCAGACTTGGTCCTCACCCTTCGCGGCGCGCCCACACCTTTTCTCCCTGCCGGGCAAAGGAAAAGGGCCGGCGCTGGGCCGGCCCTTTTGCTGCGTTGAAACGCTGTGTAAGCGGATCAGGCCGCCTGCTTGCGACGGCGGGAGACGAGGCCCAGGGCCGCAAGGCCGGCGCCGAAGAGCGGGAGCGCCATCGGCAGGGGAACCGCAACGACGCTGACATTGTCGATCGCGGCGCCGAAGAAGCCGGAGGTGAAGAAGCTCTCAAAGGTCAGCGTGGCGCTGCTGCTGCCCGCCGTGAACGTGAAGAACACTTCCGTCCAGTCCATGTCGGCGCGGGTGTTGGCCGCGCTCGAGGGCCACGCGAAAACGGCGATCGATGAGTTCGCACCGCTATTCACCGAGGCCTTCAGGAACTGGGTGTCGGCCCCGTCCGGATTTCCGGACATGAGGAAGCGAACCATGTATTCGGTTCCCGTGACCACATCAAAGGTCTGGCTGAGGCCGCCGGCACCCATGCCGTTCAGGTCGATGCTGCGCTCGCCGCTGCCGGCCTGCCAGTAGCCATCGACATAGTCGACGCTGTTACCGATGACCGTCCAGCCCTTGATCGAGCTGGAATCGCCACCCATCACCGTCGCAAAACCGCCGGGCGGAAGGTCGATGCCCTTTTCAAAGTCACCATTCGTGAACGCCGCCGCATTTGCCGCCGTCGCTGACGCGAACAGAAGGCCGGCCGTCGCCACTAGAGCTGAGATCCGCATGAAGCACTCTCCCTTGCTTACTGGGGGTCGGGGGTTTGGTAGGGGAGCCAATCCCTAAAATTCAAAGGGTATTTGTCTAAATCGCTGGGGGAGTATCGCCACGCCTCCCTGGAGGGTCAACCTCATTATTTTGAATTTTTCAGAGATTCTTGTTTCATTTCAAGACATATGGTGACGGAACGGTGAAATAACGCTTGCTTCAGTTTAGTTAATATAGTCTTTACCTTCATTTGAAGCAATGTTTGTGGATAAGTGAGAATATGCGAATTGCGAACTCCACTTCCAAATAAACAATTTGTCCTTTGTTCTTCGTTCTCATCCATAATATTTTTCTGATTTATCTGAAACTCACTTGCTTAGCGAGAAATCTATTCAATTTCGCAGTGCGGCAATCAGCGCGTTAACGATCCTCTTCGATGCCAAGCCGTCACCAAATGGATTCTTCTCAATCAAATCATTGAGTTTGTTTTGCGCATCATCCAGTATTCTTGCCGCTTCTTGCGTAATCTTTGCGCTTTTAGCGCCGACAAGCGCCGCTGAACCCTGTTCAATTGCCTCCAAGCGCTCACTTACCTCACGCAGGACAAGCACTGGCTTTCCCAGGCTTGGCGCTTCCTCTTGTATTCCGCCCGAATCAGTCATGATCAGCGCCGAGCGGTTCATCAGCCAAACAAAGATCTGATAGTCGAGGGGCGGCAGGAGCAGCACGTTCCCAAGTCCACCCAGAATGGAAGCCGCTGGCTCCTGGACATTGGGGTTCGGGTGGACGGGGAAGGCGATGAGGCTGGCCGGACGCGCCTTGGCCAGATCGCGTACCGCGCCAAAGATCGTTGCGAGACCGGGTCCGAAATTCTCGCGCCGATGGGCCGTCAAGAGGACGATTTCCTTCGCGGCCAGCAGCCTCTCATATGCCGCTTTGCCGAGCGCAGCCGAAAGGCGCTCGGGCGCGAGCGCAGGCAGGGTTCCACGCACATGGATCAGCGCGTCGATGACCGTATTGCCGGTCACTCGGATCGCGTCATCCTTGATCCCCTCGGCAAGGAGGTTGCGTCTTGCCTCCTCGGTCGGAGCGAAGTGCCAGCGGGCAAGGCGCGCGGTCATGACCCTGTTCCCTTCCTCTGGGAAGGGGGAATAAAGATCGCCGGTGCGCAGGCCCGCTTCCACATGGCCGACCGGGATCTGCTCATAATAGGCGCTGAGGGCGGCGGCAAAGCAGGTGGCGGTGTCACCCTGGACAAGGACGATGTCGGGGCGCTCGGCCCGCAGCACGTCCTTCAGGCCGAGCAGGGCCGAGACCATAATGCCCGTGAGGTCCTGTCCCGGACGCATCGTGTCAAGGTCGATGTCCGGCTTGATGCTAAAGAGATCCAGGACCTGATCGAGGATTTGCCGGTGCTGTCCCGTGACGCAGACGCGCGAGGCGATGAGCCCCTCGTGCGCGGCCAATTCCTTGATGACGGGCGCAAGCTTGATGGCTTCGGGGCGGGTGCCGAAGATTGTCAAAACGCGGATCGCCATTGTCCCCCTTGTGGAGCCTGGTCGCAGTTGGCCGCCGGCCGCGCTTCCGGCCTTTTTAGCGGGCGCGCTTGCCGAGAGCGGCGGGCGCTGGCGGGCCAGCCTCGGTGAGGGGGCGATCCTCATCCTCGTCAAAGGGAGAGGCCAGCGCCTGTGGTCCCTTCACTGCCGCCGATGCTTCTTCCTGCAACTGCGCAGCGGATACAAGGGGGGAAAGCTGGGCGCGCAGGGATTCTTCGTCCTGGCCCAGCACGGATTTGGCAAAGACCATGAGGCCGCTGGCCTCGCGGTCCGCCACGACCGCGCTCACGATCTCTAGATCGACAAGCTTGCGGCCATCGGCGAAGGCGTAGACAAGCGCCATGTCGCATAACGAGTTTATGAGGCGGGGGACGCCCTGGGTGAAGTAATAGATCGCGGCGACCGCCCAGTCGTTAAACACGGGCGCCTGCGCCCCGGCGATGCGCATACGGTGCGCGATGTAGTTGCGGGTTTCCTCGGCCGTCAGGGGCCCCAAGTCATAGTGGACGGCGACGCGCTGGGCGAACTGGCGCAGCTCCGGCAAGCGCAGCTTCTCCAGCAATTCCGGCTGGCCGACGAGAATGATCTGGAGAAAGAGGAACTTGTCGAAATTCACGTTCGACAGGAGGCGCAGCTCCTCCAGGGCCTGAACGCTCAAGTTCTGGGCCTCATCGACGATGAGGATCGTCCGGCGGCCGGCAGTGCGCTGATCGATGAGGAAGTCGAGAAAGTTCTGATAAAGCTGGGTGCGGTCATCGCTCTTGGGCTCGATGCCAAAGGCCAGAAGCACCCAACGCAGGATATCGCCAAAGTCGCGATGGGTTTGGAAGATGACCCCGGGCGTCGTGCGGGCATCGACTTCCTGCAGGAACTGGCGCAGGAGCGTCGTCTTGCCGGAGCCAACCTCGCCTGTGATGACGCAGAAGCCGGCCTGGCCGGACAACGCGTATTCCAGCAAGCTCAGCGCCGTCGCGTGCTTGCGGCTCAAATAGAGAAAAGACGGGTCCGCCAGCAACGTGAAAGGCTTTTCGCGCAGCCCGAAAAACTCTTCATACATCGGCCGAGCCCCAATCGTTTGGCCGTGCCCCTGAAATGGCAACGCCTCTATTAAAGCACTCTTGTGTGGGATATGTCGTTAAGGGATTGATTATGAGCCGTACCTTTAGGCCATGCCGTTGAGGACCGTTCCCAGCAGATGGTGATCGTCGAGAAGGTGGGCGGCGCGGCGTAATTCCGCTGATTTTACAGCGCCTTCCCGCATGACCAGCAGCGTTGCCTCAATTTGGGGCAGGAAGCCCAGCGTGTCGCCCGAGGTCAGCAGCGGCGGCAGGTCGTAGATGATGACGCGGTCGGGGTAACGCACCTTCAATTCATGGGCAAGCGCGGCCATGCGGGGGGAGGTCAAGAGTTCCGCCGATTGCTCGGTCGGGTTCACGGTCGGCAGCATCACGAGCCGCTCAAGCCCCGGATTGATGAGGCATTCGGAAAGCTCGGCCTCGTTCTTGAGATAGTCAGATAGGCCGCGGTCGTTCTCGATGCCGAAGGCGGGCGCGATACCGGGCGAGCGCATATCGGCATCCACGAGGAGAACCGTCTGGTTCACATCGAGCGCAATCGCGAGTGCGAGGTTCGCCGCAACGAAGGTCTTGCCTTCGCCATTGCTGACACTCGTTATGCCCAGCGTGCTGACGCCCAGTTTCGCCATGCGGCGCAGGACCTGCGCCCGCAAGAGGCGGAACGTCTCGGCCACCTCACTGTCGCGATGGCCCGCAACGATGCGATTGCGGCGCAAGGCGGCGCGGCTGACAGGCACGATCTTCGTCTGCGTATAGGAAAGTGTCGCATCGCGCGGCGCCTTCAAATCGCGCACGCTTTGGGCAAAGCCGCGCCCTGTCGTGGTCCAGCCGCGCTCGAGCTTTGCCTTTTGCAGCGCGCGGGAGATTTGTTCCATCGCCATAGCTGTCTCCTTAAAGCCCAAGCCGGTTCAGAAGCGCAAACACCACGATATCGAGCGGGCGGATCATGACATGGACAAAGATGATCGCGCCAAAGAGGAGGGTGACGATCACGATGGCGAGGATCTGCCAGCGACGGCGATCACGCTGGCGCTCTTCCAGCGTGCGCACATAAGGAATGACCGCCAGCGGACCATAGCCCAACAGGGCCGAGACCTGCCTCTGGCCATAGACGCGGCCGGAGAGAAAATCGGCCGCCATCGCGCCGCCAATCCCTGCAAAGACGCCAAGAAACGCACCCAACAGGACGATCGCCGGGCGGTTCGGGCGCGAGGGGCCGATCGGCGCGGTGGGCGGCTCAATCACCGAGAAGCGCTCGCCCAAGCGGTCCGCCTCAAGGCTCTGAGCCAGCGAGGCTGAGCCCTGCTTCTCGCTGAGCTCACGGAACTTGATGTTCAGCGTATCGTATTGGCGCTGAAGATCGGCATATTCACGCTCGACCTCTGGCGTCTTGAGCACGCGGGCCTCAAGATCGGCCACCTTTTCATGCAGGGCCTTTTCCTGGACCTCGAGCGCGGCCAATTCGGCATTCGCCGAACCGAGCTGGGTCTGAAGCTGGATATAGGCGGGATTGTTCGCGGGCGCGGAGAGCTGCGGCGTGGCGGCCAAGGATTGCGGCGCGCGGCTTGCCGTCGTCAGCGCCTTCCCGGTTGCGGCGATCTCACGCTCAAGGCGCGTCACGTCGGGGTGGCTGTCACCAAATTTCTTGCGGGCGTCGGTGAGCTGGGCGTTGAGGTCGGCGAGCTTTGCATTGAGCTCTGGCACCGTGGCGCGGCCAGAGGGCGCCTTGCCGGAGAGCGCCTCGATCTGCCGGCGCACCGCCGCGACCTCGGGGTGGTTCTGGCCGAACTTGGCGCTGAGCGAGACATAGCGAAGCTCGAGCGTGCGCAACTGATCCTCGGGCGAGAGCAGCGCTTCGCCCTCCGCGGAGAGGCCATTGGTGGCGCTCGTCTGAGCCAGTTGCGACTGAAGGAAACTGCGCCGCTCGCGCAAGGATTGCACCTGGCGCATCACTTCGAGAAGCTGGCTCTGCGTGCGGTCAAGGAGCTGGGTATTGACCGAGAGCTGCTCGGGCAGGGATCCGGCATTGCGCGCCTTGAACACGGCAAGCTTCGTCTCGATATCGCGCACCTGGGTCTGCAGGCGCTGCTGCTCCTCGGACAGGAAGGTTGCAGTGCCCGCCGCCTGTTCCTGGCGGGAGCGCTGGTTCTCAGCCAGATAGAGGGTCACAAGCTCGTTCGCGACAAGCTGGGCCTGGTTCGGCGTCTCGCCATCGAAGGAAACGGTGAAGGCAATCGTGGCGCGCCTGGTGCGGCCGCTTGCGGGATCGGTCACATCGGCGCTCACCAGTTCAAGCGCGATCCGCTCACGCATGCGGTCGACGATGAGCGTTGCCGGCGTGCGCTTGCGATCCTCCGCATACAGATTGAATTTTTCGATGATGGCAAGCAGGTTCTGGGTCGTCATCACACGCTGCTGGATCGTCTGCAGGCGCTGATCGGCATAGGTGGAGACGGTGGAGCGCACGAGATCATCCGGGATGTTCGGCGCCTCGATGAGGATCGTGCCTTGCGAGGTGTAGGCCGGCGGCCAGACGAGCGCGGCCACGATGGCGGCCACAAACACAAATGCCCCAACGCCCAGCACCAGCGCGAGACGCCGGCGCAGTGTCGAGAGAAATTCCAGCGGCTCTGCTGTCTCGAGGACTGTTACATCCGTCATCGCAGTCTCTCCCGCACGCGGAATTCTAACAAAAGGCGAGAACCGCCTCCTACTCGGACCAGCGCAGCGGATCCAGCTCGTAGTTCACACCCACGCGAACCCCGTGACTCTCAACGTCGGTCCCATCGGCATAGGCCTGGAAGCGATAGCGATAGGACGCCGTCAGGTCCAGGTCAGGCGCAAGCCGCCACACGAGCGCCGGTTCGATGACCCATGTCTCCTCGGCGGATGACGAGGCGAAACGCGTATTGTCCACCATCGTCAGGTTTCCCGAAAGACGCAAGGTCAGCAACTCTGACCAGCGATGCTCAACCCGCATGGACAAGCGATCGCGGTCGCGCAAGGCCCCATCGCCCGTTGGCTCTGCCTCGCGGGAGAAACTTGCCTGAAACTTCGTGCGCGGATCAATCAAATAGTTTGTGCCAAACTTGATCGCATAGCCCCATTCTTCCTCATCGTCCAGAAACGGCACAGGCTGTTCGGTCTTGATGTATTGAGGTCCGGCCGAGGCCGAGACCGAAAATCGTTCGGTGGGCGTGTATTGGATGCCCACTTGTGGGGTCACAATCGTCTGCTGGGCGGAAAGGCCCTCCGGCTCGAACTTGCTCAGGGCGATCGTCGCCGTCCCACGCAGGTCCTGCCGGAAGACGCGCGTCCATATGAGCGAGGCGCCGTAGAAGTCGAAATTGGTGCGCGTCGGCGTATCGTATTCCCGCCGACGGAAGGATCCGGCGATCTCGACCCGATCGAGCGCGGAAAGCTCATAGATCCAGGCGGGCGAGACGCTCCAGCTTGTCACGCGCTCGGCCGAGGTCACATCGCCGCGGTTTTCATCCTCGATGAGCGTCAGGGTCGTATCGCGAAAATACTCCGCATTGAGGGCGGCAAGGCTCCGCTCAAAGCGGTAGGAAGAGGCGAATCTGAGGCGCTGTTCATCCGAATTGAGGTCGCTGTTGGGCGAATAGCCGGTGAAATCGGCCCTTGCCGAAAGGCTCGTCTCCAGACGCGCCGTCTTGCGCGCAAGCGTGAGGTTGGCGATGGCTGATCCGCCCGTCACGTTCTGCTCGTTCTCCTGCTTCAAGGTCAGGTTGTTGTCGTAGATCGCCAGCAGCGTGAATTCAGGGGTGAGCGTCCACTCCGCGGCGCGCGCAGGAAGAGGCAGGCACGATGCGGCCGCAGCAAGGGAAATCAGGGGCCAAGATCTCACGGAACGACCACCGTATCGCCAGAGCGCAATTGAATGTTGGTTTCAAGAGCGTCGCCGTCCTCGACATCGTCATAGTCGAATTCGAAGACCTTCTGGCCCGCTTCCTCGTTGCGCAGCACCTTGATCCCGCCACGGCTGGCAAAGGGTGTGAGACCGCCCGCAAGGCTCAAGGCCTGCATCACATCGATCGTGGCGGGCGTCGTGTAGGCGCCGGGGCGCGCGACCTGGCCGATGACATAGATCGTGTTGCCGGTGGGCTTGGAGACAAAAACCGAGACGACCGAGCCGGGCTGCAGCACATCCTTCTCGACCAGCCCTTGCGTGATCGCGGTCTCCAGCTCCTGCGCGGTGAGGCCGGCCGCCTTGATCTGACCGATCGCGAGGTAGGAAATGGTGCCGTCGGGAAGAATGGTCAGCTCCCGGTTTAGCCGCTCGTCGTCAAAGGAGGTGATGACGACTGTGTCGCCGGGATTGAGCTTGTAAGGCTCCACGGCCCAAGAGCTTGTGTTCGAGACCAGCATGGCCAGGAAAACGCCAACGATCCACAGTCTATTGGTCCATTGGCGCATGGCCACCTCGTGCGATCTCTTTTCCCGAGGACTCCCGGGTTTGCGTTAAGATAATGTAAACAAAGTGGGCGCTTGGCCGTTGGGGCAAGCGCTTAACACAAAATTCACGCGCCCGTATCGTGCGGCGTTGACGGGAAAGCTTCTTGCCATTCCCTTCTCCATCGCGCAAATGCGGGTTTCAATGGGACAGTCTCTGAGAGGGGTGAGGCCGATGGTTGCGTCGCGTCGCGGGTGGCCCCGCAAGGGGTTCGTTGTTGCCTTTGCTCTTGCCGCGCTCCTCGCGGTGCCGGGGTGCGGCGGCTCGGAAGAGCGGGAAAAGGCGTTCATCGAACGCGGCAAGGAGCTCTATTCCCAGGGCGATGATACGCGCGCGAGCCTTGAATTCCGCAACGCCCTCCAGATCAACCCTTCGGGCGTCGAGCCGCTCTACTATCTTGCGCTCATCGCCGAGCGGCGGGGGGATCTCGGCGCGGCGTTCCAGCTCTATCAGCGCGCAATCGATCAGGATCCGCGCTTTGAGCCGGCGGTCCTGAAGATGGGCCTCTTCGCCCTTGCCGCCGATGAGCGGCGCCGGGCGATCGAGAGCGCCGACCTGCTGCTTGAGATCAATCCGAAGAACGCGGAAGCCATGGCGCTGAAGGCCGCCGTTCTGATGCGGGAGGGCAAATCGCCCGATGCCGAAGCGCTCGCGCGTCAGGCGCTCGCCATCGAGCCGAAGACGGTCACAGCCTCCGCCGTCATTGCGGCGTTGCGGATCCGCGCAGGGAAGGACGGGGAAGCCCTCACCATCATCGATGAGGCGATCACGGCCAAGCCGGACGACTATGGCCTTTATGACATCAAGATCCAGATCCTCACCGATACCGGCGATCTTGCGGGCGTCGAGGCGGTGCTGCGCCAGGTCGTGTCGCTGCGCCCGCAAAGCCCCGAACCCGTCATCGCGCTTGCAGATTTTCTGCATCAGCAAAAGCGGACGGGTGAAGCGGAGGCTGCGCTGCGCGAGGCGGCGGGCCGCCTGGGGGATGAGCAGGAACTGCAACTCGCGCTGCTTGAACTCATCCGCCAGGAGCGGGGCGTCGAGGCGGCGCTCGGCGAGATCAAGATCCAGATCGGCGCGCGGCCCGATGATCGCCGGCTGCAAATGCTGCTTGCCAATGTCTATATCGGCAACCGGCAATATGGCGAGGCAAAGGCCGTCTTCGATCAGATCGTCACTTCGGAAGACGGATCGCCCATGGGCCTGCAGGCGAAGGCGGGCCTCGCACGTGTCGCCGTGCTCGAAGGACGGGGCGGCGATGCCGACGCGATCGTTGCCGACATCTTGAGCGTGGAGCCGGAAAACGCCCAGGCGCTGCTGCTGCGTGGGGGCTTGCGGCTCGAGCGCAAAGAGTATGAGGGCGCCATCGCCGATCTGCGGCTTCTGCTTCGCACCGAGCACCGGTCGGTTGCTGCGTATCAGCTCCTCGCCAAGGCCTATGCGACGCTGGGCGAGCGCGATCTTGCCGTCGATGCCTATCGCGGTCTCCTTGCCATCGTGCCGCTCGATGATCAATCCCGCTTCGATCTCGCGCGGCTGTTGCGCGATGGGGGCGACCTCGACAGCGCGGCGGAAGAGTTGCGCCGCATTCAACGGCGCTCGCCCAACAATCCAACCGTGCTGCTCGCGCAAGGCGAAATCTATTTGCGCAAGCAGAATTTTGGTGGCGCGGAAGAGAACGCGCAGCGCCTGCTCGCGCAGCCGGAGACGGCCGTGATGGGTCAGAGGCTGCTCGGCGAGGCCAAGCTGCGCCGCGGCGATGCCTTGGCTGCGATCGAGGCCTTCAAGACCGCCAACGCACAGGCGCCCAAGGACGAAAGCATCAAGGCGCTGCTGGTGGAGGCCTATGCGGCGGCCAACCTCATCGATGAAGGCATCGCCTATCTCGAGGCCGATGTGGCGGCCGACCCTGCCTCGGCCGGGCCGCACTTCTTGCTGGCCGGGCTGCTCCTTGCGCAAAACAAGGAGACCGAAGCCGAAGCATCGCTGCGCCAGGCCATCTCCTTGCGGCCGGACTGGGAGGCTCCCTATTTGCGGCTTGCCGAGCTGCTGGAGAAGCGGGGCGATGGCAAAGCGGCCCTCGCGGTGCTGAAGGCGGCCTATGAAAAGGCGCCGGGCAGTCTCATCGTGCGCACGCGCTACGCCGTCTCGGCGGAGGCCAACGGCGATTATGAGACGGCGCGGGGGCTCTATGAGGCGATCCTTGTGGGCAATCCGCGCAACGTGGTCGCCGCGAACAACTTTGCCTCGCTGGTCGCGGATATCTGGCCTTCCGACCGCGAACTCCTGGAGCGGGCGCGGCGGCTGGCGGAGAATTTCCGCAACACGACAGACGGGCGCCTGCTCGATACGCTGGGCTGGGTGCAGTTCCGGCTGCAAAACCAGGAAGACGCGTTCCTGCTGCTCGAACAGGCGGCCAGGGCCATGCCGGATGAACCGCAGATCCGCTATCATTTCGGCATGGTGCTGCTTGCCCGGGGAGAGCGTGAACGGGCGCTTCAGGAGCTGAAGTCGGCGACGGCGGCGAGCGCGAGCTATCGGGGGATCGACGAGGCGCGGGCGGCCTTAGCGCAGCTTTAGCACCTTCAGGCGCAGTCTTGTTCTTGACGCCGCAGGGCCGCTCACGTAGTGGCCTTGAGGCATCCCATCCGACACGCGCTCACATCAATGGAGTTGCCGTCATGATACGGGTCTTCGTGACCAAAGACGGCTGTTTGCGTCAGACCGAGGCACAGCCCCAGGCCGTGCCCCAGGACGCGTTGTGGGTCGATCTCCTCAATCCGACCTCGGATGAATTGCGGCCCGTCGAGCAGCAATTCAGCATTCAGTTCCCCACGCGCGAAGAAATGCAGGAAATCGAGGCCTCCTCGCGCCTCTACTATGAAGACGGCGCCTCGTTCATGACGGCGACCGTCGTGTCGCGCGCCGAGACGGACAGTCCTGAATCAACCGCCATCACCTTCATCCTCGCCGGCGCCCGGCTCATCACCTTGCGCTTTGCCGAACCGCTTCCCTTCACGACCTTTCCCCAGCGCGCAGAGCGGCAAATGGGGCTTTGGCCGACCTCGGACATGGTGCTTGTCGGGCTGCTCGAGGCGGTCATCGATCGCACGGCCGATATTCTCGAGCGCGTCAGCTATGAGGTTGAGTCCGTATCGCGCGATGTCTTCGGCACAAGGCAGGCCAACCGGTCGCTCGATGCGGGCGGCTTCCAGGACGTGCTCGTCCGGCTCGGCCGCAAGAACGACCTCACGAGCAAGGTGCGCGAGAGCCTCATCAGCATCAACCGCCTCCTCACCTTTCTTGCCAATAGCTGGGAGACGAAGCCGTCGAAGGACTTGAGAGCCCATATCAAGACGATGACGCGCGACGTGTCTTCATTGAGCGATCATACCGCCTATTTGTCGAACAAGATCACCTTCCTGCTCGATGCCACGCTCGGCATGGTCTCGATCGAGCAGAACCGCGTCATCCGCATCCTCGCCGTCGCCTCGACCGTCTTTCTTCCGCCCACGGTGCTTGCCAGCATCTGGGGCATGAACTTCAACATCATGCCCGAGACGGAGTGGTCGTTCGGCTATCCCTTCGCGCTTCTCGCCATTCTGGTGTCGGGGGTTCTGCCCGTCATCTATTTCAAATGGCGCGGCTGGTTCTGATGCCTTGACGCAGCGTTTCCTTCCCTATCGGGGCATTGCCCTCAAGATCTCCGCGACGCTCGCCTTCGCGCTCATGAACGCGATCATCAAGCTGCTTTCAGAGTACCCCATCGGCGAGATCGTGTTTGCGCGCAGCTTCTTCGCGCTCATTCCGGTCCTGATCGTCGCATCCCACGGCGGCGACCTTGCGCGCAAGCTTGCGACACGACGGCCGCACGTTCACATCGTGCGCTCGCTCGTGGGAACGAGCGCGATGTTCTGCTACTTCATGTCGATCCTCAATCTGCCGCTTGCGGATTCCACGGCCTATAGTTTCGTCATGCCGATCTTTTCGGTGATCCTTGCCGCGGTCATGCTTGGCGAGGCAGTTGGGCCCTATCGCTGGGCGGCGGTCGCGGCCGGGTTCGGCGGCGTGCTCCTCATGATCGAGCCGCATGGCGGGATCGCGAGCCTCGCCACGGGCGGATTGTCGATCGGGGCGGGATTTGGGCTTTTCGGCGCGCTGCTCGCCGCGTTCGTCGTCGTCTTCATCCGGCAGATGAGCGCGACGGAGAACTCCGAGGCGATCGTGTTCTATTTCATGGTCACAAGCGCGGTTCTCAGCGGTATCACCATGGCGGTCGATTTCCGGCTGCCGGACGGGCTTGGCCTGTTGCTCCTCATTCTCTGCGGCGTCTTCGGCGGCATCGGCCAGCTCTGCATGACGTTCAGCTATCGCTATGCCGAGCCATCGCTGCTTGCGCCGTTCGACTATGTGGCCATCGTGTGGGCATCGACGCTCGGCTTTCTCATCTTCAGCGAAGTGCCGACGATCGAAGTCGTCGGCGGATGCGCCATCGTCATCGCCGCGGGCGCGCTCATCACGTGGCGGGAGCGGGTGCGCGGCCAGCAAAAGGCCAAAGTCCAGCCCCTTTGAGGGCGCCCGGCTTTAAATGCAAGAGCGCAAGGAAGCCGGCAAAGGCCGCCGTCGAGAGCAGGATGTGCCAGAGGAAATGCGTGCCGAAGGGGATGAGCTTGCACGTCATCGGATCGATGGACCTGAAGGAGAGCGCGGCGATCGCGCTGCCAAGGCTGAGGGCGCCGAATGCGGCTGCCCCGCGCGACAGGCCGACCGTCCGCCAGACGAGAAGGCCGCCCGCCAGGAGGAGGCCTATCAGCATCGGTGCGCCGCGCACCAGTATCGGCTGACCCGCCGGCATCAAGGCCCAGGCGAGGAAGGGCGTCGCGATGAGGGCGGCGATGAGCCCCAAGGCGAGAAACCAGGGCAGCACCCGAAACGCCCATAAGAGCGCCATCAGAAGGAGAAAGATGAGGGCCGGCTGAACATCGAGACTGAGCGCCCAGCCGGTGCGCAGCCCATGCCAGAGCACGCTGCCAATGCCGTTGAGGGCAAGGAGCAGGCTCAAGGCGTGGAACTCGACCGCACGGGGCGCATGGCGCCAGGTGAGGCCCCAGGCGAGGAGCCCATAGAGCACGATGACGCCGGATGAGATGGCGTTCCAGGGTTCCTCCGGAAAGCTGCCGCTCAGAAGGCCGGGGGTTTCGCAGTACATCGGGCCGAAGGGGGGCATGGCGGTCCTCCTTGTTTCGCGTCGTGATCCTGCGTTGATCCTCGTTCGCGCGCATCACATTTGTTGGTAAGGGCGCTCAAATCACCCTTCGCGGTTTGCAAAGGGTGAGGCAGGCGGCTCCACAGCTAGAGCCTCGCACCGAAGATCGCCTTGCCATCGCCATCGGCGTGATAGTCGGGAATGACGGCGATCAGGGGGAAGCCCTGCCGCTCGTAAAAGGCATGAGCGGGCGCATAGTCGGGCCGTGTCGAGGTTTCGATGAAGAGGTGCGTGCCCTTCAGCTCCTTGATGCGCGTCACGGTGCGGCGCAGCAATTCGGCCGCGATCCCCTCGCGCTGAGCATCGGGGTCGGTGGCGATCCAATAAAGGTCATAGCGGTCTTGCGTCGCGGGGATGCCGCCGAAGATGGTGAAGCCGAGGATCGCGCCCGCGCGCTCGGCGATCAGCACCTCATAGCCGGCCGCTTCGCCCTGCTGAAAAATGTCCTCGGCGATCGCGGGAAGAAAATTGAGCTCCTCTTGCGAGAAAACGCCCGTGCGCGACGCAAGCCTCACCAGGGCGCCGACATCCTCCGGCCTCAGCACCGCGCGGTGCGTGATCATGCGCGGGCCTCATAATGCGCGATCGCGCGCTCCACGATCCGGCCAACGAGTTCCTTATAGGCGATGCCGGCCCGTGCCGCGGCCGCCGCAACGCCGATGCCGTCGGTCAAGTCGGGATTGGCGTTGACATCGATGGCGAAGGGGTTGCCAGCCTCATCGATCCTGAAATCGACACGGGCCCAGCCCCTGAGCCCAAAGGCGTTCCAGGCATCGCAGGCGGCCTTGCGGATCGGGTGGGCAAGGCCTGCCTCCGCCGCTTCGTCGATGAATCGGCGCTTGGTGATCTCAAAGGCGAAAGTGCCTTCCATCCATTTGGCTTCATAATCGATGATGCGCGGACGGTCCGGGGGATAGTCGATGAAGGTCATCTCGGCGAGCGGCATGACCTCTGGCCCCTCCGGCCCTTCGATAAGGGTGACGTTGAATTCGCGACCCTCAACATATTCCTCGGCGAACCAGATGCCGGGCCGCTCCTCCTCGGCGCGATGGACGCGGGCAAGGAGCGCTTTGCGCCCTGAGACGACGGATTTCGCGTCAATGCCGACGGAGGCGTCTTCGTTCGCGCATTTGACGATGTAGCGCGTGCCCTCATTCAGCCCCTCCCAGCGCGGGGCCTCCAGCCAATCGGGCGTCGGGATGCGGCATGCGCGCATGATGCGCTTGGCGCAGAGCTTGTGCGAGGTCATGAACAGGGCTGAGGATCCCGAGCCGAGAAATGGGATGCCCAATTGCTCCAGCAGGGCGGGGGCGATATGGACGAGATTGCCGCCGCCGAACAGGGTCTCGACCAGATTGACGACGATGGCGGGGCGGCGGGATTCAAGTTCCTTGCGGATCCGCGCGAGGTCCGTCCGGAAGGGCAGGGTCTCGGGCGAGAAGCCGAGGGCGGTGAGCGCACCGGCGATGTCCGATGCCTGCTCCAGTGTTGCCATGTCATCGGGAGAGGCGTTCTCGCCAAGCTCGGAGACGAGCAGGATCGCGAGATTTTTCCGCCTATTCGCCATACCAGCCCGACGCGTTTCGTTTCACCTGCCGACAAACCCTCTTACGTGATTCGTGCGCCGGTTTCGCCCTCGTTCAAGGGGCGAAGCGCTCCTTCGCTGAGCGCACGATGCGCGCGATCAGCTCATCAAAGGTGATCCCAGCGAAACGCGCAATGAAAACGAGGTCGGAGCGCTCAGGATTGAGGCCGGCGAGCGGATTCGCCTCGAGGAAATGGGGCCGGCCTTCGGCGTCGGAGCGGAAGTCGAGCCGCCCGGCGTCACGGCAACGCAAGGCCCGATAGGCCTTGAGCGCCTCCTCGGCGGCCGCCTCGGCCTCCTTATCGCTGGCCGGGGCATAGTCGAAACGGTCCTCGAACTCCTCCTTGTTCTCATAGCCATAGCCATGCGCCGCGGCGTTCGGGCGCGGCAGGATCTCCATCACGCCCAGGACTTCCGCGCGCGCGCCGGTGCCAAGGATGCCGACGGTGAACTCGCGGCCGGGAAGAAAGGTCTCGACCAGCACGGGCTGGTGAAAGCGGGCGATGAGACGCGCCGCCTCGCGGATCAAGGCGAAATTGTCCGCCACGCGCGAGGCGGGGCCGACGCCCTTGCCTGAGCCCTCGGCGAGCGGCTTGACGAAGAGGGGGAAGGGCAGGCGCAAATCGCCTGCGTCCTGCGCATGTTCGAGCACGGCAAAGGGTGCGGTGCGCACGCCCGCGCCCGCAACGATGCGCTTCGTCATCGCCTTGTCGAGGGCAAGGGCGAGGGTGAGCGGATCGGCGAAGGTGTAAGGGATGTCGAAGGCTTCGAGCAGCGCGGGGACCTGCGCCTCCCGCGCGATGCCCTTCATTCCCTCGCAGATGTTGAAGACGAAATCCCAGCGCGCGCCCTCCGCCAGGCGGCGGGTCAGTGCCCGCACATTGCCGATGCGCTCGACCGCGCAACCAAGGCGGCGCAAGGCCGCCTCGATCGCCTCGATCGTGACTTCGCTGTCAAACTCGGCCGTTTCCTCATCGGAAAGGCCAAGCGCCTTGTAGTCGGCGCGCAAGTCAAAGGTGAAACCCACACGCAACACGGGCCTTCCTCATTCCGCCGCAAGGGGCAGGGCCAGCCTGCGGCCGAGCGAACCTTCAGGGTCGGGATAGCGGTAGATCCTGCCCTCGAAGTTGCGCAGCAGCAGGTCATCGCCGTCGCGGCCCGCAACCGCATCGGGGGCAAGCAGGATCTTGCCGCCGCCGCCCGGCGCGTCGACGACGAACATCGGGCAGGCATAGCCCGTCGTGTGACCGCGAAGTCCGGCGATGATCTCCAGACCCTTGTCGACGCTGGTGCGGAAATGGCCCGAACCCTTGATGGGGTCGCACTGATAGAGGTAGTAGGGCTTTACCCGGCGCTTGAGCAGGCCCTGCATCAGCGGACGCATGATCGCGATGTCGTCGTTGATGTCCTTGAGGAGCACGGTCTGCGAGCCCAAGGGAATGCCCGCATCGGCAAGACGCGAGAGGCCCTCACTCATCTCGGGCGAGAACTCGGACGGGTGCGTCACGTGAATGCTCATCCACAAGGGGTGATGCTTCTTCAGGACACGGACGAGATCGCGCGTGATGCGCATGGGCAGGACGCTGGGGATCTTGGTGCCGATGCGCAGGAACTCGATATGCTTGATGCGGCGCAGGCGCGTCAGCAGCCAATCGAGTTTTTCATCTCCGATCGAGAGCGGGTCGCCGCCCGAGAGCAGCACGTCGCGCACCTCGGTGTGCTGCTCCAAATAGGCGAGCGCCTTTTCCCATTGGCCGGTCGAGAACTGGTACTCGCCGCCCGGATTGCCCACGACGCGGCTGCGCGTGCAATAGCGGCAATAGGTCGAACAAAAACCAGTGGTGAGGAACAGCACGCGGTCGGGATAACGGTGGACGAGACCTGGCACCTTGGTGTCGTGGTCCTCGCCCAAGGGATCGTCATCCTCGCCCGGCAGGCGAATGTTCTCGGCACCCACCATCACATGGGTGCGCCGCAAGGGCTCCATGGGATCAGTGAGGCTCATCCGCGTCGCGTAGTAGGGCGTGATGCCGACGGGAAGCGAACCCTTGTGGGAGGCGGCGGCGGAGCGCTCGTCCTCAGAGAGCACAAAGATGCGCTCCAGTTCGGCGAGAGTTCGGATGCGATGCCGGGATTGCCAGCGCCAGTCGTTCCACTCATCCGGCGTGCTGCCGGGATAAAAGCGGCGATAGAACTCCCGCGCCTCACGGCTTACGGGAAAGCGGTTCACCTTGCGCGTGGACGCAAGGGCGATGGCGGCTGCGGTTGGCGCAGCGTGCGGAGGCGGGGGCAGAGTACTTGGAGGTTCTTCTTCCTGTGGACGGACGGCCTTGTTCGTCTCGCCTTCGGGCCGGCCTTGTTTCTGGCTGCCCATCGCTATCGGTTGCGCGGTCATTCCTCTCTTCTCAGATTGCCGTCATGGAGTGGGAGCCGCCGCAACTGCGCGGCCGTTTCGCCCCCGCCCCGGGCAAACGCCGCGTATACTTATGCGGGTTTCGCCAAACGTCAATAAAACGATCTGCTTCAATTTGAGAACGTGATCGTGAGTTAGCGTCAGTTCAGGTATTCAGCCGATGAATATTGGAAGTCACGCAGAAATCATGCGTCGCTTGCTTAAGTATTGGAGAAGGTCACCCCCAGCCGGCCGACAATCTGCGTGCGATCAAGCGTCAGACGGGACACGGGCCCTCAGCCGATCTTCTGTTGGCGTCGACTCTCGCCGGACGCGTTCGCCCCGAACTTAGATTGCTGAAGCGCCTCCTACTCGTTCGGCAAACCGCCGCTTCTTTGCGCAGCGCTGACCTTTGTGACGAGGGCTACGCGCGGTTCGGCGTCGGTGCCGCATAGGCGATTGACGCCACGCTTTGCACAAATCGAATCGCTCCGGCGCAAGGTCGCGCTTCTTTACGGCGAACCGGTGCCCACTTCGCCGAGAAGCGCTTTTGTTGGTCGCGTTTCTTTACGGCGAACCGGTGCCCACTTCGCCGAGAAGCGCTCTCAGTTCAAAGAGGTAGAACTCCCGCGTGCGGCCGCCGCCGATGGGGATCTCGATGCTGCCCAGCGACTTTGCGTCCTCGAAGCGCTTGAGAATCGCACGGGGGTTCTGCTGCTGCGTGAGCAAGAGCACGAGGCCGGCTTCCTCGGGCTTCAAGGCGCGGGTCAGTTCAAAATGGTCCTCAGGCGGCTTGCCCCCGTTCCACATGCGAATGGGTGTCGTCCATTCCCGGCCATAGTAAAGAAACTCCGCGATGTCCTCGCGATTGTCGCTGAGCAGCGCCGTATAGGACTTGCCGCTTGTGAAGGCGGGCACGATCTGTGCCAGCTCCTCCCAACCTTTCATGCGCTTGAAGGCATTCGCGATGGGCCGGTTCTTGGCGAAGCTGTCGGCGAAATCGGTCGCGGCGGGGCTGAGCGCGAAGACCATCACCGCGCAGCCCAGGACGAGATGCAGCGCAAGGGAAAGGGCGGTCACACCCCGGGGCAGCAGGCGGAAAGACCAGGAAAGGACGAGGATGGTCGCGGGGACATAGGCAAGGACAGCCCAGTTCGCGTTCGCACGGGAGAGAAAGGCCTGGCCCGAGATCACGAGCAAGACCGGCAGCGCAAAGGCAAGGAGGAACTTATCGCTCGCTCGCTCCTCAGGGTTCGCGCGGCGCCAATGCAAGGGGGCGCTCAACGTCCCCAATACGAGGATGAGCAGCAGCAGCGGACCGAATACGCCCGCCTGCGCCGCCCAGAATTCACCCAGCTCACCCGGGTTGAAAAGCTCACCCTCCAGATTCGCGTTGCTGGCCGTGTGCGCGAAGGTGACAAAGCCGTGCTGAAGGTTCCAGAGCAGATTGGGGGCGGCGACCAGCAGGGCCAGCGCGAGGATGATGACAGACGAGGGGCCAAGCAGCTTTCGCCACAGCGAGGGGCGAAGGATAAGCAGCAGCGCCATGCCGGCGAAGAAGAAGACCATCGCATATTTGGCCAGAAGGCCGATGCCGATGACGATGCCCGTTGCCGCTGCGTAAGTGCCATTTTGCGCGGTCAGGCTGCGATTGAAGGCCCATAGCGCCGCCGCCCAGCAGGTGAGGAGGGGGACGTCGGTCGAGATGATGGACGATGAAACAAAGACGCCGGGAAGCGTGAGATAGATCAGGGCCGACCAAAAGCCGAGGCGGCCGCCGCCGATGTCGCGGCCAAGTAGAAAGAGGAAGGTGGCGCTTGCGGCATGGCATAGCGGAGCGCCAAGGCGTATCGCGGCTTCGCTGTCGCCGAAGAGCGCTGTCGTTCCTGCAATGATCCAGGCGATGAGGGGCGGCTTTGAGAAATAGCCGAGGGCGGGTTCCTGCGCCCAATACCAGTACTGCGCCTCGTCAGGGTAGAGCTCCAGCGGGTTCAGGCCAAGGAACATCAGGCGCATGGCCGTGAAGGCCGTGATCACGGCGAACGCGGCCGGCGCGTATGTCGCTTCCCATTGCTCCGCATGCCGGCGGTACACAAGCCCGGTCACGACGCGCCCCATCTCTCAGCTATCCCCACTCGCAGGCTGCCCGATCAATGTGGCGGCGGCAAGACACGATAAAGCGTCAGGTGAACGGGATCGCCCCGCGAATAGTTAAAGCCCGCGATGGTGCCTTGTTCTTCGGCGCGGAAGCCCGCCTCGCTCAGCGTGCGGAGGAAGTCCCCTGCCTCTTTATCGGCGATGAGGGCGGTCCCTTGGTGATCCGCGATGAGCGTGCGGGCGGCCTCCTTGCCGGAGAGGAGCCGCGTCTGTGTGCCAAGCAGGAAGACAAGGCTCGGCTCGGCATAGCCCGAAACGGTCAGCGGCGCGCTGCCGTCCCAGCCCTTCTCTTTCACAAAGCTGGCCGCGCGGGGGCTCAACTGAAGGGCATCGAGGCGGGGAACGAGGCCCTGCAGGAGCACGGCGTAGATGAGAAGCGCCGTGCCACAGGCGCAGAGCAGCGCATCGCGCAGTCGCGTGCGCCAGGCGATCGCGGCGGTGCCAAGCACTGCCATGGCCAGCATGGCCGTCAGCGCAATGTCGAGCGGCAGGTTCGGCGTTCCATAAAGCTGGGTGAGGACGATCGGTCCCGATGCGAGGGTTAAGCCCACCAGCGTGTAGAGGACAACCGAGACGCGGTGCGAGAGGAGCGCGCGCCAATCGTCGCGCCGTGCGAAGGCGCGGGCCAACGCCCAGCCGATCGCCAGCGTGAGCGCAGGGTAGAGCGGCATCGTGTAGTGCGGTAGCTTTGTCGGCACGAGCTCGAAAATGATCCAGACGGGCACGGCCCAGGCGATGAGGAAGCGGATCGCAGGCTCGGAACGGGCGCGGCTCGCGGCGATCGCTGTGGGCAGCAAGAACAAGATCCCGGGCCAGAGTGTCGCTGCGGTCAACATCAGGTAGTAGCCGGGCACGCCGCCGTGGCGCTCGGCCTCGCCTGTCACCTTGCCGCCAAAGTCGCCAAGCAGCGCGTCGCGGTAGAAGGCGCCATCCGTCGCGATGCCGATCGCGATCGCCCAGGGCAGGACGATGAGCGCGGCGATGACCGCGCCTGCGAGGGGGCGAAGGCTTGAGAGCCAGGCGGCCCTTCTTTCCCAGGCGATGAGCGCCAGCACCGTCATGCCGGTGATGAAGGGTCCCACGGGGCCTTTGATGAGGATCCCGAGCCCGAGGCCGCCCCAGAACAGCAGCACATCGCCCCAGGGTCTTGCGGCGGTGTTCCTTGCCAGATAGGCGCGGGCGAGGGCCGACTGCGCGGCAAGTACACAGGCAAGCAGCGCGGCATCGGTTTTGGCGATGTGGCCCTCGCCGATGACGATGAGGGTGAGGGCGGCAAGCCCTGCGCCAATAAAGGCCGCCTCCGCCGTGAACAGGGCCCTGCCGGCCGCGTAGACGAGCAGCGCGCTCAAGAGGATGGCGCCAAGCGAGGGCAGGCGGTAGGCCCAGATCTGGTCGTATGGGGGCGAGGTCAGAGCGCTGACGCTTGCGGCCTGAAGCCAGTAGATGCCAATGGGCTTCTTGTTGCGGGCCTCGTCCTGATAACGGATCTCGATGAAGTCGCCCGTCTCCAGCATCTGCTTGGTTGCCTGGGCATAGCGGGACTCATCCCTGTCGAGGGGCGGAAGGGTGGCGAGCCCCGGCAGCAACGCAGCCAGGCTGAGCGCAAGCAGCACGAGACGCGGCCGGGTGAGGCACCAAGACCAGAAACGCTCCATCAATGCCTCTTTCCCTTCATCCATCGCCCACGATTATGCGCCCGTCATAGCCCCCCGGGCATAATCCGGGGCGGAGCCTAAGCACGGGGCCGCTTCGCTGTCGATATGCCGGGGATATTAACCAGCGCCCCCCGTTGCCCCTTACTTTTGCCTTTTGTGGCGGGCCTTGTATAAGGCGCGCTCTCGTTGCTTGCTGGCCTGGAGGACGATCCTCGTGCCCGAAATTTCCGTCGTCGTGCCCGTGAAGGATGAAGCCGGCAACGTCGTCCCTCTCCTTAACGAAATCGCCGCCGCGTTGGCCGGGGAAGCGGCCGAGTTCATCTTCGTCGATGATGCGAGCCGCGACGATACGGCGGGCATTCTGCTGAAGGAAAAGGCGCGCATTCCCCAGTTGCGGGTGTTGAAGCACGAGAAAAACGGCGGGCAGAGCGCGGCGATCCGCTCCGGCGTGCTCGCGGCACGCGGGCGCCTCATCGTTACGCTCGATGGCGACGGGCAGAACATCCCCGCCGATATCCAGAAGCTGCTGGCGCGCTATCGCGACCCTGCGCGGCCCCTCCGGGTGCGGATGGTCGCCGGCCAGCGGGTCGGGCGCAAGGACACCGCGGCGAAGCGGCTGGCGTCGCGCCTTGCCAATGCAATCCGCTCGCGGCTTCTCAACGATGACACGCGGGACACCGGCTGCGGCCTCAAGCTGTTCGAGCGGGAGACGTTCCTGCGCCTGCCTTATTTCGACAACATTCACCGCTTCCTGCCGGCGCTGTTCCGGCGCGAGGGGGCGGGAATCGCCTTTGCCGATGTCGGACACCGGCCGCGCGGGTCGGGGCGCTCGAAGTATGGCGTCTTCGACCGGGCGCTCATCTCCATCCGCGACCTCATGGGCGTGATGTGGCTGATGGCGCGACGGCGCAATACAGGAGAAACGCGGGAGCTGTGAGGGGCCGGCTTCCTTTTGCCGATGGCACGAAGTGTGGATGACCCGCCTTCACGGGTCATCCCTCTGCTGAAAAACTTAGCGTGAGACCGCTGCCGGGCGTGGCTGGGGGCGCTTGGGGCGGTGTTTGGCGCCGCCCGGGCTGCGGCCGGGCGGGCGGTGCCGGCCCTGTCCGTCACGCTCCTTGTGCACGGATTTCGTTTCCTCGCGCTGAGGCACGAAGCCAGAGGGCAGCGGCTCGTGCGGCACCTTCATGTTGATGAGCCGTTCGATCGCGCGCAGCAGCGGGCGTTCATCCTCGGCCATGAAGGCGATGGCGCGGCCAGCAGCCCCCGCCCGCGCCGTGCGGCCGATCCGGTGCACATATTGCTCAGGAACGAAGGGCAGGTCGAAGTTGAAGACATGCGTCACGCCGTCGATGTCGATCCCGCGCGCGGCGATGTCGGTTGCAACGAGAACCCGGCACTCGCCCGCCTTGAACGCGCGCAAGGCGCGCTCGCGCTGGGGCTGGCTCTTGTTGCCGTGGATCGCGGCGGCGCTGATCCCCGCCGCGCCAAGGAAACGGGCCACCTTGTCGGCGCCGTGCTTGGTGCGGGTGAAGACGAGGGAGCGCGCGACCGCGCGGTCCTCCAGCAGGCGGCTAAGGAGCGATGCCTTGTGCGCCTGGGCGACCGGCAGCACGCTCTGGTCGATGCGCTCGGCCGTCGTCGCGACGGGCGCAACGGCGACCTTCACGGGATTGGTGAGGAACTTCGCCGCCAGCTCCGCAATCGCAGGCGGCATGGTGGCCGAGAGGAACACCGTCTGACGCGCGCGAGGCAGGAGCGGCATGATCCGGCGCAACGCGTGGATGAAGCCAAGGTCAAGCATCTGGTCGGCCTCATCAAGGACGAGGACCTCGATACCCGAAAGGCTCACGGCGTGCTGCTGGATGAGATCGAGCAGGCGGCCGGGCGTCGCGACGAGGATATCGGTGCCGCGCTCCATCTGCCTGATCTGGCGGTTGATCGGCATCCCGCCGAACACAGTGACGATGCCGGGCTTGAGGAAGCGGCCATAGGTGGCGAAGGCCTCGGCGATCTGGCTCGCCAGTTCGCGCGTTGGGGCAAGAACGAGGATGCGCGCGCCCTTTGCCGGGCGCGGCGCGGGCCGCATCGCCAGGCGGTCGAGCAGCGGCAGCGCGAAGGCGGCCGTTTTTCCCGTTCCCGTCTGCGCGATACCCAACAGGTCGCGGCCCTCCAGAATCTCGGGGATCGCCTTCATCTGAATGGGCGTCGGTGTCGTATATCCCTCGGCTGAAACCGCCTCGATGATTTTGGCGGAGAGGGCAAAAGAAGCAAAACTGGTCACGTCGACCTTTCTCAATCGCAAAGAGCGCGCAAGGCCGCTTAGCGGCGCCTCGCGCGCTTCGTTCAGTCTCGCCCCTCGTGAATGGGGGCTCGGGTTTGGGGAATGCCATCCAAAGGCGGGGCGCAAGGGCCGATCCTGATCGATCGAACAGCGCTTCACGCTGCCCCACACAGGCACCCGGGCGCCTTGGCCTTGATGCTGACACCATGTCAGTCGCATGGAACATGCGCCCGCGTCAACGTGTTTCGCCCGTCCTCACATATCGGGGAAGAAGCGCCGGATGAGGCGGGGCAGAAACCAGGAGATGAAGAGGAGGCCGAAACCCCACACCGCGAGCAGCGCATAGTCCTGCGTCCGGCCGGAGAGAATCTCCGCACCCGTCGCCCCCATGTTCACGTAGATGATCGCGGTGGGCAGCATGCCAAGCGCCGAACCGATGACATAGCCAAGCGTCGTTACCCGCGAGAGCCCAAAGACATAGTTGATGAGGCTGTGCGGCAGCACCGGGATCAGGCGCACGACGAGCACAAAGCGCCAGCCAAAAGCCTCTGCCTTTTCAAGCCAAGGTCCGATCGTGGGCGTCTCTTCCACATGCACCGTGTCGGAGGACACGAAGCGCACGATCCAGAAACCCGCAAGGCCGCCCAATGTCGCGCCGATGATGGCGACGATCGTTCCCATCCACACGCCAAAGAGGGCGCCCGCCGCAAGCCCCAAGAACAAACGGGGGATGAAGAACAGGCTCGCGAGAATGTGAAGTCCGAGGAAGGCGAGCAGCGTTTCCCACAAGGCGTGGCGGCGCGACCATTCGATGATCTCGGCGGCGCCGATCGCATCCCGGTTGAGGAACACCGCGACCAGTCCGATCGCGAAAATGATGGCAAGGGCGAAGCGGGCGGGCTTGCGCCAATCTGAGAAGAAACGCGTCACGGGATGTCGAATTCTAGGACCTCAAGGGGAGCACCGGGGTTCTCCTAGCATTGCGCCGGCCGGGCGTCGATATCGCCCGGCTGACCATGCTTAAGGCAGAAACGCGTCCGCTGTGGCGCCAATGCCGCAGGCCGGTTCCAAGCCCGAGACGGCGGCCTCGCTGCGTTCGCGGATCGCGCCAAGCTGTGGTAAAGATTTGCCCGTTTCGGGGAAATCAAGGAGAAGCCGTTCCATGCAAGCGATCCTGACGTCTGTGCCGCTGCTTATCATTTCTGTCATTCTTTACGTCCTGCTGTGGGTCATCGGGGGCATGGGCGCCGAGTCCGGCACCGCGATGGAGACTTTCCTTGCCGGCAGCATTTCCCTGACCATGTTCTCCGGGGACGTGTGGCACCTTTCGGTTGGCGACCTCCTTCTGACGATTTCCCTCGTGCTGCTCTTCATCGAGATCGTGAAATCGACCTCGACGGGCGCCTCCTCGATCATCAATCATGGTCTGTCGATGATTGTGTTCGTCCTTTGCATCATTCTCTTCATCGTGTCTCCGGGGTTTGCCAATTCGGTGTTCTTCCTCATCACCGTGATGGCACTGCTCGATGTCGTTGCGGGCTTCACGATCACGATCGTGGCGGCGAAGCGCGATCTGGGCGTCGCGCCGGGCATCGTCGGCACGCACTGATCCGGGCTTTGTCGCCTGAAGGGTGGGGTTCTGTCGCAATGGACCTCACCCTTCGAGGGCCGCGAAGCGCGGCCACCTCTGGTTGAGGGCTTATGTGAAAAGTCTCGTGCCCAGAGGTGGCGCGTCAGCGCCCTCGAGGGATGAGGCGGCGCGTGAAAATGGATGGCCCGGCGGCGGGTTTCACATAACGAAGTAGATGAAGGTTACGAGCGCGCTGAAGGCCATAAGGCCAGAGGTCGGCCAGGTTCGCGGACCCAGGCCATGGCGGCGCGTTCTTGTCAGCCTGCGCAGCGCGCGCCAGCGTGCCCGCAGTCTTGCCGCTGTCCTTCGCCCTGCTGCCATGGCCTCGCGTTGTTCCAGGAGGGAACATGTCCCCTTCACCCGGGAAGGGGGTGCGCAAGGCGCGTGCCGGGTTCAGCTTTTCCAGCGCAGGGTCGAGGCGGTCACCGGATTGACGAAATCGCGCCGCTCGCCCTTTGACTCCTGCCATTCCTTCTTCAGGCGGTAGTACCACATGGCGAGCACATCGGCGTCGCGTATCAGCATCAAGGGCGGGTTGAAGCGCAGTCCCCGCTGCTGCAGGATCACCATGTCGCGGTCCTGACCGAGGAAGGTCTTGGCAATCGGCTTCAGGACCGGCAGCGCGAGCGTCAGCCAGGGAAGGGTCCAGAAAAAGGTCTGGGTGACTTCGGTCAGGTTCTCCTCCAGCGGCGTCACGGCCGTCACGCCGACAACGTCATAGCGGCCGGCGCGGATATGCTCGATGCGAAGGCCGGGCAGGCTGAAGCTGATCTCGGTCTTCAGATCGCCGCCCAGGATCCGATAGAGGAGCGAGTTGGTGGAGGGCTTGTGGCTCACCATCGTGAAGCCGAGCGACGAGGGCTCGAACTGCTTTGCCTTAGGGTAGGGCTTCGTCTTGCCACGCCACCACCAGGAATTGTGCACGAAGGGGCCGTGCGCGGGATCCATGAGGCCGACGACAGCGTGGTCGACGGCGCAGGGGAAGTCCTGGGCCTCGATCAGGCGCGGACGGGCACCTGCCGCGACCGGAATCCTTGGCGGCGCGGGGGCAGGCTCGGGCTGGCGATCGTTCTCGCGCATGTAGATCCACACGAGGCCGCTTTCCTCATGGATCTGGTAGCTGCGCACCCGAATGCGGGAGGCGTCCAGGTCCTGTCCTTCCACGAGAGAGGGGATGAGGCTGCACTGGCCGTGAGGCTGGAAACGCCAGCCATGATAGGGACACTCAATCTCGCCCCCGATCATGCGGCCCGCCGAGAGCGGCACCCCGCGATGAGGACAAATATCGCGCAAGGCAAAGGCCTTACCATCCTTGTCCCGCCCGAAAACGATGGGCTCGCCCAGGATCGTCTTGTGGCGCATGCGGCCCGCGACAAGCTCTGACGCGGGCAGCGCGAAGTACCAAAGATCCCGCAGCATCGTTGCGGGCTTCACATCATTGATCGCATTCATGGCCGATGATCGCCTGGATACCCGGAAGTGTGCGAGGGTTTTAGATCGGAATGCCCGCGATGGGAAATCATCTCGTCACGCAGCCGGGGATTGGGGCCGGCGCGCGCATGCCATAGACTCTGAGGATCGGCGCTCGTTTCACATGCTCAACCAAAGACAGGCCCCGCCGATGGGCCGGCGGGATGGATGATGACCAGTTCGGATGCAGAGCAGGCCATACTCTTCGGTGTGGCGGATCATGTTGCAACCTTGACGCTCAATCGGCCGGAGGTTCGCAACGCCGTTACCCAGGCGATGTATGCGCGGCTCGCGGACTTGTTCCGCCAGATCCAGGACGATGGGGACATACGCTGTGTCATCGTGACGGCCGCGGATCCTGCCTTCTGCTCGGGCGAGGATTTGCGCGACATGCGCGCGTCGAGCGCGCCCTCGGCCGGTCTTTCACGCATGCACAATCCCCGGCCCGAGCCGACGGCGGCGGCGATGGCGATCCTTGATTGCGACCGGCCGATCATTGCCGCCATCAACGGGCCGGCGGTGGGCTGGGGGACCGAGCTTGCGCTCCTTGCCGATATCCGCATCGCCTCTGAACAGGCGAGCTTTGCCACGCTCTTCGTCAAGCGCGGCCTCATCGCCGATGTTGCTGGCATGATCAAGCTGCCAAGGCTTGTCGGGCCGCAAAAGGCGGCCGAAATGCTCTTCACGGGCGACAGGATCGATGCGCGGGAGGCCGAGGCCGCGGGGCTTGTGCTCAAATGCGTGCCGCATGCGGCGTTGATGAGCGAGGCAAGGGCGCTCGCGGCGCGGATCGCCGTCAATGCACCCCTCGCCGTTCGTTATACCAAGGAAGCCTTGCGGCGCAGCCAAGGGATCGATGAGCGCATGCTGGGCTCATGGATCACTTCCGTCTATGGCCGTCTCTTTCAGAGCGCCGATCACCACGAGGGCGTGGCGAGCTTTCTTGAAAAGCGGCCGCCCCGCTTTACCGGACGTTGAGCGCGATGGCCCTTTTCTTCGATGCCGCTTGGTTCAATGCGCAGCTCGCCGCGGGCGGGCTGACAGCGCATGATCTTGCCCGCCATCTGGCGCTCTCCCCGGAGGAGGTTGCGCTGATGTGGAAGGACCAGCGCGAAGTCTCCGCAAGCGAGGTTCTCGCAATGGCACGGCTTTTCAATGCAACGCCCGAGGAAGTGGCCAGGCGCGCGGGGGTTTCGACCCCGATCCCCAAAACGGGAGGCGAGGCGAATGCACAGATCCTCGCGGCGCTGAGCGCGATCGAGGGGCGGCTGCAACGACTGGAGCGCGGACTGGCCGATCTCAAGGCCATGATCGCCGCAGGCTGGCGCAAGGAATAGGCTGATCCCGTCTCGCCTAGCGCGGCGTGCGTTCACTCAGAATCGTCACGCCGCTTTATGTTTTTGAATTGTCGCAACGTTTGGCGGAAAACCGTTACCCAGCCCCGCCTTCGCGGGGACATGCTTTTTGCGCACGTTGCTTTTAGAGGAGAACCGTCACGCTGGCCGGTGGGGAAGCATGCGCCGACAGATAGGCGCCGCGCGGGATGACGGGGCTTGCAGGACCGCCCTCGCCGCCTGCCTGCGCCAGCAACTGGGTGATATAGGCCGTCGGCGGGACGTCGGGGCCGGCGAGGGTCGTCGCGCTCGCCTCCTGCCGCTCGATCGGCGTTACGCGCCTTGCCGTATCGATGTAGGTGGCCTGAAGGTCGCGGCGATGCGCGGTCGGGTCCTGGGCAGAAGAGGCAACCACAATATCATCCGTCGCCGGGCGCGGGCGCGTCCAGCTGGCATATTGTGTCGAAATGGTATTCAGCTCCATCATAGCGCTTACATACCAAAACCCATGCCAAATCCGCCGGACATTAACGGCTTCTCATGCGCAAGCCCTTGAACGGTCTTGGAAACCATCCGGGCCTTCGCATTTTTTTTACGCCCGCTCCCCTATGTTCAGATAGTTCGGGCGGATCCCGCCGTCACCAAACCGAGTTCACATCCTGGAGTTCCCGTGCCGGTCCAGCGTGTTACCGCCTCTTCTCAGCAGCTCGCGGAACTCAGTGAGCTGGATGTGCTCCGGCTTGCGGTTGCCGAGGCGGGACAGGCGGCGTTCCATTGGACGCCCGGGGATGACCGCATCCAGTGGTCGACCAGCCTTGGCCATGTTCCCTCGTCTCTCGCCGCGTGCCAAGTGAACACTGGGTCAGGTTTGCAGCGCGTCGTGCATCCCGACGATTTTCATAAATTCCGTATGCTGATGAACTCTGTCTCCGGAGAGGCCGAACACTTCACCTTCAGCTTTCGCGTGCCGGGCGAGATGCCAGAACCGCAATGGGTGGAGGCGCGCGGCATTTGCCTCAAAAGCGAAACAGGCGTCGAGCGGATCATCGGCATCATGCGCGATGTCAGCGATGAACGCGAAAGTGTCGCCAAGCTCGAGCGCCTCGCGATGCTCGATGATCTCACCGGGCAGATCAACAGGACAAGTCTTCGCGACACGCTCGATCGCTGTCTAGAATTCGCGCAGGCGGGGCACGAAACCATCGCCTTTGCCGTGGCTGCGATCGACGGGCTTGCGGTGCTCAACGAGGCCTATGGCTTCGAGGTCGCCGATGCCGTCATCGTCGGCGTCTGCCGGCGGCTCGAGAGCGTGCTGCGGCCGGGCGATGTGATCGGGCGCATCTCGGGCAACAAGTTCGGGGTGATCCTGCGCCACTGCTCGCAGGATATGCTGCCCTCGATCGCGGGCCTCTTGCGCGAGGCCGTGCGTGCGCAGGTGATCCCGACGCCTTGGGGGCCAGTCTCGGCGTCCGTTTCGCTGGGCGCGGTGCTGCTGCCCGAGGGCGCACGCAGCAGCCAGGAAGCGATGCTGCGCGCGGAAGAAGCGCTTGACCGGGCCAAGACGAGCGGACGGGACACCTTCAGCCAGTTCTTCGCCTCGCCCGACCAGGCGATGATGCGCAAGCGCAATATCGCGCTTGGCCAGCAGGTGCTCGAAGCGCTGAACGAAAAACGCCTGCGGCTTGCCTTTCAACCCATCGTCGCGGCGGAGACGGGCGAGCCCGTCCTGCATGAATGCCTCTTGCGCATGATGCGGCTTGACGGATCGATCGCGCCGGCGGGCGAGTTCATTCCGGTCGCCGAACAGCTCGGCCTCGTGCGGATCGTTGATCGCCGCGTGCTTGAACTTGCGGGCGATGTGCTGCTTGCCAATCCGCTGATCCGGCTCTCGATCAATGTCTCAGGGCTCAGCCTTGGCGACAATAGCTGGATGGCGATGTTCGACAGCTTCGCCAAGGCCCATCCCGATGCCGTCAACCGGTTGACGGTCGAACTCACCGAAACGACCGCGCTGCACGAGATGGAAGAGGCGGCGCGCTTTACCGCGCGGGTGCGGGCGGCGGGCGCGAAACTTGCCATCGATGATTTCGGCGCGGGCTATACCTCGTTCCGCAATCTGCAGGCGCTCGAGGTCGACATGGTCAAGCTCGACGGGCTTTATGTGCGCGGGCTTGCGCAGAATCCCGACAATCAGGTCTTCATCAAGACGCTGGTGGGTCTTGCCCGCCATCTCAAGATCGAGACTGTCGCGGAATGGGTGTCGAAGCCGGAAGAGGTCGAGATCCTCAAGGCGCTCGGCGTTGAATATCTCCAGGGCTTCCTGTTCGGACAGCCGAGCCTCAATCCCGACTGGATGAAGGCGGAGGTCTAGCGCGTCTCCTCACCCTTCGAGGGCCGCGAAGGATGAGAGAAACCCCGCCTGTCATCGCCCGGCCCGGGCGATCCATCGTTTCAGGATGTGCTGACGCCATGGACCACAAGCATGCGCGGGTGGTGACGCGCGTGGATAAAGGTGGATGGCCCGGTCGAAGCCGGGCCATGACGAAAGTGGGTGTCCCCCCACCCCTGCCCCTCCCCACGAATGGGGGAGGGGTTATTCATGGCAATCACCTCCCCTTAGGGGAGGTCGAAGCGCCCTTTAAG
>JACADY010000011.1 GCA_013389115.1 Alphaproteobacteria bacterium
GGCGTCAGGCGGGCATTCTTGTGGATGTCCATTCGGTCCTCCCTTGGACACTGAAGCTTCGCAACCTCAGCTTCCTCGGTCGGGACCGAATGGACAACCTACTGAAAGCTCACATCTAGGGCGGGCGCCCACGGCGGCCCGCGCAGCCCGTCACGAAAGTCGCGAGGACCGACACGTCATGAGCGCCACCTGCGATCCCGGCGATTGCCTGCGTGCGCCCTATTGCTGCCGGTCGCGCATCGAACCTAAGCCCGCACGCACCGCTTCGATCGATCCGTCACGGGAGGTATTCGAAACAGGCCTCCCGTTGACGCCCGTTGAGGCAAGGGCGAAGAGAAACGTCATCATCGCCAGCATCTTGCGCCTTCTTGAGTAAAGCATTCCGCACACTTTCACGGGTCGTGCGCTCGACGGACAGTGAATTCCGAACAATTAAGACTTGCGCGCGAGGCACCGATCCGGAACGCGGTGCCAGATGCCGCAAGATTTGCGATTTCAATCACAAAAAAGTCCGTCTCTCATCGAAGCCGTGCTCCACATCTGATTTGCCACTAAACTCAGCCTTCCTTTATGATATTGTGGCTGTATTAGGAGTTTGATCCGATGCGCAGCTTGCTTGCGATCTTTCTCTATGCCTTCTTGCTGTCGCCGACTGCGGTGTTCGCGCGGGAATGCGACGGAGGCGGAAAGCTTCTCGACTATCTTTCTGGGCAATTGGATGATCCCGCGCCTTCGGTAATTGCTGATGTCTGGGTAGCAGGAGGCATCCCAGACACAGTTGCGCCTGAGTCAATTGCCGCCACCCGGAATGCAATTGAGCTCTTTGAGGGAATGAGCCTCTCTCCAGAAAGAGCCGCGGACATCGTTGCGGGTGACTGGACCGGTTGGCGCGCTGGATTGATGTCGCGTGAGGAGTATGTGCGGCTATTTCTAGAAGAAGTTGGCCGCCGCACTGGAACTCACGGCGAACGTACCTCGATCCTGCAGGCCGCCCAAGTGATGCAGAATGTTCTCGACGACCTTTATGGCGCCGCTGGCGGACGTGAAAGACCGGAGGATCCCTCTCGTATGTGGTGGTGGGATTCCTATTTGCGTCAAAAAGCGGCATCAGAGGAAATTGCACGGCTCATAGCCGTGCCTAAGGGCCAAGCCCTCTGGCACGACTATTTAGTTGGCCGGAAGACTGCCATAGCATGCGCCCTCGACGATGCATCCGCGCTGAATTTATTGGCGGCCACAATCAACCAAGACCGCTATCAACGCGGCGATATTGTCGTAGAACTCGTCGCGGGAAGGAAGATCCCCCTGGCGTTTCGGACGATGGCCTATCTCGCCGGATTGCTGGAATATCGATTGGAAAAGTGTTCATGGGTTGGATCGCCCGACGACTTGGCTTCTGTCATGCGCTTCCAGCTTGCAGCAAATCAGATCGCGTTGTCGCAAGAGCAGCTGTTCGATATTGCCGATATAGTAGTCGATGCTGTCGAATTTGTCTCAAGCATGGATGCCGGCAGGGCCGATGCCCGAGCGATGGATGAGGAGATTGGTTGCACGTCCCCACCTGCAATCGCTCTCTCGGGCGGGATTGTTCGAACTGTCAAGATCGATGCTTCGCCTTCATCAGACTCCCTTTTTGTTCAGAGTTGTTCAAGCCAGGGCCTCAGCCTCGGCCAATGCGCCTGTCTTGGTGAGCTGGGCCGCGGTGTCGCGCCGAAGATTGAAAAAATGGGCTATGATAGAAGTAGCACGATCAAGTGGATCATTGGGCGCAATCCAATACTTGGCATTCAGATCAGTGCTGTTTGTGGAATTGGTGATTATTGACTCAAAGTCAGCCGCCCCACTCCGACATCTGCACTCCGTGACGGCAAGCCAGCCGACTATGGAACGGTGCTGCGGAGAAATCAAATTTATACATTAACTTATTGATTTATGCGTGTCTTATAATGTAACTCACGCCGATACCATCAGAAATACCATCAGTTTTCTTTACTCGCACCAACCCGTCTTTCATACAGACGGACCTCCAAAAAGGCGCAAGGCTGCGTAGCATCAAAACTTACAGCCCGCGCGGACTGTTGTATCTGAGGCATCTCTGCCGTCCTCGTGTCGGTAAAGATGGCCCTCAGCAATTTGCGTGCAGCACATCACAATGCGGATACCTAACACACGCCCCTCGAAGCGCCGATCAACATCAAGAATTGGTGGCAGAAATGATGTGCGATCGCCAAACCAGCCAAGGCTTTTCCGCTAGCCGATCTGGCCTGCACAATCTGGAAGCTTCAGCCGGATCCGCCTTCCGTCTGAACCATTCTTCTTGTTACACAGAACCCGGTTGCGCCCTTGGGGGCAGGTACGTCGCCAGCGCCGCAATCCGATAACCCCACGACGGAGCTGCAAGATGTTGATAGTGGAAGGCTGGGTGCGCCTCGAGAGCCCTGGCGAAGTCGATCGGCTGCGCACGGCAGCGATTGCGATGATGACGGCGACAAAATCTGAGGAACCTGGCTGCTTGGAGTACGCTTACGCCATCGATCTCGCCAACCCAACCCTGCTGCGGATCATTGAGCGATGGAAGGACGAAGCCGCTCTGACTGCGCATTTCGCTACGCCTCATATGGCGGCGTTCGGTCGCGCGATGGCGGACGCCAAAATCGTGGGCGCGTCGATCAAAGCCTATTCGGGGGAAGTAGTCCGCACACTGATGGAGTCATAGTCCCGTTCGACGAGAGCACCGTAAATTTCTTTGTCCAACACTCCTGTCCCCTGAACCATGGAGGCGAAGGTGAAACGGCGGCGGCTCAGTGAAGGGCGAATCATCGCGGTCCTATGGGAGCGCGATGCGGCGGTCGTAACAGCCCGCCTGTACGGGAGGCACGGCAAATCGAGTCGCGAGCGTGACAAACTGGAAATGGCGCGCCATTTCGCGTTTTATCAGCTCGACGGACGCAGATCTGGGCCAGCACCAGGTCAGTGAATGCAAAGCCGCGCCAGGAGCAACGTGACGACCGTTCGAGCGACTGGCTATCGGCTTAGGCATGCGGAGAGGGATGAATGAGCGCGGTGGGCAAATAAGATGAGTTCATTCAGGCTGCTTGCACAGCTCGAGCCGCAGATGGTGCATATCGCGCCCGGGCGGTTCCTCATGGGGTCACCAGAGAGCGAAGAGGGCCGACATGACTCCGAGGGTCCACAGCATGAAGTGGTGATCGGCTACAGCTTTGAGGTTGGCCGGTATCCGGTGACTTTTCGAGAGTGGGACTTAGCTGTGCGCGTGGGTGGTTGCGGTGGCTGCACTCCACGCGATGAGGGCTGGGGGCGTGGCTGGCGCCCCGTCATCAATGTGAGCTGGGACGATGCTCACAAATACATTGAGTTCCTCAAGGATCGGACAGGCAAGTCATACCGTCTGCTATCGGAGGCGGAGTGGGAGTATTGCTGCCGGGCGGGCACCACCACGGCCTATGCTTTTGGACACTCGCTCACAAGTCCAATCCAGCGCGTGGTCTTTAATGATGGGAAGGTCGTTGGCAGTTCTTGGGCCGATCGCATGCGTCCAACGGAACCACTGGAGGGTCTGTGGGCGAATAGTTGGGGCTTGGTGAGCAAGCATGGAAATGTCTGGGAGTGGTGCAAGGACTTCATGCACGCCAGTTATGCTGACGCCGGCCGGCCCGATGACGGGCGGCCATGGCTGATCGAAAGTGTGGATGACTACCGGATTATCCGCGGGGGCTCCTGCGCCACAAGTCCCATCAATATGCGCTCAGCGACCCGTGCTTGGACCCGTCGGACAGACCGGAGCCCCGTCATCGGATTCCGTCTCGCCAGGACCCTTTACCACTAGACCCAGGCGGCATGACGGTCCTGTCTAAGCAGTTAGTGACTAAAACCACCTACCGGTTCCCCGTTTCGTCCTCTCCGGTGCGCCATTGCGTTCATTCTTACATGGAGCACTGCCGATGTTCTGGCCACGATTTGGCCAAGACCACAAACGTTGTTAACTGTTTGTCCGAGTTGGTCCAAATTCGCCGTTGTGCCTGCCTGAATGGAATGACGACATCTCGCCGGAAGCAGACACCAAACCGACACCCTGTTGACCCGCACGAATGGGCAGTTACCCTGCCGTGAGGTTGCGGAAACCGGGAGCTATTCGATCATCTAATAGCGCTGAAAGGCTTCGCACAGCGCGCTGCCGCTCCGAACGGAAGCAGGCCACGTCCCCTGCGATACAAATCATTTCCAAGCTCCGAGGCCGTCATGGACCTGCTCGATTTTGGTCTCAAGCCCTTGAGAGACCATCTATCCGAAGCCGTCAAGGGTGAGGTGCGGCGAAGGGCCCAGAGACGACGCTTTGAAGATAAGCAGGCTTTGCACATGCGCGGAGATGACGAGGCGCGCCTGTGCATCGTCGCCAGCGGCATGGTTCGCTTCGGGCGGTTCCAGCACGACGGCTCGTTCAAACTGCTCGCTATGCTGGGGCCAGGCGCCCACTACGGCGATGTGGCCCTCCAACGCCATGCCTTCACGCAAAATGTCTACGCTCTCGGGCCAACCGAAATCGATGTGATCGACGCCGCCGCGCTGGAGATCTTGCTGCGTGATCAGCCTGAACTGGCCGTTGCCCTCTGGCGGTGCAACACGGCGCGCCTGAATGCGGTCCTGGAATTGTACGATGATGCAAGAACCCTGAACGTGACAGCACGGCTGGCGAAAGTGATCTATGTCCATATGGGACGGGGCGAAGTGGCGAACGGCGTTGCTTGCCTTCAACGCGATCTCGCCGAACTACTCGGAGTTTCGAAGGTTGCCCTTGGAAACGCGATGCGCGATCTGGAGAGAGCAGGGCTCGTCCAATCGGGATATCGCCGCATCATCGTGCTCAACAAAGCCAAGCTAAAGTCTTGGCTTCGCACATCGGGATCAGCCTGACGCGCATCTGGCAAAAAAGCAAACTTCTTTGTCTTCTTCCCGGCGAGACGATGGCATGATGCGCTCAGAAAGAAAGCGTCACCGCGCGAAACGGCGGAGGTGACCGGACCCGGAGGAGCGCGCCGTGAGTTCAGCAGACCTCAGCCTTGAGCATCACGAGTTTGGCGAATATGTCCGCCGATGGCTGGCGGAGAATGCCCCGCCGCCGCCGCCCGAGCGTCTGCCGATCACGCCCATCGAGGTCATGACGATCGGCCAACGGGATTATCTGCAGGCATGGCAGCGCAAGTGCTATGACGCGGGCCTCGTCGGCGCCGATTATCCCAAGGACTACGGCGGGCACGGCAATATCGGCTTCCAGCGGATTGCCAATCAAGAGATGAACCGCGCCGGCGTGCCGTTTCTGATCAACATTGTCGGGCTGAGCATGGCGGCGCCGACAATTCTTCAACACGGCACTGAAGAGCAGAAACGCAAGTTCATTCCAGGGTGCCTGTCGGGTGAGGAGATTTGGTGCCAGGGCTTTTCTGAACCCGGCGCTGGATCGGACCTTGCGAACCAGCGCACCTCGGCCGTGCGCCTGGGCGATGAGTGGATCGTCAATGGGCACAAGGTCTGGACGAGCCTTGGCCATTTCGCCAAATGGATGATCCTGGTCACGCGCACCAGCAAAGATGACAAGTATAATGGGCTCACCTATTTCCTGTGCCCGATCGAAGGTCATCCTGGCGTCACGGTCCGCCCACTCGTGAAGATCACCGGGGAGACCGGCTTCAACGAAGTATTCTTTCAAGACGTCAGGATCCCGGACGCCTATCGCCTGGACGATGTCGGCAAGGGCTGGGCCGTGGCGATGACAACACTGCTTGCCGAACGCGGCGCCTCGGAAGGCGCAGGCAGCGGTGGCGGAGGAGGGGAAAGCGCCATCCGGGACCTGATCGCCCTGGCGCGCGGCACTTGGCGCAATGGCCTCCTGGCCGCCGACGATCCAGTCACGCGCGACGCAATCATGAAGCGCGCCATCGTGGCTGAGGGTCTGCGCCAGAACGCCAAGCGGGCTCGTGTTCCCGCTCTGTGCGATCATCCTATGCGGCTGCCGCTGCAGCAGAAACTCACCGGGAGCGAGTTCCAGCAGGACAATGCCCGGCTGGGCGTCGAGATCGCAGGCGCCCATTCGACGCTATACAAGCGCGACCCGCGGGCGCCTCAGGCGGGCCACTGGCCGCTCGCTTTCCTCAATTCCTATGGCAACACGATTGCAGCAGGCACCAACGAGATCCAGCGAAACATTTTGGGCGAGCGCGTGCTCGGCCTGCCAAAATCGAAATAGGAGTGCGGGTATGAGCACGACAAAAACCGCGCTGCGGGATTTCGGGTTTGGCCAAGACGAAGCCATGCTGCGCGACATGGCGCGCAAGATGCTGGCTGAACGCTTGCCGATGGAACGGTTGCGCACGCTCGTCGCCGCGGCGCCTGAGCCTGTCTATGACAAGGGCGAGCGGCCCCCTTGGGATGAGCAGCTCTGGGCCGAAATCGTTGCGCTGGGCTGGACTGGCCTTGCCGTCGGCGAGGCGGAGGGCGGGTCCAACATCTCGCTCGTCGGGATCGCTGGAATTGTCGAGGAGGTAGGACGCCATGCCCTGCCCTCGCCGCTGATCCCGACCCTGATGGCGAGCCTTGTGCTGCGCGCTGCGGGCGGCGATGTGGCCTGTGAGATCCTCAAGCGCATTGCCGGCGGCGCGACGGCGAGCTTGGCGGTGACCAACGATCGCGGCAGCTGGGAGCCCGAGGATGCGCCGCTGGTCGCCAGTGAACAGGGCGGTGATCTGGTCCTGCACGGCGAGGCGAGGTTTGTTCAGGACGCGTTCAAGGCGAACATCCTCGTTGGGAGCGCAAAGCTCGGCGACAAGCTTGTCCTGTGGGCGGCCAAGACAAACGCCGATGGACTGAGCCTCCAGGCGGATCACATCCACGATCTCACCCGCGATCAGGCGAGCGTTCATTTCAACGGGGTGCGGTTGGGCGCCGACTCGATTGTCTCCCGTGATGGCGCTGAGATTTTGAAAACTGCTTGGCCATCGTTGTTGGTGCTTGTCTCCGCCGACCTGTGCGGGGCCAGCGAAAGGTTGCTCCAAACAACCGTGGACTACGCAAAGGAGCGGGTTCAGTTCGACCGGCCCATCGGCTTTTTTCAGGCAGTGAAGCATCCGCTGGTTAACGCGATGGTCGAAATCGATCGCGCGCGATCGCTGCTCTATCACGCCGCTGCGGAGATCGTCGCCGGATCTGGCAGGGCGGAGATCGCCGCGCACATGGCCAAGAGTGCAGCATCCGACGCCGCCGCCTTCATCTCGGATCGGGCGATCCAGCTGCATGGCGGAATAGGATTCACCTGGGAATACGGGTTGCACATCTACTTCAAGCGAAACCTGCACAATCAGACTCTGCTCGGGGATGGGGTGCACCATCGAAAGAAGCTGGCGGACTTGCTGATCGGCCCTGTTAGCACGTCGCCCAATCTCGGGCGTGATCCGGCGACAAGCTGAGAGAAAGATTGCGGAGGAAGTACCGTGAAAACCAGACTGACCGAACTGCTCGGCATTGAAGCGCCGATCATCTGTGGCGGCATGATGCGGGTGGGGACCGCTGACCTTGCAGCCGCTGTGTCCAATGCCGGCGGGCTTGGGGTCATGACTGCGCTGACGCAGAAAACACCTAAAGAGCTCCATGACGAAATTGAACGTTGCAGGACTCTTACGGACAAACCCTTCGCCGTGAATCTGACTGTTGGAGTCGTGGCGACCAAGATCGACTACGACGAATATGTCGAGGTGATCACGAGAAGCGGCGTCAAGATTGTCGAGACCGCCGGGCGCAGCCCTGAGCCTTTCATGGAGCGGTTCAAAGCCGCTGGCATCAAGGTGATCCACAAATGCGTCACTGTGCGCCACTCCCTGGCGGCTGAGCGGCTCGGCGTCGATGTGATCAGCATTGACGGCTTTGAGTGCGCCGGCCACCCGGGCGAACATGACGTTGGCGGGATTGTTCTGTTCCCCGCTGCGGCGCGCGCGCTCAAGATTCCAGTGGTCGCCTCAGGCGGCATCGCGGATGGCCGGGGTCTCGCCGCCGCGCTCGCGCTCGGCTGCGACGGCATCAATATGGGCACCCGCTTCATGGCGACGCAAGAAGCGCCTATCCACGACGGCATCAAGCAGAAGATTGTGGAGATGGACGAGAACCAGACCCAGATCATTTTCCGCAGCTATCGCAACACCGCGCGCGTCTACAAAAACTCGATTTCAAAGAAGGTCGCCGAGATCGAAGCCGCCGGCGGCGGTTTCGAACAAGTGCATGAGTATGTCTCCGGCACTAATCAGGAAAAGGCCTGGACGACCGGCGACATCGAAGCCGGCATGGTGACGGCGGGCATGTCCGGCGCATTCGTGGAGGATGTGCCGACCTGCAAGGAGTTGGTGCAGAGGATTGTCGCGGACGCTGAGCAGATCATCAAGCAACGCCTGACGAATATGGTTGGCTAGGCCGGATAGCCTCGCAGCGTCGAGGATGCAACGGTTAGAGCACGCGTGTTGCTTGGAAGGGGAATATGATGAAAGGGACAGTCCGCCCGGTTGCGGCGATCGCACTCGCAGCCTCAGTATTGCTCTCGGGTTGCGAGGAACTCAGCCGAGCGTGGTACATTTCCCAGTACGAGCGCACGCTGGACACCTACGCCCAGATCGACACAACCGTGACAACGGTCACCAGCCGCACTGGCGCAGATGGGCGTGGTGCGGCGCTGATTTCGGCGTTCTTTGGGTTGGACAATGCCCTGCCGAAAGGTCCTACCGACCGAGTGGCCTGCGAGGGTGGCGGCGGCGCGGACGGTATGCCAGTGATCTTTTCGCATGAGGTCGACATCAAGACTCTAGAGCCCGGCGACTTCCGCATCACGACCGAGTCGGGGGCGACTACTCGAGTCACCTGTCTGACGCTTGCACCTGCTGACGATCCGGGTGAACTGCGAACCGCATTGCTTGCCGGCGAGCTGGGCAGCGCCAAGGATCAGCCCTTGACGGTCGAAATCGTTGGGAATGTGTTGTCCTTGGACGGTACCCTGAATTTCAAAGGCGCAAGCGTCACTGCCACGCGGCTTGAGGCGGGTCCGACCCTCGTTTGGGCGGAAATTGTTCCTGAAGCGCAGTGGGAGCTTGGCAAAGAAGCAACCGTCTTGCCTTGGGGTGGCGGCGAACGCTGTCCGGTTGGCGCCGCGCAGGTTGTCCGTGTCACCTGGGGCGGCGGCGTCACCAAGCCTGATGGCCCCGACCCGGCCGACGACAACGAGCGCCGACTCTACAAGGTCTCAGTCGTGCGGATAGGAGGCGCGACAGCCGAGATCACGCCGTTTGCGCTCGCAGACCTTAATGACGGCGACAACAACCATCTGCTGTGTTTGGACACTACGGACGCGGTCACATCGGTTTCCTTCCCCGCTGGTTACTTGACCGACCCGCGGGAAGACCTGAACCCGGACACCACCATATCCGTGCAACAATAAGCACTTGCTGAGGAGCCCACCCATGACCCACATTGTCGACGTCTTCTGGTCCTTCCGGAGCCCTTATTCGTACTTCGCAACGCCAGACCTCCTTCGACTGCGCGAAGATTTTGAGGCGGAGGTCCGCTTCCGCCCCGTGCTTCCGATCGCCGTGCGCTCAAAGGAGTCGTTGTTCAAGGCGGATCAGAGGCCGGTCCGATATCTCATGCTGGACATGGTTCGGCGCGCCGAGTTTCTCGGGATGAAGTTCGGCCGCCCCTCGCCTGATCCGATCGTCCAGGACATGGCGACGTTCGAGGTGGCTGCGGAGCAGCCATATATTTATCGCCTCACCGGTCTCGGCATTGAAGCCGAGCGCCGTGGCAAGGGCCTGGAGTTCGCCTTTCATGTGTCCCACCTGATCTGGGGCGGCGAACCCGGCTGGAACGAAGGCGACAAGCTCGCAAACGCGACGGCCAAGGCAGGCCTTGACCTTGCTGAAATGGACGCTGCGATCCTCGCGAACGATCCCATGCCACACATCGAAGCTAACCATGCAGCCCTGGACGCCTCCGGTCACTGGGGCGTGCCGACCCTGGTGTTCAATGGCGAGCCCTTCTTTGGCCAGGATCGGATCGAAACGCTGCGTTGGCGACTGGAGAAGTCAGGCGTGCCGAAGCGCTGAAAAAGAAGAAATCCGCGCGGACTGGCTCGAATAAGTCTGTACACTGAAATTCATTGGGAGGAGCAAAATGCTAAAGCTTCACTTTGCGCCAAACTCTCGCGCCGGGCGAATCGTCTGGCTGCTGGAGGAATTGCAGTTGCCCTATGACATCAACAAAATGTCGTTCCATCCGAAGGACCTTAAGTCCGACGAGCACCGCGCGCGCCATCCGCTCGGCCGGGTACCGGTGCTGGAGGACGGAGATGTGTCGATATTTGAGTCCGGCGCCATCGTTGACTACATCCTTGAGCGCCACAAGAATGGCGGACTGAAACCGGCCGTCAATGACCCGAGGTTTCCCGCCTATCTCCAATGGTTTCACTATTGCGAAGGCATGGTGATGCCGCCCGTGAACACGGTGGTGGTGCACACGATTCTCCTGCCTGAAGATCGGCGCGACGCGACGGTGCTCGGCCAAGCGCAGCGGCTGCTGACGAAAGCGCTCGAGCCCGTCGATGACGCCTTGGCCGGAAAAGACTACCTGATCGGCGACTTCTCAGGGGCTGACATCATGCTCGGACACGCCTGCTTCATGGCGAACCGCATCGGCTCGGTCAGCGACGGGATGACGAACCTGAAGGCCTATGTGGCCCGCATCGCCGCCCGACCAGCCTTCCACAAGGCCATCACCTTGGCATAGCGCCCAAAAAGGCGCCGACGCGGCGATTCACCCGCCGCCGGTTGTCCGCACAAGTAATAATAACAATGGGAAGAATTGACCGATGAGCACGCTCAATGCGGAACAATTAGAGGCTATCCAAACCCTTGGCGACATCGCCCGACTTCATGCGCGCGTGCGGCCCAATGCCGTCGCCATGAAATTCGAGGGCCGCACGACGACCTATGCCGCATTCGACGCCAATACGAATCGCGTTGCGCATGCGTTGCTGGCCGCTGGCGTGTCCAAGGATGAGCGGATCGGTTACCTCGCCAAGAATACCGACTACTTCTTCGAGATTCTGATCGGCGGGGCGAAGATGGGTGCGGTGACGCTTCCCATCGGCTGGCGGCTCGCGCCCGCAGAAATCGCCTATCTTCTTGAGAACGGGGAGGTCTCCATCCTGTTCGTTGGCGCCGAGTTCGCCGACCTCGCCCGGCAGGCGATCGAACTCTCCGGACGTCAAGTGCGCGTGATCGAATTGGACAGCGCATCTGACCAAGGTTTCGCCGCCTGGCGCGACTGCGACAGCGCAAATGATCCAGGCGTCGACATTCGAGCCTCCGACACCGCGCTTCAGCTTTACACCTCCGGCACGACTGGTCGGCCGAAGGGCGTGATGCTGACCAACGCCAATCTCTTGAAGATGTGGATCCGGGCGGGGCTGGCCGAAATTGATTGCTATCGCTGGATCGATGGCGATGTGTGTCTCGTCGCCATGCCGCTCGCGCATATCGGCGGCACGGGTTGGGGCGTCGTGGGGCTGCTCAATGGCGCCAGTCTCGTGGTGCTGCGTGAATTCGATCCGCCCAGCGTCCTTCGACTGATTGCCCTGGAGCGGATCACAAAGCTCTTCATGGTGCCGGCTGCGCTGAATTTTCTCATTCAGATGCCAGGCGCAAGGGATGTCGATTACAACCGCCTGAAGATCATCTTCTATGGCGCGTCGCCAATCCCGGTAGATCTATTGCGCCAATGCATGGACGTCTTCGGCTGCGGCTTCTGTCAACAGTACGGCATGACGGAGGCCTGCGGGACGATCGTTTATCTGCCGCCTGAAGATCATGACCCCAATGGCAACCGCCGGATGAAGTCAGCCGGACGACCGATGCCGGGGATCGAAATAAAGATCATCGACAAGGACGGAAATACGCTTCCGTCTGAAGCCGTTGGCGAAATCGCCACGCGTTCGACGTCCAATATGGCAGGCTATTGGAAAAACGAGGAAGCGACGTCGCAAACGATCGATGCGGACGGATGGCTCCGCACAGGCGATGCCTGCTACCTCGACGACGATGGCTATCTCTACATCCAAGACCGGGTGAAGGACATGATCATCTCCGGCGCGGAGAACATCTACCCTGCAGAGGTCGAGGGCGCGATCTTTGGTCATCCGGCTGTGGCGGAAGTCGCCATTATCGGCGTGCCTGACGAAAGATGGGGCGAAGCGGTGAAGGCCGTCGTCGTTCTGAAGCCTGGTGCTGAGGCCAACGAGGCCGATATCCTACAGTTTGCCCGGACCCGGATCGCCGGGTTCAAGGTGCCGAAATCAGTGGACTTTGTGGATGCCCTGCCGCGCAACGCCTCGGGCAAGGTGCTGAAACGCAGCCTGAGAGCGCCGTACTGGGCCGGCAAAGATCGCAATGTGAACTGAACTCGCGAGAGCTGAAATTCGTATCATACCGAGTTAGGGACATACTCAGATTGATCTCTACACGGCGCCGACGCCGAATGGTTGGAAAGCTTCGGTGACGCTTGAGGAAATGGGCCTTTCCTATGAGGTGAAGTCGGTCAACATCGCCGCGGGCGAGCAGAAGACGTCGGAATACCTCAAGCTCAATCCGAACGGATGCGGGCATGCAAGCTTGGCGTTTTTGTAGGTTTGGCGACAGCGGCGCTGCTCGATGGCTTACAGCCTGAGCTCGCGCGTCAACCTGTGCCCGACACTGGGCCGCGGCGCTGGCCCCCTAAGGGCGCACGCGAGCGCTGGCAATTCACGGCCTGGCGCGGCTCAGCGCCTTATGAGCAAGGGGTTCTCTTCCAGACGGCGGTGGTTGTTGTAATGCTTAGCGACCGGCGTGATAGCCAAACCTGGAGCGGAGGCGGACATGGGGCGAGCGCGCCTATTTGAGTGGGAAGACCAGCCCTGGCTGCCTCGCGATTTGCGCGACATCGTCACCGATCATCTGAGATTTGCTTTCTCCGCGCCGGGCGCGGTGAACATGCGTGAGACGGTGGCCGACATCCTTGAGCCGCCCCTTCGCAGGAGCGGGTCCGACACCATTGTGGATGTATGTTCCGGCGGCGGCGGACCTCTGCCCGCGGCGCTCCCGCTGTTGTCGGCCCGCCTTGGCCCACTAAAAGCCACCTTGACCGACCTCTATCCCAATACGGCTGCGTTCGGGCAACTTGCAAAGAAGTCCGAAGGTGCACTCGCCGGCGAGACGCGATCGATCAGCGCTTTCGACGTACCTGCGGAGCTTGGGCGGTTCCAGACCCTTTTCACCGCATTCCATCACTTCAAACCGGAGGACGCCAAGCGGATCCTTGCGGACGCAGCCTCGAAGGGCCGCACGATCGTGGTCATCGAACCGTTCAAGCGCAGGGATTTCTGGATCGTGACATTTGGTGGTTTTCTGCGCGGACTGGTGCTCACGCCGGTGGTCGGTGAGTTGACGCTCGCGCGCCTATTGTGGACCTACCCGATTCCGATTTCGCCCTTTGTCGTCGCTTGGGACGGCGCGGTGTCGTGTCTCCGCGCCTACGGCGCCCCGGAAATGGAGGCGCTAGGTCGCGAAGCGGCGCCGTCTTACCACTGGGAGGCGGGAGAGCGGCCGATTCCCGGTCCGCTCAAACTCTCAATTACGTACCTGATTGGCGAGCCGGAGGCTGTGACAGCATGAGCCAGGTCGAACACAAATGGCCGGCTGAAGCCGCCGCCTTGGAAGACATGGAGGGGTTGATGGCGGCGGTGCGGCGCGCAGACGAGGCGCTGGTGCACGATGACCACGCCACAGCGCTTGATGCCACGGCGCCAGAGCTGCTCGCGAACGTGCCGGGCGGGCACATCATTGACAAGGCCATCTTAGCGTTGGCCCTGCAGCACAACATGATCACCTATGATCGCTATGAACGTGTCATCGAGCGCGTTGTCCGGCGGGAGACTGGCGAGTTCGTCCTGATGGGATCGGAGGAAGTCACCCCGAAGTCGACCAATCAGCGCCTAAGCGAGGGCGGCGTCGAGCGCCGGCGTTTCACAGAGATCTGGCGATGCGACGACGGACGCTGGCTCCTTTGCATCCGGCACGCGGGTTGAAATGGCGGAAGCTGGCCGAATGATCGAAAACAGTCGCCAACGTCCGTTCCGAGCGCGTGTGTACCGTCCCACTTCGGGCCAAATTCAAGTTGCACTAGAAACAATGACATAGGCGTTCCCGGTATGTCTTTGTTTTTCATCGTCCCTCCTGCTGAGAGCGGCTCTCTGATCAAACTCTCTGGCCGAAAAATGGGCAGAGACGGACGTTCAATTGTCGACGACTGCCGACTGAGCTTGGCCCAAAACGGTCACTCACTGCCAGCGCCCCCAAGGAGAATAGGTGGGAAGATGAGGTAAAATAGCCGCGTCGGTCCGCTTTCTGTGAAGAACAATCTGAGCAGCGTCATCGTTGCAGACCTTTCTTTTGCAGCGCGAAGAAATCACAGAAACCGGCAGACTGCCGCTTGTGCACAAGAAATACGCAACGCGCGGACCTTGCAGAAGTGACCACCGCTACATTGCAACTTTGAGCGACCTGTCACGAAAACGACATCAGGCGACAGCTTTGCAGACATGGAAGTAAAACCATCTGCATACGGAGCAGAAACGCGCGCTCGCTGAGGCACCGAACGTGTACTTTGGACAACAGCCGTCGGAATACGATTTCGTCTGGATAGTGCATGGTCATGGCGCCGCAAATTCAACATAATCGGCGATGTCTTCTAATCAATGGCTTCAGAAAACGCCGCAGTCGAGATTGATCGGTCGCGGTCATATTCGGCGACAGGGCTTGCGACGCAATTTGGAGGACGCAATGAATCGTGCGGCATGTTGGATCTTAGTGCTCAGTGCTTTGGCGACCGTCCCCTCGTTGGCCCAAGATCGGCGTAGCAAGGAAGAGGCACGAGGATCTGCAATCGAAGCGGGAATTTGGAATGGCCAGGTCACGTCAGGCGACCGGGTCTATGACCTTCGTGTCATCAATGATTTTGACTATCGCGGCAGCCTGCAATCGCGGTTTGAATTTCGTGACCCCAATGGCGGGTCTCCGATTGCGGTAGGCTATGGCTTTATCTCAGGGTCATTCCTGGCGCTTTCGAATTGGAGCTATGCCCCCTCTGTCTCGGCGCAATTGAAGGCGGGCTGGAACCCGCAGGTCACGTTATCCGCCAGCAACCCAAATTTGATTGAGGTCGAAGCCCAGCCCAATTTCGGTTACTCGGCCGCAACGCTCGAGCGCGCTCCGGCCCTCGAGGCACTGGGCGATATCGCGACGGCGCGAGACGTCGCGGGGCAATTCGAGGGCATTTATGGATGTCATGGGGATCGTGCCCCAATGAAAGCCCTGCGGCTCAATCTGGAAGCCACAAGCGACACGCAGCTCAAAGGGTCGCTGGAAGTCGTTGCTCTGCCGCGCCAGTCCACCGCACCGGCTGAGAATCTGCCGGTCATCGCGCAATTTGATGCGACCCGAGGAACCCTGTCTGTCTTTGTCGAAGGGGCGCCCTCCGACGTCTATGATTTCGAAGGACGCTTCAGTGATTCCGGGCGGCGCTTGGCCGGCTTGGCGGGGCGGGGAACCAAATGCGAGGTTGTTCAATTCTACCGACCGGGCGCTAATCCCCTTCAGGCGATCTCAAGGCCGACGGGTCAACCCATTGCGGCGTGGGACACGCCAGGCGCCTGTGTTGCTATGATCACGTGGGCCAACCAGGCGCGCCGAGCGTCAGGCAATCGGAGCCTTTATTTGGGAATGACGGTCGATCAGGCCGACAAGATCGCGGTTGGTCTTTTTGCCGACACACGGTTTCGTCCGTTCTTCGGTGTGGCGTTTGGTGAATTGACCGATTCCGATCGCAGCCATTTGGGAGAATTGGCCGAAGCCTGTAAGCGCCAAGTTGGATTCGCCCACGACTTGATGGAGAGCGGCGCCTACGGTGCCATCACGAAATTCGTCGGCGGCAGGACGCGTGGAGCGACCAGCAACCTGCCGATCCAAAAATTCCAACTCATGCAGACAACGCTCGCGCAAGAAATAGCCGCACTGAAGCCACGCGCCGTTGGCGAGGCCAATATCGCCGAATTGGAGGCAACTCTGGCAGGGCTGGATTCCAGATTTGGCGATCTCTGGGAGGCCGACAAAGCAGAAGCCCGGGCGCTCATTGAATCGAAACTGGAAGCGGCACGCGGTGCCATGGCGCAGCGTCTGTTGAGCGATATTGCGGCTTTGACAACAGATGTTGAGGCCTTCAAGCAGGCAAACAAGATCCGGCAGGAGATAGCGGCCTTGGGCGACAGCGCGATGTCGGCCCAAGCAGAGCTGAATGCCGCGCTCGACGCGAAATTGTCGGCTGCTGCCGATGCCGAAATGACCAGGTTGTCCGACATCTTTGCTAGGGAAACAAAGGATCTCGCGACCTTGAAGCGCATGCGCGCGGCCCTCGAACTGCGTTGGCCGGTGATGGGGAAATTTGCCAAGCCTGAAGGCTCTGGGTTCACAGCCTTTGCAACGATTTTCGGTGCCGTTGCCGCTGGCGCGTTCCCGACGTTCGAAAAAATAGCGAACGATCTTCTGGATGAAAGCGCGCCCTATGAAACACGGCAGCGCCAATATTTCCAGATCGTCACGCTCTACTCTACCCTTTCTCCAACCGCCCCGGCCTGGGTCGGCCCGATGACCCGTTATACCGATCTGGTGAAGAGCCTTGAACCCAAGATCGAAGCAGCGGACTTGGTCGACGTAGATGGCTCCCCATCGGCGATTGCCATTCGCTTAGCCACTGCAAGCTATTTGGAGCAATACTGGCAAACGCTATTCAGTATGTTCCCTTACGACCTTTCCTTTATCGCGACGACGGTGAAGGTTGCTGGCACAGCCAAGAGGTCTTGCTCACCTGCGGAATCAGGTGGGTACTGGTGTGACTTCCATCTGACGATGGACTCTGCCTTCCCCTTCCCGGAAATCTTGCGGAACCTGCCCAGTTCCGCCCGCTTCGCCAAAGAGGGGGACGGGTGGTCAATTGTCGAAGTCCCTAACAATCCAGGCACGGGAATCGGCGGCGCGGGGATACCGGAAAGTTTCTTGGTCCCCTGCCAAGGATGCTATGACCCCTGGAGCAACGAGGCCTATCTGAATACCTTCTGGAGCATGGGATGGTTGGATTGAGGGCGGGTAGCGCGTCGCGCGGGAAGCCGACCGGTCACCGACTGGTTGTAAGAGTCCGTTTGGAAACTATCCATGGGCGATACGTCTGAGCAGGAGGCCGCCCAAGGCGAAGTGTATCATGGCCTCGGAGACCTCGCGTCGCTGCTCGTAGTCCCGTTCGAGGCGGCGCCAGCGTGTTAGCCAGCCGAATGTGCGCTTGACGACCCAACGGTGCGGAAAATCCTTGGAGCCCGGCTCGGCGTCGATGCGGCGCACGGTCTCGACGACAAAGTCTAGGAAGCGTGCCTTGTCCAGCAGCATGGTCCGGTCATAGGCGCCGTCGAGCACGCTTGGCCAATTTATCCAGCCGTGCCTTGAGGGACTGGTCCTCGCCCGCGGCCAATGCCTCTCGCGCTTCGTCGCGCCTGCGCCGGGCTTCCTTGAGCGAGACTTCGGGATACCTGCCAAAAGCCAGAAGTTTCTGCTTCCCGGTAGAGCGAAACTGCATCCGCCACAGCCGGCTTCCTGAGGGCTTTACAAGCAGATAGAGCCCGCCCCGTCGGTCAGTTTGACAGGTCGATCACCGCCCTTGGCGGATCGGATGGCTGTGTCGGTCAGAGGCACGTTGATGGTACCGGGTTGTAAAGCTCCGAACGATACCATCAAATGTACCATCAAATTTGATGGTACCAAACGGACATGCCCGGATGTGGGCGGACCGCGATAGTTGGAAACCCCTTTGATATCAGGATGTTCCGGACATCAGCGAACGGCATCGGATGGGGGAGTGGTGCCCAGGGGCGGAATCGAACCACCGACACACGGATTTTCAATCCGTTGCTCTACCAACTGAGCTACCTGGGCCTAGGCGATGCGGCACGGACGCGCCACCCGCGCAGAGCGGAGGGTTTTAGGCACTTTGCCGGCCGGTGTCCAGCCCATCGGCGCCGGGGTCGTCCTCGTCCTCAGGCGGCGTCGCGGCGGGAATCGCATAGGCGCCGGAAAGCCAGCGGCCCAGGTCCACATCGCGGCAGCGGCGCGAGCAAAACGGCCTTTCACGCGGCTCGGCCGGCCGGCCGCAAATGGGGCAGCGTGCGCTCATTGGGCGGCCACCTCAAAACGCGTGCGGGGCCAGGCGGCTTGCGCCTCGAGCCCGAAACGGGCGACCCCGCGGCGGGCAAGCGCCTTCCTGACATCCTCTTCGGCGTCCTTGATCCAGGCGATCACTTCGGGCGCCGCATGGGCGATGAGATTGCGGCCGGGCCGGGCCCTCGCCTCCTGTTCAAGGCGGCGCAGAACCTCGTTCGCCACCGTCTCCGGCGTCTTGATGCGGCCGCCGATCACCGGCGGCTCTGCCGGCTCGGTCAGGAATTTCATCAAGGGCTCACGCACGCGCTTGCGCGTCAGGGCGACGAGGCCAAATTCGCTCATGGGAGAAATCTGGGTCGGCACGCGGTCGCTGCCAAGGCTCATCGCCAGGGTCTGCAAGACATTGGCGATATTCACAGGATCGGCCAAGTGAATGAAGTCGATCACGACGAGGCCGCCGATGGCGCGCAGGCGAAGCTGGCGCCCGATCTCGGCAGCCGCGTCCAGATTGGTGCGCACGCTCGTCTCTTCAAGGCCCGTCGTGTCGGTAAGGCTGCCCGAATTGACATCGATCGCCGTCAGGGCCTCGGTCGTTTCGATCGTGATCCAGCCGCCGCATTTCAAGGGCACGCGCGCGCGCAGGAGCTGTTCCAGCTGCGCATCGATGCCATGCTCATCAAAAAGGGTTGGACTTGCCGTCTCAATCCGGTCCTGCAGTTCAGGCATGACACGCGCGGCGTAGGCCCGCGCTTCGGCCGCCGCGGCCGCACAATCGATCCGCACCCGGAGTGTCTCGGCATCGACAATGTCGCGCAAGACGCGGTTGATCGGACCCAAGTCAAAGTAAAGCGTTGCCGGCGGCGTTGATCTTGCCCTGCCCGTCTCCACCTTGAGCCATTGTCCGGCCAGGGCGAGGGCGTCCTCAACCAGCTCTTCCTCGCTGCGGCCCAAGGCGGCGGTGCGCACAATGAAGCCCGCGCCCCTCACCCCCTCCTTGTCCAGCCTCGCAACGACGCGTTCCATGATGGCGGCCAGGCGCTCGCGCTCCGGCCCTTCCTCGATCCTGCGCGACATGGCAATGCCGTGCTGATGTGGCACGAAGACGAGCAGACGGCCGGGCAGCGTCACGTTGGCGGAGAGGCGCGCACCCTTATCGCCGATCGGGTCCTTCACAACCTGGACCAGCACGGCCTGGCCCTCGCGCACGCAGGCCGTGATGCAGGGCAGCGGCAATTCCTCAAAGCCGATCAGGTCGGCGAGGCAACGCGCCTCTTTCGCCCCCAAGAAACCCGCCTTGGCGAGCCCGATTTCGACGAAAGCCGCCTGCATGCCCGGCAGCACGCGCTGAACGCGGCCGAGGATGATGTTCCCAAGGAGAGAGTGTCCGCCGCGGCCACGCGTCACCGCCGCTTCGTGCGGGGATATCGTGCGCTCCAGGTAGAACTCCTGAAGCAAACCATCGGCGATAACGGCGACGCGGGTTTCCGCCGCGCCGACATTGATCAGCACATCGTGCGCCATGCGCCCGCCGGATCCAAAGAATGTCTCTTGGTGTCTAGATCAGCACATCAACCGACGTAGGGGAAGTGCAGTCCTCGCAAAAGTGCAATCGTCTCGGCCAAAGGCAGGCCAACGACATTCGTATAGGAGCCCGACATCGAGACCGCAAGGGCGGCGGCACGGCCCTGAATGGCGTAGCCTCCGGCCTTCCCCTCCCCTTCGCGGGTGTCGCAATAGGCGGCGATTTCCGTTTCCGTGAAGCGCTTCATGGCAACGCGGGTGCGTACCAATCGCTCACGCAGGATAGACTGATCGGTCAAGGCCGCAACCGCTGTCATCACCTGATGGCGCCGGCCGGAGAGAAGGCGCAGGCATTCGCGCACATCCTCAGCTGTGTCGGCCTTGGGAAGGATGCGCCGGCCACAGGAGACCACCGTGTCAGCGGCAAGGACGATCCATGGCGGGTGAGGATCGCGATCCTCCAACAGCGCGGCCGCCTTTATCGCCTTTTCACGCGCCATGCGGCACGCATAGTTGCGCGGCAACTCGCCCTTGCGGGGCGTTTCATCGATATCGGCGGGGAGAATGAGGTCCGGCTCGATGCCGGCCCGGCGCAACAGCTCGGCGCGGCGCGGGCTGGCGCTCGCCAAGATCAGCCGGGGGCGGGCGCTCGGAATGCTATTTGAACCGATAGGTGATGCGGCCCTTGGTGAGGTCATAGGGCGTCATTTCGACAAGGACCTTGTCGCCCGCCAGTACGCGGATGCGGTTCTTGCGCATCTTGCCGGCGGTATGGGCAATCACGATGTGTTCATTCTCCAGCTTCACGCGGAAGGTTGCGTTGGGCAGCAGCTCCAACACCGTTCCGGGAAATTCCAAAAGTTCTTCCTTCGCCATTCCTCACCAATTTCGGGGGGTTGCTTTACGCGGCCGGGAGAATGCGCTTCCGTGCGCAAAATGCAAGCACGGGCTGGCGGCCTATCCTTCGAAGGGGTGCGCGAAACGCGCTTTTAGGCGGGCCAAAAGCTGATCGCGGACAAGGCGATAGGCATCCAGGCGCTGTTCCCTTGATCCTTCGACCATCGAGGGATCAAGAGTTGGCCAATATTCCACCTCCGCCGCCATGGTGCGGGTCATGTCCACGGCCTTGTGCTGGGCTTCGGGCGAGAGCGAAATGATGAGGTCGAAGGAGGTATCCTGCAGCTCTTCAAAGCTCTTGGGGGCATGACCGTCGAGGTCAAGCCCGATCTCGGCCATGGCTTCAGCGGCGAGAGGGTCGGTCTCTCCCACCTTGACGCCAACCGAGTCCACAAAGACGAACTTGCCGAACAGGTGGCGCATCAAGGCCGCCGCCATGGGCGAGCGGATCGCGTTCATCGTGCAGGCAAAAAGAACCGCGTCGGGCAAATCCTCGCCGTGGGGTCCGCGCATGGGCTCACGCCTACCCCTTGAAGTGCAGCGAACAGATCAACGTGAACAGCCGCCGCGCGGTGTCGAAATCGATCTCGACCTTGCCGTCGAGCCGTTCCTTCAAGATCTGCGAGCCCTCGTTGTGCAGGCCGCGGCGCCCCATGTCGATCGCCTCGATCTGCGAGGGCGTTGCCGTCTTGATGGCGTGGAAATAGCTCTCGCAGATGAGGAAGTAGTCCTTGATCACCCGCCGAAAGGGCGTCAGGGAGAGGATGATCTTGCCGTGTGGCTCCCGCGCCTCGGTCATGATGTCGAAGACGAGCCGGCCCTCCTCCAGTGCCAGGCGCAGAACATAAGGCCCGCCATCGGAATTGACCGGCCTGAAGCTGTTCTCCTCTATGAGGTCGAAGACGGCGACGCGCCGTTCATGCTCGATGTCGGGGTTGAGCGCGGCTATCGAGTTCTCGTCAATCGCCACTTCGACAATGCGGTAGGGCGAAGCGGGATTTGCCGGTGCCATCGCCTAACGCCTGTTCAATCGGATCGAGACGGAAAGGGCATGGGCCTCAAGGCCCTCGGCCCTTGCCAGCGCGATGGCGGCGGGGCCGAGTTCGGCCAGCGCCTCCGGCGTGCATTTGAGGATCGAGGTGCGCTTCAGAAAATCGAGCACCGAGAGGCCGGAAGAAAAACGCGCGCTCCTTGCCGTGGGGAGGACATGATTTGGTCCCGCCACATAGTCGCCGATGGCCTCTGGCGTGTGGCGGCCCAAGAAGAGTGCCCCGGCATTGCGGATGCTCGCGGCCAGCGCCTCCGGCTCGTCCACTGCAATCTCCACATGTTCAGCGGCGATGGCATCGGCGAGGCGTGGCGCCTCAGCGAGCGCACGCACGAGAATGACCGCGCCGAAATCGCGCCAGCTTGCCGCCGCGATGGCTGCGCGCGGAGCCGTCCTCAGTGCCGTTTCGATGGCGGTCTCGACACGCTGCGCAAAGGCCGCGTCGTCCGTGATGAGGATGCTCTGCGCGGTTTCGTCGTGCTCCGCCTGGCTCAGGAGATCGGCCGCGATCCAGGCAGGATCGTTCCCCTTGTCCGCGATCACGAGGATCTCTGAGGGTCCCGCGATCGAATCGATGCCGACATGGCCGTAAACGAGGCGCTTTGCGGCCGCGACATAGGCATTGCCGGGGCCAACGATCTTGTCCACCGGCGCGATCGTCTTCGTGCCAAAAGCGAGCGCGGCGACCGCCTGCGCGCCGCCCACACGGTAAATCTCCGTCACACCGGCGAGCTTGGCTGCAGCAAGGACGGCGGCGTTCATAACGCCCTCTGGTGCGGGGACCACCATCGCGATGCGTGGTACGCCGGCGACCTTTGCCGCGACCGCATTCATGAGCACGGAACTGGGATAGGCCGCCTTGCCGCCCGGCACATAAAGTCCCGCAGCGGCAACGGGCGTCCAGCGCCAGCCCAGCTCGGCGCCCGCCTTGTCGGTGAAGCGTTCATCGCCGGGGCGCTGGCGTTCGTGATAGGCGGCGATACGCGCGGCGGCTAATTCAAGGGCAGCCTTCGTTTCGACGGGAAGCGCGCGCGATGCCCGTTCAACCTCATCCTCGCTGACCCGCATCGTCTCAGCCGTGAGGTCGGTCCCATCGAAGCGGTTCGTGTATTCGATGAGCGCCTCATCGCCCCGGGCCTGCACATCGGCCAGGATGCCCCGCACCACCTTGTCCACGTCCTGCGACACCTCGCGCTTCATCGCGAGAAGCGCGGCGAAGCGGTCCTCGAAATCAGGTGCGGTAGTGGAAAGGCGAATGGGCATCTCACCTCGAACATAGCGCGCGATCCGCGCATTTCACCCTAAAGGCCTTACGGAAAAGGGGGCACTTTATCAATCCGGATCGTGCCCGGGCTTCACGCGGGTGCCCCAGGGCTCGCCAATGTCCTCAAGCACGACGTCGATGCATTCAGCTTCAATCCGGATCGCGGCCCCTCCCGCAAACGTCAGGGTGATGGTGCCTGCCCCCTCCTCCTTTGCGTCAAAGCCGATGGAGAGAAGATCGAGCACCGCGTCGCGCGCATCGCGGCGAATGGCGCTCGACTGCACCTTGAGGACGCCGTCGAAGTGAACGCCGGCGCGCGCACGATGGTAAATGCCACGCGCATCCGCAGCGGGTAGCTCTTCCCATTTGAAGCGGTTGCAGACAAAGGCGAAGCGGCGCTGATGCGGCAGATAAGCCAGATCGCCGACCTTCAGCACCGCGTCCTGGAGATAGGCGGAGATGACCGCCAGATCTTCCGCATCCTCCGCGCGCAGCTTGGCCCGTTCAGACATCCGCCTCTTTCCGCTATACCTTTACGCGCTCAATGCTTGCGCCACAGCGGCCGAGCTTTTCCTCCAGGCGCTCAAAGCCGCGGTCGAGATGATAGACGCGATTGACGATCGTCTCACCCTCGGCGGCAAGCCCGGCAAGGACAAGACCGACACTCGCCCGCAAATCCGTCGCCATCACCGGCGCGCCCTTCAGGCGCTCCACGCCCGTCACGATGGCCGTCTGACCCTCAACGCGAATGTCGGCGCCCATGCGCGCCAGCTCCGGCACATGCATGAAGCGATTCTCGAAAATCGTCTCGGTGATATGCGAAACACCCTTGGCCTGGCAGACAAGCGCCATGAGCTGCGCCTGGAGGTCTGTCGGGAAACCGGGATAGGGATCCGTTGTCACATCGACAGGCTCCAAATGCGCGCCGTTGCGCGAGACATGGACGCCGCGATTGGTCTCTGTGATGTGGACCCCCATCGATTCAAGAATGGGGATCACCGCGTTGATGAGTTCCTTGCGCGCGCCCACAAGCTCCACTTCGCCGCCGACGGCCGCGACCGTCATCGCATAGGTGCCCGTCTCGATGCGGTCGGGAAGCACGCTGTGCCGCGCGCCATGCAGGCGAGGCTGACCCTCAATGCGCAACGTGCGGGTCCCGAGGCCCTCGATCTTCGCCCCCATGGCAATGAGGCAGTGGGCAAGGTCGGTGACCTCGGGCTCGATGGCGCAATTCTCCAGCAGCGTCTCACCCTTGGCGAGCGAGGCTGCCATCATCACATTTTCAGTTGCGCCCACAGATACGTGCGGGAAGCGATAGTGCCCGCCGGTGAGGCCGTCATTGGCCTGCGCGATCACATAGCCTTCCTCAAGATGGATCGTCGCGCCCAGGGCCTCCAGGCCCTTGATGTGGAAGTCCACCGGCCGCGGGCCGATGGCGCAGCCGCCCGGCAGCGAGACCTTGGCCTTGCCTGAGCGCGCCAGCAGCGGGCCGAGGACGAAAAAGCTCGCCCGCATCTTGCGCACCAAGTCGTAAGGCGCGGTCGTGTCGGCGATTTCACGCGCGGTGAGGATGAGCGTGCGGCCCGATGCCGCCTCTGCCCCGCCATTGCCGTCCAGCGCGATGCGCACGCCCAGGACGCCCAGGATCTCGGCCAACTGGGAAATGTCGGCGAGGTGGGGGATATAGTCGAGAATGAGCGGCTCGTCACTCAGGAGGCTCGCCACCATAAGGGGGAGGCCCGCGTTCTTCGCGCCGCTGATCGGAATTTCGCCGTTGAGGCGGTTGCCTCCCCGGATGAGGATACGGTCCATACGCTTCTCTGTGACTCCCCGGAACTGGTGTGGCGGCCCTGTGCCGTCGCTCATCCACTCGCCCGCCCGTCCCTTGCGTGTAGCGCAAGGATCGGGCCAGTGACAATGGAAGATGACCGCATGCTCAGGCTTTGCTTTGACGGATTTGCGGTGGCATTGCGGCGCGAGGATCAAGTCCCTTTTGAATCAGGGCTTTCCGCTTCGCCGGCCGCGCCCGCCCGTGCCCGGTCTTGCGCCTTGCGGCGGCGCAAATTGGCGCGCAGGGCCTTGGCCAGCCGTTCCTCGCGCGGGTTGGGGGAACTTTGTCGATCGCTAGGTGATCCCAAGGTGACGTCGCTTCCCGGCCCCTACTTTTCCCAATGTGGTTAACACGCAAACAAGGTTCAGACGTTGAGCGCATAGACCAGGTTCAACGCTGGGTGTACATTTTCACTGGGTGATTCTTGTGATGGAACACCCTTTGCGTGCCGACGCCTCACTTTGTCAGCGTTTGTGCTGGAATCCCTCAATCCAAGGGACGTGAGCCATGTCGCATCAGACCGATGCACGCCTTGATGAAATGGAATCCTTGTCCCCGTGGTGGCCGCGCGCCGTTGCCCTCGTCATGGTGCTGGGTTTCACCGGTCTCATCCTTTTATCGGTCACGGTCTACAATAACGCGCCCCCCATTCCCACCCGGGCGATCGCGCCAGATGGCGAAGTCGTTTTCACGGCCGACGACATTTCCGACGGTCAGGCGGTATTCCTCAAATACGGCCTCATGAACAATGGGACCATTTGGGGCCATGGCGGGATGCTTGGTCCCGATTTCTCGGCGCAGACCCTGCACAATCTCGGCCTCTTCTTTGCTGGCAGGATAGCGCGCGAGCGGTTCGGGGTCGCTTACACCGACTTGGACAGGCTGCAAAAAGGCACCGTCGAGGGCGAAGTTGCGGCACTTTTCAAAACCAACACCTTTGATCCCGCCAGTGGCACACTCCCTCTGCCTGAGGGTGGCAAAGAAGCCTTCGCGGATGCCGTCCGCTATTGGACCGATTACTTCAAGGAGCCCGCGACCAATGGCGGCCTCGCACGCGAGGCGGTAAGGAACGCGGATGAACTGCGCCAGCTTACGGCGTTCTTCGTGTGGACGGCTTGGGCATCGGCGGTCCAGCGTCCGGGCACAACCCATTCCTATACGAACAATTTTCCCTACGATCCGCTCGTGGGCAATCACCCCACCGGGGATACCGTGCTGTGGAGCGCCGTGAGCCTACTCTTTCTGCTCGGTGGCATCGGGATCGTCCTGCTCGCTTTCGGCAAGTTCGATTATCTCGGGTGGCATGGCGGTGAGACGCACGGGGGCCGGAAAGTCCAAACGGCGCAGGTCACCCCTGCCCAGACCGCATTGCTCAAGTTCATGGTTGTGGCCGCAGCCCTTTTTCTGACGCAAGCCTTGGTCGGCGGCGCACTCGCACATTATCGCGCTGAGCCCGGCGATTTCTATGGTTTCGACCTCTCCGTCATTTTCCCAAGCAATTTGCTGCGCGGCTGGCACCTGCAGCTTGCAATCTTCTGGGTTGCCACTTCCTACATGGGCGGCGCCTTGTACGTAGCGGCGGCGCTCGCCGGCAAGGACCCGAAATGGCAGCAGACATTGATCAATATCCTGTTCGGCGCCCTCGTCCTTGTCGTTGTCGGCAGCCTCCTTGGCCAGTGGGCGGGAATCAAGAATCTCCTGGGCGATGTCTGGTTCTGGTTCGGAAATCAGGGTTGGGAATATCTTGAGATCGGCCGCTTCTGGCAGGTGCTGCTCGTCGCGGGCATGCTGTTCTGGTTCTGGCTCGTGCTCCGCGCGGTCTTGCCTATATGGGACAATCCGACGTTGAAGCCATTTGTAACGTTCTTCCTGATTGCGGCGTTTGCCATTCCCTTTTTCTATTTGCCGGCGTTCTTCTTCGGTCCGAAAACGCATTTCACCATCGTGGACGTTTGGCGCTTCTGGATCATTCATTTGTGGGTTGAAGGATTTTTCGAATTCTTCATCACGGTGATCGTGGCGCTGATCTTCTTTCAGCTCGGCATCGTGCGGCGCATTACAGCTCTGCGCGTCATCTATCTCGATGCCATACTCTACTTCGTCGGGGGGCTGATCGGCACAGCGCATCACTGGTATTTCACGGGGCAAACGCCGCTCGCCATGGCCCTTGGCGCAACCTTCTCCGCGCTGGAAGTGGTGCCGCTCACCCTTTTGACGCTCGACGCCTGGGATTTTTACAAAGTGACGCGGGGCGATGTCGGCGCCTCGGGATTCCGACACCGGTGGACATTCTTTTTTCTCATGGCCGTCGGCTTCTGGAATTTCATAGGCGCGGGCGTGTTCGGCTTCCTCATCAACATGCCTATCGTCAGCTACTACGAAGTCGGCACGACGCTTACCGTGAACCATGGCCATGCCGCGTTCGTTGGCGTTTTCGGCATGCTGGCCGTGGGGCTGATGGCTTATGTTCTGCGGGAAGTGACGAGCGATGTCAGCTGGTCTCGCGTGGAGCCGTATTTAAAGGTCTCGTTCTGGGGGCTCAATATCGGCCTTGCGATGATGGTTGGCCTTAGTCTCCTGCCCAACGGATTGCTGCAAGTGTGGGACGTGATCGCGAACGGCTACAGGCATGCACGCTCCATCGCACATACGGGAAGCGAACTGCCCAAGCTGCTGGAGTGGATGCGAACCCCCGGCGACCTCGTGTTCATCTTCGTTGGCACAGTCCCGCTGTTGCTGAGCTTGTGGTTTGCCTATCTTGATCTGCTGCGGAAACCGCCCCGTGTCGCCGTATTGCGCGAGGGGCAGGTCACGTGACCGCCGTTGATGAACGCTCATGACCTGATAGTACCACCCGGCCGCTATCGATCCGATCGTGAGCCTTGAGCGCGCAGGCTCTTTTGGGGGCCGACCCCTTCACAGCGTGTGCTTCGATGCGGCGCTGAGCCGGTGGAGACGTTGGCGCGCGCTATTTGGTTTCCTCTTCGCTTTCCTGCGACGTTTCGGCTCGCGCCCGGTCTTGCGCCTTGCGGCGGCGCAGATTGGCGCGCAGGGCCTTGGCCAGCCGTTCCTCGCGCGGGTCGGGCCTTTGGGTGTTCGGCAATGGCACGTTCGGGCCTTCCTTGGTCATATGCCGATCAAAGAATGGGTTACTTAACGCCGTTCCCTTTTTGCCCGGCGCCTCTGATGCTTGTCAAATCGCCCGCCAATTCATCGCTCGCGCCGAGGGTCGCCCGCCTCATCGCGCGCGATGCGACCCAGCCAATCGCGCTTGCAGGGTTTTGGCCGCTTCAGGCCATCGGGAAGCTTAGTCAGCTCATCCACGCAGGCATCATCGATCTGTTCCTGGGTGACATTCCGTGCGGTTGAAAGGTCCGTCTCGCCAATAACCGCGCCCGACAGGTTGGCGCGCAGGAGATCGGCTCCCTCGAAGTCCACGCGTCTCAGTACGGCGCCGGAGAGGTCGGCGCTCGAAAGATTCGCGCCCGAGAGGTCAGCGCCCACCATGATCGCGCCCGAGAAATTGGCGGTGCTCAGCATCGCGCCCCTGAGATTGGCCCGCATCAACAGGGCCCCCGAGACATTCGCGCCGCGCAGGTTCGCGGCCATGAGATTGACGCCCGCCAGATAGGTGCGCTTCACCCACCGCCCGTCCTTGCCTTGTTCGCCCGACAAATCGATGCCGACAAGGGGCGTCGATGTCTTCCAAAGGCCATAATCGCCGATCACCACCCAGTCAGGAGGCGGATCGCCGTCGCCTTCAGCGGGCTCCGGGCCAAGGGGGAGCATCCAGCCATCCATCAGCTGCATGCGGCGGGGATTGGGAATTTTCAGCGTCGTGTCGCTGTTGAGATATTCCAGAGCCTGGATCTTGCCGGAATTGCCAGGCGCCTTGGTCGTCAAGACCTGCCACGCATCGGCGTCACGCGCGGCGCGGCGATCGCTCATGTCCTGCAAATAGACCCAAATGCCCCCGACGATTGCGAGCGGCCCCAGAAAGCGCAACAAGCGCATCACGAAGGAATCGTTGAGTGCGTCGAGCACGCCAAACCCGTGCCGCTTCTGCATCACGTAGACGGGCTTTTCTTCATCCCAGTCCGACATGGAGGCGCCCCTTCTGGTTCCCTCGCTCCATCCTTTCTTAAAGTTAACACACCCGGAGGCGCGGCGCTGTCTCCATCATGCGACAGGCCTGACGCTAGTGGAGCGAATTTGACATTTGATCCCCGCTCGCGGCGGCCCCAGTATCAAATGTCAAATTCAAAAGCCTCCCCTCGAATCATATCGTTGCTCGTGTTCCTTTGATCCCGACATTTGCTCAACGGCTCGCTGCATCGAGATGCAAATGTCCGAATCGGACCACTAGTGAATTCGGACATAGGCGTCGCGCTGCGATCCCGGCACATTCAGGCTCTGGCGCGAAGGGCTTTCCCCCGGCGCCGCCTTGGGCTATACGAGCCGCCTTCTGTCCTTGCCCCCGCCTCACATGAGGGGCCGCAGGCTGCCGTAGCTCAGTGGTAGAGCACTCCCTTGGTAAGGGGCAGCGCTGGAGACGGAAGTGGCTAATAAGGTGGGGGTTTTCCGAACCCTGCCGACTTCGGGGTAACGCCCGGGGTAACGTTTCGGAAGAAGGCGGCTGTGGTAGCTCAGTGGTAGAGCACTCCCTTGGTAAGGGAGAGGTCGAGAGTTCAATCCTCTCTCACAGCACCATCCTCCCCCAGAAAATCAAGTGGTTAGGTGGACCGCTCGCCTCCGGCGAACCTGTAACCCTGCGTTACCCCAAGGGCGAGATGGCCCGACTCAGACGTTGCCAGCCGTCAACGGATCGTTTAGAACAATATGAGAACATTGCTTTCGTTGGTGACAGCGGCGGCTCGCCGCAATACACAACGAGTTGGCAGGATCGAAGGGGAGAGCGCTACATGTTGACCTCGGTGGAGCTTTGCGCGGGCGCGGGCGGTCAGGCGGTTGGACTGGAGCAGGCGGGCTTCGAGCACACCGCCCTTGTCGAGATTGACCCGCACTGCTGCACCACACTCCGGGCGAACCGGCCCAACTGGAACGTGATCGAAGATGACCTGCGCATCTTCAAAGAGCGCTCCGCATCGTTCGCCGGAATTGACCTTCTGGCCGGGGGTCTACCCTGCCCGCCGTTCTCGGTCGCGGGAAAGCAGCTCGGCGCTGCTGACGAGCGCAACCTGTTCCCGGACGCAATCGAGATCGTCGCCGCGACGAAGCCCCGGGCAGTCATGATCGAGAACGTCAGGGGCTTCCTTGACGCGGTTTTCCAAGACTACCGGGAGGACTTGAAGCGCCAGCTTGAGAAGCTCGGATACAAGACCGAGTGGCGGCTTCTGAACGCCTCGGACTACGGGGTGCCGCAGCTCCGGCCCCGGGTCGTGATCGTGGCCATTGAAAACTCTTCCACCGAACACTTCGACTGGCCCACGCCGCAGCCGCACAACCCGCCCACGGTCGGCGCGGTCCTCCGGGACCAGATGGCCGCCGGGGGCTGGCCTGGGGCCGATGCATGGGCCAAGCGAGCCGACGAGATCGCCCCGACCATCGTGGGCGGGTCGAAGAAGCATGGCGGCCCCGACCTCGGACCTACTCGGGCTCGGGCCGCGTGGGCCTCGCTCGGGGTCAACGGCAAGACCGTTGCCGACGAGCCTCCGGCGGCGGACTTCGTGGGGATGCCGCGCCTCACGGTCCCGATGGTCGCACGCATTCAGGGCTTCCCCGATGACTGGCGGTTCACGGGCCGCAAGACGGCTGCCTACCGGCAGGTTGGCAACGCCTTCCCACCGCCGGTCGCAAGGGCCGTAGGCGAGAACGTGCGCGCGGCTCTGACGGCCCGGCGCATCTTCGCCGTGCGCGCCTAAGCTCGACCACCCGCGCGGGCTGTGCAACAATCTCCACCAATTTCGGTGGAGAATCAGACCTATTGCGCGCCAACCTTCCAGCAAGCCTCGTCGCCCCGGGCCACCCCGACTTCGCCGTGTCGTCGGCCATCCTTGCCGAACTCGACCAGCGGGCCGGGGGGCGGGGGAAGCTCGCCCAGGAAGTCCCGGCCCTTCTGCGCGAGGTCGTTGACGATGTGATACAGACGCCGCGCACCGGGCGGCGGTCCTACGACGAGTTGGAGAAGACCGAGAAGACCTACATCGGCACCCGCGTCGAGATCATGCTCCGGGCTCTCCTGTCGCTGCCGCGCGGGCGGCTGGACGCGGTGGTGGCCGGACATGACACCGACATCAAGCACACGATGGGCAACAACTGGATGATCCCGGGGGAGGCGACAGACCACCCCTGCATCCTCGTGGCCGCCGATGAGGACCGGGCGCGCTGCTACCTCGGGCTGATCGTCGCCCGGCCCGAATACCTGACTGCCGGAGCCAACCGTGACGCCAAGCGGAGCATTTCAGCCGCCGGTTTCGCCCACATCCGCTGGATCTTCGCTGACCGCCCATACCCGCCGAACTTCTGGCGCACGATCCCGGCGGCGTCTGTCCAGAGGATCGTCTCGGGCCGAACCGGCAACGAGCGCGTCATGGCTCTGTTCCGGGAGGTGCAGGACGTGCCCATCACCCGCGAGACGGTTGAGGGCGTAGCCCGGCAGAAGGACTTCATGCGCCGCATCCGCGCTGACGGCGGGCGCGGGACGCGCGACCTCCTCGCGGCGGAGGGCATCCTGTTGCTGTCGGGGAAGTATGACGGCCCCCTGATCCGCGCACTCGGGCTTCCGATGGGCGACTTCGTGGCCCACACCCCGGCGGACGAAGGGGAGCGGCAGACCGCCCGCGCGGCGGGCTGGCGGGTGTAGTGGCCGACAAGATCAGCCCGGAGCGCCGCAGCGCAAACATGCGGCAAATCCGCAGCCGCGACATGAAGCCCGAGATGGCGGTGCGCCGCCTAGCCCACGGCATGGGCTACCGATACCGCCTGCACCGCCGCGACCTGCCCGGCAAGCCGGACCTCGTGTTCGGGCCGCGCCGCGCCGTCATCTTCGTCCACGGGTGCTTCTGGCACCAGCACGACTGCCGGGACGGTCACAACCCGAAGTCCAACGGCGGCTACTGGGATGCGAAGCTGCGCCGGAACGTGGAGCGGGATGCCGAGGTGCGCGCCCGCCTTGAGGCGGACGGCTGGCGGGTCCTCGTGATCTGGGAGTGTGAGGCCCGCGATGCCGAGGCGCTGCGGGCAACGCTGGCTGACTTCCTTGGGCCTGTCGCACCAATCCCCGCCCAATCAGCGCCCGATTGACGCGACTGACTGCGGGCGCGCGGCGTGAGACTTCTCCAACCACCGGCCAGCGGGGCCGGATGGAAAAGGAGAATGGAAGTTGGCAAAATCATCGGAATGGGACGAACGAGTCAGCGCGGCTCTTGCCGAGCTTGAGCACTGGCGCTCACTGCCCAAGGGCGAACATCGGCGGGAGTCCCTTGAGAAGCTGGCTGCGGCCTACCCGGACGTGATCACGGTAGAATGGTTGCCGGACAACCGGGTGATCATCACGGAATGCCTCGGCTGAAACCCCGCGCCGCCCGGCGCGGTGCCGGGCGGTGCTTCAATCAATGATTGGAGATGACGATGAATGTTGAACAGAAATCGGAAGACCTCCTGCCGGAGAAAGCGCCGTCGCTCGCTGAGATCGTCGGCGCGGCGGAGACGCTGGCGGCGGCACGGCGGCTGCTCAGGGGGACCGGCTGGGCTCGGCTGGAGGAGCGCCGGGGTCGGAAACGCGTGGTGGTTCACCCCCCCTACATCGTCCCGAGGGAGCGCGCGCTGCTGAGCGACGATGTGGCGGAGAAGATTCACCACGCGGCTAAGGTCTTGACGTGGGCCGCCAACCACTCGCTGCCCTTCGTGACCTTGGACATTCCGACCAACCATCTGGGGCTCTCGCTGACCATCAACTTCGACGGGTGCTGACCCACCCGCAAAGGGGCCGCGCGGGTGACGCCTGCGCGGCCCTGTTTTCATTGATCGTCGGCGGGGCGGTGCCGCCACCCGGCATCCGGTCGGTTCCGGGGTCAGTGCATGACCGGGCGGGGCAGCCAGAGGTCGCGGCTGAACAGGCACCAGCCCAGCGCGACCTGCACGGCGCGGTCGTGCTGGCGGATCAGGTGGGGCGTGGCCCGCTCCGGGTCGCGGATCGCGTCCACCCACGCATCGCGGGTGGTCCCCGGGTAGCGGCGGCAGAGGAGCCCAACGAGCCCCCCGAGCCGGGCACGGGGGACGCGGTAGAGCCGGGCGAACTGCGCGACCATGGCGGGCGTGGGCCAGCCGTCCGGGCTCGCCTCCTCCGCGTAGGCCACCAGCGCGAGGTGCGCCTTGCGCAGCCGCGACGGGAACAGCCGCACGTAGGCCTCGGTGAGGCGCTCGGGCGTCATGCGCCGCGCCCCGGGCCGGTGTAGGTGGCCCCGAGGGCATCGCCCTGGAACACGCACGGCGCGAAGCCGCCCGCCGCCGTGGCCGCGACCTGCGTGGTGTCGAAGCCGTCGAAGGGCGCGTTCATGTGCGGCACGAGGGCGTTGGCGGCGGTGATCGCCGCCGGGGCGCTGGCCGCGTCCACGAGGGCGGCGTGGGTGCCCGAGGGGTTCTTGAGGTGTTCAGCGCCCCGGGGGCGGGTGACGAGGTAGAGGGGCATGTCAGTTGGTCTCCTTTGAGTTGAGGGCTACTTTGACCTTGTCGAGCGCGGAGGCGCGCCCGCGTTCGAAGTCACGGTTGGCGACGATTGCGCGCTGGACCGTCGCCCGAACGCGCTCGATGGTGCGCGTCACTTCCGCCGCCTCCTCGCCCACGAGGCGCTGCGCCAGCTCCTGAGCAGAGAAGGGGCGGTCGCGGGCGGGCATCCGGTCGATGATCGTCAGCAGCGCGGCCCCGAGGGGGGCGTTCTTGGTGGCGACGGCGAACGCCGCCATGTTGCGGAGCTGGACCACGCCCGAGCCCTCAAGCTGCGCGAGGTAGTTGGTGCGTTCCGGCGTCCCGAGCCCGGCGCGAGCGAGCACCGCCTGCGGCGTGGCGAACAGCAGGGCGGTCGTGGAGAGGGAGTCAGCCGCCGCCTGCAACTCACGGAGCATCGCCCAGCGGGTGTCGGAGCTGTTAGGGAGAACTTCGGCCCGGGCCTTGGCCTCCGCCTTGCGCCCGGCCTCGGCCTGCGCCTCGGGCGGAAAGTCGGCCCGGGCGAGGCTCTCGGCTGCCTCGCGGCCCCGGGCGGCGATGCCGCTGGCGAGGGTGTCGAGCGTCTTGCCGAACTTCTCGGCGCGGCGGGCGACGGCTTCCGCGAGGCTGATGACCTCGCCCCGCGCCATGGGCGGGGCGGTGAGAGCGGGCAGCTCGGTTCCGGGGGACTGCGCGGGTTCGGGCATCGGGGGCTCCTGTCTTGAGTTTGCCGCCGTGCCGGAGCGCCTTGCTCTCGTCCGCGCCCATCCGTTGGGCGGCATGTTGACCTGAGCGACAGGATAGCCGATGCTGGTGGTATCAAGATACCACACAGCGTTGAGAACTGGCCTGTCAGAACCAGCCCCAGAGCGGGTCTCCGGCTTTGTTCGGCGCAGGGCGCGCGGCCTTGGCCGAGCGCTCGGGCAGGTGTGCCTCCGGGTCCTCCGCCGTCATGCCGAGGGCCATACCGACCACGACAGCCGGGGCGCAGGTCACGAGCGCGGTCACGGGCCGGGACAGGCCCGGAGGAGTCCAGCCCTCGCGGACGTAGGCGTCGTAGCCCATCCGGGAGAGGAGCCCCGCCGCGTTCGCGTAGGCTTCCTCGCGGGTCTCCGCCACCGCCCGCACGTCAGTCGCCCCGCCGCGCCTCGGGGTCCAGCGGGACGTGTTCCAGCACGTCCGGTTCCGGCTGGCCGGGGATGCTGCCGCCCGCCGCGCGGCGCTCCGACAGGAACTCGTCCATCGTCATCTTGGGCGGCAGGAGGACGACGCCCCCGGTCTTGACGCTGACGTTGAGCTCGGGAGCTTCGCCCTCGCGGTAGCCGTGCCGAGCCTTGAGGAGGAACAGGTTGGCGACCACGTTCCCCTCGTCCGCGACCCGGCGCAGGTTGCCCACCAGCACATCGTGCTCGCGGGCGAGGCCCCTCTGGTAAGCCTCCTCCACGGCGGGGTCGCGCCGCCGCACCTCGCGGAGCGTCGTCCCGTGCATCCCGAGGACGCGGGCGACGGTGGCGAGGTGGCAGCCCCGGCCCACCAGTTCTTCGATGATCGCCAGCCCCCGGGGGGTGATCTCCCAGTACGTGCGCCCCTGCCCGCCCGGGCCGGGCGCCACGAGGCGCGCGGGCAGTTCGTCGTCGGTGTCGTCGGTCATGTTGCCTCAAGCTCCTTCTGCTCGGCGTCCCACTGCTGGCACACCCGGAAGCTCAGCGACTTCCCGATGCGCAGTTCCTTGGCGATGCGGTCCATGCCCACGCCCCGGGCGCGCAGGGCGCGGATGGACTGGACCAGCGTGTCGGAGGCCGGGGGCCTTCCGATGCGCTTGCCGCTCGCCCGCGCCCGGGCCATCCCGGCCCTCGTGCGCTCAACGATCATCGCTCGCTCAAACTCGGCGAAGACGCCCGACATCTGCAACAGCGCCCGGCCTGCCGGGGTGGACGTGTCCAGCGCCTGCTGCTCAAGGTAGAGGTCGCACCCGACCGTGCGCAGCGTCTCGAACAGGTCCACGAGGTCGCGGAGCGAGCGCCCGAGGCGCGACACGTCCCAAGCCATCACCACGTCGAAGCGGCGGCGCTGGGCGTCGGCAATCATCGCGTCCAGCCCGGGGCGGCGCGAGGTCGCGCCGCTGGCCGTCTCGACGTACTCGCGGGCGACGGTCCAGCCCGCCCGAGCGGCCACCTCCCGGAGCCGGAGAAGCTGGTTCTCCGGCGTCTGCTCCCCGGTGCTGACCCGGGCGTAGATCGCGGCGCGGCGGGCGGTCATGCCGCCACCTCGTCGTTGGCGAGCCCGTAGTGGTCGCGGGTCCAGCGGGCCGCGCCGTCGAAGGCCATGTAGTCTTCGCGGAGGATGTCGTGCGCCGCGCCGCCCCGGCACAGCAGCGCCGCCACGACGCCACGCCCGTTGTGAACGTAGACGCGCACGGTGCCCTCGCGGGCGAGCGCGGCGGCGACGTTCTGCGCGACCAGTTGGAGGTTCACCGGGGTCGCGGTGTCGATGATGCTGTGATCGGCGGCGCGGTGGAACGAGTAGGTGGTGGTCATGTCGGTTCTCCATTTCTCAGTGTGCCGGGCGCGCAACCTAGGGTTGCACCCCGAGATGGAACATAGCGTGAACGGGCGGCTCCGGCTAGTCTGAAAACGGACGGTTCCGGTGTGGGCAGGACCGGCGGGCGAAGGCCCAAGAAACGTTGGGCCTGCCGCCCTCGGGCGGGGATGGGGTTTCGGGGTGGCGGTGTCAGCGCCTCGGGTTCGCGTCGGGATCGCACCCGTAGCGGCGGCGGGTGGCTTCCTCCGGCCCGTGGCGCAGGGCATCGCGCGCGGCTTCCATCAGCCGGATCGTGGCCCGGTCGTCGTCGCCGCGCCAGCCGCCCGCCGCCTCCCAAGTGTCGTATGCGCGTCCCCAAACTGGGTCTGGGTCGGCAGCGCTCCCTTCGTAGAGCTGCCAGATGGCATCGAAGGTCCAGCGGGGCATGAGGATGCCGAACGACGCGAGCGTGGCGTCCGCCCGCTCCCAGATGGTGTCCGGGGCGTCCATCCATTCCCAGTGGTAGATGTCGTTGTCGCGTCCGTCATCGTAGAGCATCGCGGCGCGAAGGTCGAATATCGCTGCCCAGAGAGGGTGGTATCCGTCCGGGGCGCGGCGCAGGTTGCGCCGTGGGCTCAGGTAGAGCCGGGCGTAGACCGGAGCGAGGATGCGCAACCACGAGGCAAACGACAGACCCCCGTTCCGGGTCACGGCATCAGCTTCCATCTGCCATCTCCTTTTTGCTGCGGCGCAGAACGTGTGTTGCGATGGTTTTCCAGCCCCGAACCACACAGGGGGGAGTTGGGGGAGTTAGAGGGAGTCTATACCCGTAAGAACCCCCACGTTTTTCCCAAGAAGGACATGTGGTTAGGGGGTCTTCGGGGTCTTCTTCCCCCCTCTCGGAAAACGAGCGAGAAATCCAAGAGTAAAGCGTAAATCCCCGTAAACGGGCTACCCGCGCTTACCGGCATAGACAGCTCGAAAAACCGCGCTGTTTTCTCCGGGCCGGAGAGACCCCCCAAGACCCCGAACTCCCCCTACGGCGGCACCGCCTCAAGGCAGAAGGTCGAAGCGTCCTTGTCGTCGGCCCGCCGCACGATCCGCCGCCCGCGCACGATCCGGCCCACCTTCTTGCTCAGGTAGATGCCGACCGAATGCGGGTTCACGCCGCGCGGGCAGGCGGCGCGGAGGGCGATGCCCAGTTCCTCAGCCCCCGGCCCCCCGCTGCCCTGAAACGTGTCACTTCGCCGGATGAGTTCCGCCGCCTTGACGTAGCGCCCGACACCGAAGGCGGCTTCCCAAGCCTCGATCAGTCCCGCCAGTTCCTCGCGGGCGGAGTCACCGACCGAGACGCTCGCCCGGGTCGCGCAAGGGTCGGGCTCGCCGCACCAGACCAGTGCGGCGCGCACGAGGGCCGACCAGTCCTCGAACCGTCCGAAGGGCTCAAGTTCGCGCGCCCCCGGCCTGCCCGCAAAGATGAAGGCGCGCAGCACCGTCAGCGCCGCCGCTACCAGTTCGCCGCGCCGCCTCCGAACCTCGGTCCGAAGGTCAACCGTGAAGGTCCGCTTCTCGGGGTGTTCCATCTTCGCATCCATCGCGCACATGATGGCGCGCGTTGACATGTCCTCGCGGAACTGGAGGTTGTTCCCGTTGGCGATGAACAGGGTCTGCGTCGGGACGCGGATTTGGTCGTTGGTGCCCAGCTTCCGGTTCTGCCACGTCTCCGAGGTCAGGATCGAACACAGTGCGTCGCCGGTCACGGGCCGGGTCACGTTGTCGATCACCACCACGGGGTCGCCCTGCATCAGGATCGACAGCAGCCGCTTCTCGTCCTCCTCCTCGGTCGCGCCCTGCGACATGACGGGCGCGTCCCGGCCCGTGCCGAGGATCGCCACCACGTCCGCGATCAGCGACTTGCCGGTGCCCATCGTCGGGGCCGTGAAACCGTGCAGGGGCGCGGTGCGCAGCATCTTCCGGCAGACCGCCGTCAGCATCGCGGAGAGCGCCACCGACCGCGACGGAACGTCAACGAACGGGAAGCCTTCGAGCAGTTCCTTCAAGAGGCCCATCGCCGCTACCGCATCGGCCCGAGAGGGACTCTCCGGCACGGTGCCGAAGGTCGCGCCGCCGGTGTCGAGGATAAGGCCGGAAGCCGCATCGTAGCCATCGTCGGCCAGCACGGTTCCGTCCGGTCGCAGCGTCGGACACTCGACCACCCCCCGCAGCACCGGGAGCCGCCAGAAGCCTTCGCGCGCGGCATAGCTGTGGGCGAAGGAGACGGGCGGCGCGGTCGGCACGGTGTCCGTGCCCTGCTTCGTCGTCACGATCTTCACGAAGTTCGCGCTTCCGATCATCAGCTCCCGCAGCCGGTGCGGCCGCAGTTCGCGGATCAGCAGCGCCCCGGCTTCGCGGAGGACGCCGTCGTCGTTCCCGGATGCGTCCAGCCGGATCGGCTGCACCAGTCGCCCCGCGCTCTGGTAGATCGGAACTCCCGCCGTCAACAGTGCGGCCTCGGCAGCGTCCAGCGTCTCGGGAAGGCGGTTCTCCGAGTAGACAACCTCGGGCCGGTCGTCCGCCCGCCCCTCGGTGATGCCCAGCCACTTGCGGAAGCGCCCAGCCACCGCTTCGGGCAGCCCCAGCATCTCGACCCCCCGGGGAAGCCCCGTCGCGGCCTCGCCCGCCTCCACCTTCGCGGCGGTCTGCCCGGCCTTGCCGCGCTTGCCCGCCTCCTCGTCGCCCGCGATTTCTGCGGCCAGCACCACCGCGTGGTTGACATCCTCCACCGAGAGCTTCGCCGCCAGCAGCGCGCCCGAGAGCGCCATGCAGAAGTCGTCGCGCGAGCCCTGCGCCGGGTAAAACCGCGCCACCACCGACAGGAACGCGATCAGGCCCGCCCGCTTGAGGGCGTCCGCCGCGCTCATCGAGAGGGGGGCAACGTCCCGCTCCCAAGAAACCTGCTCGCCACTCGGGTGGACCGAGGGCGGGGCCATCGTGTGGCCCTTCCCCCGGACCTCAAGGACGCAGGCGGCGTGTTCCTCGGGGAGGCCCTCGGTGCCCTTCAACTCGGGGATGTCGAACTTGACGGTCTTGTCGAAGCCGGGGCAGAGGAACAGGTAGTGCGACCCCGGCGCGCCCGCGCGCCCGAACTTGGGCAGTGCGAACAGCAGCTTCGCCCCGATGCGCCGCGCCTCCGGCCAGTCAAGGTCGAAGTCCACTAGCCCGCCGTGTTCCGGCCCGAGCCGGAGCCCGAGGTTGTAGCCCCCGTGGTCCAGCAGCCGCTCCGCGTTCTCGGCGGTGACAGTGTTCGCGTCGTGCTTGCCGGGCGGCACCTTGGCCCTCGGTCCCAGCCGGATCGGCGTCCAGCCCCGGGCGAGGTATCCGCGCGCGGCTTCTATCAACGCCTCGCGCTTGGTCGGGGAGGCGTTCTCGGCTATACTCGCCCCATCAGGGTGATGATGATGCCTGTCTTCCGCGCCCCCGGCCCGATTCCCAGCGCCGGGGGCGTCCTCTTTGAAGTCACTCATCCCGCCGCCCTCGCCTCCGCGCGGGCCGCGACCCACTCCCCGACCTCGCGCTCAAGCCACGCCACCTTGTTGGCGCAGAGGCGGAGTTGGCGGGGGAAGTCCCCCTGCCGGATCAGCTTGTAGATGGTGGGCTTGGAGAGGCGGGTACGAACTGCAACCTCCTCTATCGTCAGCAGTGTGTCGGCCATCGGTTTATCCCCGGATATGTCGCTATCTGGGGAGAGACTAGCGGGGCCTTGCCGCCGGGGCCGTTTCACCGATTTCTGGCGAAAACCGGCGAAACCGCCGCTACGGCTTCTTTCTTGGCTTGCGGAGGCGCGACGCCCTGAGCTTCTCATCGTGACCGCGCAGGCTCGTGTCCACCATCCTGAGCACGTCCTTGTGCGTCGGAGACGCGGAGGCGTTCGGCGTGGCGTTGCGCACCGCGAGAGCTTTCGGCGGCAACGAGCGCTCAAGCAGCTCTGCGATGAACATCTGCATCGGGTATGGTGGGAGGTCCTTGGCGGAGTTCTTGCTGCCCCGGTAGGTGTTGCCCTTCTGGTAGATGTTGCCCCGGTCTAGAACCCAGATGCGGGCCGCGACGGTGACGGCGTGGTCGAACCCGGCGTCGCGCGGCAACTTCCTGAGATCAGGCTCGGCCAAATGCGCCGCGTTTCTCGCGGCCCGCGCTATGTCGATGTCATCGGGCTCGACATCTGGACCGAGGCCACGCGCGATTTCGAGTGCCACGGCTTCGCGGTCGGCGGGCCGCATCGCCTCCCACAACTTGGCCAGCTTGAGCAGGCTCTTGCACTCGGGCATCATTCTCGAACGCTCGACCAGTTCCTCTAGGCCAGCGGGGGTGCTCTCGTGGTGGCTGTCGTAGGCTGCCCGGACGCGCGCCACCTCGGCATCGGTGATCTGCTCCCACGTCACTTCCATTGTGCGCCCCACAGGTCCAGCGCTGCGCGCTTCTCGGTCAGGTAGCTGTAGCGGTTGTAGGTGCCCGCGACGCCCGGAACCTCGTGGCCTAGGACGCGCTCGATGTGTTCCTGCTGGACCCCGAGCCGGGCCATGTGAGTCGCGGCGGAGCGGCGCAGGTCGTGCAGCGTCCAGTCCTCCACCTTGGACAGCCGGTCGAGCCGGGCCTTGGCCTTCGAGAAGCCCGAAACTGGCCGCTTGCCGCCGGTCGTGGACAGCATGAAGTCGCCCCCGTTCCACTTGGGCAGGGCCTCCACCAGCGCAAGCGCCGGGGCCGACAAGGGGACGACCTGCGGGCGGTCTGTCTTGTAGTGGCGGGCGGGGACCTCGAACGCATTCTGGTCGGGCAGCAGCCAGCCGCGCTCTAGGTTGGCCACCTCCGCGCGGCGCTGCGCCGTAAGGATCAGCAGACGCACCATCGGCCCGAACGGGTAGCCCATGTCGCCCGCCGCCGCCCAGACAGCCTTGAGCTCGTCCATCGACAGCACCCGCTCGCGGGGCCGGTATCGCAGGTCCTTCCGCTGCATCCCGGCGACGGGGCTGGCGATGAGGTATCCCCGGTTGACGCACCAGTTGAACAGCGTCGTGACGTGCTTGCGCACCTCGCGCGCCTGCCCCGCGCCGTGCTCGGCCTTCACGTCATCCAGCAGCTCGTGGACCGACGCCCTGTCCAGCACGTCGATCTGCCGCCCGCGCCACTCCGGGACCACCAGCGCGTTCAGGAGCCGCTCGGTGTCGCGCCACTTGACGGTGCTGGCCTTCGCGTGGGCTTCCACGAACCGCCCGCAGATCGCCTCGAACGTCCGCTCGCCCTTCGCCCGGAGGTCGTCCTTCCTGACCTCCGCCGGGTCGTCGCCACGGTCGGCGGTGTCCAGCGCGTCGCGCGCCCGGTCCCTCGCGGCCTTGAGGTCGAGCAATGGGTAGGCCCCGAGGGTCATCCGGCGGAGCGGCCCCCGGTTCCCGCCGTCACCCCGGCCCGCCACGCGGTAGTGCACCGACCAGCTCTTCTTGCCGCCCTCGGTGATGCGCAGGGTCAGGCCCTGACAGCCTTCGTCGGACACTTCCAGCCGCCGCCCGGCTGCGGGCTTCAGTTTCTGCACGGCTATCTCGGTCAGTCTGGACTTCACGGGGCACCTCCGGGGTAACGAGGGGGTAACGGGATGTGGGGCTATTGGGCTTAACGGGCCTATACTCCCAGAGCCCTATATAGCGCCCAAGTGCCTGCGATTAAAGTGGTTTCCGTTACCCGCAGAGACGACCAAAGACGGGCCTAGACTGGCGGCCCGGCCCTTGGTAAGGGAGAGGTCGACAGTTCAATCCTGTCCGGCAGCACCAGGGCATGAGCCTCGCTTGTGAATTTTGTGTATCACAGCGAACTTCCAGGCACGATCAGAACACTTCCAGCTTCTGCGGGCGTTGACAGGGGCGCTGAGGACCATAGTTTCCAGAGCAATCCCCTTCCCTCCCCGTTCTCAGCCGGAGACCCTTCCCATGGCCTTTGAACTCCCCGCCCTTCCTTACGCGCGCGACGCCCTTGCCCCGCACATCAGCGCAAACACGCTCGATTTTCATTACGGCAAGCACCATCAGGCCTATGTGACCAACCTCAACAAGCTGGTGGAGGGTAAGCCCGCCGCCTCGATGCCGCTGGAAGAGGCCATCAAGAAGTCCTGGACCGACAAGGATATGGGCGTCTTCAACAATGCGGCGCAGATCTGGAACCATACGTTCTATTGGCACTCCATGAAGCCCAATGGGGGCGGCAAGCCGACAGGCGAGATCGGGGAGAGAATCACGCGCGACTTCGGTTCCTACGAGGCCTTCGCCGAGCAGTTCAAGCAGGCGGGCGCAACCCAGTTCGGCTCGGGCTGGGCATGGCTCGTCCTCGATGGCGGCAAGCTCAAGGTGACGAAGACCCCCAACGCAGAACTGCCACTGACCGCCGGGCAGAAGGCCCTCCTCACCATGGACGTGTGGGAGCATGCCTATTATCTCGATTTCCAGAACCGGCGGCCGGACTATATCGGCACCTTCCTCGACAAGCTCGTGAACTGGGAGTTCGCGAACAAGAACTTGGCGTGATCGTTTCGCGGGTATCCGAGCCGAGACGGGTGAGGGGTGTTCCAAACTTCACCTCCCCTTGCAGGGGGAGGCTGGGTGGGGGTCATCGTTCCAGCGCCGATCTCCACCTCTTCAGTCACCGGATCCCCACCCCTTGCCCTCCCCTTTTCAAGGGGAGGGAGGGACCAGCGCCCTCTCACCATTTGCGGGCGCCTGCTATGAATGGATGGCCCGCTGCACGCAGTGCATGACCGGTGAGGCCGGCTAGTTCTCCGCCGCCGCACGCAGCGCGGCCTCGAGGATGTCGAGACCCTCGGCGATGATCGCATCGCTCGCCGTGATCGGGACCAGAATGCGGATGCCGTTACCATAGACGCCGCAGCCCAGGAGAATGAGCCCGCGCTCGCGCGCCGCCAGGATCACTGTGCGCGTCATCTCTGGGTCGGGATCATGCGTGCCGCGCGATTTCACGATGTCAAAGGCGACCATCGCGCCCAAACCCCGAATGTCATCGAGCGGCACAAGATCGTTGCGGGTCGCCATGGCCTTCAGGCGCTGGATAAGACGCTTGCCGAGCGCGGCTGATTTCTCAAGGACGGCTTCCGCCTCCATGATCTCAAGAACCGCCAGCGCCGCGGCACAGGCGAGCGGGTTGCCCGCATAGGTGCCGCCAAGCCCGCCCGGCTCTGGCGCGTCCATGATTTCGGCCCGGCCGATGACGCCCGAGAGCGGCAACCCGCCCGCCAGCGACTTGGCCGTCGTCAAGAGATCAGGCTTTACGCCCGAATGCTCAATGGCAAAGAGCTTTCCCGTGCGGCCGAAGCCCGACTGGATCTCATCGGCGATGAGCAGGATGCCATGCCTTGTGCAGAGTTCCCGCAAGGATTTGAGGAAGTCGAACGGCGCGACGTAAAAGCCGCCCTCGCCCTGCACCGGCTCCAAGATGATGGCGGCAACGCGGGAGGGCTCGACCTCTGTCTTGAACAGGGATTCGAGCGCCTTGAGCGAATGGGCCGCGGTGACGCCTTGGGCCTCAACCGGGAACGGCAGACGATAGATCTCACCCGGGAAGGGGGCGAAACCCGCCTTGTAGGGAATGACCTTGCCCGTGAGGCCGCTCGTAAACAGCGTGCGGCCGTGAAAGGCACCGGAAAAGGCGATAACACCTGGCCGCTTCGTCGCATAGCGCGCGATCTTGACCGCGTTCTCCACCGCCTCGGCGCCCGTTGTGAAAAAAATCGTCTTCGCGGGGCCATCGATTGGCGCAAGCGCGTTCAGCCTTTCCGCCAGCTCGATATAGGGCTCATAGGCATTCACCTGGAAAGCGGTGTGGATCGCGCGGTCAAGCTGCGCCTTCACCGCCGCGATCACCTTGGGATGGCGATGGCCTGTGTTCTGCACGCCGATGCCGCCGACGAAATCGATATAGCGTCGAGCCTCCACATCCCAGATTTCTGCGCCTTCCGCCCTTTCAGCGAAGACTGGATGGGCCGTCGCGACGCCGCGCGGCACTGCGGCAAGGCGGCGGGCTTGGAGTTCGGCGTTGGTGGGCATGGGCGATGGTCCTCAAGAGGAGGCGGACAATAACTCACTCTAGCGCACGATCCCGCCTTTGCGAATCGGGTACGCGCGCCAGGTTCACGCGTTAGACCGCGCTTTCTGCCGAAAACCGGTTCCCATCCCCGCCTTCACGAGGACATGCTTTTCGGGAAAACGCTCCGGGCCATATCGCCGGGCGCTGTCAGCGGCTGCGTCAGATCGCGCGGGCGTGGCGCCCCGCCGAGGCCGACAGATAGGCATCAAAGGCACAGGCCACATTGCGCAGGAACGGGCGCGCGCGATCTTTCAGCTCGATCACGCTTCCTTGCCACGCGATGAGCCCGTCGTCCGCCAGTTCCCTCAGCGCATCCCTATCCGCAAGCGCGAGTGCCTCACCCTTGCCTGCAAAACCATCAAGATCGATGCGACGGTCGCACATGAGCCGCTCGATGATGCGCGCGCGCAGGCGGTCTTCGTGCGTCAGCGCGCGTCCGCGCTGCGTGGCGAAGCGCCCTTCTCCGATCGCCCGGCCATAGTCCGAAAGCGGGACCGCGTTCTGGATAAAGCCCTGCGGCAGCTTGCCGATGGCGGAGGCGCCAAAGGCCAGAAGCACGTCCGCACGGTACGTAGTATAGCCCTGGAAGTTCCGGCGCAGCGTGCCATCGCGGTGAGCGATGGCCATGGCATCATCGGCTCTCGCAAAATGGTCGAGGCCGATCGAGACATAGCCGGCGCCCGTCAGTTCCTCCTCGATGCGCTCAGCCTGCGCATGACGCTCCATGACGCCCGGTAGCGCCGAGGCATCGATGTATCCTTGGTGCCGCTTGAAGAAGGGCACATGCGCATAGCCGAACACGGCGAGGCGGCTCGGCGAGAGCGCAAGCACCTGGCGAACGGTGTCGATGCAATCGGCCTCGGTTTGATGGGGCAGGCCGTACATGATGTCGAAATTGATCGCCCCGATGCCGGCACCCTCCAGCCATTCGACGGCACGCGCGATCATTCCGAAAGGCTGAACACGATCGATGGCGGCCTGCACATGGCTGGCGAGCGTTTGCACACCCAACGAGACACGGTTGACGCCGCCCTCGCCCAGAGTGCGCGCCATCTCGCGGGTCAGCGTGCGCGGGTCAATCTCGATCGCGATTTCAGCGTCGGCATCGATGTCGAAGCGCTCGGCCATTTGCGCCATCAACAGCGCAAACTCAGCGGGTGGCAACAGCGAAGGCGTGCCACCGCCGAAATGGATCGATGAGACCTGAAGGCGGTGCGGCAAGCGATCCGCGGCCATGGCCATCTCGCGCCGCAGGAGGGCCGCCATCTCCGCAATCGGCTCATCGCGCCTGGTGATGAAGGTGTGGCAGCCACAATAGCGGCACATTTGCCGACAGAAGGGGACATGAAGATAAAGGGAGCCGGTGGCGCCCTGCGGCATCGCCTCCAGCCAAGCGCCATAGGTTTGCGCATCCACATCGCCCATGAAATGCGGGCTTGCGGGATAGCTCGTATAGCGCGGCACCTGGCGCATGCCATAGCGGGCGATCAGATCGGGGGCGATGGCGGTCACGGGGGCGCACTCTCGAAGGCGGAACGATGGCGCAAAGTCGGCCTTTGATCCCTGCTTCGCCTTGATGTGGGTCAAGCCTTCCGCCTCAGGCGCCGAGCCCGCCCATGGCCAGATACTTAATCTCAAGGAATTCCTCGATGCCGTACTTCGAGCCCTCGCGACCCATGCCGCTTTCCTTCATGCCGCCAAAGGGCGCCACTTCGGTCGAGATGATGCCCTCATTGATGCCGACGATTCCATATTCAAGCCCCTCGGCCACCCGCCAGACGCGGCCGAGATCGCGCGCGTAGAAATAGGCCGCGAGGCCATATTCGGTGTCATTGGCGAGCCTCACCGCGTCTTCCTCAGTGCGGAACCGAAAGAGTGTGGCGACGGGTCCAAAAATCTCTTCGCGCGCAATCCGCATCTGCGGCGTCACTTCGGTTATCACGGTCGGCGCGTAGAATGTGCCGCCCAAGGCATGGCGCTTGCCTCCCGTCACGATCTTCGCGCCCTGGCCGAGTGCTTCGGCGACAAGCTGCTCGACCTTCTCCACCGCGGCCTCGTTGATGAGGGGACCTTGCGCGATGCCGGGCTCCAGGCCGTTGCCAACCTTCATTGCGGATGCGGCCTTGGCGAGTTTTCCGGCAAAGGCGTCGTAGACCTTTTCCTGGACGAGGAACCGGTTCGCGCACACGCAAGTCTGCCCCATGTTGCGGTACTTGGAGGCCATTGCGCCCTCGACCGCCGCATCGATATCGGCGTCCTCAAACACGATGAAGGGCGCATTGCCGCCCAGCTCCATCGATACTTTCTTGACGGTGCCAGCGCATTGGCGGATGAGGACCTTGCCGATCTCGGTCGAGCCGGTGAAGGAGAACTTCCGCACCAGCGGATTGCCGGTCAGTTCTGCCCCCACGCGTGAGGAATGGCGCGTGGTGATGACATTGAAGACGCCCTTTGGAATCCCGGCACGCCTTGCAAGCTCGGCCAGCGCCAGGGCGGAGAGGGGCGTCTCGCCGGCGGGCTTGATGATGATCGGGCAGCCTGCCGCCAGCGCTGGCCCTGCCTTGCGGGTGATCATAGCGTTGGGGAAGTTCCAAGGCGTCACCGCGGCGACGACACCCACCGGCTCCTTCAGAACAACGATGCGCCGGCCCCCCGCATTTTGCGGGATGACATCGCCGTAAATGCGCTTTCCCTCTTCGGCGAACCATTCGATGAAGGAGGCGCCATAGGCGACCTCCCCCCGGCTTTCGGCAAGCGGCTTACCCTGCTCGGCCGTCATGATAACCGCCAAATCCTCTTGATTGGCCATCATGAGGTCGAACCATTTGCGCATCAGGCCTGCGCGATCCTTTGCCGTTCGGGCACGCCAGGGGCCCCAGGCCGCGCTCGCTGCCATGATTGCGCGACGGGTTTCTTCCTCCAACAGGTCTGGAACCTCCGCCAGAACCTCTCGCGTTGCAGGATTGGTGACGGCGAAGGTGGCGCCGCTGTCCGCGCCCGTCCATTCACCGTCGATGTAGCACTTCGACACCAGGAGCGTGGGGTCTTTGAGGGGGTGCATGGGTCCGGCCTCCATCGTTGCCAAAGACTTTATTGTGATCGTTATACGCTTCACAGCCATTCGGGGACACCCCCGCACCGCCAAGTGCGGCAATCGCGCTTGATCGCGGAAGGGCTCGATGCTTAGGGTCAGGCGACGCCTCGCCACGCCCACAAACGGAACCCCACCCTTGCTCGAACTTCTTGCCAGCCCTGAAGCCTGGGCCAGCCTCTTGACGCTCACGGCCCTTGAGATCGTCCTTGGCATCGACAACGTCATCTTCCTGTCGATCGTGGCAAGCCGCCTTCCCGCGCACCAGCAGCGCCAAGCGCGCCAGATCGGGCTTGCGCTCGCGCTTCTCATGCGGATCGGCCTGCTCCTCTCGATCGCATGGATTGCAAGCCTTGAGGAACCGGTCTTCGAGGTCTTCGACCATGACGTCTCCTGGCGCGATATCATCCTCATCGGCGGAGGGCTGTTCCTTTTGACCAAAGGGACGCGCGAAATTCACGACATGATGGAAGGCGAGCACGGCGACGGGCAGAGCCGCCCCACCATCGGATTTGCCTCCGCCATCACGCAGATCGTGATGCTCGACATCGTGTTTTCGCTCGATTCCGTCATTACCGCCGTCGGCATGGCCGAACAGATTGAGATCATGGTCGCCGCCGTTGTCATCGCCGTCATCGTGATGCTGGTCGCCTCCGAGCCCGTCAGCGCCTTTGTCAATCAGCACCCGACCGTCAAGATGCTGGCGCTGGCGTTCCTGCTGCTCGTCGGCGTCGCGCTTATCGCGGATGGCATTCATTTCCATATCCCGCGCGGGTATATCTACTTTGCCATCGCCTTCTCGGCGGGCGTCGAAGCCCTCAACCTCATCGCCGCGCGCAGGCGAACCAAAGGCAAACCCCATTGATGGCCGAGGAAGATCAAAGCCTCGAAGTGGCCGAAGGCTCGGGCAAGGCGGACGATGACCATCGCTCGACCTCGCAGATCCTGCTCGCGCTCGTCCAGGATCACGGCCATGAGCGCATTTCGGTGCGGGACCTCCTTGAGGGACTTGGCGAACGCGGCTTCGGCTTTGCGTTCCTCATGTTTGCGATACCCGCCGCCATGCCAGGGCCGCCCGGCTTTGGCTCACTCTTCGGCATTCCGCTGATGATGTTCGCCGGGCAGATGGTCATGCGGATGCCCTCGCCCTGGCTGCCGGCCTTCATCGCCGATCGCAGTTTCGCGCGCAGCGACCTTGAAAAGATCGTCAGGATGGCCCTGCCCTACATGCAATGGGTGGAGCGCCTGTGCAAACCGCGCCTCGACTTTGCCGTGCTGGGCGTGGGGGAAGTGCTGCTCGGCCTGCTCGTCTTCATCCTTGCCTTTGTGCTGTTTCTGCCAGGCCCGGGGACGAATTTCCTGCCCGGCATTTCCATTTTGTTCCTTTCCATCGCCCTTATCGAGCGCGACGGCCTTCTGGTGCTGCTGGGGACCGTGTTCTCTTTCGCCATGCTCGTGCTTGCGGTATGGGGCGTATGGCTTTTCATCGTCGAGATCATTCCCTTTGCCTGGATGTGGATCCTTTGGTTCTGGGATGGGATCGTCGGTCTCTTTGGATAGGAACGGACACTCGTTCTGGTTGATTTGCATTCAGCGGCGTAATGCAGCACCTTCGCCTCGCTGGAAGGTATCGGTATGTAAACTTCCCCTGTGGCACAGGGTTCGTTGGCACCCGGGGTGCAAGACTTCCCAGCGGCCGGCTTCCGCCGCTGTGCCAGTGCGAGACAGGCCTTAAGGCCGCCGCGCTTTCCAAGGGAGCCTTTTCTGTAATCGTGGGTGAGGGTCGATGGACGATTTCTACTTTTTCGCCCTGGTCGGCTTTGGCGCGCAGCTTATCGATGGAGCCCTTGGCATGGGCTTTGGGATCATTTCATCGACCGTCCTGCTTGCCAGCGGCGTCCCTCCGGCGGTCGTCACTGCCAGTACGCATTCCGCCAAATCGTTTACCAACGCCGCGGCCGGCATGTCCCATTATCTCGCCAAAAACGTCGACTTCGCGCTGTTCCTGCGGCTGACCCTGACTGGGGTTGCGGGCGGCATCGCGGGGGTGTTCGTCGTCTCATATGTGCACGCCGATGTCCTGCGCCCGATCATTGCCGTCTATCTCTTCTTGATGGGCGCCTACATCATCTGGCGCGCCTTCAGGTCCGATGCGTCTGCGACCGACTACTCCATGAGTGCGGCTGCGCCTGCCGGGCTCATCGCGGGATTCCTCGATTCAGTGGGCGGTGGCGGCTGGGGGCCGGTGGCGACTTCGACCCTTGTCGGACGCGGCGGCGCGCCGCGCTATGTCATCGGCACGGTGACCTTGGCGGAGTTTTTCGTCAGCATCGTCGTCGTCGCCATTCTCCTCCTGCAAGGCAAGGCGGGCGACATCGATGTCATGGGCGGTCTTGTGCTGGGCGGGCTCGTGGCGGCGCCCCTTGCGGGCTGGTCGATCCGATTCCTTCCCGCGCGCGGCCTCATGGCCGGCGTCGGCGTTCTCGTGATTGCGATATCCAGCCTGATGCTGATCCGTCTGCTCGGCTTTGTGTGATCACGTTCCTCATCCAATCAGGAACATTCGCACGACTCGCGCGGGATGACGCCCGCCGCCACACGCTCCCGTGCGATCGCGTCGGCAATGACGTTTGGGGGTAGGCCTTCCCTGTCGGCGCGAACGAAAATTTCCATCAGCGTTTGCCCTATCGCGAGTACCCGCGCCTCGATCTCACTATCCGACCAGGCGAAGATCTGACCGGCGACGCGAATGATGCCGCCCCCGTTGATCACGTAGTCGGGCGCATAAAGCACGCCCTTCTCCTTCAACATCACGCCATGGCGATCCTCCGCCAGCTGATTGTTCGCACCGCCAGCGATCACCTTCGCTCTCAAAGTCGCGATCGAGGCGTCGTTGAGGGTCGCGCCGAGGGCACACGGGCTCACCACATCGCACTCAGCACCAAGGATTTCAGTGGGCGCGACGGCACGGGCATCGAACTCTTCCTCGGCCAGCTTAACGCGCGCCGACGCCACATCCGAGACGACGAGCCTTGCGCCCGCCTTGGCGAGATGACGGCAGAGATCATAGCCGACGGCACCCAGACCCTGAACGGCGACGCGCACGCCCTTGAGATCATCCGTGTGCAGACGATGCCGCACGGCGGCCTTCAACCCCTCGAACACACCAAGCGCTGTGAGCGGGCCTGAATCTCCGCCAGTCTTGCCGGCCTGCGTATAGCCGGCCACATATTTCGTCGTGCGGGCGATCACCGGCATATCGGCCGGCGTCATGCCCACGTCCATGGCCGTGATGTAACGCCCGCCCAGTCCCTCGACGGCTCGCCCATAGGCGGAAAGAAGGGCTTCCGTCTTGGCCGTCGCGGGATCGGCAATGATCACGGCCTTGCCGCCACCCAATGGCAGGCGTGCCATCGCGCTCTTGTAGGTCATGCCGCGCGACAGGCGCAAAGCATCCGTCAATGCCACCGACGAGTTTGAATAGGGCACCATGCGTGTGCCGCCGCAGGCGGGTCCGAGGTTCGAATTGTGGACCGCGATGATGGCCTTCAACCCCGCCTTCTCGTCGCGAACGAATAGGATTTCCTCATGCGCGTCAAAGTCGGGCATTTCGAACACAGACATCGGCACTTTCCTCTTTGTCGGGTTACTCAGCGGCGATCCGCTCTGGCGGGGTGGCGAAGGCGGCTTTGAGCGCCGTCTCATTCTCTTTCATCTTTTTGTAGTTGGCCAGTTTCACATGGCCAAAGCCCTTGACCTCCTGCGCGGCCGAAGCCAGGCGCACGGCGTGAGCGTGGTTTTCCGGCTTCAGATTCGCCGCGATGTCGCGCAGCAGTGCCTCATAATCCTCAATCATTTGGCGCTCGAGCCGGCGTTCCTGTGTGTAGCCAAAAATGTCGAGGGGGGTGCCGCGCAGCCTCTTCAGGCTTGCAAGGAGATGAAAGCCCCATTTCATCCAGGGCCCGAACGCAACTTTCTTAGGAATGCCCGTGTCGGGATCCGCCTGCGCCAACACCGGCGGGGCGAGGTGATACTTGATCTTGAAGTTGCCGGCGAAGTTCTCGGCGATTTTGCGCTCGAAGCTACCGTCCGTGTAAAGCCGTGCGACCTCATATTCGTCCTTGTAGGCCATCAGCTTGAAAAGCGATTTTGCGGCGGCCTCGGCGAGGCCGGTTCGGCCCGGAACCCGCTGCTCTTCCGCCTTGCGCAGATGCGCGATGAGCGTTTCAAACTTCTGCGCGTAGGCCCTGTTCTGATAGGCCGCGAGGAAATCGCTGCGCCTCGCGATGAGTTCAGCGAGCGACCTGGCAAAGGGCCGCATCACGTCGGCCTCCAGCCCGGCAAGACGGCGCGCCGCCATTTCGTCATGCGCGGCAAGGCGGCCAAGGGCGAAGGCGCGCTTGTTCTTTTTTACCTCGGCCCCATTCAACTCAATCGCGCGCAATATCGCCTCGGAAGAGATGGGGATGAGGCCCTGCTGATAGGCAAAACCAGTCAACAGCATGTTGGCGTAGATCTGATCGCCAAGCAGGCGCACGGCCAGCTCATCCGCGTCCACGCTTGCGCAGGATTTGGACGCCTTGCGCAGGCGCGCGATCATGCCCGCGACGTCATAGGCAATGGCGGCATCGCGAATGAAGCCCGCGGTGGGCACAAGCGCGCCATTGACGACAGCGCGCGTGCGCTGAAGGTGCGCTGTGTCGATGGTCTCGGGCTTTGCCGCGACGACCATGTCACAGGCAAGAATGAGATCGGCGCCAAGGCTCGTCACCCGCGGCCCATGAATGCGGCCCTTGCTTGGCGCGATGCGGACATAGGACGTCACGCCGCCGCCCTTTTGCGCAAGGCCCATCATATCGAGCACGGTCGCCGAGCTTCCCTCTATATGAGCCGCCGTGCCCAGAATGGCGCCGATCGAAGTCACGCCCGTGCCGCCGATGCCGGTAATGACGATGTTATAGCCATCACCCGCAAGCGCCGGGAGCGCCGGTTCCGGCACGTCGATGGGGGATTCGCCGCCATTCGTCGCACGGCTCCTCAGCCGCACATCTCCCTCGATCGTCACGAAGGATGGGCAAAAGCCGTTGATGCAGGAATAGTCCTTGTTGCACGAGCTCTGATTGATCTCACGCTTGCGGCCGAATTCCGTCTCGAGCGGCTCGACCGACAGACAATTGGATTTCACCGAGCAATCGCCACAGCCCTCGCAGACGAGGTCGTTGATGAAAACGCGCTTCGGCGGATCGATCATCAGGCCGCGCTTGCGGCGGCGGCGCTTTTCAGCGGCGCAAGTCTGATCATAGATGATGACGGTGACGCCGTCATGCTCACGCAGCTCGCGCTGGATGGCATCCAGCCGGTCGCGGTGCTCAACCTTGGTGCCGTGCGGGAAAAACTGTGCGCCGGGATATTTGTCGGGATCATCGGAGACGACGACGAGCTTTGCCACGCCTTCCGCCGCGATTTGCCGAGCCAGCACATCGACCGGCAATTCGCCGTCCACGTGCTGGCCGCCCGTCATCGCGACCGCGTCGTTATAAAGGAGCTTGTAGGTAATATTCACCTTTGCCGCGACGGCCTGGCGGATGGCGAGCAGACCGGAATGGAAATAGGTGCCATCGCCGAGATTGGCGAAGATATGCCGTTCATCCGTGAACGGAGCGGTGCCGATCCATGGCACACCCTCGCCGCCCATCTGGGTGAACAGATCGGTGCGGCGATCCATGCGCGTCACCATGTAGTGACAGCCAATGCCGGCAAGCGCGCGGGAGCCTTCCGGCACCTTGGTCGAGGTGTTGTGCGGGCAGCCCGAGCAGTAATACGGCTGGCGCTCATGAATGATCGAAAGGCCCTGGGTCTCGCGGTTCTTGGCCTCGATGAGGGCCAGATGCGCTGCCATTTGCGGGCTCCATTGCTCGCGCGGGAAGAAGCGCGAGAGGGCCTTGGCGATCATCGAAGGCGTCAAATCGAGGATCGAGCGCAGCAGCGGTCTGCCTTCATGGTCGAACTTGCCCTCGACGCGCGGCCGGCCGCTATCGGGCATGTCGTAGATGGCGCTGCGCACCTGGGTTTCGACGAAGTCGCGCTTTTCCTCGATGACGAGGATCGTCTCCAGTCCTTCGGCGAAACGGCGCACGGGCTCATAGTCGAGCGGCCAGGGCATGCCCACCTTCAACACGCGCAGGCCAAGTCGCGCAATCTCATGATTGTCGAGCCCGAGATCGATGAGCGCCTGGCGGAAATCCGCATAGGCCTTGCCAGTCGTGACGATGCCGACACGGGCATTGGGGCTGTCGAGCACCACGCGGTTGAGCACGTTCTCGCGGCTGAAGGCGCGCACGGCCGGCACGCGGAATTCGCGCAGGCGCCGTTCCTGATCCTGCGGGGTATCACCAAGACGTATGCCGAAGCCTCCCTGCGGCATCTGCACATCGCGCGGCGTGCGGATCTGAAGCCGGTCAGGCGCGACATCGACCGTTGCAGAGGCATCCATCGTCTCGGCAAGCGCGATCATCGACACCCAGACGCCGGCATAGCGCGACAGCGCCCAGCCGATGAGGCCATAGTCGAGGACTTCCTGGATGCCGCTTGGCGAGAGGATCGGGATTTCCCAATCCATGAAGGCAAACTCGCTTTGGCTGGGGAGGGTCGATGACTTGCAGGCGTGATCATCGCCCGCGATCGCAAGGACGCCGCCCTTGCCCCAGGTGCCCGCCGCATTGGCATGACGGAACGCGTCGCCCGAGCGGTCGACGCCAGGGGCCTTGCCGTACCACATGCCAAAGACGCCGTCGAAGCGGGCGCCGGGATAGAGGTTGACCTGCTGCGTGCCCCATACGGCCGTTACCGCAAGGTCTTCATTCACGCCGGGCTGAAACTTGAGGTCATGCGCATCGAGAAAGTGCTTCGCCCGCCAAAGCTGCTGGTCAAGCCCGCCCAAGGGCGAGCCGCGATAGCCAGAGATGAAACCCGCCGTGTTGAGCCCCGCGGCGCGGTCGAGCCGCTTTTGCATCATGGGCAGGCGCACCAGCGCCTGAATTCCGGTGAGAAAGACGCGGCCGCGCTCGACCGCATATTTGTCATCAAGTGTCAGCGGATGAATCGTCATCTGCGACCTTTCTCCCCCTTGTCAAATCGACTTTGTCCTCCACTCAAACCATACGCAGGAACGATGCTCATGGGTTTGCGTTTTCACGCCTCCCATCGACATGAAAGAATAGAAGCAGCGCAGCAAATTGACAGATTATTCGCTTGAGCGGGTGAGGCTTTACTTGGGGCTTTAGCGGGGGTCTCATTGCGCAAGAAGCGGCGATTTCATTCGCTTCACCCTTGGAGGCAAGGCCATGCCGGGTCTCGAACACTATGCCCGCACCCACCCCGCCATTCGCGCGGATTTCACCATTGACCAGGGTTGGGACAACTATCCCGCGGAAGCCCACGACACCTGGCGCCGGCTCTATGCCCGCATGGAAACGATCCTGCCAGGGCGCGCCGCCCCAGCGTTTCTCGAGGGGTTGAAGCGGCTCGATATCGGGCATGAGAAAATTCCGCATTTCGAGCGCCTTTCAGACGGGCTCGAAGCGCTTACAGGCTGGCGGATCGTCGCGGTTCCAGGCCTCGTGCCGGATGAAAAGTTCTTCGATCACCTGGCCAACCGGCGCTTTCCGGCCAGCAACTTCATCAGGCGGCCGGAGCAGCTCGACTATATCGAGGAGCCCGACATCTTCCACGACATCTTCGGGCACGTCCCCATGCTGGCCCATCCGGTCTTCGCCGATTACATGCAGGCCTATGGCCAGGGTGGCTTGCGGGCCGAGGGGCTTGGCGTGCTGCCCAATCTTGCCCGGCTCTACTGGTATACGGTCGAGTTCGGCCTCATCGCCCATGAGGGCCGCCTTGAATTCTATGGCTCCGGCATCGCCTCTTCGTCGGCCGAGAGCGTCTATTGCCTCGCCAGCCCCTCGCCCAACAGGATCGCCTTCGACCTCGAGCGGGTGATGCGCACCCGCTATCGGATCGATGATTTACAGGAGACCTATTTAGTCATCGATTCCTTCGAATCCCTTTTCGCGGCGACCTACCAGGACTTCGCGGCGCTCTATGAACGCCTGCGGACCGGCCCCACCTATGAGCCGGGCACCGTGCTTGCGCAAGACCGCGTGCATTGGCGCGGCGATCGCAGCTATAAGCCCCATAGCCACGCGGTTTAGAGCGGCGTGCCTTCAATCAGAATCGTCACGCAGCTCACTCGTCTCATTGTCGCAACGTTTTCGCGGAAAACCGGTACCCACTCTTCCGCACGTTGCTTTAAGGTCGCGTGCCGGTCAGGGGTCTTCGATGCAGAGTTTCGCCTATGGTCCGGGGCCGCGGCACCGGCTCGACCTCTATGAGCCCCGCGGCAAGGCGCGCGGGGTCGTCGTCTATCTCTATGGCGGCGGCTGGCGCAGCGGCCGTCGCGGCCTCTACGGGTTTCTCGCCCGTGCCCTCGCGGCACGCGGTTATCGCGTCATCGTACCCGACTATCGCATCTTTCCGGAGGTTCGCTTTCCCGCCTTTGTCGAGGACGCCGCGCAGGCGGTTGCCTGGGTCGGGTCTCGCGCCGACGGCGCGGGAGAGGCCCTTCCCCTCTTCCTCATCGGCCATTCAGCGGGCGCGCATATCGCGGCGCTGCTGGCGCTCGATGCGCGCTATCTCCTCGACGCCGGCGCTGCGCCCCAATTGTTGAAAGGGTTCGTTGGCATTGCAGGGCCGATGAGCTTTGACCCCACAGAATGGGATTCGACGCGGCCCATTTTTTCAGGTTTGCCCGATCCTGAACGCGCGCGGCCCGTCAAGCTCGTCCGGCCCGGGGCACCGGCCATGCTCCTCATCCACGGCAATCGCGACAAGACCGTCGGCCTGCACAATTCCGAGCACCTGCTTGCCGCAATGCGGGCGGCGGGGAACGAGGCGAACCTTATCACATTGTCCGGCGTCGGGCATGTGATGCCGCTCGCCTCATTCCTGTGGGCGGCCGGCTGGGTCAACAGCGCGATGCGCGAGACGGTGCGATTCCTCGACCGTCTCAGCGCGCCTGCTCATTCCGCGTACTTGACCGAGCAGCCATAGGGCTCGCTGACCGGCGTGGCGACGGGCTTCCCCGCATTCATGTCGGCGAGGGCGGCCGTTACATAGTTCGTCGCGGCGGCAATATCCGCCTGATCGCTCGTCGGCTTGTCATCGATGCCGCCCATATAGACAAGCTTGCCTTCCGGATCGATCACGAACATATGGGGCGTCGTGCGTGCCTCATAGGCGCGCCCGATCGTGCCTTCAGGATCAAGGACAACGTAACTGGGCGAGGCAGCGCGGCTCTTGGTCAGCTCGGTCGCCTCCTCGGCGCTCACGAAGCCCTGCTTTCCGGGCGCGGAATAAATGATCGATACCCAGACCGTTCCCTCAGCGGTCGCGGCAGCCTGGGTCTTCTGCATGTTGCCGCTCTCATAGTGTTTGCGCACAAAGGGGCATTGGTGGTTCGTCCATTCAAGAACCACTGTCTTGCCGCGCAAGGATTCAAGCGTCACCGTCTCGCCGTTCGTCGCCATGCCGGAGAAGGCAGGCGCCTCTTCCCCCACAGCGGGCGCGGCCGCCGACACACCATTCCAAACGAGCCCGCCTATGAGAACGAGCCCAGCCCCCAACGTCGTCCAACGCATGTGTCCGTCTCCTCAAGAGTTGTATCCGGTTTGCGATTTTGACTACTGCGGCCCGCGTGCCTCAGCGGTGTCCGCACTCTCGATCGAGGAGAGAAGGATGCCCTCGGTCAAGAGCTGCGGCAATATCTCCGCGTGATCAGCATTCGGCGCGAAGTAGAGATAGAGCGGCACGCCGGCACGTCCATAGGCCTCTAGCACCCGGGAGATGACCGGATCGCGATTGGTCCAGTCGCCCTTGAGATAGGCGATATTGCGCCGCTCGAATTCCTCGCGCATCGAGGCTGAGGACAGGGCGACCTGTTCATTCACCTGACAGGTGATGCACCACGCCGCCGTCAGATTGACGAACACCGGACGCCCCTCGGCCCGCAGGCTCGCCAGGCGCTCGGGCGTGAAATGCTGCGAGATGGGTCCGCTGCCGGCCTGTTCAGCGGTGGCCCTTCCGTTCGAGGGGACGGGCAGCGGTGAAATGAAGGTGAGAAACACACCCGCGATGATGAGGCCGAGCCCAGCGCCGATGACGCCAAGGGGACCTCCGTCACGCTGACTGACACCAAAGGACCAGGCGGCAAAGGCGAGCGCGATGGCGACGACGAAAATCGGAAAGAGTGCATCCTCGGACCCAAGTTGCAGGGTCATCACCCATACGAGCCATGCCGCCGTCATGTACATCGGGAAGGCAAGAAACTCCTTCAGGCGGACCATCCACAGGCCGGGGCGCGGCAGGGAAGAAATGACGCTGGGAAAAATCGACACCAGGAAAAACGGCAGGGCCATCCCAAAGCCAAGCATGGCAAAGATAAGAAGCGCATCAAGGCTCGATTGGGTGACAGCATAACCGATGGCGGCGCCCATGAAGGGCACCGTGCAGGGTGTTGCGACGACGACAGCAAGGACACCCGTAAAGAAGGCGCCAAGGGACCCTGATTGCGCCGCCAGCCCCTGACCGGTGTTCTGGAAACTGCCGCCGATCTCGAACACGCCTTGAAAATTGAGGCCAATCAGCAAGAACAGCGAGGCAAGGAGCGCCACGACCAGCGGCGATTGCAGCTGGAAGCCCCAGCCGATTTCTGCGCCCACCTCGCGCAGGAGGATCAGCGTCGCCGCGATCGCAACGAAGCTGAGGATGACGCCGGCGGTATAGATGAGCGCCTCGATGCGCGCCGCCCCCATCTCCTTGCCCGACTTGCTGACAAAGGCGAGCGCCTTGATTGAAAGCACCGGCAGCACGCAGGGCATCACATTGAGGATGAGCCCCCCTAAGAAGGCATAGAGCAACGCGAAGGCAAGGCCGATACGTGCCGTCTCTCCACCGTCCGTGCCCAACGCATCGCTTGAGAGCGCGCGCACGGGGATGGGACCTTCGGCCGCCGTCACCTCAAACGCTTCAGCGCTTTGTGAGCCACGCGCGCGAAGCACGAGCACGCCGCCGAAGCGGCTTCCCGAGAGCGGCCCGCCCGCCTTCAGGCTGCTGCCAGGCTCCGTCCATAAGAGAATGCCGTCGGCACGCGGCTCGACACGCTGCTCGGCCGCGTTGCGGATGACACCGCCTTTGTGCGGGAAGAAGGCTGCCTCTTCCATGGTCGCGCGACCAACTTCGGGTGCGACGACGAAAATGCCAAGCTGACCGTTGATGATCCCATAGCTTGCAACCCAGGAAGTCGGGCGCGGCATCGCCGCCCGCGTCGTGGCAAAGGCGGCGGCCCATCGGCTGTCCTTCAGAGACGTGCCATCAGTGACCGGCAGCGTGATGTCAAGCGCACCCTCTTCGGGAATGCAGATCTCCTCGCAAACGAGCCAACCGGCATCCGCCCTCAGCGTCACCTGCGTGCCGGGCAGCAGATCCGCCGGCGCCTTGATGTCGACAAGAAGAAGAACTTCGTTTGAATAGCCGAAGTTGACTAGCGGACCAAAGGGGAGCCGCACGGGGTGAGGCCATTGTATCGGCCCAGCCTTGAACCCCTGAGGCAAGGTCCAATCGATCGTTGTCGGCTCACCCGAATCGCCCGGATTCGACCAATAAGTGTGCCAGCCCTCGCGAATTTTCTGCCGCAACGCCACCGTAAAGGTGCTGCCCGGCTTGATCGCGCGGACTTCGGAGATGAGGCTTGCCTCGACATTTTCAGTCGTGACCGTTTCGCCGGCGGTCGCATGACCGGCCAGCGCCAGCGCCCAAAACGCCGCGACGAGAAGTGCCCCTATCCACCGCATGATTTGCCCTTTGAATGGGGTTATACACGAAATCAACAACCCCGGCGACCTGCCAGCGTTGTCCATAAACATAAATTCGAGGCAAGGCCCTCGGATAAGGGGGATTTCACGAATGGTTGATGACAACAGGCAGTGGCGCCTTACCAGGCGCCCCGTGGGCGAAGTTAGGCCCGGAGACCTCACCCTCAGCGTTCAGCCCAAGCCGGTACCGGGCAGCAATCAGATTCTCGTACGGAACATCTATCTTTCGCTCGATCCCACGAACCGGATCTGGATGAGCGACATGGATCAGTACATGCCGCCCGTCGCCTTGGGCGATGTGATGCGCGGGGGCACGATCGGCGTCGTTGAGGTTTCAAACAACCCCGCTTTCAAGCCCGGCGACATCGTGCAGCCCTTTCTTGGCGGCTGGCAGGACTATGTCGTTGCGGACCATGCGCAGAAGGTTCCCGTCTCACCCCAGCTTCCCATTCTTGCTTCGATGAGCGCGCTCGGCATGACGGGCGCGACGGCCTATTTCGGGCTGCTCGATATCGGCAAGCCGCAGGCGGGCGAAACGCTTGTCGTGTCCGCGGCGGCCGGCGCGGTGGGGTCGGTGGCGGGACAGATCGGCAAGCTCAAGGGCTGCCGTGTCGTCGGTCTTGCCGGAACGGATGACAAGTGCGCGTGGGTTACTCGCGAACTTGGCTTTGATGCGTGCATCAACTATCGCAAGGAAAATGTCCTTGAGGCGCTGCGGCGTGCATGCCCGAACGGGATCGACATCTATTTTGAAAATGTGGGTGGCGAGATCCTGGATGCCGTTCTGACGCTCATCAATCTCAACGGACGCATTGCGCTTTGCGGTCTCATCTCATCCTACAATGCGACGGAGCCGGTGCCCGGCCCCTATATGTTCCGCAACATTTTGATGAAACGCGTCACGGTCAAAGGCTTCATCATCATCGACTATCTGTCCCGCATGGAGGAATTCTTCCGGGACATGAGCCAATGGGTCCAATCCGGCCAAATCAAATGGCGTGTCGATCTCATCCAGGGACTTGAGAATGCCCCTGTGGCACTTCAGAAACTGTTCACAGGCGGCAATACGGGTAAGCTCGTCGTGCAAATCAGTCCGGAGCCTTGATGTCCCTTATCGTCTTGCTCTTTCGCGGACCGCGGGCGTTGCTGCCCTGCCTTGCGCTTCTCTATGGGCTCTCGGGCTGCATCACCATTGAAACGGGCGAGAATGCTCCTGAATGCCCGGGAGAATGGATGACGCGCACCGAACTGTTCTTCGGCCTTTCGAACGCTAATGGTCCGATCACGGATGAACAATTCAAGCGCTTCGTCGACACAGAGGTCGCGCCCAAATTTCCCGAGGGCTTTACCATTCTCGGCGGGGAAGGCGCGTGGCAAGGGGCGTCGGGCCAGTCGCAACGTGAAGGTGCCCGGGTGATCGTGCGCGTACACAAAGGAACCGTCAGCGACGAGGCAACCATTAACGATGTGATGGAGACCTATAAAAGGCAGTTCCAGCAACAGTCCGTCATGCGCTCAGACGAGATCGTCTGTACACGGTTCTGACAAGAAAGGCGCCTCACCCGGCGGGGAGAGGCGCCTTATGCTTGCCATTGATGCGATCAGTTGAAGTGGTAGCTGATGCCCGCGCGAACGACGTGCATGTCCAAATCGACGTCGACGGATTCGCTGTACCCTGGATAGGCTGCGGCAGTGCTGTTCGAGGAGAACGTCGCATCCTCGAAGTCGTAATAGTTGTATTCGGCCTTGAAGGACCAGTTGGGCGCAAACATTTCCTCAAAGCCCGCGCCGATTGTCCAACCGAAAAGCGTATCGGTGGTCGAGCCATAGCTCGTGTAGTCGGGACCCGTGGCCATCGGATCGAGCTGGCCGGTGATGGCCGAGCCAACCTCGACCTCCGCGACGGCAAGGCCGCCGGTCACGAAGAACAGCGTCTGCTTGATCGACAGACCAAAGCGCGGGCGCAAGGTGGCCAGATAGGTCGTCTTGATGTCCTGGCGGAACGTGAAATCGAGGTTGTTCACCGGCTCCGTCAAGGGGCCTTCGGTGCGGGTATCCTCAAGACTGGTAAAGCTGATATCGGCTTCAAACCCGGCGACCCAGCGGTCGAAAGCAAAGTTGAAGCCGCCATGGATCCCACCCAGGATGCCGTCGGCGTCCATATCGCCGGTACCGCCATCGGCGATCACGGACTGGATCTGCGGATCAACCGTCGACCAGGCGCCGCCTTCTTCCATGACGAATTCAGAATCCTGCCAGCCATAGCCTGCATTGGCGCCAATGTAGAAGCCGTCCCAGATCGCCGGGTCCGCGCTAGCCGGGGACGCCAAGCCAATTACGAGTGCCGCTGAAATCCCGATAAGGATGCGCATGGGTCGAGGGTTCCTTCGCGTTGCCTTCGCCCGCGACCATGACCCGCTAAGGTTAAAATCGGCTTACCATGCGCGCTAAAATTGCAACGATCTGACGCGAAGAACGGCCAGCGCGCGGCGCCCTCAGGTGAACTTCATGCCGAGAGACGTGGCGATGATCACCGCGTGCGAAAAACCGATGAGGAAGACGACGCCGATCCAAATGAACTCATAGAGGAGCCAGCGATCCTTCATGCCGTTGCCCTGGGGAATGAGAATTCTTGGAACGAGCGCCATGACGACCGTCAGAAACAGTGCGATCGAGGGCATCATGAACAGCACGACCGGCACGAAAGCCAGGTGCATCCAGCGCACCGGGCTTGCCTCGGCGAAGGCGATGTCGGCGCTGGGGAAGATCATCACGAACGTGACGGCGGAGGCCGCGAACATCACCGCGATCAGAACGAGGCTCGTCACTACGGGCGTCTTGAAATCCATCCGGCCGCTTCCCCCTTTTGCCACGTTCCCGTCTTGTTGCGCCTGCGGGCACCGCATCGTCCCCGCAGGCGTCATTCCCTAGTGGAAGGGTGGAAGGACGCTGACCTTCCACCTTTCCCACGCACTTAATTATGCACTTCAAAAAGGCCGGCCGCCCCCATACCGCCACCGATGCACATGGTGACGACGCCATATTTCGCCTTACGCCGCTTGCCTTCGAGCAGAACGTGCCCGGTGAGCCGCGCGCCCGTCATGCCATAGGGGTGACCGACCGAGATCGAACCGCCGTTGACGTTCAGGCGTTCATGGGGAATGCCCAGCTTCTCGGCGCAGTAAAGCGCCTGGCTGGCGAAGGCCTCGTTCAGCTCCCAAAGGTCGATGTCCTCGACCTTAAGGCCATGGCGCTGAAGCAGGCGGGGCACGGCGAACACGGGGCCGATACCCATTTCGTCGGGCTCGCAGCCCGCGACCGCAAAGCCGCGGAAAATGCCAAGCGGCTGAAGGCCGCGCTTTTCCGCCTCCTTGCGCTCCATGATGACGACGGCAGCCGAGCCATCCGACAACTGGGAGGCATTGCCGGCCGTGACGAATTTCCCCGGGCCGCGCACAGGCTGAAGCGCCGCAAGACCGTCATAGGTCGTCTCCGGGCGGTTGCATTCATCGCGCGTGACCGTATAAGCCTGCTCGGAGGTCTGACCCGTCGCCTTGTCGGTCACGGTCATCTTCGTTTCCATTGGCACGATCTCATCGGCGAACTTGCCAGCCTGCTGCGCGGCGGCCGTGCGCTTCTGGCTTTCAACCGAGAAGCGGTCCTGCGATTCCCGGCTCACCTTGTAGCGCTCGGCCACGATGTCGGCCGTGTCGATCATGGCCATCCACAGCGCGGGCTTTTCCTGCATCAGCTTTTCTTCGGTGATGCGGTTGAGGTTGAGCGAACCCTGCACGAGCGAGATCGATTCCACCCCTGCGCCAATGGCCATTGGCGTTCCCTCATTGATCACCTGATGCGCGGCCATTGCGATCGCCTGAAGTCCGCTCGAGCAGAAGCGATTAATCGTCGTGCCCGCGGTCGATACCGGGCAGCCCGCCCAGATCGCGGCATTGCGACCGACGTTCTGGCCCGTCGCACCTTCCGGCAAGCCACAGCCCATATAGACGTCTTCGATTTCGGCCGGGTCGACCTTGGCGCGTGCAATCGCATGCTTGATCGCATGACCACCCATGGCCGCGCCGTGCGTGTTGTTGAACCCGCCACGATAGGACTTGGCGAGGCCTGTGCGGGCATAAGAGACGATGACAGCTTCACGCATGGGCATTCCTCATAAGTTTCTGACGAAGATTTCAGCGGCGCACCATACACGCTTGGTTGCGGCTTTGGCGAGATCGGAAGACAATGAGGGACACAACAACCACATGGTGAGGCCGATGGCAAAGATCGAAGCATTGAGGACCCCGGATACGCGCTTCGAGGGTTTGCCCGGCTTTACCTTCGCGCCGCACTATCGCGACGATCTTGCGGGCTATGAGGGCTTGCGGGTCCATTATCTTGACGAGCGCCCGGCCAAGCCTGCCACCTCCATGCAGACATTCCTGTGCATCCACGGTGAGCCGAGCTGGTCCTATCTCTTCCGCAAAATGATCCCGGTCTTCACGGCAGGGGGGCACCGGGCGGTGGCGCCCGACATGTTCGGCTTTGGCCGGTCCGACAAACCGGTCGAGGACAGCGTCTATACGTTTCACTTCCACCGCACGATGCTGATGCGGTTTATCGAAGCGCTCGATCTGCAAAACGTGACTCTGGTCGTACAGGATTGGGGTGGTCTCTTGGGCCTCACCTTGCCGATGGCGTTTCCGGACCGTATCAAGCGGCTCCTCGTCATGAACACGGGCCTTGCAACCGGGCAGTCCCCGGGGCCTGGCTTTGAAGCGTGGCGGGCGTTCAATCGCGCCAATCCCGATCTCGACATTGCCGGTCTCATGAAGCGGGCGACGCCTATTCTGTCGGATGCGGAAGCAGAGGCCTATGCAGCGCCATTTCCCGACATGCGCTACAAGGGGGGCGTGCGGCGCTTTCCCGAGCTCGTCATGACCTCGCCCGACATGGAGGGGGTCGATGTCTCGCTCAAGGCGGCGAAGTGGCTTTCCTCCGAATGGAGCGGTCAGTCCTTCATGGCGATCGGTATGCAGGACCCCGTGCTTGGGCCACCGGCGATGCAGCAATTGCGCCGGCTGATCAAGGGCTGTCCGGAGCCGCTTGAAGTGGCCGAGGCCGGGCATTTCGTCCAGGAATGGGGCGAGCCGATCGCGCGCGCCGCGCTTCATGCCTTCACATGACAGGGTTCGGCACACCTTAAGACGGGCGGGATATGGTCTTGCGTTCCTGGCGGCGGCGGGGCTTCACATCCTGCTTCTCATGCTGCTGCTGCAATCAATGGCGGAGCGGCGGCCTCAGATCGAGGGGCGCCCCTATCGGGAAGACCATGTCGCGGAGTTGGTGATGACGCCGCGTTCGCGGCCACCTGTCGCGCTGCAAATGCCCGACATGCCGCCACCCGACATCACGCTGAGCATTCCGCCATTGCCGCCACAGCTTACCGCACCCAGCGAGGCAGAAGGGACGGCCGAAGTGTTTTGCTTCGAGCGGGAGGCGGTGAACGGTGTCATGCTCTATGATTGCCTGCGGCTCTGGGCCCCCGGTCCTACCCTCAACCTGTCCCTTGGCTACAATGCGCCTTGGGTGTCCCGCGATGTCTATGACGGGCCGATCTTCGGTCCCCAGACCATCGGGCGGGAGGAAGCGGCGCGTCGCGGCTGGGTTCCCCAGAGGCCGCAAATCCTGGACGTCACGGATCCCAATCGCGACAAGAGCTATCGCAACCAGTCGGATGAGCGCTTTGGCGGGCCTATTACGACGGAATAATGCGTTCAGGCTTTACCCGGCCCGATTCCGACCGATAAAACAGTTGAACGTCATTATCCCATTCGCTTCGAGCCCTGCTCACCCATGAATTCACCTCCCATACCCGGATTTGAGCCGATCGTTCCTGAGGGTTTCAACCTGACCATCGGCCCCCTCCTCGCACGGGCGGGAAGCAAGGCCGGCGATGCCGACCGCTTCTTGATCCGGCTGCAGCCCCATCAACTCAACGGCGCCAGCATGGCGCATGGCGGCTTCTTGATGTCGATCGCCGACACGATGATGGGTTATACCGTTCACGAAGTGATCGAGGGCCAGAAGGCAACGACCGTCTCGCTCAATTGCGATTTCGTCTCGGGCGCCCCTGCCGGCGCCGACGTATCGGGCACGGTCACCATCACCCGGCGCACGCGCAGCCTCGTCTTCGTCACCGGTCTCCTGCACGCGGGGGGCAAGCCCGTGCTTTCGGCAACCGGCATCTGGAAAATCCTCACCCCCACATGACCCATCCCCTTCCCGATGCCTGGGCGGGCCCCGGCCATGTGATGAGCCACGACAAACCCATTCCGGAGGGGTTTGAGACCGCCGCCCTTTTCGATCCGTTCGAGATCTATGTCGGGCCCTTCTTCCAGAGCCTTGGCAATCGGCCGCGCGCCCACGCCTTTCGCGTCGATGAGCGTCATCTCAATCTCCAGGGCGTGTGTCATGGCGGGATGCTGATGACCTTTGCCGATTCCAGCCTTGGCCTTGCGGCATGGGCGGCAACCGACCGCGCGCCCTGCGTCACCGCGTCGATGCAGTCACAGTTTCTTAAGCCGGCGCGGCTTGGCGACCTTGTCGTCGTCACGCCAGAGGTCACGCGGCGCACCCGCGAACTCGTCTTCATCCGGGGCGATTTCATGGTGGGGGACACCATGATCGCCACCGTCTCCAGCATCTGGAAGCTGCTCGCCCCAGCCTGAGCGCTTTTCGCTGGCGCAGCAAAAAAGGCCTTAATCGGGCGGTCACCACAATTCATCCAGTATGGGCGGGGAGAAAGAGCGGCCCCGTCATCAAGCAGAACCGTCGCACCGCTCTGTCTTCGTGCATTGTCGCAACGCTTTTGCGGAAAACCGGTACCCACTTTTCCGCACGTTGCTCCAGCTGGGTGTGCCGCCGTGAGCGAATGGATCGAGGAAAAGCGAGAGGATCGTCCGAGCGCGTTCGAGCATGTGCCCGGCTTTCTGCGGCGGCTCAACCTGTTCGGCCCGGGCCGCGACCCCAAGACCGCCGCTGCCGCCCCGGCGCCCGATCCCTTACATGACAAGCTCGTCGGCTGCAGGCTGCTCGAGGGGGTCGATGAAGCGGCCATCGCGCTTCTTGCTGAGGGCGCCTGCTGGTTCAACCTGCCGGGCGGCTGTTCGCTCGACAGAGACGATGAAGAAGAGCCCGCCATGTATCTCGTTCTTGCCGGCGCACTCGGCGTCATCGTCAAGAATGAAATTCACGTGGATACGCTGGTCGCGACGATTCCGGCCGGCGAAAGCGTCGGGGAAATGTCGCTCATCTCGGGTGAGGCGCACTCGGCACAGCTCGTCGCCGTCAGGGACAGCGAACTCCTGCGCATTCCCAAATCGCTGTTCGAAACGCTGACCGAGCGATTTCCGCGCGTCCTCCTCAATACGACAAGGCAGGTGATCCGGCGATTGCGCGACACCACGCGGCGGGTGACGACGCGTCACAACCCCCGTGCCTTTGCGCTTGTTCCCTTGCGCCCCGGCATCGATCTCAAGGCCATCACGGAGCCTCTCATCCGCAGCCTTGCCAGCGCCAACATCATCGCCGGGCGCATTCCCGTCAGCGCCCAGGATGAAGACGCGGAGTGGTTTCACGGCCAGGAATCCTCGCACGATCTCGTTCTCTTCGAGGCGGATGGACCAGGAACGCCCTGGGCGCAGCAATGCATGCGGCAGGCAGACCGGCTCATCTATGTGGGGCTGGCCAGCGATGTTTGCGATCCTTCCGCCATCGTCCAGGCGAGCGGCCGCACGTTCACGCAGCAAAAGCCCGACCTCGTCATTCTGCATGAGGACGGGGCGATCAGGCCGGGAAGCGGGGAAGCCTTTACCCGCAGCAGCACTTTCAGCCTTCATCATCACATCCGCACCGGCGTCGAGGGCGACATCAAGCGTCTGGCGCGCTTCCTCTCAGGGCGCGCGGTCGCCGTGGTGCTGGCCGGCGGCGGCGCGCGCGGATTTGCTCATATCGGCGTCCTTGAAGCCTTGAAGGAAATGCGGGTCCCGTTCGACTTCATTGGCGGGTCGAGCATGGGCAGCATCGTGGCTGCGGGAATTGCGGCCGAGTACCAGCTCGAGGAATTGACGGACCGCTTGAAGAAGGCCTTCGTCGATTCCAATCCCTTGACCGACTATACCTTGCCCCTCGTTTCGATCGTCCGGGGACGGAAGGTCGTCGCCACGCTCAAGGAACATTTCGGGGAGCGAGCGATCGAGGATCTGCCGCGCAATTTCTTTTGCGTTTCCTCGAACCTGACAACAGGCTCAACGCAGACCCATCGCAGCGGGCCTCTGTGGCGTGCGCTTCGCGCCAGTGTGTCGATCCCCGGAATCCTGCCCCCCGTCATCGATGATGGCGAACTGCTCGTCGATGGCGGATTGATGAATAACTTTCCCGTCGATGTCATGAGCGGCCTTGCGCGCGGCCCCATCATCGGCATCGACGTGACGGGAGCGCCCAATCTCGTGGCGCATTCGGATATCTCGGAATCCTCGGTCTGGGAACTCATCAAGCAGGGGATGCGCGGCGTGCCCTCCATCGTCTCGATCCTGATGCGCTCCGGCACGGTCGGCAATGAAACGCAGCGCCGCCATGCCCGCGAGATCGCCGATCTCCTGTTCGACCCGCCGATGGACAATGTCGGCCTGCAGACCTGGAAATCATTCGATGTCGCGATCGAGGCGGGCTATCGCCACGCGGTCGAGGTTATCGAAGCGCATGGCCTTCCCCCCGCCATTCGCGCGGCCTGTGCCTGATTACATCGACTTCTTGAGCGGATAGAGGTCGTCGAACCTGCCTTCGCGCTTTTCGGCCTTGGCAGCAAATGCCTCGATCATGTCCTTTGGCTGGAACATGCCCGCCTGCCAGGTCGCGATGTAGTCGAGGCTGTCCTTCACCGCGTGGTCGCGCGCATAGTTGATCATCACCTTTGAGCCATAGACCGCAAGGGGCGAGCGTGAGGCAATCTCCCTTGCCGTTTCCATCACGCCCTTCATGAGCGCGGCGTGGTCTTCATAGACTTCATTGACGAGGCCGATCTCCTTCGCTTTGTCCGCATAGAGACGGCGGCCCGTATAGGCCAATTCACGCACCCAACCTTGCGGGATGAGGTGGCACAGGCGCGGGAAGGTTCCGACATCCGCCGTCATGCCGATATTGATCTCCTGGATGACGAAGAACGCATCGCGCGTACAGTAGCGCATGTCGCAGGCACTCGTCAGATCGACCGCTCCGCCGACACAGCCGCCTTGAACCGCGGCGAGAACAGGAATGCGCGCGTTGTCGAGGACATTGAAGGTTTCCTGCAGGCGCAGCACCTCGTTGCGCAAATTTGCGCGCACGCGGCCCGTCTCGCGGTGCTTGGCCGCCTCTCCGCCGACACCATCGCCGCTGGTGAATACGGCAAGGTCCATGCCGGCCGAGAAATGCTTGCCGGTCGATGAGATAACGATCACGCGCGCCTTCGCGTTTTCATCGATGTCGCGAATGACCTGGGGAAACTCGTTCCAAAAGGCCGGGATCATGGTGTTCATCTCGGCCGCACGCTTGAACTGAACATGCGCGATATGGCCAGCGATCTCGACGTTGAAACAAACGGACATGGCGTTCCCTCTTGCGATTGTCTAATATCGCCGAGGCTAGCATGGGGTAATGCTTGATGCGAGGCCGCTCACCTTTGGCGCGCCAGAACGGTGGCGACAGGCGGCAGGGCGCCGGTTGCCTTCGCGATCGCGCTGATCTTCGGGCACTCGGCCTTGAACCAGTCCGGCCCCGGCCGCCATTTCTCCATCGCGCAGAGATAGGTGTCGAGCGCCGAGAATTCGTCACCCAGAAACCAGGGCGATCCGGCCTTTGTTTCCAGAAAGCTGTAGAGCTGCTTGCGGTGCGCATCGGTGCTTTCGCGCAAGGCCTTCTGCGCGCCCGGGTCGTTGCCCACCCAGCGATCCGTCACATCGCCATAGGTGAAGGTCGGGTAAACGGCGGATGCAAGGAAGACCAGCCAGCGCAGGAATGCATTGCGCGTCGGGTGCCCCGGCGCCGGCACCAGGCGCGCCATTGGTTCAAGATCGTTGAGGCGCAGGATGATGGCCGCGCTTTCGGTCATCACCTCTCCTGATTCAGTCACCATCGTCGGCACCTGACCCAACGGGTTCAGATCCTTCAGAGACTTTGAGGCCCAACCCGTATCGCCCCATTCGAGATCGATGATCTTGAGCGGCCTCTTTGCGAGTGCATAGGCAGCCTCGATGATCATCGACCCGCCGCCCTTTGCCGCATAAAGCGTGTCCGTCATTTGCCGTCCCTTCCTCGTTTTTGCGCCAGCTTATCCCACTTGCACAGGATGAGGCTAAGGACCACAAATGCTGGATCACTAATCAACTTTCGGGGAGGGCGGCATGCCCATCAACTACGATCAGATCTTGTCGCTCAAATCGGAAGGCATGACATTCTCCTATGGAGACCGGGAGACGATGCTCTATGCGCTCGGCGTCGGTTTCGGGCGCGATCCGATGAACGAAGCCGAGCTGCCCTTCGTCTATGAGAGCGGCCTTCGGACCGTTCCGACGATGGCGACCGTGATCGCCTGGGGGCAGCCGACGCTCGCCAATTCGGGCATCAACTATCTCATGGTGGTGCACGGCGAACAGCGGTTGACGCTGCACAAGCCGTTGCCGCAAGCCGCCACGATCGTCTCGGATGAACGCGTGATCGGCGCCTATGACAAGGGTGCCGGCAAAGGCGCGCTGATCCTCACCGAAAAGACCATCCGGCTGAAGGACACGGGCGAGAAGCTTTGCACGCTTACCTCGAGCGTGTTTGCGCGCGGCGATGGCGGTTTTGGTGGGCCGTCGCAAGGGGCGCCCGAGCCGCACACACTGCCTTCACGCTCCCCCGACCTCACGGTGGAGGCCGCGACACGGCCCGACCAAGCCTTCATCTATGCGCTGTCGGGCGATCGCAACCCTTTGCACCGCGACCCCAAATTCGCCGCCGCAGCGGGATTTCCGCGGCCCATCATTCACGGGCTTTGCACCTATGGCACTGCTTGCCGCGCGATCCTTCAACACATCTGCAACTATGATCACACCAAGATCACAGGCTTCGACGTGCGGTTTTCATCGCCGATGTTCCCCGGCGAGACGCTGCTCGTCGATTTGTGGAAGGATGGCAGCGTTCTTTCCTTCCGCGCTCGCCTCAAGGAGCGGGAGGCAGTCGTGCTCAACAACGGAAAGTGCACACTCACAGCATGAACAGTACCGGCATCGATCCGTGGACGGATGATCCTGTCTCCCAGGCTCATATGCTTCTCGATGCCGGAAAGGCGCAAGAAGCGGCCCAGGTTCTTGCGCCGCTTGTCCAATCGGAGCGCGCGGGGCTGTTTGCCCGACTGCTCCTTGGCCGGGCTCAGTTGATGCTTGGCAAGACAGATGAGGCGATGGCGATCTTCCGCGATGTCGTTTCGCTTGCACCGCACCTCCCCGATGCGCTCGTGGGGCTAGGCGAAGCATTGCGCCAGAAAGCCTTGCTTCCCGCCGCCGTGGCGGAACTGGAACGGGCGCTCCGGATCGACCCGCGCTGGCCGCCCGCTCACTATTCACTTGCCAGATGCTGGCTTGAAGCCGGAGAGCCGGAACGCGCGCGCCGGCACATCGATGCACTCATGGAAAGCGACCTTGCCTGTGAGATGAGCTTTCTTGCGGCGGAGGCCGAAAGGCTCGAAACGGCCAAGCGATCCCCGCCGGGCTTCGTGCGCCATCTCTTCGATCAGTTTTCGGCCGACTATGATGCGCGCATGATCGGCAAGCTCGCCTATGCCGCCCCCCAGATTCTCAAGGAGCTCCACGGGCTTATCGCCCCGCCCGCGAAGGACCTGCGCGTTCTTGATCTTGGCTGCGGGACGGGGCTTGCGGGCGCCGTCTTCAGCCCCCTCGCCCGCACGATGACTGGGGTCGACCTCAGCCCCAAAATGCTTGAAGCGGCAACGGCGCGATCTGTCTATTCCGGTCTTCACTGCGCGGACATCGAGACCTGGCTCACGAGCGGGGAGGACGCCTTTGATCTTGTGATCGCGGCGGACGTGCTTGTCTATCTGGGTGATCTTGATCCCGTTTTTGGCGGAGTGAAGCGACGCCTTGTGCCATCGGGCCTGTTCCTCTTCACGGTCGAAGCGCAGGATGAGCCTGGATATCGTTTGGCGCCGACACGGCGCTGGCGGCACAGCGAGGCTTACTTGCGTGAGGCTGCTGCGCGGGCAGGATTTGACATCGCGGGTTTGATGGCCGCGACGCCCCGCTACAACTCGGGCGAAGCGGTGCCCGGGTTCGCCGTCGCCTTGCGGGCCTAGTGTCGTGATTTTGAAGTCCGCTTCATTCCCAATATCAGCGTCAGCGCGGACTTCACGGTCAAAACGGCAATAAATTCAATGAGTTGCTCGCGTCCTATCGCGTCCGAAATTCGCTAATTACCGATATCAGTATCGAGCGAATTTCGGAATTGGAACACTAGCGCTGTTCATCCATTTTGGCGGAAAATGTGGGATTGTTGTCGTTTCCGCCATGGCAGGAGCGCGATAGTCTTGCGCCATGGCTCAATCGAACAAACAGAAGCCCCGGCGCATCGTGATGCTCGCCTTTGATGGCGCGCAGATCCTCGATATTACGGGGCCTTTGCAAATTCTCTCGGGCGTCAATGATGCGCTCAGCGATGGCTCGCGCGCCTATGACTTTGCCATTCTCAATCGCTCCGCGCGCCCGATCGTCACATCGAGCGGGATGCGGCTGTTGTCCGATCAAAGCTTTCTTGGCCTGCCCTCGCAGTTCTGGCGCGGCGTCGATACGCTGATGGTCACGGGCGGCGAGGGCACCGCGCAGGCCATGGGGGATGCCGATCTCATCGGCGCCATACGGGATGGTGCCCGTGCCGCGCGGCGCGTCGTCTCCATCTGTTCCGGCGCATTCCTTCTTGCGCAAGCGGGGCTGCTCGACGGCAAGCGGGCGACGACACACTGGGTATCCGCCGAGCGGCTGGCGCAGATGTTTCCAGCGGTTTCGGTCGATGCGGATGCGATCTATGTACGCGATGGCCGGATCTGGACCTCGGCGGGCATCACGGCGGGGATGGATCTTGCGCTTGCGCTCGTGCGCGAGGATTTCGGCGCGGCGATGGCACTCAAGATCGCGCAGCGCCATGTGATGTATGTGGCGCGCCCTGGCGGCCAGTCACAGTTCAGCGCCAAGCTCAGCGCCTCTTTTTCCGCCGATACACGACTTGGCACCCTCATCCAGCAATTGCCGCTGATGCTCGATCAAGACTTGAGCGTGCCCCGCCTTGCCGAACGCGCGGCCATGTCGGAGCGGAATTTTCTGCGCCAGTTCAGGGCGGAGACCGGGGTGCCGCCGGCGCGGTTCATTGAACGATTGAGGCTCGAGGCCGCCAGAGAGATGCTGGCGGCGAGCGGGCATCCGGTCGCCCATGTTGCGCGCCATTGCGGCTTTGGCAGCCCGGAGAGCATGCGACGCATCTTCCAGCGCGACCTGCGCATCAGCCCCGCCGCGTTTCGCGCGCGGTTTCTAACGCCAGAGGAGAGACCCTCATGACACTCACAGCCGGAATCCTACTGTTCGACGACGCCGAAGAACTCGACTTCGTTGGCCCATGGGAAGTGTTCACGATGGTGAACGCCGTCCTCTCCCTTACGGGTGATGCGCGCAGGCCGCTTGCCGCCGTTACCGTATCACAGAGAGGCGGGATGATCCGGGCGGCGAAGGGGCTTCGGGTCGAGGCCCAGCACTCCTTCGAGACCTGCCCAACGCTCGACATCGTTCTTGTCCCTGGCGGGCAAGGAACGCGGCGCGAGGTTGAGAACCGCGTCGTGCTGGAATGGCTCGCCCGCGTTGGGGCTAACTGCCAATGGAGCACGAGCGTTTGTACCGGATCCTTGCTGTTGACAGCGGCTGGACCGGCAAAAGGCAAGCGCGTCACAACGCACTGGGCCTTTGTCGATGACTTGCGCAAACGGGGCGAAGCGGCCGCAGTGCTGGACGATGTGCGCTTTGTACGCGACGGTCATATCGTTACCTCGGCGGGTGTCTCGGCCGGCATCGATATGGCGCTTTGGATTGTTGGGCAACTCTATGATCCCCTCTTTGCCCGGCGCGTGCAGAAGGCAATGGAGTATTTCCCCGCGCCCCCCTACACCGCGGAAGCCTGACACGGCATTTACCGTTCCTGGAAGACGGGTTGCGCGGGTGGCGCGGTCGTGCTGACAATGTGATCCGTCAAGGGGTCACTTCGGACAGGTCCACGGCCATGCGCATTCGCGTTCTCGTCACAGTCATGCTTGCCAGCTTCTCGAGCCCGGCTCTTGCAGAGTTACGCTGCGTGGAGCCCTATGCGCCCATTGTCGGGGATGGTGCGACGGCCACGAAAGATGAAATCCAAGCGCTGAAGCTTGATGTCATCGCGTTCATCGTCGCATCCGATCTCTACCAGGACTGCCTTCTGCGCTCGCTTAAGGACCCAGAGCTGAAGGCGGACAAGCGCGAGAAGCTGGCCCAAGAGGTAACGCAGAAAATCAACTCCAATCAGACCGAAAAAGAACGTGTCGGGGCCGACTACAACAAAGCGGCAGAGGCCTATAACGCACGGGTTCGCGCCGAAAAGGCTCAATGAGGTCTTAAGCTCCCACACGGCAAATTTCTTCAGGGAGGGAGAATTTGCCCCCGATCGATAGCCGGGCCGATGTGAACACGGTCCAAGCGATGCAAAACCACGAGGGGCACCTGAGGCTTATTGCAGACGTGCGCGCGCTCGAGGCTAAGGTGCGCGCAAATTCAGAACGGGCCACGCGCAAATTCGAAGAGCGCGGGCAATTGCTGCCGCGCGACAGGGTAAGCCTGCTCCTCGATCGGGGAACCCCCTTCCTGGAGCTGTCGACGCTGTGCGGCTATCGCTGCCATGATGACGACGGCGATGCCAATATCTCAGGGGGCGGCACGATCGCCGGCATTGGAACGGTGGCGGGCGTGCGCTGCGTCATCAATGCCAATGACGCGGGCATCAAGGGCGGCGCCGCCACGCCCTTGGGCGTCGAGAAGACATTGCGCGTTCAGGAGATCGCGCTCAAACAAAAGCTGCCTTACATACAGCTGGTCGAGAGCGCGGGCGCCAATCTGTTCCGCCAGGCGGATATGTTCGTTAAAGGCGGGCGCAGCTTTGCCAATGAGGCCAAGCTGTCGGCCGCGGGCATTCCAGTGATTTCGATCGTCCACGGATCATCGACGGCGGGCGGCGCCTATCAGCCGGGGCTTTCCGACTATGTCGTCGTCGTGCGCGGCAAGAGCAAGATCTTTCTGGCCGGGCCGCCGCTGCTCAAGGCCGCGACGGGCGAGATCGCCACCGACGAGGAATTGGGCGGGGCGGAGATGCACTACGCCGTCTCGGGCCTCGGCGAATACATGGCGGAGGACGACCGCGACGCGATCCGACTGGGGCGCGAGATCGCGGCGGCGCTGAATTGGGCGGATGGCACCTTGCCCCTGCCCGCGCGGGACGCGGTCGAGGCGCCGCTCTATCCGGCGGAAGAGCTGCTTAGCGTCGTGCCGCTCGATTATCGCAAACCCTACGACGTGCGGGAGGTGATCGCGCGGCTGGTCGATGGGTCGCGGTTCCTCGACTTCAAGCCGGAATATGGTCCGCACACGGTTTGCGGGCATGCGGCCATCGAGGGCTTCGCGGTTGGCATCATCGGCAATAACGGCCCCATCGATCCCGATGGCGCGACCAAGGCGGCGCAGTTCATTCAGCTTTGCGATCAATCGGGAACGTCATTGATCTTCCTGCAAAACACGACCGGCTACATTGTCGGCAAGCGGGCCGAAGCAGGCGGCATTGTGAAACATGGATCAAAGATGATCCAGGCGGTGACGAATGCGCGCGTGCCAAAGCTCACCTTTCATATCGGCGCCTCGTTCGGCGCGGGCAATTACGGCATGTGCGGGCGCGCGTTCGATCCCGATTTCATCTTCGCCTGGCCGAACAACCGCATCGCCGTGATGGGCGGGGAGCAGGCCGCCAAGGTGATGAGCATCGTTGCGGAAGAAGGCGCGCGGCGCGCAGGGCGCGAGCCCGATCATGCCATGCTCGATGCCATGACGAAGCAGATCATCGATACCTATGATGCGGAATCGACGGCGCACTATGCGACCGCGCGACTGTGGGATGACGGGATCATCGATCCGCGTGATACGCGGGCGGTGGCGGCGCTGTGCCTCTCGATCTGCGCGGAGGCGAAGCGGCGGACATTACGGCCCAATGCCTTCGGCGTGGCACGGATGTAAAGACAATCATCGCAAAGGATGCAGGACCGGCCATGCAACTCTCCGAACAGCACAAGGAACTGAAGCGCTCGCTGATCCGGTTCATCGAAGCCGAGATCAATCCGCATGTCGATGCGTGGGAAGAGGCCGGCCGGTTCCCAGCGCATGAGCTCTTCAAGAAAATGGGGAATCAGGGGTTCCTTGGCATCAACAAGCCGGAGAAATTCGGCGGGCTGGGGCTCGACTATTCCTTTGCCGCCGTATTCGCCGAGGGGCTCGGCTATATCAATTGCGGCGGCGTGCCGATGGCGATCGGCGTGCAGACCGACATGGCAACGCCCGCGCTCGCGCGGTTCGGATCAGATGCCATACGCGAGGAATTCCTGCGCCCCTCGATCGCGGGCGATTATGTCGCGTGCCTCGGCGTCTCCGAGGTGGGCGCGGGATCTGACGTCGCCTCGATCAAGACAACCGCGCGCAAGGATGGCGGCGATTACGTCATCAATGGCGGCAAGATGTGGACGACCAGCGGCTCACAGGCTGATTGGATCTGCCTGCTCGCCAATACGGGCGAAGGCCCCATTCACAAGAACAAGTCCCTCATCTGCGTCCCGATGAAGACCAAGGGCGTGACGGTCGCGCGCACGCTGAAGAAAATGGGGATGCACTCCTCCGATACGGCGCAGATCTTTTTTGACGATGTGCGCGTGCCGCAGGCGAACCGGATTGGCGAAGAGGGCATGGGCTTCACCTATCAGATGGTGCAGTTCCAGGAAGAGCGCATGTACGCGGCGCTCTCCGCGGTGACGGGCATGGAGCGCTCCATTCAGGAGACGATCGAGTACACGCGCGAGCGGCGCGTCTTTGGCAAGCCTGTGCTCGACAACCAGGTCGTGCATTTCCGGTTGGCTGAACTTCAGACCGAGGTCGAAGCCTTGCGCGCGCTCGTGTGGAACGCGGTCGAGCGCTATGTCGCGGGCGAGGACATGACCTATCTCGCCTCGATGGCCAAGCTGAAGGCGGCGCGGCTGCAGCGCGAGGTCAGCGATTCCTGCCTGCAATATTGGGGCGGCATGGGCTTCATGGACGAAACGCCGCTGTCCCGGCGCTATCGCGATGGGCGGCTCGCCTCGATCGGCGGCGGGGCGGATGAAGTCATGCTGCAGATCATCTGCAAGTTCATGGGCACGCTGCCCGGCAAGAACTGAGACGCGCGATGGCCCCTTCTCCCGCCCGTCCTTTCCGGTCCGTGCTCGCGGCCAATCGCGGCGAGATCGCGGTACGCATCGTACGGGCGGCAAAGCATCTGGGCCTGCGCGCCGTTGCCGTCTATTCGGATGCCGATCGCGACAGCATGGCTGTGCGCGAAGCCGACAGCGCGGTGCGGATCGGGCCGGCGATCCCTGCGCAATCCTATCTCAATATCGATGCGGTCATCGAGGCGGCGCTGACGGCGAAGGCCGAGGCGATCCATCCCGGCTATGGGTTTCTTTCGGAGAATGCCGCGTTCGCCGAAGCGGTCATTGGGGCGGGGCTCGTTTGGATCGGTCCTTCCCCAGATGCCATCCGCGCGATGGGCGACAAGGGCGAGGCCAAGCGCATCGCGCGCGCCGCGGGTGTTCCCCTCATTCCCGGCTATGAAGGCGCCGATCAATCGCTCGACGGTCTGCTGGCTGAGGCAGAGCGGATCGGCTGGCCCGTGCTGATCAAGGCGGCGATGGGCGGCGGGGGGCGCGGGCAGCGCCGCGTTGCCTCGGCGGAGGCGTTCGCGGACGCCCTCAATTCGGCGCGGCGGGAGGCGGAGAGTGCTTTCGGCGATGGCCGCGTGATCCTCGAGCGCGCGCTTAGCGGCGTGCGCCACGTTGAAGTTCAGGTCTTCGGCGATGTGCACGGCAATCTTGTCCATCTCGGCGAGCGCGACTGTTCCGTGCAAAGACGAAACCAGAAAATCATCGAAGAGGCACCCTCCCCCGCCGTCGCGCCGGCGCTTCGCTCACGCATGGGCGATGCCGCCTTGCGGCTGGCGCGGGCGGCAAACTATACGAACGCCGGGACAGTCGAATTCCTGCTCGATCCGCAAGGCGGTTTCTATTTCCTTGAGATGAACACGCGCATTCAGGTTGAGCACCCGGTGACGGAAGCGATCACCGGCTTTGATCTCATTCGCATGCAGTTCGATGTGGCGATGGGCAAGCGGCTTGACATTACCCAGGAACAGGTCGCGTTTGATGGCCATGCCATCGAGGCGCGGCTCTGCGCGGAAGATCCGCTCGATGGATACAGGCCGCAGACAGGCACCATCGTGTGGACGCGGCAGACGGCCGATGTCCGGTTTGACGAGGCGCTGGCGGGGCACGACGTCATAACACCCTTTTACGATTCCATGCTCGGCAAGGTGATTGCCCATGGCGCCACGCGCGAGGAGGCGCAGACCAGGCTGATCCAGGCGCTGCAACAGATCCAGGTTCTGGGCGTGCGCACGAACCGCGCGCATCTGATCGCGCTGCTGGAGAGCGAGGCGTTCCGAGCGGGCACGCATGACATCGCCTGGCTCGATGCGCGCAGCGAGCCTCATCCCGATCCGCTGGCAAGCCCGGAGGCGGTGGCGGCGGCGCTGATCCTGGCGCATGGCGCGGGCGCGGGATGGAGCACGAGCGGTCATCGGGTTACGCCCGTTTGGCTCCAAAACCGCAAAGTGACGCGCCGCTTCGCGGTCACGAACGGTGTGTGCGAGGGGCTCTCCCTCGCCTCCTGCCATATTGATGCGGAGTATGGCCTTGTCAGCGCCAGGCTGGCGCGGGGGGACGAAGTCTTTCTCATCGAGGGCGCGCTTGTGCCGGGCGGCCTGCATTTGCAAGGACCCTCGGGCGATGATCTCTTCGAAGACGTGACCTATTCTCCCGCCGTGCCCAAGGGCGCGGGCAGCGATGGACGTTTGCGCGCGCCGATGGACGGGCGCGTCGTTGCCGTGCGGGCCGCGGCCGGCGATCCCGTCACAAAGGGTCAGGTGCTCGTCATTCTCGAAGCCATGAAAATGGAGCACGAGATCGCCGCGCCGTTTGACGGCCGGATCGAAAGCATCGCCATCGCGGCGGGCGCCCAGACGGCCGCGAAGGCCGTTCTGGTCACCCTCACTCCAGCCTGATCGGTCAGCTCAGCGCATAGCGCACCGGCAAGGCCTTCAGCCCACTGACGAAGTTCGCACGGGTATTGCGTGGCTCGCCTGCAAGCTCAATGGATTTGAGGCGCGGCAGCAATTCGTTGTAAAGCGCCTTGATCTCCATACGCGCCAGATGCATGCCGAGGCAGAGGTGAATGCCGTGGCCGAAGGCGACGTGTTTTTGCACGTTGCGGTCGACCTTGAACTTGAACGGGTCCTCGAAAACGTCCTCATCGCGGTTGCCGGACCAATAAAAGAGGCAAAGGCCGTCGCCCTCCTTTATCGTCTTGCCGCGCAGGTCGTAATCCTTCACTGCCGTGCGCATGAAGTGCTTGACCGGCGTCACCCAGCGGATCATCTCCTCCACCGCGTTCGGCAGAAGGCTCAGATCGTTCTTCAGCTTGGCCATCTGATCCGGGTTGCGGATCAATTCGAGCAGGCCGCCCGAGGCGGTCGAGCTCGTCGTGTCGTGGCCGGCCGTCGCGACGATGATGTAATAACTCATCGCCTCGCGGTCACCGATGGGCTGACCGTCGATCATGCCATTGGCGATGACGCTGGCCACGTCGTCCTTGGGGTTGGCGCGGCGGTCGGCCGTGAGCTTGCCGAAATAATCGAAGAGCGCGAGCGCGGTCTGCATCAGATCGACGCCGCCCGCTCCTTCAGAACTGAAGGCGGCGGTGTCGGCCTTGTGCGCCGTTTTGGCCGCAACATCCGGATCGCCGGGACCGAAGATCTCCTGCGTCATCTTCAGCATGAATGCCTCATCTTCCTTCGGCACACCAAGGATCTGCATGATGACGCGCAAGGGATACCAGAGCGCGACCTCCTTCACGAAATCGCAGTCGCCGCCCATTTCGGCCATGCGGTCGACATGCTCCTTCGCGATCTGAGCGACCTTGGCCTCCAGCTTTTTCAGGTTGGGCGGCATGAACCAGCTTTGCGTCAGGCCGCGCAATTTCATGTGGATGGGGTCGTCGAGATCGACCAGCGTGCGGAACAGATGGGTGTCGCCGGTCATCGAGTGAACCCATTGCTCGCCCTGGATGGGCGAGAGATAGGTGCGCTTGGAGTTGACGAAGGTTTGGTGGTTGCGCTCCACCTCCAGGGTGTCGGCGTGCTTCAGCACGGACCAGAACGGACGGAAGCCGATGGGCTGTGTCCAATGTAACGGGTCTTCCTTGCGCAGTTTGGAATAGACGCCGTGGATCTCCTCCGACGCGTAGAGGTCGGGATGCACGATCTCATCGTCGATCGAATTGCGCGAATATCCTGGAAAGATCTCGGGCTGCGGTGCCGCGCTCATGTTGATTTCCTCGTGTGCTGTTATTCTGACTATCAAAGTGACAACAGAATGCCGGTGCCTCGATCACCGTGCAACAGACACCGGGCAGGAGGAACCCCATGGCCAAGAACACCGCGCATAATTTCGATAGTCTGCGCCCGCCTTCGCCGTTCTTTCAGGAAACGCATCACGAATGGCGGCGTCAATTGCGCAGCTTCATCGATCGCGAGATCATGCCTTACGTAGAGGAATGGGAGGCGAAGGGCGAAATTCCGCTCTCGCTCTTCAAGAAGGCATCGGATTTCGGGCTGCTGCGCATGGGCTATCCGGAGGTCTATGGCGGCGTGCAGGACGGCATCGACCGCTTCCACGGCATTGTGACCTCGGAGGAATTGGCGCGGATCGGCGCGGGCGGCGTGACCGCCTCGCTGATGGTGCATGGGATCGGCCTGCCCCCCATCCTTGCTCTGGGTACGGACGATATGAAACAGCGGATCGCCCCGGCGGTGCTGGCGGGTGACACGCGCATCAGCCTGGCGATCACGGAGCCGTCGGGCGGCTCGGATGTCGCCAATCTGAAGACGCGAGCCAAGCGCGATGGGGATGATTACATCGTCTCGGGCTCCAAAATGTTCATCACCGGCGGCATGCGCGCCGATTACTTCACCACCGCCGTGCGCACGGGCGGCCCTGGGGTCGGAGGTATTTCGCTGCTGCTGATCGAAGCGGACCGGCCCGGCGTGTCGCGCACCAAGCTGGAGAAAATGGGCTGGTGGGCGAGCGATACGGCCGCCCTTTATTTCGACGACGTGCGGGTGCCGGCCTCGAACCTGATCGGCGCTGAGAATCAGGGCTTCATCGGCATTGTGCTCAACTTCAATGGCGAGCGTCTGGGCATGGCGGCGGGGGCGAACGCGTTCGCACGGGTTTGTCTTGAGGAAGCGATCAACTGGGCGCAGACACGCGAGACCTTTGGCAAGCGGCTCGCCGATCACCAGGTCATCCGCCATAAGATCGCGGAGATGCTGCGTCAGATCAATGCGACGCAGGCCTATCTGGAAATGTGCGCCTGGCGCGTGCAGAACGGCGAGACCCCGGCGGCTGACCTTGCCATGCTGAAGGTTCAGGCGACGCTGACCATGGAGTTCTGCGCGCGCGAGGCGATGCAGATCCTGGGTGGCACAGGCTATATGCGGGGCAACCGGGTCGAGCGCATCTATCGCGAGGTGCGCGTCAACGCCATCGGCGGCGGTTCGGAGGAAATCATGCGCGACCTCGCCGCAAGGCAGATCGGGCTCTAGTGTCGTGGTCTTGAAGTCCGCTTCATTCTCGATATCAGCGCCAGCGCGGACTTCAAAATCAAAACGACACGAGAATCAATGAGCGTGAGGGCTCTCCACACCCAGATGCTTTTCCGCAGCTTGCTCCAGGGTCTTGAGCCGGGTGGCCGGCCAGAAAGCACGGATGGCCGGGTCAGGCCGGGCCATCCACATTGTTGTCATTCTCGGGCCCGCTCTTTGCGGGCGAAGAGAATCCAGGTCTTTTGCGCTGGATCCTTTTCGTGGCTCTCGCCACTCGAGGATGACCGAAAAGGCGGATGGCCCGCGTTCGCGAGAACATGCCTTTTTGGAAAGAGCTCTAGCGGCCTAGAACGGTGTAGCCGCGCGCGGCAAGGCAGTTGGAGACAATCACCTCCTGCTCGCGGGTGCCCTTATAGCCCCCCGTGAGCGCACCACCGGCGCCACCCACGGCCGCACCATAGCCGACGCCCTTGCCGAAATTGCCATCGAAGCTGCCGATGATGCCGCCGATCACCGCCCCGGCGACCGCGCCGGCGATGGCGTCTTCAGCGGCAGTCTGCGCGGGACTGCGCTGCAGCGCGATCTGCTGGCATTCCGCCAAGTCATTCTGATAGTTGGTGCCGTGATTGGGCGATGTACGGAAATCGATCACGGGCGAATAGTTCCGCTGCTGCGCCGTACAGCCGGCCAGCGAAGCCGCCAGCGCCAGCGCAAGGATGATCTTGCCATTCATGCTATGCTCCCTCTTTAAACCCGCGGGGGCGGACTTGCAGTCAATCTGTATGATGATCCCAGCTAATTATGGCAACGCTGCGACCGCTACAGATTTTCCAGAAAGTGGATTCACAGGCCGTTCACGTTGTGATTCATTCTGCTGAACGCTGTTTGATTCACTGGACACGAGCCACCATGAACGAGCCGGACGCCAAGGCGCAACGTATTGCCGCCAATCACGATTTCAAGCGCAAAGCCATCCTTGGCGCCGCGCGAACCATTGTGCAGCGCAGCGGACCTCAGGCCCTCACCATGCGCGCGGTCGCGGCTGAGGCGGGATATGCGCCCGGTGCCGTCTATTTCTACTATCAGGGGAAGGACGAGATTGCCGCCGCACTGGTCGCCGAGGAACTGGCAACGCTCGCGCGGCGCCTGAAGGACGCCGATGCCCCCCTCACGCACGCCAGCGCCGCGCATCGGATCGCTACGCTGGCCGAGGAGACGTTCAAGTCGATCACCGCGGAATCCCATCTCCTTGATCTTGCGGCCGAGATGTTCGATGGCGGACATGTTCCACCGGAGGCGGAACGTCTGCTCAACGGCAAACTGATCAGCGCGCTCACGGCCTTGGGCGCGCCGGCCAATGCGCTCACCGAGGCCGATGCGGATAGCCGGCGCCTCACGCTTTGCCTTGCCGCCATGGTGCTCGGCGCCGCGGTGCTGCAACGCTCCGGGCGGCTCGACATGCTTGGCGTCGATGCGCAAGACGTCCTGCGCTTCGGGGTCGACCGGCTAGCCGCCGACGCAGCCTGAACCGCATCATCATGCTGCCGCTTCTGGCTTATAGCGGATATGTGCGGCCATCCGAGTGCGACGAGATGGGGCACATGAACGTGCAGCACCATCTCGCGCGGTCATCCGATGCCTCCTTCACGGTCAAGGCGGCGCTCGGCCTTGGCCAGGCACGGCGGCCCGAAACAACCTTTGTCGCGCTTGAGCATCACATCCGCTTTCATCGCGAGATGCGCGCCAGTGAGTTGATTCAGGTTCGCTGTGGCATTGCCGGCCACACCGAGAAGCGGCTTAGGCTCGTGCAGGAACTCCATGAAGCGCGCAGCGGTGACCTTGCGACCAGCTTCACGGCCGAGGTCGGGCACATGCATCTCAGGTCCAGGCGCCTCGTTCCCTGGACCGATGAAGCGCTTCACGCCATCGCCAAATTGCAATGCCCGGCGCCGGAGCCGTCAAAGCCAAGGGCGCTCACACCCGAGACCGTGCTGCGAAACCCTTCGCTTGCGGCGGCGGATGGACAAGGTCTCATCATGTCGGGACTTTCGGCCATCAATCCCTGGGATTGCGACAGCAATGGGCATCTCAACGCGCAATTCTACATGGCCGCTTTCTCGGACGCGCAAGGCCATTTCTGGTCGCATATCGGCATTCCCCGGCAGGAGCAATCGGCTCGCGGCCTTGGCACCGCGACAACCGAGTACCGGATCGCCTATCTCAGAGAGCTTCAGGCCGGGGAACTCATGCTCGTCAGGACGGGCCTTGTCGGCTATCGCGAAAAGACGGTGCATTTCAGGCACTGGGTTTTCGAGGGCGAAACTGGCGCGCCTTGCGCCATCGCGGAGGGGATTGCGCTACTCTTCGACAAGGAAACACGGCGCGCCGTTCCCATACCTGCCGATGTAAGGACGGGGCTTCCGGCCAAGCTTGCCGCTACAATCTGACCTCGCGCAGAACGCGCAGGATTTCCTGGCGGACCGTATCCGGCACCTCCATGGGCAGGAAATGAGACGCCTGGGGAATGTGCACGAAGCGCGCGTGAGCGTTGAGACGACGCAATCGGGAGAGCGTTATCGGTCGCACGGTCGAGCCGTGCGATCCGTGCAGGACGACAAGGGGCCGGGAGAAGCCGCGCCATGCTTCCCAAATCGCCGGCGGGCCGATGCGGAAATTGGCGGCCTCCCATTCCGGCGCGCAGGCGAGTTCCATGCCGCCCGCCTCATCCGATCGGAGGCCACCTTCCAGATATCCCTTGAGCATCGCCTCGGGCCAGGTTCGAAAGGCGCCGCGTCCGCGATAGGCCGCGAGCGCGGTTTCCCTGTCTTCAAAGTGTCTGCGCCGACGGAGCGCCCCCGCTATGAGCGGCATCGCGCGGTCAAACAAACCGGCCGTCCGCAGCGCCGCGGAATGCCAGCGCACCACATCAGGCATGATGACCGGCTCTGCCATCGCCAATCCCGCGACAAGGTTGGGCCGGGCTTCGGCTGCGAGCAGGCTGACGATGGCGCCCATCGAGTGGCCCGCAAGAATGCGCGGGCGCGGCCCCAGGACCTCCAGCAGGCGAACGAGGTCCCTTGCATAGATACTCCACGATTTCATCCGGGAGGGATCAGCGGGGAGGATCGTTCGACCATGGCCGCGAAGATCGCTGGCGATGACGCTGAGATGCGCGCTCAAGGGGTGAAGCAGTTCATGGTAGGTGAGCGCATTGAAGCCGTTGGCATGCGCGAAATGCAGCTCGGGTGCGCCTTTGGGACCTGGCCAACGATAGACTGCCACCATGCCATCACCAACGGGCAGCAATTCCGGTTCGGGGGCGTCCATCATACTCTCGTCTGTCATTGGCAAGCTAATTTCGGCAATGTGTATCCGGCAAGGGAGCGGGGCCATAGCGCCGTTTGTGCCCTCGCGCTTCCATCACCCTTCCCGCAATCAGTTTGAGCAAGGGGAATGGCGTTAGAGCGGCCTCGCCCTCGATCGGAATCGTCACGCCGCTCACTCTCTAGATATTGTCGCAACGTGTAGCGGAAAACCGGTTCTCGTCCCTGCCACGAAAGTGAGGACCGGGCCATCCACATTGCTGCCATTCCTTCGCCCGCTCTTTGCGGGCGAAGAGAATCCGGGCCTATTGCGCTGGATCCTCTTCGCGGCTCTCGCGCTTCTTGGATGACGAGAGTTGGGCATCGCTCACCCACGCGGGGACGTGGTTTTCCGGACGTTGCTCTGATGTGAGCTTTCAGTAGGTTGTCCATTCGGTCCCGACCGAGGAAGCTGAGGTTGCGAAGCTTCAGTGTCCAAGGGAGGACCGAATGGACATCCACAAGAATGCCCGCCTGACGCCGCA
>JACADY010000082.1 GCA_013389115.1 Alphaproteobacteria bacterium
AGGCGTAACCAGATCAAGGCGCTAACAAAGTGCAAAAAACCGAGATAGGAGCGATCCAATTTCTCAAAGCGCGAGAAGATACGCCGAAAATGCTTGATCTTGTTGATGAAACATTCAACCAAGTGGCGCTCACGGTACACCCAACGGTCATAGGTTCGCTCAACTTTGGCCCTTGGGTGAGGCGGAATCACGGCTTCAGCACCCGCCTGACCAATTTGGTCAACCAAGGCTTGTGCCGCATAGCCTCGGTCAGCAATCACCTGCTTGGTCGCCAAACCCGCCAGCAGGCTCGAGGCTTGGGTCAGGTCGTGTGCCTGTCCGCCCGTCAACGACAAGCGCACTGGATTGCCCAGCGCATCCACCACCATATGCACTTTGGTGCTGAAGCCGCCTCGACTACGCCCCAAGGCGTGCGCCTCCTGCCCGCCACTTTTTTTGTGCGCCTGCCGCACACGGGTGGGCGCGCACAATGGTGCTATCCAGCATCACGCTTTCCATATCTGCCGCTGCGCTCAACGTCGCTAACAGTCGCTCCCACACGCCCGCATCGCACCAGCGGGCAAAGCGTTTGTAGATACTATTCCAGTTCCCGTAGCTTGGGGGCAGCAAGCGCCACTGGGCGCCACTCCGCCCCATCCATAACACCGCTTCCACAAACAGGCGGCAGGCCGCCTCTTGGCCCACATAGGCCCTGGGGTCTTTGCGCAGAAAGTCCAAGATTCTTGTCCACTGGTCATCTGTCAGTTTTACGTTTGGCATCTGTCCAGTTTACCTCAATTGTCAACAGAACCTAGTCAAACAAGGGAAATGCCGCGTGAAATACGCAGCCTGCGAGGTAAGCTTGCCGCCCTTTGTCAGCAACCGGTGCAGGGGTCGGCAACACCAGTGCGCCTCTGACACGCTGAAAACTGCCACATCTTGACATTACACCATAAAAGCGTCTCAAAATCGTTGCGACGATAACACTATATGGCGACCCCCAGCCCAGTGTGACGGCGGCGCATATGGCGCAGTTTATGGC
>JACADY010000015.1 GCA_013389115.1 Alphaproteobacteria bacterium
CCCCCGCGGCTCATCCTTGAGGCGGATCCAGCCTGTAACCGTGACAACGCCCTCAGCCTGCCCTTCCTTGCGCGCCGAGGGCTCGGCGAGGACCTGAGGCACGAAACCACGCTCCACCAGGAGCGTGGCGCCGTCGGCCCGGGTCAGGGGGGTCAGAATGGCATAGCCGACGCCCTCGTCCTGGCGCTGGGTGAAAAGGCGCAGTTCCTTTGCGTGGTCGAAAACACCAGCGATGCGGACTTTCCTGAACTCCGCGTCGGTGAGGCCGCCGGCAAGCGCAGCCTCAAGGGTGAGCGGCGCGGACGCCATGCGCGCTTCGACGGCAGCGATGAGCGCGGTTTTCCATTCGCTGCGCTGAAGCTGCCAGACGCCCAGCGATACGAGGACGCCGAGGGCGGCAAGCGTCATGAGCGTAGGCCATATCCAAGGCCGCTGTGCGCGCATGAGGCGCCTAGTCCGGAGTCGCGGGGCGGGCGTCGTTCTTGAACTCGAGATAGACGAGCCCCGACTTCAGAACACGCAGGCCACAAACGGCGAGAAGCATCGTCAGGGGGATCCACAGGACGGCGTGGATCCAGGGCGGCGGGGCAAAGGTCAGCTCGGTCCAGATCGCCGCGCCCGCGATGATCGCGCCGACGATGATGATCGCAAACACGGCCGGACCATCCCCTGTGTCGAAGCGGGCAAAATCAAGTCCGCAGCGCGAACAGGAAGGCGCAAGCTTCAACAGGCCGGCAAAGAGTGGCCCCTTGCCACAGCGCGGACAGCGGCCGCGCAAGGCCGCCGGCGCCAGCCCCTGATCCTCGAACTGCGGCGCGCCGTTCAGCCGTGGCCTCCCGCTACTGACCCGGCGCCCCAGACATAGATGGCCGCGAAGAGGAAGAGCCAGACGACATCGACGAAATGCCAGTACCAGGCCGCGGCCTCAAAGCCGAAATGGCGCTCAGGCGTGAAATGGCCCGCAATGGCGCGGCCAAGGCAGACCGTGAGGAAGATCGTGCCGATGATCACGTGTGCGCCGTGAAAGCCGGTGGCCATGAAGAAGGTCGAGCCGTAGATGGCCGAGACATCGCCCATCGGATTTGTCAGCGCGGTGAATTGCGGCGCAGTCAATTCCTTCAGGCTCGCCGGGTCGACGCCCGCAAGGCCAAAGGTGAAGTCGGCATGGGAATATTCATAGGCCTGCAGGGCCGTGAAGGTCATGCCAAGCAGGACGGTGATCGCCAGACCCTGGACCGCGCCCGAGCGGTCGCCCGTCTGGATGGCATGGTGCGCCATCGTCACGGTCGTGCCCGAGGTGAGCAGGATGATCGTGTTGTAGAGCGGGAGGTGCCAGGGGTCGAAGGTCTGGATCCCTTCGGGCGGCCAGGCCGTCATGCCGTGATAGGCAGGAAAGAGCGCCGCGTCGAAATAGGCCCAGAACCAAGCGACAAAGAACATCACCTCGGATGCGATGAAGAGGATCATGCCATAACGCAGGCCCAACTTCACGACCGGCGTGTGCTCATGCAGCACGACGGATTCGCGGACCACGTCGTACCACCAGCCCGCCATGGTGTAGAGCACGATGGCAACGCCCAGGATGAAGATCCAGGACGGCGGAAAGGGAAGCTCCTGAAACAGCGCGTAATCGTGGTTCATCCACATTATCGCGCCCAGCGCCATGATGAAGGCGCCGAGGGAACCCACGAAGGGCCACGGGCTTGGATCGACAAGATGGTAGTCGTGCTTCACATGCTCGGCCATTCCTGAAGGCTCCTCAATTCGGCTGACCCGCCCCGTCCTTCTCCACGCGGGAGGCGGTCAAGGCGGGAAAGAAGGTATACGACAAAGTTATTTCCTGCGTGGCTGCGGCGCGCGGATCCTCGATGATCGCGGGATCGACATAGAACACGACGGGCATATCGATCGTCTCGCCCGCTTCCAGGCGCTGCTCGCTGAAGCAGAAGCACTGCACCTTTTCGAAGTAGTAGCCGATCTTGTCGGGCGTCACGTTGTAGGTCGCGTTGCCGACAATCGCGCGCTCCGATCGGTTGGTTGCGCGATAGAAGGCGATCGCCGTTTCACCGATATGGACGCGCATCGTCGTCTGCAGCGGCACAAAATCCCAATCAAGATCCGGACTGGTATTGGCGTCAAAGCGAACCGAGATCATGCGATCGAGCACCTCGGCGGAGGGACCATCAGCCACCTGCGGCGTACCGCCGAAACCCGTCACCTTGCAAAAAAGCGCGTAAAAGGGTGCTGAGGCATAGGTCAGCGCCACCATGGCCGCAACAAGGCCCGCGCAGGAGAGCAAGATCCGGTCGTTGCGGTCGAGCTTGCGCATGGTTCAGAAGGGCCTGTCTGCCACATGCCCGCCAAGGCGGACGATGGTCACGACGAAGAAGAGGATGACGAGTCCGCCCAGGACGAAGGCGAGCGCGATATTGCGGCCGCGCCTGGCCTTTGCCTGTTCCTGCGTCAGGGGCGTGAATTCCTGTTTCACAGCGCCGGCACTCCCACGATGCGCTCGATGAGCAGCGCGGCAAAGAGCGCAAAGAGGTACAGGATCGAGAAGGCGAAAAACTTCATCCCCTCGCGGGGCAACGCCGGCGACTTTTCCGGGATCGCCGCAAGTCGTAGGCTGAGGACGAGGAACGCCACGCCCAACAGCGCCGCCAAAAGGAGGTAAGGCAGGCCGGCGATATGCAAGGGCACAGGCAGGAAGGTTGCGGGCACCAGCAGCAGACTGTAGCGAACGATCTGATCCTGCGTCGCTCTCACCCCGTCCGTCACCGGGAGCATGGGGATGCCGGCGCGGGCATAGTCATCGCTCTTTGCAAGGGCGAGGGCCCAAAAATGGGGCGGCGTCCACAAGAAGATGATGGCGAAGAGGCTAAGCGGCGCCAGCTCGATGCTGCCCGTCACCGAGGCCCAGCCGATCACGGGCGGAAGAGCGCCGGCCGCGCCGCCAATGACGATGTTTTGCGCCGTGCGACGCTTCAGGGCCATCGTGTAGATGACGGCATAGAAGAAGATCGTGAACGCCAGGAGGCCCGCCGCCATCCAGTTGACGAGGACGCCGAGCGAGGCGATGGAGGCCGCCGAAAGGATGAGGCCAAAGCCAAGCGCATCCTCGGCCGCGATCCGCCCTTGGGGGATGGGGCGGCCCTTGGTCCTTGCCATCACCGCATCGATGTCGGCGTCATACCACATGTTGAGCGCCGCAGAGGCACCCGCACCCACCGCGATGCATAGGAGCGCGGCAACCGCGAGCACGGGATGGATGGGCTGTGGCGCCAAGACCATGCCGACAAGCGCCGTGAAGATCACAAGCGACATCACACGCGGCTTCAACAGCGCCACGAAGTCGCCGACGGAGGCCGGAGCCTCCGCCGTATGCGCCTTGGTGAGCATCACATCTGCCATCGTGCCTGCGCGTCCTTTGGCCTAGTGTTTGTCGCCCTTGAACTGGGGCAGTTCGTTGAACTGGTGGAAGGGAGGCGGAGATGGCAGCGTCCACTCAAGCGTCGTCGCGCCCGGTCCCCAGGGATTCGCCGCCGCCTGGCGTCTTGCGGTGAAGGCCTCGATCAACACGAGAATGAAGACGAGGACCCCCGCCGCGGCGAGATAGGAGCCGAGCGAAGACACATAGTTCCAGCCCGCATAGGCGTCAGGATAGTCGATGTAGCGGCGCGGCATGCCGGCCTGGCCCAGGAAGTGCTGGGGGAAGAAGATGATGTTGACGCCGATAAAGGTCATCCAGAAATGCAGCTTCGCCAGCGCCTCGTTGTAGGTGTAGCCGCTCATCTTCGGGAACCAATAGTAAAAGCCGCCAAAGATCGCGAACACGGCGCCCATCGAGAGCACGTAGTGGAAATGCGCCACCACATAGTAGGTGTCGTGCAGCGCCGTATCGATGCCCGCGTTGGAGAGCACAACGCCCGTCACCCCGCCTATCGTGAACAGGAAGATGAAGGCGATCGCCCAGAGCATGGGCGTCTTGAACTCGATCGAGCCGCCCCACATCGTCGCGATCCAGCTGAAGACCTTCACGCCTGTGGGCACCGCGATCACCATCGTTGCGAAGACGAAATAGGCCTTCGTGTCGACGTCAAGTCCGACCGTGTACATGTGGTGCGCCCACACGATGAAGCCCAGGAAGCCGATCGCCACCATCGCGTAGGCCATGCCCAGATAGCCGAAGATCGGCTTTCTGGAGAATGTCGAGATGATGTGGCTGACGATGCCGAAGCCCGGCAGGATGAGGATGTAGACCTCCGGGTGGCCGAAGAACCAGAACAGGTGCTGGAAGAGGATCGGATCGCCGCCGCCCTCAGGACGGAAGAAGGTCGTGCCGAAATGACGGTCGGTGAGCAGCATCGTGATCGCGCCTGCAAGCACGGGCAGCGACAGGAGCAACAGCCACGCCGTGACGAGCACCGACCAGGCAAAGAGCGGCATCTTGTGTAGCGTCATGCCCGGCGCGCGCATGTTGTAGATGGTGGTGATGAAGTTGATGGCGCCGAGGATCGAGGACGCGCCAGCGATATGCAGCGAGAGGATCGCGAAATCCATCGAAGGCCCGGATTTCTGTGCCAAAGGCGGATAAATCGTCCAGCCGCCGCCATAGCCGTGGCCACTCGAATCGCCTTCGACGAAAAGGGAGAGAATGAGCAGCGTGAAGGAGAAAGGCAGCAGCCAGAACGAGATGTTGTTCATGCGCGGGAACGCCATATCCGGCGCGCCGATCATGATGGGCACGAACCAGTTGCCAAAGCCGCCGATCATCGCGGGCATCACCATGAAGAAGATCATGATGAGGCCGTGCGAGGTGACAAAGACGTTATAGGTGTGCTCGCTGGCGAACCACTGAATGCCCGGGTCTTGAAGCTCAAGGCGCATGACAACCGAGAGGAAGCCGCCGACGATCCCCGCGATGACCGCGAAGATCAGGTACATCGTGCCGATGTCCTTATGGTTCGTCGAATTCACATAGCGGCGCCAGCCCGTGGGGTGGTCGGCATGCGCGCCCCCATGACCTGCGGCGAGTTCCTTGGCTGCCATGATCTGCTCCTTCGATCCGTCCGGGCCGCTCTAAGGCGGTCCCTTGTCCGTCACATGTTCCGTCAATCCGTCACAGCGCCGAAAGCCTCAGCGGCCCTCGGCCTCGGCCGTCGCTAGCGAAACCTCCGGCACGATGCCAGCCGCAGCCTGCTGCTCTGCGACCCATTCCTTGAAGCGCTGCTCGCTGACCACCTCGACCGCGATCGGCATGAAGGCATGGCGCGCGCCACAAAGCTCGGAGCACTGGCCATAATAGATGCCTTCCTTGTCGACCTTGAACCAAGTCTCGTTCAAGCGGCCCGGCACGCCGTCAGTCTTCACGCCGAAGGCCGGCACCGCCCAGGAGTGAATGACATCCGATGCCGTGACCTGCATGCGCACGACCTTGCCCACCGGCACCACGATGTTGTTGTCCACCGCAAGGAGGCGCGGCTCGCCCGGCTTTACCTGCTGGCGGGTGGGCATGCCCGGATCGGCAACGCCCTCATCCTCCAACATCGTCGCGGTGAAGCGGAAGCCGCCCTGGTCGGGATATTCATAGCTCCAGTTCCACTGATTGCCGATCGCCTTGATGGTTAGATCCGCCTTCACCTCGGCACGGGCCGGATCAAGGTCGTCCAGATAATAAAGAATCCGCAGCGAAGGGACGGCGATCGAGGCGAGGATGAGGATCGGAATGATCGTCCAGGCAAACTCGAGCAGCGTGCTGTGCGTCAGCTTGGAGGGTGTAGGGTTCGCCTTCGCGTTGTAGCGGATCATCACCCACAACAACAGGATCAGGACGAAGACCGAAATCGCCGTGATGATCACGAGCAGATAGTTGTTGAACCCGTGCAACTGCTCCATCCGCGAGGTCGCGGCCGGCTGCAGGTCCATCTGCCAGGGCTGTGGGGCCGCCATGGCGCTCCACCCCATTCCCAAAAGGAGCATTAACGCCACTGTGATCGTTGTGATCTGCCGCTTCATTTGATCCGCCTCAATGTCACGTCGGAGTGGGGATGCCATGAAAAGATTGCGGGTACCAGGGCCAATTCGCCCCCGATACCCAGATTGCCCTGGTTCGAGCCTTGTCGATCCCTGGGCCGCGCGCGTTTGCGCGTTTCTCTCCCGGCAGCAGACACTTCCGCACTGAGAAAACTCCTAGCGCCGGCGCGCAACGCGGTCATTGCGACCGTGTGACGCAATACCCTTGAAAAATCCAAAGCTGCACCTGGCCTTACGCCGCCCATGCGTCAGGGTGGCACAAGGGGGCGGGAGCGCCTATCTTCTCAAGGAACGCGCGATGAGGACACAATGACCGACAGCTCCCCCCTCCCCCCTTCGGACGTCTTTTTTGGACCCAATGGCCTTGACCGTTCGCGGATCGAGGGCATCGTCGGGGATGCGCTCAAGGGTGCCGATGACGGTGAACTCTACCTTCAGCACAACGAATCAGAGTCCTTCGTGTTCGACGATGGACGGCTGAAAGCGGCCACTTTCGACAGCAGCCTCGGCTTTGGCCTTCGCAGTGTCGCAGGAGAACTGACGGGCTATGCCCATGCGACCGAGCTCTCCGAAGCTGCGATTCGGCGCGCCGCAGAGACGGTGAGCGCGGTCAGGGCCGGGCATAGCGGGGTCTTCGCAGCGGCGCCGCGAACGACCAACCGGCATCTCTACACCGACAAGAGCCCGCTTGGCGGGGCGGCTTTCGATGCCAAGATCAAGCTCCTTGAAGACATCAATGCCTATGCGCGCGCCAGGGATCCTCGCGTGCGGCAGGTGTCGTGCTCGCTTCTTGGCTCGTTCGACGATATCGAAATCGTGCGGCCCGACGGGCATGTGGTGCGCGACCGGCGGCCGCTCGTCCGGCTCAATGTCTCGGTCGTCGCCGGCGAGGGCGACCGGCAGGAAACGGGCAGCCATGGCGCGGGCGGGCGCACGGGCTATGCGGCCTATCTTGATCCCGCGACCTGGCAGGCCCATGTCGATGAGGCCCTCAGACAGGCGCTCATCAATCTTCAATCCGTCCCAGCCCCCGCCGGAGAAATGCCGGTGGTGCTGGGCTCCGGCTGGCCGGGCATTCTGCTGCACGAGGCGATCGGGCACGGGCTTGAGGGCGATTTCAACCGCAAGAAGACAAGCGCCTTTGCCGGGCTTCTAGGCCAGCGCGTGGCCTCGCCGGGCGTGACGGTGGTCGATGACGGCACACTGGAGAACCGGCGCGGCTCGCTCAGCGTCGATGACGAGGGAACCCCCACCTCTTCAACCGTCCTCATCGAGGACGGTATTCTCAAAGGCTATATCCAGGACCGGCAAAATGCGCGGCTGATGGGCATGGCGCCTACCGGCAACGGAAGGCGGCAATCCTTTTCCCACTCGATCCTGCCGCGCATGACGAACACCTATATGATGGCCGGGGCGAGCCCGCGCGAAGAGATCATCGCCAGTGTCACGCGCGGGCTATACGCCGTTTCCTTCGGCGGCGGGCAGGTCGACATCACGTCGGGCAAGTTCGTGTTCTCCTGCACCGAGGCCTATCTGATCGAAGACGGCAAGATCGGCGCGCCCGTCAAGGGGGCAACTTTGATCGGAAACGGGCCCGACGCCCTCACAAAAGTCAAAATGATCGGCAATGATCTGGCGCTTGATCCCGGAATCGGGACATGCGGCAAGAACGGACAGGGCGTGCCGGTCGGCGTCGGCCAGCCCACCTTGCGGATCGATGGACTGACTGTCGGAGGCACCGCGGCCTGAGGGCCAGCAATCGGGGGAAACCATGAAAGATTTACGCGATCGCGGCACGGTAACCGTCAGCGGGTTCATCCTGCTTGCGGTCGTCATCGCCGCTTTGCTCTACGGGATTCAGCTGTTGCCGCCCTTCATCGCGGCGATCGACAATGAAAGCCTCAGTCCCAGCCAGATCGGAGGGGCGGCCCTCGCCGTCGTCCTCTTTTTCATCGTGGTCCCCAGCTTCGTCGTCCTTGCACCCAACGAGGCTGTCGTACTCCTCTTCTTCGGCTCCTATATCGGCACACTGAAGCGCGCCGGCTTCTGGTGGGTCATCCCCTTCACCTCCAAGCAGCGCATCTCGCTGCGCGCAGTGAGCCTTAACACCTCGACGCTGAAAGTGAATGATTCGCGCGGCAATCCGATCGAAATCGCGGCCGTCATCGTCTGGCATGTGGCCGATGCGGCGAAGGCGGCGCTCAATGTCGATGCCTATGGCCCCTTTGTCATGGTGCAAAGCGAAACGGCGGTGCGCAGCCTTGCGAGCCGCTATCCCTATGATAGCGAGGAGCACGAAGAATCCTTGCGCGGCTCGCCCGACAAATTATCGCTCGAGCTGGCCGAGGAACTGAAGAAGCGGCTTGCGGTGGCGGGGATCGAGATCATCGAAACTCGGCTTTCGCACCTTGCCTATGCGCCCGAAATCGCCTCCGCGATGCTGCGCCGGCAGCAGGCCGATGCGGTCGTGAGGGCGCGGCGCATCATCACCGAGAACGCCGTCAGCATGGTTGAGAACGCGCTCTCGCAACTGGAATCGCGCGGCGTCATCAAGATGGATGACTCTTCAAAGACGCGGCTCGTCAGCAATCTGCTCGTCGCACTCGTCTCGGAGCACGACACGCAGCCAGTGCTTGATCTCAATCCTTAAGGTTGGGACCTTGTGAAGCATATAAGAAACCTCGCCCTGAGGCGGCCGCATCTGCGGCCCTCGAAGGATGAGGGCCATCCACCTTATCCGTCATCCTCGAGCGGCGAAGCCTGCGAAGAGGATCCAGCGCAAAAGATCTGGATTCTCGTCGCCGGCTTCGCCGCTCGAGAATGACGCAGTCGTGTCATGGCTGGCGTCGACCGGGCCATCCATTTTTCACACGCCGCCTCATCCTTCGAGGGCGCTGACGCGCCACCTCTGGGCGAGGACTGGCTTTGTCATCCCGCCTCAATGACCCATGTGCTCGGCGGGCTTGTGCGCCTCGCCCTGTTTCTGGCTCATGAGCTCGACATCCACGCGGCCGGCCTTTTCGAAGATGAGCGTCACGGGGATCATGGCGCCCTCGGAAATCGGCGCCTTCAATCCGATCAGCATCAGGTGATATCCGCCCGGTTCCAGCTTCACGGCCGCTTGCGGCGCAAGCGCAATCGCCTCGACGGGGCGCATCTTCACCACATCGCCTTCGTGGATGTGTTCGTGAAGCTCAACCTTCTCGGACGCGGCCGATTCGGCACCGATCAGCCGGTCGGCCTCTGTGCCCGTGTTTTTCAACGTCATGAAGCCCGCGCCGACCTGCTGTCCCGTGGCGGTCGGCCGGGTCCAGGGATGATCGATCTCGATCGCACCCAGCTTGTATTCGTGTGCGCCCGCGGCGATCGCCCCTGCAAGCACGAGCGCCGGCAACCCGAATGCATGAATTCTCCAGCTCATGATCCCTTATCCTCCGCCATGACCTGCCGAATGATTTCGGCAACCTGTTCGGGCGTTTCGTCGGGGCGGAACAATTTCCTGAACGTTCCGTCCCTGCCCATCAAATAGGTAAGCGCGCTGTGATCCATGGTGTAGGTCCCTTGGTCATCGAGCGCGACCTTCTGGTAATAGGCCTTGTATGCCTTGGCGACATTGAAGATGTCGTCGGGCGTGCCGGTAAGCCCGGTGATGCGCGTGTCGAACGAGGCGACATAATCGCCAATGGTTTCGGGCGTGTCGCGCTCGGGATCGACGCTGATGAAGAGGGGTGCCACCTGCTTGGCATCCTCGCCCAGCGCCTGCAGCGTCCGGGCGATCTCATCGAGCTTGGTCGGGCAGATATCGGGGCAGAAGGTGAAGCCAAAGAAGACGAGCATGTAGCGGCCGCGAAAATCCTCGTCTGTCACCGTGCGCCCACCCGACGCCAACAGCTTGAACGGGCCGCCGATGGGTACCTTACGCTGCGGCTCGGTCACTGGCGTTGCCGAGGGCGTCGCGGCGGTCAGCGCAAGGGGGGCCGAGGCCTGCGCCGTCCCGTTCGACCAGGGCAGCATCAAGGCCGAGGTCGCGCCCAATGTGAGGCTGCACGCGAAGGCCAAGAACATCACCGGAAAGAGGCGCCAATCGTTCACTGTCGTTACTTGTATATTGCGGGCCTTGTATCTTGCGGGCCTTGTGTCTTGCCGATGCGCAGGCTTGACCCGTCCGGTCGCGGTTGACGAGGCGGTGCAGCGTCGCAGCCATCAGGCGCGAATTGCCTCAGTAAGCATACTCCGCAAAGACCTGCGACACATCTCCCGCCCATGGCCCGCGGTATTTCTCAAGCATTTCCTCCGCCGGGGTGCGGCCGGTTTCTATCGTTAAGCGCAAGGTGTGGAGGAAATGCTCCTCCGTATCGCCAAAGCCATCCTGCGCCGCACGGGCGTGCAGACCCTTCGCCGATATCTCCAAAACCTCCCGCGCGACATCCCGCAAGGTCCGGCCGCGAATGGGCGCGCGGAGTCCCATTGCGGGAGCAGAGAGGCGCAAGGAGAGGCGATCCTCGGCGCTCCAGTCCTTGATGATTTCCAGCGCCGCGTCGAGGGCCGTGTCATCATAGAGCAATCCCACCCAGAACGCAGGCAGCGCGCAGATCTTGCGCCAGGGACCGCCATCGGCGCCGCGCATCTCCAGATATTTCTTCATGCGTGCTTCCGGGAAGATCGTCGTCAGGTGATCGGCCCAGTCGGCAAGCGTGGGTTTCTCACCCGGCAATGCAGGCAGGCGGCCCTCGAGGAAGTCGCGGAACGACTGACCGCTCGCGTCGATATAGCGGCCGTCGCGATACACGAAGTACATCGGCACATCGAGCGCGTAGTCGACATAGCGCTCAAAGCCAAAGCCATCCTCGAACACGAAGGGCAGCATGCCGGCCCTTGCATTGTCGGTGTCTGTCCAGATCTGACTGCGGTAGGAGAGAAACCCGTTCGGCCTACCCTGGCGAAAGGGAGAATTGGCAAAAAGCGCGGTGGCCACCGGCTGAAGCGCGAGCGCGGCGCGCAGCTTCTTCCTCATGTCGTCTTCGCTTGCATAGTCAAGGTTCACCTGCACCGTGCAGGTGCGGTACATCATTTCAAGGCCGAGGCTGCCGACCTTGGGCATATAGGCCGTCATGATCCGATAGCGCCCCTTGGGCATGACCGGCACGTCGGCAAGCGCCCAATTGGGCGTGAAGCCAAGCCCGAGAAAACCCGCGCCGATCTCTGAGGCGATCTCGCGCACTTGTTCGAGGTGCAGGTTCACCTCCGCACAGGTTTCATGGACCGTCTTCAATGGCGCGCCGGAAAGTTCAAACTGGCCGCCGGGTTCAAGGCTGATCGCGGCGCCATTCTTCTTCAGGCCGATGATGTACTCGCCCTCATAAACGCCTTCCCAGCCGAAGCGCTTCATGCCGTCCAGCATCGCGCGCACGCCATTGGCGCCGGCGTAAGGAAGCGGGCTCAAATCGGACAGGCGAAACCCGAACTTCTCGTGCTCGGTGCCAATGCGTCAAGCGCTCTTGGGCTTACACCCTTCTGCGAGATACGCGGCGAGTTGATGGCGGTCTTCAATGAGACCTCCGCCTTCCTGTGGTATCGACACCTGGGGCTCCGTCGAATAGTGGATGTGCGACACATGGCGAGCTTCGGCGCCTAACGCAAGGGCTCGTACCAATCTCCGCAGATGCTCTGCCAGAGTGCAAGTGCAGCAAGCGCGGCCGTGTCGGCGCGTAAAATCCTCGGCCCCAGCGTCACCGGCAGGACGTAGGTTTTGCCATGCAGCAATTCCCGCTCCGCAGGCGTAAAACCCCCTTCAGGACCCGACAGAATCGCGGCTGGCTGTGGTGATGCCGCGCGTAATGCCGCACCGATTTCCGGTGCGCCGCCCCCTTCATCGCAGAAGATGAGCCGGCGCGTGGGATCCCATTGCTGCAATGCAGCAGAAAGAGTCACGGCGGGATCAATTACTGGCACGGTTAACCGTTCGGATTGTTCGGCTGCCTCGATCGCGTGAGCCAGGAGACGCTGATGATTGACACGTGTGACGATCGTGCGCGCCGTGAAGACGGGCTTGATGCGTGATGCGCCCAGTTCAGCCGCCTTCTCCACGATGAAGTCGATCCCGGTGCGCTTGATGGGGGCACAGAGCAGCCAGAGATCGGGCTCCTGCCGCTGGGGGCGCAGGCGGTCCTCGACGCGCAGGCAAATCGCGCGGCGCGTCATCGCCTCGATCCGCGCGCGCCATTCGCCATCGCGCCCGTTGAAAAGCCGCACGGCGTCGCCTTCCTTCGCACGCATGACATGGCGCAAATAGTGGTCTTGCGCCTCCGAGGGCGTTACCTGCCGCCCCTCGCTCAGCGCCGGCTCGAGGAAGAGCCGCAATAGGCCGCCGGGATAGCTCAAATCCCGTCCCTGTGCCGCATCGCCTTGTTCCACGCGCGCTCTCCTTCGCGTATCACCTTGCCCATGGATCAGGAACAATCAACCGCATCGCCGCAGGATCGGCCAGCGGACGCCGTGCCGCTCAGCTTTGTCGACCGTGCGCCGGGGTTCGTGCAACCCTATCTGCGGCTCGCGCGGCTCGACCGGCCCATTGGCTGGCAGCTCTTGTTCCTCCCTTCCGCGGCGAGCCTTGCACTTGCCTCGCCCTTCGCTTCTTCATGGCTCGAGATCCTCAATCTCGCCCTGCTCTTCCTTGCCGGCGCCATCGCGATGCGGGGCGCGGGCTGCACCTATAACGACATCATCGACCGGAACATCGATGCCAAGGTCGAGCGCACGCGCGGCCGGCCCATTCCATCCGGCGCCGTGTCGGTGAGGGCCGCGTTCATTTTTCTCGCCGCCCAGTGCCTCATCGGCCTCCTTGTCCTTGTGCAGCTCAATCTGTTCGCAATCGTGCTTGGACTAGCATCGCTCCTGCTCGTTGGCGCCTATCCGTTCATGAAGCGGATCACGGACTGGCCGCAGGCGTGGCTGGGGCTCACCTTCAATTGGGGCGCGCTCATGGGGTGGGCGGCGGTGACGGGGTCACTCGGCGCCGCGCCCATCCTCCTTTACCTCGGCTGCGCGTTCTGGACGCTTGGCTATGACACGATCTATGCGCTCCAGGACAAGGAGGATGACGCGCTCATCGGCGTGCGCTCAACGGCGCGGCTGTTCGGCCATCGGAGCGCCCATTTCGTGTTTCTCTTTTACGCTGCGGCCATCCTCTTCTGGTTCGCGGCCGGGTTCGTCGCCGGGTCCGGTCTTGTCTTTGCGCTCCTGCTGATGCTGCCGGCGATGCACCTCGTCTCGCAGGTGCTGCGGATCGATATCGATGACGGTGCAGGCGCGCTCCGCCTGTTCAAGAGCAACCGCGACACGGGCCTGCTCCTCACCCTTACCTTGCTCGGCGGATCAATTTCAGGCGTGTGAAAAGGCCCCGTGCCGCCACTCAGCTCATCACATGCACGCCCGCGTCGATATGCACGCGGCTGCCTGTCATGCCGCTGGCCGCATCGCTTGCAAGGAAGGTCGCGACCTGGCCCACCTCCTCGATCGTGACGAGGCGGCTCAGCGGTGATTTCGACGCGGCGTGGTCGACCAATTCATCGAAATGATCAATGCCCGAGGCCGCCCGGGTGCGGATGGGGCCGGGCGATAGCGCAAAGACGCGTATCCGGCGCGGCCCCAGCTCCACCGAGAGATAGCGGCAGGCGGTCTCCAGCGCGGCCTTGACCGGACCCATGAGGTTGTAGTGGTCGACGACCTTTTCCGCACCGTAGTAGCTGACCGTCATCATGCAGCCGCCGTGCTGCATCATCGGTTCTGCAAGGCCCGCCATGCGCAGAAAGGAATGTACCGAGACATCCATGGCGCGCAGGAACCCCGCACGCGAGGAATCGATCAGGCGGCCGTGGAGATCCTCGCGCGGGGCGAAGGCAATCGAGTGCACGAGGATGTCGAGCCCGCCCCAAAGCGTGCGGACCCGCTCAAACAGGGCCTCCATCTCGCCCGGCTCCTCGACATTGAGCGGCGCGATGAGGGTCGCGTTCAGCTTCTCTGCGAGGGGACGGACGTGAGGCTCCGCCTTCGCGTTCAGATAGGTGATGCCAAGCTCTGCGCCCGCGCCCGCAAAGGCAACCGCGCAGCCATGCGCGATCGAGGACTCGTTCGCAATGCCGACAATGAGGGCGCGCTTGCCCCGAAGCAGGTCTTTCATCATGGGGGCAAAATAACGCCCGTTCGTGTCACTTTGGCAAGGGCGGCCTTGCCCTCAATCAGTATTGTCAGGCCGGCTCCGCCGCCTCTTCCGCTTCGGCGCGTTCAGCCTCGCCCTTGCCTTGCGGGCTCGTATAGCCGCGCCAGAACATTTGCTGCGAGATGCGCTTCATGGCGGAGGCAAGGAGGGTGAGGAAGGACACGAGCAAGGCGAAGCGGAAGGCGAACACGAAGACGGTGAAGGGGAAATTTCCCAGATTGTGCGACAGCGCCCCGATCCGCCAGCCGAATACATCAAGGAGAAACAGCGTCGCGGCGCGGGCCGCCTGATCGAGGCCGAACATCACGGCATCGTCAATGGTGATGTCCGCATTCGCCACCGGCATGCCGTTGCGCACAAAGAGGGGGATTCCCGCCTCGAAAGTGTGGGCGAAATTATAGCAAAGCGCCGGGAAGATGAGCGCGAAAAGCAGCATGCCGACAAGAAAGACGATCATCGCATTGATGCGGTTCGATTCCATTGCCTCGCGGTCATGGTGGAGCGAGCGCAGGACCTCGCCGCATGCCTCGTCCGAGACATGGGGCGAACGCTTCAGCGTATCGTGGAGGGCCTGATAGCTTCCGATCTGGCCCTCGCTGAGGACAGGCACAAGGATGAGGTAGGAGGCGCCAAGGATCGCCGCGCCATTGACGAAGACGAGCAGGGACAGGAAGAGATAATTCGATTGCGGCCCCGTGCCCAGGCCGATCAGCTTTGCAAACCAGGCCGTCGCCAGGCCGCCCACGCCCGAAAGCGCCAGCACGAACAGCGCGATCATCAAGATGTTGATGAAGATGACACCCAAGAGAAGATGAATCAGCGTAAATCGCCTGAGCACGTCGGTCCCCTTTGCTCCCCAAATCCAAGGCGAACGCCCTAGAATCCCCTTTCTTTGACTATAGCGAGTGCCCGTGACGGTGCCAAAACATGCCTGACGCGAAAGCCTTCATCACCGCCAATACTGTGCTGCAAGTGCCGCCGCATGTGACCGAATTGCATCTGCATCTGGCCAGCGAGATCGTGCCCATCTGGCAGAAGACCGAAGAACAATTGCAGCAGGAAGGGATCGATCCGCCCTTCTGGGCCTTTGCCTGGGCGGGGGGACAGGCGGTGGCGCGCTATGTGCTCGATCATCCGGCAGAAGTCAAAGGTCGGCGCGTGCTCGATTTCGGCTGTGGCTGCGGGCTCATCGCCATCGCCGCGATGCGGGCGGGCGCCGCGCAGGCGCTGGCGATGGATATCGACCCCATGGCGCTGACCGCCAGCGCCATGAACGCGGCCGCCAATGGCGTTACCATCGAGACGACATCGCGCCCGGTCATCGGCCTCGATGAGGGCTGGGACGCCGTTCTGGTCGGCGACATGTGCTATGAGCGCGACCTTGCGGCACGCGTCATGGCCTGGCTTCGGCAGCTTTCGTCACGGGGCTGTCATGTTCTGCTGGGCGATCCGGGGCGGACCTATCTGCCGCGCGAGGGACTGGCGGCACTCGCCACCTATGAGGTGCCCACGACGCGGGAACTGGAAGACCTGGAAGTGCGCCGGACGCGCGTGTTCCGGGTGCTGCCCTGACGCCAAGGGCGGCCTTGGCGCGCGTCACCTGTGCCTCCCGGGCAACTGCGCCAACAACAATAACCAACCGGTTGAATCCTCGCGCGATTCCCTCCGGCCAGCGCATAAGGTCGCGCGCATGCCTTTGAGGGGACAGCCATGAGCCGCGGGAACAGTGAAGCCGTCATTGAAAGCGTCATTCCCGCCTATGGCTTCTTCCGGCTGCGAGCGCGCATCCGGCGGGATGCGAGCCTGATCGCCGAAGATCCGGTCTTGCGGTCGACCAACGCGCTCAATTTCGCAGCGTCCGAGGCCTATGTCGCGGCCGGTATCGCCACCATCATCACATCGCTCTTCAATTTCTTCTTCATCGATCAGCCGCTCATCTGGGACATCGAAACCGGCGATGGCGTCGCGATCGTCTTCAATCAGGTATTTGCAACGCTTTCGACCTTCGCGGTTCCGCTTTCGGCCATCTTGTCCGCGGGATTTGTCGCGCGGGCGGCGCCTTCGGCCGAGGCTTTGCGTGTTCTGGGCGCTCGCGAGATCCGGCGGCGATTTCTCATCAGCGAGGGCGCCGTTGGTCTTTGGCCGACCGTGCTCCTTGCTTCCGCGCTTGCGGTTGCAACTAGCATCAACTCCCTCTCCGCCCAGGCCGATGTCTCGGTCGCGAATTTGATCGGCGAAGCGCTGGAGTGGTGGATCATTGGTGCCCTGATCGTCACGATTGCGATCTACGGTCTTACGTCCTTTGTCCAGACCTTGGTGCTTTTTGCCCGCAGCGTCGATGCGTCGGGCCGGTACCGGACGCAATGGGGCACGTTCGCCCGTGGGCTCTTGGCCCTCCTCCTTGTGCGGCCGGTGATTGGCGCGCTCCTCTATGCGCTCTTGATCCTTCTCTCGCTCGCGCTCACGATCGGAATCTATGCGGGCGGCATCAAAATGCGCGAGGCGGTCGGGCTTGAAGATCCCGAAGCGGTCAGCGAATGGTTCGAAGAACTCTCTTATTCCGCGCGCGGCCTGTATCGAGGCTTCAACGATTGGGTCTACGACACGACTGATCTCACGTTGCCGGCGTGGGAAGAATCCGCCGCCCCTGTGACCCCTGCACCTGCCCTGTCGGTGCCGGTCGAGATCACCGCATATTTCTACTATGAGTCCGCCAAACTCTCGAGCGAATCCATGGCCGTGTTGGATCAGGCTGTCCCCAAAGCCGGCGCGGCTTACCTCATCATCGGCCACGTCGATACGAGCGAAGCCGCCTCTTCCGCGGATGAAGGTGCGGCGCTGTCGCTCGCCCGTGCGCAGGCCGTCAGGACCCGGCTGATCGCCCTTGGCGTTGCGGAACAGGAGATGGACGTGCGCGGCGCAGGCGCCGCAGAACCCGCCGTCGTCACGGGGCCGGGGATCAAGGAGCCCCTCAATCGCCGGGTTCAGATCTTGCGCAATCGATGATCTTGCTTCACCGCGCACTTTGGTGGAGTTGCCTTGCGCGCAGGGTGAGATAGTTTCCCGCGCATGTCCTATCGATCCTTGCGCGAGTTCATCGCGAAACTGGAGGCCGAGGGCGAGCTCGTCCGCGTGGCGGAGCCCGTCTCGACCGTGCTTGAGATGACCGAGATCCAGACGCGGCTGCTCGCCACGGGTGGGCCGGCGGTGCTCTTTGAAAAGCCCCTTCTGGCTGATGGCCGGCCCTCGCCCCATCCCGTGCTCGTCAATCTCTTCGGCACGGTGCGCCGGGTCGCCATGGCCGTAACGATGGACGGGCATGAGCGGCGTGACGCGGCCTCCTTGCGCGAGGTCGGCGAGATGCTGGCCTTCCTGCGTCAGCCGGAGCCGCCGCGCGGCCTTGGCGAGGCGATGGAATTGCTGCCGTTGGCGCGGACCGTTCTTGCCATGAAGCCCAAAGTCGTCGGCGGCATGCTCTCGCAGACGCCGCCCGCGCAGGAGATCGTGCTCACCGGCGATGCCGTCGATCTCTCAACCCTTCCCATTCAGACCTGCTGGCCGGGGGAGCCCGCCCCCCTCATCACCTGGCCGCTGGTCGTCACAAAGGGGCCATCCGAGGCACGGGAGGATAATTTCAATCTCGGCATCTACCGGATGCAGGTGATCGGGCGGAACCAGACCTTGATGCGCTGGCTCAAGCATCGCGGCGGCGCCCAGCAGCATCAGCGCTGGTCACGCGAGAAGCGCGAACCCTTTCCCGCCGCCGTGGTGCTCGGCGCCGATCCCGGCGTGATCCTTGCCGCCGTGACGCCCGTTCCCGACACTCTGTCGGAATACCAGTTCGCCGGCCTTTTGCGCGGGAGCCGCGTTACGCTTGCGCCTTGCAAGACCATCCCCCTGCAGGTGCCGGCCGAGGCGGAGATCGTGCTTGAAGGCACCGTCAGCCTCGATGCGTATCGCGACGAAGGGCCCTATGGGGATCACACGGGCTATTACAATTCGGTCGAGAAGTTCCCCGTCTTCACGATCAGCGCGATCACGATGCGGCGGGACCCCATCTATCTCTCGACCTTCACGGGACGGCCGCCCGATGAGCCGAGCGTGCTTGGCGAAGCGCTGAACGAAGTCTTCATTCCGCTGCTGCGCCAGCAATTCCCCGAGATCACCGATTTCTGGCTGCCGCCGGAGGGCTGTTCCTATCGCATCGCCGTCATTGCCATGAAGAAAGCCTATCCGGGCCATGCCAAGCGCGTGATGATGGGCGCGTGGTCCTACCTGCGCCAGTTCATGTACACGAAGTGGCTGATCGTCGTTGATGACGACATCAACGCGCGGGACTGGAAAGACGTGATGTGGGCCATCAGTACACGGATGGACCCGGTGCGCGATGTGACATTGGTCGAGAATACGCCCATCGACTATCTCGATTTCGCCTCGCCCGAAAGCGGGCTTGGGGGAAAGATCGGGCTTGATGCCACCAACAAGTTGCCGCCCGAGACCCGGCGCGAATGGGGTGTGCAGATCCGCATGAGCGAGGAGGTCATCAAGACGGTCAGCGAAAAATGGCCGCGCCTTGGCCTTCCGGGCGGGGGCAAGCCGATCTGGCGGTGAGCGATCATCCTGCAAAACAGCGGCGGAAGGTCTTCATTAGATTGCGATCGCCCTTCAGGCGCAGGCGGCCCTTCAGCATCGTCTGAAAGAGGCCCTGGCGCCTGCCGATGAACCGCAGCCAGGCATCACCATCGACACTGATCTCAAGGCCGGCCTTGCCTTCGAGGCCTTCCGCGATGTGCAGCTTGCCCTTGTCGATGGCGACCGTCGCGTCCAGATTTTCGCGCCCTTTGAAGCGGAAGTGGAAGACTTGCGTAACGTCTTTTGCGTTTCGCCATTGAAAGCCAAGCCGCAGCCCCATGAGGAATGCACGCAAGGACTGCGGCTCGATCGTGCGGCGCACCCGCTTCACGACCTTGTTCGGGAAGCGGGCGGCATAGGCCTCGGCATCCGAGCCCTTGAGAACATAGACCGTTTCGGCCTTTTCCTGGAGCGGTGTCAGAACTTCGCGGCGATAGGCGACGCGATCATCGAGATAGGGGCCGATCACATCTTCGCCCGCGGGGCAAACGGCCAGACAATAGGCGGCCTTGTAGCCAGGCTTGAAGGACAGGCTTTGCCACATCGAAACGGTTTCACCGTCCGATACCCGGTTGCGGTAGTCGGCCGCGCTCTTGCTGTCCGCCAGCTCCTCGACCCAGGATTTGAAGCCGCCCAGGAATTCGCGGTAGTTGTGCGTGTAACAGGCAGCGAAATTGAACTCACCCAAGGGGCTGAGCGCGCCAACAGGGCACGCCGCCACGCAGAGCTTGCAGGAAAGGCAGGGATTGTACTCTATCGGACCCGACTCCGCGTCGATCTCCGCATCGATGAGCACGGTGTCCAGCAAAACAAAGCTGCCAAAGCGGGGATGAATCACGCTGCGATGGATGCCCATCCGGCCAAGCCCGGCCGCTTCGGCCATCGGCTTGTGGCCCACAGGCCAGGTCTTGCCGGGGAAATCCTGCGCCTCCATGGGAAAGGCCGCGACCGCGTTGAGCGCCCTTACGCCCTTTTCCGCGAGCGCCTTGACGATGTCGCGCGCGACCGCGTTCACGGTGTCATAGGTTTCGTGAAACTCCGCGTTCGCGATCGAGCGCACAGGCGTGCGCACGGCCTCGCGGTTCATGCGGCAGAGGATCGAGAGCAGCACGCGCGTGCCTGGGAACACCTTCAGAATATCGGCGCGCTGGGCGGCGACTTCCGGCCGCGAGATACGAATTGCGCCTGCGTCATCGGCGCCGCAGTCGAGGGCGAGTTGCTTCAACGCCTCCAGAGTGAGACGCGGCGTGCCGGGCGCCGCCAATTCACGCTTCTTCGCCAGCTTCTGGACGGTCGGGTGTTCCTGAAGTGACATGCGATGCTCCTGGCCGAAAGATTTTTATATGCATATACATATATTGTATATACACTTAACTGCGGATAGGATGCCAGTCAAGGAGCGCGTGATGGCAAAACGGGACGCAAGCAGGGCGCCTGGAGCAACTCCCGACCAGAAAGAAACGGGCAATGACCGCAAGTCCTCGTTCGGTCGCGCTTCTTTTGGTCGAGCCGGTACCCATTTCGCCGAAAAGCGCTCTGGCTGGCAGGTTTGCGATTGCACCTGCCTTCGCCTGCGAAAGACGTCGCGCATTGTCACGCAGATCTATGACGAAGCCCTTGCTCCGCTCGATCTGACCATCACCCAGTTCAGCATCATGGCGCACCTCTTCGAGCTCGATGGCTGCGCGATCGGCCGACTTGCCGTGCTGCTCGTCATGGATTCAACGACACTTACCCGCACCCTCAAGCCTCTGGAGGCGCGCGGACTCATCGAAAGCCGGGTCAGTACGCAAGACAAGCGCCGCCGCGCCCTTCATCTCACGCCCTTGGGCCGCTCAAGCTTCGAGAAGGCGCGCCCGCTCTGGCACAATGCCCAAAGAAAGCTTGGAGAAATCCTGGGCGTTGCGGAGGTCGAGGCGCTTAACAGCAGGCTGGAGCAGACAATAGACGGCCTTGGCTCCCTTGCCCCTCGGCTTGGGGATTGAGACGAACTTGCTTGTGACGCGCGGCGCGGCTCCTGTATGGATGGTGGCCTTCCACCCGCCCTTGTTCCGGCCACCATGCTCAGCACACCCCCGACGATTTTTGCCTTCTATGCCGGCCTTAACGGGCTTATCCTTCTTTTTCTCGCGGTGCTCGTTACAAGGGCCCGGCGCAAGACACTGACCAGCCTTGGTGATGGCGGTCATGCACTCTTGCAGCGCGCCATCCGCGCCCATGGCAATGCGGCGGAGTATATTCCCGTGCATCTGCTGCTGCTTTTGGGGCTTGTCCTCATTCCGGCCGAGCCGGGATTGCTGCATGCGGTCGGCGCGACAGGGACGGTGGGGCGGGTGCTGCATGGCGCGGCGCTTTCCCTGTCCTCAGGGCCAACGATCGGGCGGCAAGTCGGTATAATCCTTACCTGGGGCGCCATGCTGGCCGGCAGCATCGCCCTTCTCATCAGGGCCTTTCCATGAGCGAGCCACTCAACCGCCTCAGCGATCTTATCACCGCCGCCAAGCGGCTCGGCGCGGATGCCGCGGACGCCATATTCGTTCAGGGCGTCTCGGTGGGGGTGAGCTGGCGCATGGGTCAGCTTGAGGATGTCGAGCGCTCAGAGGGCCACGACCTGGGGCTTCGCGTCTTCATCGGCAAGCGACAGGCCAGCGTGTCGGCGACCGATCTCAGCGATCGCACGCTGGGGCCGCTGCCCGAAAGGGCGGTCGCGATGGCGCGGCTTGCGCCGGAGGATCCCTATTGCGGCCTGGCGCCGGCCGCTCTTCTTGCCCGCACGGTGCCGGACCTTGATCTTGCCGATCCCTACGAGCCCTCCACCGAAGCGCTGATCGCCCTTTCGCGCACGGCCGAAGAAGCCGCGCTGGGGGTTGCCGGGATCACCAATTCAGAAGGCGCCGGCGCCTCGTGGGGATCAAGCCGCGTCACGCTCGTCACGAGCGAGGGCTTCGCCCAATCCTATGCGAGCACGTCATCCTCGTTCTCGTGCAGCGTGCTTGCCGGTTCGGGCACGTCGATGGAGCGCGACTATGATTTCGACTCCGCGCGCTTCTTTGCCGATCTTGGATCCCCACAAAAAGTGGGCATCAGCGCGGCCGAACGCGCGCTCAAACGGCTCAATCCGCGCAAGGTCGCCACGCAATCAGTGCCGGTCGTCTTTGATCCGCGGGTCTCGATGAGCCTTGTCGGCCATCTCGCTGGCGCCATCAACGGCGCGGCCATCGCCCGGGGCACCAGCTTTCTCAAGGACAAGATGGGTCAGCAGATCTTCGCGCGCGGCATCACGGTGATCGATGACCCGCACCGCAGGCGCGGGCTGCGCTCACGGCCCTTCGATGGCGAAGGCGTCGGCAATGACCGCCTTGCACTCATCGCGGACGGCGTGCTTCAGACCTGGCTCCTCGATATGGCGAGCGCGAAGCAATTGTCGCTTGCAAGCAATGGACGGGCCGCGCGCGGTACATCGGGCCCGCCCTCGCCCTCGACGACGAATTTATGGATGGAGCCGGGGCCGGTAACGCCGCGTGAGCTTATCCGCGACATTGGAGCCGGGTTCTACGTCACCGAGCTGATCGGCATGGGCGTCAATGGCGTCACCGGGGATTACAGCCGGGGTGCGGCGGGCTTCTGGATCGAGAATGGCGAAATCGCCTATCCTGTCAGTGAAGTGACGATCGCGGGCAATCTCAAGAACATGTTCCTCAATCTGACGCCGGCCAGCGACCTTGCCTTCAAGTACGGGACGAACGCGCCCACCTTGCGCATCGAGAGGATGACGATTGCAGGCTCCTGACGCCCTTGCCGATCTTCTCCTCCTCGAGCAGAAGGTGCGCGAGGCGGGAGCCGTGGCGATGGCGTATTTCGGCCAGTCGCCGAAGACTTGGGACAAGGGGCCGGGCATGCCCGTCACGGAGGCCGACCTTGCGGTCGATGCCTTGCTGCACCAACAGCTCATCGCGGCGCGGCCTGGCTATGGCTGGCTTTCTGAAGAGACGCATGACGACGGGTCGCGGCGCGCGCATAGCACGCTCTTCGTCGTCGATCCGATCGATGGCACCTCCGCCTTCATCAAGCGCAAGCCGGAGTTCACGATTTGCGCCGCCTCCGTCCATTTGCGACGCCCGATCGCCGCCGCCGTCTTCAATCCCGTGACGCAGGAAATGTTCACGGCCGCACAAGGCCATGGCACGCGGCGCAACGGAGAGGCCATCTCTGTCTCCCGCCGTAATCAGATCGCAGGCTGCCGGATGCTGGGAAGTCCCGCAATATTTAGCCACCCCGCCTGGTCCGAGCCCTGGCCAGCGATGGAGATTTCCAACCGCGCCTCCATTGCCTATCGCATGGCGCTCATCGCGCAGGGCCTCTTCGACGGCCTCGTCGCCCTCTCGCCGAAGAAGGACTGGGATATCGCGGCGGCCGAACTCCTCGTCGCCGAGGCGGGCGGCGTTGTTTCCACGCATGACGGGCAGACTTTTCTCTACAACGGCGAGGCACCGGAACAGGCAAGCCTTGTCTGCGCCGGGGCCGCGCTGCATCCGCTCCTGCTTCAGCGCACAAAATCGGTTAGGCTCCCCTGACGGCACGAATCACAAAAGGAACCCAGCCTCACCATGGGCGAGCGGCAATTGCTCCATCTCGTTTTCGGCGGCGAGTTGAAGAGCCTTAAGGGCACCGAATTCAAGGACCCCGCAAAGCTTCACGTCGTCGGCGTCTATCCCAGCTATGCAAGCGCGCACGAAGCGTGGCAAGGCGCGGCGCGGGCGACGGTCGACAATGCGCATATGCGCTATTTCATCGTCCATATTCACCGGCTGCTCGACCCCTCGGTCGAGGTAAAGGCCGTGAAGACGCGCGCGAAAAAACCGGCCGCCAAGGCTGGCGCGCCGGCCCGCAAGCCTGCGGCGAAGCGCGCGCGCAAGTAAGGGGCGCGCCCTACTCCCGATTGAGGATGCGGTCGACGAGGATGTTCGCCCACCACTGCGACATGAAGGCCGATTTCATGGCCTCGGGGTCGTATTCGCGTTCCACCCAGTCCCAGAAATCGATACCGGTTTCAGCATGACGCGCGGCGTAGTTGTCCCAGAAATAGTCGAGCACGCCCGTCTTTCCCTGGCGCACATGGCCAAAGCGCAGCGAAAGGTGCTTTTGCGCCTCACCGAGTGGCACGCCCTCATGGGCGAAGAGATAAAAGACGCTCATGAAGCCGACGCGGTCGGCGCCCGACTTGCAGTGCATGAGGGCGGGATAGGCGATGGTGCCGAACATTTCCCGGGCCGCCTTCAGCGCCACCTTGCGCGGCGGCTCCCGCGAGCCGATCGAGAAGTCCATGAGGGCAAGTCCGTGCTTGGCGCAGGCCTCGGCCTCCAGGGCATAGGTGCCGCTGGGCCTCCTGCCGCGCAAGTTTACGATGGTCTTGACCCCCATCTGCGCAGCCTTGGCGATGCGCCCCGGGCCTGGCTGGTTTGAGCGCCACATTTGCGGGCTGATCCGCTGAAGGCTCGTCCAATAGTGGCGCAAAATGCCGTGGTCGATGAGCGCCATGTCGAGATAAGCGCGCAGGCGTCGCAAGGGCGTTGAAATGTCGTTGCGCCAGGGCCGCTCGTCCAGGTGGACCTGTTCGATCTTGCGGCGGCTTTCCAGCCATTGGCGCAGGTAAGAGGGTTCGTTCAGCGTCTCAGCCAAGTTTGCCGCCCTCTCCTACCCGCGAACCCGACCGGGCGCGGCCGGGCGCAATACCTCAAGCGTTAACGATAGGCTGCGGCTCTTGATCCAGTCCCCACCGCCGCCAGGATCAACCAGATTTCTTTCCAACCCGCAACCAGGATAAAGAATGACCATGCTAACGTCCGGCATTTCCCCAAGCCGGCGTTGCCACATGGAGACGAGCCTTGGATTTGCCTGCGACCCAGAAAAACCCGCCGCCAAGCCTTGCGCTTCTGGCGCGGCTTTGGCGCGACTGGGTCAGATCCTACCGGTTCGAGCTCTTCTTGTGCATCGTGTTCATGGGCCTTGTGGCCGCGTCGTCCTCGGCCTATCCGCTCCTGCTCAAATGGACGTTCGATCTCTTCGAGGCACGGGACACCCGCGTCCTGACCCTCATCCCCCCGCTTGCCATCGCGGCGACCGCCCTGCGCGGCACGGCGCTTTATCTGCAGGCGGTGCAAATGACCGCGTTTACCTTGCGGATCACGACCAACATCCAAAAGGCCATGTTCGCGCATCTGCTGGCGAGCGACCTCGCCCGGCTGACGCGCGAGCCGGTGGGCAAGCTGATCTCGCGCTTCACCTATGATCTTGGCGCCTTGCGCGAAGCCCTGTCGCGGATCACGACCAATCTCTTGCGTGATGTGCTGACCGTGATCGGGCTCTTCGCCACGATGTTCTATCTCGACTGGGCGCTGACGCTGGCGCTTCTTGTGATTGTGCCCATCGTCACGGTTCCCATCGCGCGGATCGGTAAACGCCTGCGCGGCCTTGCGGCTTCGACGCAGGAGCAGGCCGGCGTGATGACATCATTCCTGAACGAGAGCCTTTCAGGCGCGCGCATGGTCAAGACCTATGGGCTTGAGGCCTATGAAACGGGACGCGCGGCCAGCGCCTTTGAGACCTTGCGCAAGTTGCAGCTCAAGGTCACGCGCTCGCGGGCGCTCATCGATCCCTTGATGGAGATCTTCGCCGGGCTCGCGCTTGCGGGCGTCATCGGCTTTGTCGGCTATCGCATCACCTCCGGCGCCAGCACGATCGGCGATTTCGTTGGCTTTGTCGCCGCAGTTGCTGCCATCGCCCAGCCGGCGCGGGCGATCGGCTCGCTCAATGCGGCCGTGCAAGAGGGGCTCGCGGCGGCCCAGCGGGTGTTCGCGCTTCTCGATGAGGTGCCGCGCATCAAGGACAAGGAGAATGCACGGACCTTGCCCATCAAGGGCGGCGCGATCGCCTTTGAGCATGTCTCCTTCTCTTATGGACCACAGACGGGCGCCAGCGCGCTCAACGATGTCAGCTTCACCGTCCCGGCAGGTTCGACACTGGCGCTTGTGGGGCCGAGCGGCGCGGGCAAGAGCACGGTCATCAATCTCATCCCGCGGCTCTTCGATGCGAGCGCGGGCCGGATCCTGATCGATGGCGAGGACATCACGGGCGTCACCCTTGCCTCCTTGCGCGAGGCCGTCGCGCTTGTCAGTCAGGACATCGTCCTCTTCGATGACAGCGTGCGCGCGAATATCGGCTTCGGGCGGCTATCGGCCAGCGATGCCGAGATCGAGGCGGCGGCGCGCGCCGCGGCGGCGGACGCGTTCATCCGCGCCTTGCCGCAGGGCTATGACACACAGGTGGGCGAGCGGGGCCATACGCTTTCGGGCGGCCAGCGCCAGCGCATCGCGATCGCGCGGGCGATGCTGCGCGATGCGCCGATCCTGCTCCTTGATGAGGCGACAAGCGCGCTCGACAGCGAGTCCGAGCGGCAGGTGCAGGAGGCGCTGCAAACCCTGATGAAAGGGCGCACGACGATCGTGATCGCGCACCGGCTCTCAACCGTTATCCATGCGGACCGCATTGCCGTGATGGAGCGCGGGCGGATCGTCGAGACCGGCGCCCATCTTGAACTGATGACCCGCGATGGGCTTTATGCGCGCCTCTATGCGACGCAATTCAGTGTGCCGGCCGCCGAGATGCGGCTGCGCACGGCGACGTGAGGGTTCATGGCGCTGCGCGATATTTTCAAGCAGGATTGGGTGCGGCGAGCGGGTTGTTTCATCGCCGCCAACTATATCCGCCTCGTCTATGCGACCTCGCGCTTTGAGGTCATCAACGGTGCGACGCCGCAGCGTTACTGGGACGAAGGCCAGCCATTCATCCTTGCCTTCTGGCATGGGCGCATTGCGATGATGCCCTATTCCTGGCGCCGCGCGGTGCCGATGAATATGCTCATCTCCAAGCATCGTGACGGCGAACTCATCGCCGACACGATCGCCTATTTCGGCCTCAAATCGGTGCGTGGGTCGGCCTCGAAGCCGGGCAAGGACAAGGACAAAGGCGGGCAGGCCGCGCTCATGGCGATGATCCGCGCCCTGCGAAGCGGCGAGTGCGTCGGCATCACGCCCGATGGCCCGCGGGGGCCGCGCATGCGCGCCAGCGGGGGGGCAGCGGCGCTCGCCCGGCTCAGCGGCGTTCCCGTCATTCCCGCGGCCTACTCGACCCGACGGCGACGGGTGCTGTCGAGCTGGGACCGGTTCGTCCTTCCCCTGCCCTTCACGCGCGGCGTCTTTGTCTGGGGCGAACCCATCCATGTCGATCGCAAGGCGGACGAGGCCGCGCTCGATGCTGCGAGGCTGGCCATCGAGGACGGACTCAACCGTGTGAGCGGCATGGCCGATGAACTCGCCGGACAGGAAGTGATCGCGCCCGCGCCGCTGCCCTTGCCTGCGGAGCGCCAATCATGAGCATCGCGGGCGAAGCGAGCCTGCGGCTCTATCGGGCCGTGACGTCGGTTGCCGAACCGCTCGCGCAGTTCCTGCTGCGGCATCGCGCGACGCAGGGCAAGGAAAGCAGCGAGCGCCTGCCCGAGCGTGTGGGGCTTTCCCATCGCGCGCGGCCGGACGGCGCGCTTGTCTGGGTGCATGGGGCGAGCGTGGGCGAATCGCTTTCCGCCCTTCCCCTCATCGAGGCCTTGCTCGCCCAATACCCCAACGCGCATGCGCTCGTGACGACGGGAACCGTGACCTCGGCGGCGCCGATGGCCGATCGCCTGCCGGCACGGGCCTTTCACCAGTTCGTGCCCGTTGACAGCCCTCGCTTCGTGCGCCGCTTCCTTGATCACTGGCGGCCGGATCTGGCGTTGTGGCTCGAATCCGAGTTCTGGCCCAATCTCCTGCTCGAGGCCGAGGCGCGGGGTATCGCCATCGCCCTTGTCAATGGCCGCTTATCGGAGCGGAGTTTCAAGGGCTGGCAGCGTGCCCGGCCCGTATTCCGGCGCCTCATCGACGCGTTCAGTCTTATCCTTGCCCAGGACAAAGCGACGGCCGAGCGGCTGTCGGCGCTGGGCGCGCGCGATCCCATTGTTACCGGCAATCTGAAGACCGACGCCGAGAAGCTGCCCGTCGATGAGACCGCCCTTCGGGTCCTGCGCGAGTTGATCGGCGCGAGGCCCCTATGGCTCGCCGCGAGCACACATCCGGGCGAAGACCTGCCGGTGGCGGAGGCGGCCCGCGCGGTGCGGGCGCAAATTCCCGATGCGCTTCTCATTCTGGTGCCGCGGCACCCGGCAAGGGGGCCGGGCATCGCCGAAGCGCTGCGCGAGGCGGGCGAACATGTCGCAAGGCGGGGCGCGGGCGAGGCTTTGCAACCCCAAACGCAGATCTATCTCGCCGATACGCTGGGCGAGTTGGGGCTTTACTACAGGCTCGCGCCCGTCGCCTTTGTCGGCGGCAGTCTCGTTCCGCATGGCGGGCAAAACCCCTATGAACCTGCGCGGCTCGGCGTCACGATCCTGCATGGCCCGCATATCGCGAATTTCGCCGACGCCTATCGCGCACTCGATGGTGTGCAGGGCGCCATCGCGGTCAATTCAGCCCGCGCGCTCGGCGAGGCCGTGGGGGGCCTCCTCCTTGACGAGACGGCCCGCAGCCAGATCGCGGCGCGCGCCGCCGAGGCGCTGGCAGGCGGGCAGGCGCTTGGCGCGACGCTTGCGGCGCTGGGGCCGCTTTGCCGGCAAAGGCTTGCGCATGCGGGCGCCTGAGTTCTGGTATCCCGCGCGGCCCGGCACGCCCTGGCAGGCACTCTTGCTCTCACCGCTCAGCGCGCTTTACGCCTTTGGCGGCGCGCTCAGAGCCGCGTTGGCGCAACCATTCGATGCGGGCATTCCCGTCATCTGCATCGGCAATCTGACGGCCGGCGGCACGGGCAAGACGCCCGTTGCGATCGCCGTCATCGCGCGACTGAAGGCGCTGGGACATCGGCCCTTCGCGCTGACGCGCGGCTATGGCGGAACGATGAGCGGGCCGATACTCCTCGACCCCTTGCGGCACGATGCACGTGCGGCGGGGGACGAGCCGCTGCTGCTTGCGCGGCATGCGCCGACCATCATCAGCGCGCGGCGGCCGCAAGGCGCGCGCCTTGCCCGGGAGAGGGGCGCGAGCGTCATCGTCATGGATGACGGCTTTCAGAACCCAACGCTGAAGAAAACCCTGTCGCTCGCCGTCATCGATGCGGGCGTGATGTTCGGCAACGGGTTCGTCATTCCGGCGGGGCCATTGCGCGAGCCCGCCGCCATCGGCCTCAAGCGGGCGGATGCCATCATCCTCATGGGCGAAGGCGCGGCGCATCTCGACGCGCGCGGCAAGCCCTGCCTTCGCGCCCGGCTTACCCCCGCGCCCGAGGCGGCAGCGCTTTCAGGCGCGCGGGTGCTTGCCTTTGCCGGGATCGGGCGGCCGGAAAAATTCTTCGCCACGCTCAAGGATCTGGGCGCGATCATCACAGCCACCGCCGCGTTTCCCGATCACCACGCCTACAACGCTGGCGAGCTTGAACAGGTGTTGCAACAAGCCCGTGCGCTTGACGCCCTTGCCGTCACGACCGAAAAAGACGCGGTCAGAATACCCGCAGCGCTGCGCGGCGCCTTCCGCGTGGCACAAGTTTCGGCACAATTCGACGAGCCCGATGCCCTCGACCGGCTCCTCGTTCACGCAACAGGCGCACAAACACCTTCATGAGCGCTCCTGCCATCAAACGTCCGCCGCGACGGACATCGCCCGCGATGCAGCTCCTCTATCTGCTGGAAGCTGGCGCGTTCTATGCGCTGATGGGGTTCTTCCGTATCCTGGGGCCGCGGACAGCCTCACACGCGGGCGGGGCCTTTGCGCGCTTTCTTGGCCCGCGCATCGCCGTGTCGCGGCGCGCGGAGGAGAATCTCAAGCGAGCGATGCCCGAACTCTCAGCACCACAGCGCCAGGCGATCATCGCCGATATGTGGGAAAATCTCGGGCGCACATTCGCCGAATACGCGCATCTCGACTGGTTCCACTCGACGGGCGATGACGCGCAGATCACGGTTGAAGGGGAAGAGCATTTCCGCGAGGCGATCGCGCGCGGCGATGGCGTTATCATGGTGTCCGGTCATTTCGCCAATTGGGAATTGCTGCTGATCGGCGCTCGCCAGCGGGGCTTTCGCGGCGGCACGGTCTATCGGCCGCTCAACAACCCTTACGTCAATGCCTATATCGAGCGGCAGCGACGCCTCTATGCGCTCGATGAGCAGATCCCCAAGGGAGGCGAAGGCGTGCGGCGGATCATCAGTGTACTGAAGAACAAGGGCATCCTTGGCATGCTGATCGATCAGAAGATGAACGATGGCCTGCCCGTGCCCTTTTTCGGCATTCCCGCCATGACGCCGACAGCGGCGGTGCAACTTGCCATGCGCTATGGCGGAACGCTCGTACCCGCCTCCATCCGGCGGACGGACAAGACGCGCTTCGTGCTGAAAGTCTTCCCCGCGATCGACATTCCAAGGACGGGTACGCGCAACAATGACGTGCGCGCGGCGCTCGGCGAACTCAACCGCTTCCTCGAAGCGCGGATCCGCGAGGCGCCCTCTCAGTGGCTCTGGCTGCACCGGCGCTGGCCGGACGAAGCGACGGCGGCCCGGCTCAAGAAGGCATCGGACCTGCCGCAAGCTGAGGGTCGAGACGTTCCTGAAACCAATTGAGACGCCAGCACAGATGTGGGCCGGTCGCCCGGCCAGTCTTGCCGACCGCACCGAGGACGTCGCCCCGCGCGAGGCGGTCGCCGACCTTCACATCCATCCGGCTCATATGCAGATAGGACGTCGAAATGCCATGCCCGTGATCGAGGATCGCGGTTGCGCCCGTGTAGTAAAGATCAGGTTCGGCCATAGCAACGATGGCATCCATGGGGGCGTGGATGTCGGAGCCCTCGGGCGCAGCGATATCGACGCCGAAATGGGGGCGGCGCGGCTCCCCGTTCAAGATGCGCTGACTGCCATAAACGCCGGAGATGGGACCGCGCAGGGGCCAATCGAGGCCTTGGACAAACCACTCAGCCTCGGTATCGCGGGCGCGGGCGGCGCCGATGAGCGCATTGTCGCGCTTGATGCGGGCAAGGACTTCGGCGGGCGGCGTTACCATCGCGTCGGGCAGTCCATCGATCTTCTGAACTTGATACTCGCGCTGCTCGATCGCGAGGGGGATCCTTTCCACCTTTCCGTCAACCCAGGTGACGGAAAGGAGCGCCTCCTTGCCCTGGTCGCGGCCAAAGCCGAAGGCGAAGTAACGGTTCTTCGAGAGGCGCAAGGGCTTGTCGTCGAGCGCGACTGTGCCTTCGCCTTCGAGCCTGCCAATGATCAGACCGCCCTGCTTCAGAGGACCGACAAGGCCTGGTCCCGCGCGAACCGGCGATGTCAGGATGCCAGACATGCCCGCCGACAGCGCCCCCAGCAGAATTGTCCGGCGTGGCAGATCCATGGCGTCAGCTGACCTTGCCGGAAAGGCGCTCGCGATAGCGGGCGTGGGCGAGTTCGGGGGTCGCGTAGGCCTCCTGATAGTCGACGCTCCAGTAACGGAGCTGATCGAGGGGAATGTGCTGGCCTGACACCGCGCACACGACATAGGAGCCGGGCGCGACGACGTAGTACTCGCCATCCCGGTATTCGACTTTGGCAGGGCCTGAGTAGATCTTGTGCATGGATTCAGTCTAACGCTTGTTCCTTAAAATCAGAAGAGCGTGCCCTGCCCGCCTTTCCGGGGAGGTGCCGTTTTCGGGCGGCGTTGCGGCTGCGGCATCGCCTCGCCCTCGCTTGCGGCCGTGGCGGGCGCGTCCCCGTCGGCGAAGGTGATCCTCAAAGGCTCTCCGGCATGGATTTGAGCCGCAAGCCGGCGCAACTGCCCGTCCGCTCCGCGCACCACGGCAAAGCCGCGCGTCAGGGTGGCGCGATAGCTCAAGGTCTCGGCCAGGCGCGCGGCGGCGGTCAGCGCCCGCTCGGCATTCTCCAGGCGGCGGCGCGTCGCCAGTACCTGGCGGCGCGAGAGATCGGTCAGGCGATCGGCGCCGCGGCGCATGGCTTCTGAAATGAGGCGCGGGGTCATCTTGGCGCCCGTCTCGGCAAGGCGGGTCTGCTGGCGCTGAACGAGGCGGAAGAGGCCCGCGGCAAGGCGCGTCGAGGCAAGGTCGAGACGCTGGGCCTGGCTTGCCATCAGATCCTCTCGCCGCGGCAGCGCGCGGGTGAGATCCTGGAGGCGCGTGCGGCGCTGGTCGAGCGCACGGTGCATGCCCCTCAAGAGGCGCTGTTCAAGCCCTAAAGTCTGAGCCTTGAGCTCTGCGCGCACGGGCACGGCCAGTTCTGCGGCCGCTGTCGGGGTCGGCGCGCGCATATCCGCGGCGAAGTCGATCAGGGTCGTGTCGGTCTCATGGCCCACGGCCGCTATGAGCGGAATGGCGCTCGCGGCCGCCGCGCGCACGACACCCTCCTCATTGAAAGCCATGAGGTCTTCGAAGGAGCCGCCACCCCTTGCCACGATGATCAGGTCCGGGCGCGGCACGGCGCCCCCTTCCCGCAACGCGTTGAAGCCGCGGATGGCGGCCGCGACCTCGCCAGCGGCGCGCTCGCCCTGCACGGCTACCGGCCAAAGCAAGACGCGGCGCGGGAAGCGATCGGCGAGGCGATGGAGAATATCGCGGATGACGGCGCCCGTGGGCGAAGTGATAACGCCGATCACCTCGGGCAGGAAGGGAAGGCTTTTCTTGCGCGCGGCGTCGAAGAGGCCCTCGGCGGCGAGCTTGCGCTTGCGCTCATCCAGAAGCTTCATGAGCGCGCCGAGCCCGGCCAGTTCCAGGCGCTCGATCACGAGCTGGTACTTGGACTGGCCGGGAAAGGTGGTGATGCGACCGGTCGCGATCACCTCAAGCCCCTGTTCTGGCGCAACGGCAAGGCGTGCGGCCGTTCCCTTCCAGATGACACCCGCGATCACGGCGCCCTCGTCCTTCAGGTCCAGATAGATGTGGCCGCTCGTGTGGCGCTTCACCGGCCCCAACTCGCCACGCACGCGCACAAAGGGGAATGCGTCCTCCACCGTGCGCTTGAGCGCGCGGGAGAGCTCGCTCACGCTATATTCGCGCGTATTGGCGAGGGGCTGGCCGCTGCCTTCCGATTCAGTCATGGTCCTGCCATGATACAAACTGGCAGGGCCGCGCGCCCAGGACTAAATCACGCGAAGGAGACAGCTTGAGATGCATGTGCTGGTGATCGGTTCGGGCGGGCGAGAGCATGCGCTTTGCTGGGCTATCGCCAAGAGCCCGCTGTGCGGCCGGCTTTCAGCCGTGCCCGGCAATGGCGGCATCGCGGAGATCGCCACCTGCCTGCTGCTCGATCCGCTCGATTTTGCCGGCATCACCGCCTTCTGCCGGGCGGAGAATGTCGGGCTCGTCGTTGTCGGCCCCGACGCACCGCTGGCGGAGGGGATCGTCGATCACCTGGAGGCGGCGGGGATCAAGGCCTTTGGCCCCACGGCCGGCGCGGCACGGCTTGAAAGCTCAAAGGGCTTCACCAAAGACCTGTGCACCGATGCCGGTATCCCAACAGCCCGGTACCAGCGCTTCGCCAGCGCGGCAGCGGCAATGGCCTATGTGAAGGACCATCCGCTGCCGGTCGTCATCAAGGCGGACGGGCTTGCGCTTGGTAAGGGCGTCATCATCGCCACGACCCGCGCGGAGGCCGAAGCCGCGGTGTCGATCATGTTCGCGGGAGAATTCGGGGCGGCCGGACATACAGTCGTGATCGAAGAATTCCTTGAGGGCGAAGAAGCGAGCTTCTTTGTGCTCAGCGATGGGGAGACGGCGTTGCCGCTCGCATCCGCGCAGGACCACAAACGCGCCTTCGACGGCGATACCGGTCCCAATACCGGCGGCATGGGCGCCTATTCCCCCGCGCCCGTCATGACCGAGGCCGTCACGGCGCAGGTGATGCGCGCCATCATCACGCCGACGCTCGATGCCATGCGAGCGATGGGATGCCCGTTCAAGGGCGTGCTCTATGCCGGCCTCATGATCACCGCCACCGGACCCAAGCTCATCGAATACAATGCCCGGTTCGGCGACCCGGAGGCGCAGGTGCTGATGCTGCGGCTAAAATCCGACCTCCTGCCCGCCCTCATCGCGGCCCGCGAGGGAAGGCTCAAGGAGATCGCGCTTTCCTGGTCTGAGGAAACCGCCATCAGCGTCGTCATGGCGAGCCGGGGCTATCCCGGGAGGTATCAGAAGGGATCGGTCATCAAAGGACTCGATAAGGCAGCCACCCTCCCCAACGTCACCGTTTTTCATGCCGGCACGCAGCGGCGGTCCGACGGGGCGGTCACCGCCAATGGCGGGCGGGTGCTCAACATTTGTGCCACAGGCTCGGGCATCGCCGAGGCCCGCGGACGCGCCTATGACGCCGTCAGGCTCATCGATTGGCCTGAAGGCTTCTGCCGCAACGATATCGGCTGGCGGGCGCTTGTGCGGCTTGAGCCCAAGGCGTGATCCCCTTAACTTCAGGGGCCCAATAATTCAAAAAGACGTCCAAACGAGGAAAGCCCATGAGTTCTGAGGCGCCATCCCGGCAGGAGCAATTCTCCGGAACGAAGGAAGTTGCCGACGCGCTGCGCTTCGATGAGCAAAGGCTTCTGCCTTGGCTCGCCGCGCATGTGCCGGGCTTCTCCGGGCCGCTCAGCGTTCGGCAGTTCAAAGGCGGGCAATCGAACCCCACCTATCAACTCGTCACGCCGGGGCAGAAATATGTGATGCGCCGCAAGCCGCCGGGCAAGCTCTTGCCCTCCGCGCATGCGGTCGATCGTGAGTTCAGGGTCATTTCAGCACTGCACAAGGTCGGCTTTCCGGTGCCGAAGCCGTTTGCTCTTTGTACGGACGAAAGCGTCGCCGGGACCATGTTCTATGTGATGGAGATGGTCGAGGGCCGCGTTTTGTGGGAGCCTTTGCTGCCCGGCATGGACCCGCAAGGGCGTGCGGCCACCTATGATGCGATGAACGCGACGCTCGCCCAGCTTCATTCCTATGACTACAAGGCGCTCGGCCTTGAGGATTTCGGCAAGCCGGGAAACTATTTCGCGCGGCAGATTTCACGCTGGGGCAAGCAATATGTCGCTTCAGAAACCGAAACGATCGCGGAGATGAACCGCCTCCTTGCCTGGCTGCCCGACCATATTCCGCCTGGCGAGCGCAGCACGATCGTTCATGGCGATTTCAGGCTCGACAACGTGATCCTGCATCCGAGCGAGCCGCGCGTGATTGCCGTGCTCGACTGGGAAATCTCCACGATCGGCGATCCGCTGGCCGATTTCACCTATCACATCCTGCAATGGCGGATGCCGGGACAGGGCACGGGCGGCGGCACGGGATCGCTCCTCGGAGCGGATCTTGGGGCGCTGGGCATTCCAAACGAGGAAGCCTATGTCGCATCCTATTGCCGACGCACGGGGCGCGACGGGATCGACAATCTCGACTACTATTTCGCGTATAATTTCTTCCGCCTCGCCTGCATTCTGCAAGGCATCGTCGGAAGGGTGCGCGACGGGACGGCCGCAAGCGCGCATGCCGTGCAAATGGCGGCTCAGGTGCGACCGCTTGCCGAACTTGGCTGGCATTTTGCGCAAAGGGCCGGCGCCATCGCCTGAGCCTTTCCTCTATCGTCCCGACCAGCAAGGCAAGGTGCGCCATGAACACTCTTTCGCCCGACGCCAATGCAGGCCCCGTGAACGCGGCGCACGCGATCGATGAAGCATCCCTCACGCGCTGGTTCTCAGCCCATGTCGAACCGGCGCCCCAGGGCCTTGCGGTGCGCCAGATCGCGGGCGGGCAATCCAACCCGACCTATCTGCTCGACACCGGGAAGGCGCGCTTTGTCCTGCGCAAAAAGCCTCCCGGCACGCTGCTCAAGAGCGCGCATCAGGTCGAGCGCGAATACAGGATCATGAAGGCGCTCGATGGGACGGGGGTGCCTGTGCCCAAGGTTCTCGCCCTCTGCGAGGACGACAGCGTCATCGGAACGCCCTTCTATGTGATGGCATATCTCGACGGCCGGATCTTTCGCGATCCGCAACTCCCCTCGCTTTCACGCGAGGAGCGCGCGGCCATCTATGATTCCATGAATGCGGTGCTCGCGCGCCTTCACCAAGTCGATGTCGCGGCGGCCAGGCTCTCCGATTTCGGCAAGCCCGGCAATTATTTCGAGCGTCAGATCACTCGCTGGATCGCGCAATATCGCGGCGCGCAGACGACGATGATCGAGGCCATGGAGCAGCTTATCGCGTGGATGCCCGCTCATATCCCGGCCGACCAAAGCGTCTCCATCGCGCATGGCGATTTCCGGCTGGAAAACTCCATCTATCACCCGACGGAACCGCGAATGATCGCTGTGCTCGATTGGGAACTCTCAACGATCGGCCATCCGCTCGCCGATCTTGGCTATAACTGCATGGGCTACCGGATGATCAGCCCGACCCAGAGCGGCCTTCTCGGCCTTGATTTCGCGGCGACCGGCATTCCTTCTGAAGAAGACTATGTCAGGGCCTATTGCCGCCGGACGGGGCGCCCCTATCCGATCCCGGACTGGGATTTCTATATCGGCTTTTCCATCTTCCGCCTGGCGGCGATCGCACAGGGCGTCTACAAGCGCGGCCTTGACGGCAATGCCAGTTCGGAGAAGGCGCGCAGCTATGGCGATGCCTGCCGCTTTCTTGCTGAGACCGCGTGGAAGCTCGTTTCCAAAACGTAAATCCGCGCACTTATGCGTTAGCGTTCGTGAGGGAAAATACCGAACCTTAAGGCCTAGCGCCTAGATTCGGCGCCGATGGTTACTCGCGCAACGTCAAATTGCATGTGCATCAAACCGGCGGCCGGCGGGTCGGAGGCCGTGTTCGAGCGCGTCGAGCGCGTCGCGCGGCTGGGTCATTGGCGGGTCGTGATTGCGACGGGCGAAGTCTATTGGTCGCCCGGCATGTACGCGCTCATCGGGCATGAGGCGGACGGCAAGGTGCCCGATTCGAACTGGCTCTTGCGGCGGCTGAGCCCGGAGGACCAGGTAAAGGTTGCCGACGCCGTCCGATCGGCCCTCGAAACGCGGCGGCCGTTCTTCTACCGGACCAGCGATCCTCATGACAACGGGATCGTGCGCTACTATGACACAAGCGGCGATGTCGAATGCGATGGCGCGGGGAACGTGGTTGCGCTCACCGGTGTCGTCCAGGACGTCACCGAAAAAGTCGTTGCCGAACATGCGCTCGTTGCAAGCGAGGGCCAGTACCGGGTTCTCACCGAGAACGCCAGCGACATTCTCACGCGGCACCGCAAGGACGGCACTTGCACCTATGTCTCCGGCGCGAGCAAGCGCATCCTTGGCTTTGAGCCGCACGAAATTCTGGGCATGCAGGCGGTCAATATCGCGGTCGAAGAGGATCGCCCGCATGTCGGCAGCGAACTCTACAATCTTGCAAACGCCGCCATGCGGGGCGAAGCCCCACGTATCCGCTTCCGTGCCAGGCGCAAGGATGGGCAGATCGTCTGGCTTGAGACGACGGCGCGGGCCATTCCCACTAGTCTGCCTGATCGCAAGCACGAAGTCGTCTGCGTCACGCGCGACATCACCGAGCAGAAGAACCACGAGGCCGAGCTTTTCGCCGCACGGGAGCGCGCGGAAGCGGCAAGCCAGACGAAGTCGCGCTTCCTTGCCAATATGAGCCATGAGCTGCGCACGCCGCTCAACGCCATCATCGGCTTTTCCGATATCCTGCGCCAGGAGATGTTCGGCAAGCACACGACTGCGCGCTATAAAGAGTATTCGGGCCTCATCTATGAATCGGGGCAGTTGCTGCTCGATCTCATCAGCGACATCCTCGACATGTCGAAGATCGAGGCCGGCAAGTATGAGTTGCACCCTGAAATTCTCGACGGGTGCGAGGTGTTGCGCGCGTGTCTTCGCATCGTACAGGGCCGGGCCGATGAGCAGGGCCTTACAATTTCCGCGCAGGCGCCGCCTGGCCGCCTGGAGTTCATCGCCGACAAGCGCGCGATCAAGCAGATCCTGCTCAACCTGCTCTCCAATGCGGTCAAATTCACGCCCAAGGGGGGCAAGGTCACAGCCTCGCTTTGCGTTCAGGGCGGGGACATCCAATTCATGGTCCAGGACACGGGGATCGGAATACCCGAAGAAGATCTGCCAAGACTTGGCCGGCCCTTCGAACAGGTCATTTCCGATGCAACCTTGAGCAAATCGGGAACGGGGCTCGGGCTTGCGCTCGTCAAATCACTCGTTTCGCTCCATGGCGGCGAGCTTTCAATCGAAAGCGCGGTCGGCATCGGCACGACATTGCGGGTGAGCCTGCCCAAGAGCGGGTCCGGCATCGCTACGGCAAGCGTTGCCTGACAAGAAAACGGGGCGGGTGTCGGCCCGCCCCCTTCTCTTTCGCGTTCGAGCGCGGAGCACTATTCCGCGGCGGCCTTTGCCGGCAGCGCGGCGTACTTGCCGTATTCAAGCCGCGCGATCGTGCGGTTGTGCACCTCATCGGGGCCATCCGCGAGGCGCAGCGTGCGGATACCCGCATACATTTTGGCTAGGCCCGCATCGGTCGTGACCCCGGCGCCGCCCCAGGCTTGAATCGCATCGTCAATGACCTGAAGCGCCATGCGGGGCGCGGCCACCTTGATCATCGCGATCTCGGTGCGCGCGACCTTGTTGCCGGCCTTGTCCATCATGTCGGCGGCCTTCAGCGTCAAGAGGCGGCACATGTCGATGTTGATACGGGCTTCCGCAACGCGCTGCTCCCATACGGAGTGTTCAGCGATCTTCTTGCCAAATGCCTCACGCGTCAGCAGGCGCTTCACCATGATCTCAAGCGCGCGCTCGGCAGCGCCGATCGTGCGCATGCAATGGTGAATGCGGCCTGGGCCCAAGCGCCCTTGCGCGATTTCAAAACCGCGACCCTCGCCCAGGATGATGTTCTCCGCGGGAACCTCGACATTCTCGAACAAGACTTCTGCGTGGCCATGGGGGGCGTCGTCGTAGCCGAACACAGGCAGCATGCGTTTGATGGTGACGCCCTTCGCGTCAACAGGCACGAGAATCTGGGATTGCTGGCGGTATTTGTCGGCGCTGGGATCGGTCTTGCCCATCACGATCATGATCTTGCAGCGCGGATCTCCCATGCCCGATGACCACCACTTGCGGCCGTTGATGACATATTTGTCGCCCTTGCGCTCAATACGGGTGCGGATGTTGGTCGCATCGGAGGAGGCAACCTCCGGCTCCGTCATGATAAAGGCCGAGCGGATCTCGCCCGCCAGCAAGGGCTTCAGATATTTCTCTTTCATCCAATCGGCGCCGTAGCGCTCAATCACTTCCATGTTGCCCGTGTCGGGCGCCGAGCAATTGAAAACCTCGCTTGCAAAGCCCACGCGGCCCATCATCTCGGAGAGCGGCGCATATTCAAGATTGGTAAGGCCAGCGCCATGCGGGCTTTCGGGCAAAAACAGATTCCAAAGCCCCGCCGCCTTCGCCTTGGCCTTCAGTTCCTCTACCACCGGAACGACGATCCAGGGTTTGCCCTTTTCGCGGGCCTCCTTCATCTGCGCGTCATAAACGGCCTCGGCCGGATAGACATGGCGGTTCATGAAATCGCCAACCCGGCCGATCCAGTCCTTCATGCGTGGCGTGTAATCAAAGTTCATCGCATTTCTCCCTGTCTTGTCTGGCGCTCAGAAGGCGTTTCAAAAGAGGCTACAGCGCCGTTCGGACCCAAGGAAGCACCTGTTCCGGCCGCCTTGGCCGGCCCAACGCGACAGCGCCGCTCGCCCGCCTTTATATGCCTCCACGTACACTTCACAAAATTGATTGTTTGAATTTATATCATAACTGACATTTATGGACAGACACGCCGATGCAGTTCCATTCCTTCGATCTCAATCTCCTCACCGTGTTCGAGGAGATCTATGCCGAACTCAATCTGACGCGCGCGGCACAGAACCTGCGGGTGACACAGCCTGCCGTCAGCAACGCGCTTTCACGGCTGCGCCAGGCGCTCAGCGATCCGCTCTTCGTGCGCATGGGGCGATCGCTGGCGCCCACGCCCTATGCGCAACAAATCATCGGACCTGTTCGGCAGGCCCTGTCGCGATTGAGACTGAGCCTTGAGCAGCGGACGGGATTCGACCCGGCGAGTTCCGACCGGATCTTTCACATTGCGCTGCGCGACACCGTCGCCGTTGAACTGATGCCCTCCTTGATGCGCGGCGTCGCGGAAGAGGCGCCCCATATCCGCATCCAGTGTCATCTGCTGGACCGCGCCGAGATTGCGCATGAGCTTGCGGCGGGAACGCTGGATTTCGCGATCGACATTCCAGAGCTGCTGCGCGCGGATCTGTTGAGCATGAAGCTGAGCTCGGACTCCTATGTATGCGCGATGCGCAAGGATCATCCGGCGGCGAAGGGCAGGCTCACGCTCGAGCGGTTCCTTGCCTTGCGCATGATCACGATCTCGGGGCGCCGGCGCGGGCGAAGCCTCGTCGACCTCGCCCTGTCGAGGATCGGGATGCAGGCCAACTCGGTGCTACGCCTGCCCTATTACCAGCCCGCGTTTCACATCGTGATGGCCAGCGACCTTGTGATGGCCGCCCCTTACGGCGTTGCGCGACAATATGACCTTGCCTTGCGGGCCCTGCCGTTCGAAGCCCCAGTGCTCCAGTCGCGCCTGTTCTGGCATCGCCATGCCGATGCCGACCCCGGCGTCCTATGGTTCAAGGAGCGGATCGGCTCCGCCAGCGCGGCATCGGAACGCGCGCGGGCGCATGGGCAGGGACACGGCGTGTCCTGACGCGCGTTATGCCCGCTCGCAATGCAGGCACTCGCGCATGTGACCAAGGATTGCCTAAAATTTGTACGGCAATTGATCCATGACAGAGCGTCATTTCGCGCGCCGCAAGGTCGCACCAAACACCGCGCAAGTGTTGCGTTTGGACCCTTTCCAAGCGTCTCGGGCGACTATATCTCAATCATTGATCCGTATGGATGCTCCACATGCGGACACTTGTGATGTGAGGAAACCCCATGACGACCTTAACGATGCGACGGCTTTTTGCCGCCGCCGCCTTTTGCGCGCTTTCCGCCTCCCCCGTTCTTGCCGCCGATGCCGCTAGGCTGGACGCCGATCTGACCCCAATCGGGTCGGAGCGTGCGGGCAATGCGGATGGCACGATCCCGGAATGGACGGGCGGCATCACCAATCCGCCCGCGCATACGCCCGGCTCGTTCTATGCCGACCCTTTTGCCAGCGATGCCAAGGTCATGACGATCGATGCGTCGAACTGGCAGCAATATGAGAAGCGTCTGACAGGCGCCCACCAGGCCCTGTTCAAGACCTATAGCGACTACAAGATGAACGTCTATCCGACGCGGCGCTCGTGCTCGCTGCCGGCGGTGGCCTATGACTGGAACAAGAAGAACGCCGTGACCTCGAAGATCGTTGCCGATGGCAACGGCATCGAGGGGGCGTTCTATGCCGTTCCCTTCCCCATCCCTGAGACGGGCATCGAAATCTTGTGGAACCACCTGCTGCGCTATCGCGGCTTCAAGTTCCAGCGCGAGTACAACGCCGCCCAGGTGTTCAAGGACGGCAACCTCGTCAAGATCCGCATTGCGGATGAAGGCGTGTTCCGCTGGTCGGATCCCAAGCGGAACGGGGTGGAGGATCTCGACAACATCTCCATCTTCTTCATTCAGCAGGTGAAGGCGCCCGCCCGCCTCACAGGCACCGCGCTTCTCGTCCACGAAACCATCAATCAGCAGAAGCAGGCGCGCCTCGTTTGGCAGTACAGCCCCAGCCAACGCCGCGTGCGCCGCGCGCCGGACGTGCAGTACGACAATCCCGGCACGGGCTCGGACGCCATGACGACCTCCGATTCGCTCAATGTCTTCAACGGCGCGCCGGACCGCTATGAGTGGTCGCTCATCGGCAAGCAGGAAGCCTATATTCCCTACAACAACTATCAGTTCGCCGATCCGAGCCACAAAGTCGAGGACATCGCCACGCCGCGCCACCTCAACCAGGACCTGATCCGCTATGAGCTGCATCGCGTGTGGGTGATCGAGGGCAGCCTGCGTCCGCAGGCCCGCCACATCTATGCGAAGCGCAAATTCTACATCGACGAGGATTCCTGGTTCATCGTGGCCTCGGAGCTGACGGACGGTCGCGGCCAGCTGTGGCGCGTTCAAGAAGCTCAGATGATCAACTACTACGACGTTCCGTCCTGCGGCGAAGTGGGAACGGCCGTCTATGATCTGCAGACGCAGAACTATTGGGTGGATTCGCTGACGAACGAAACGAGCCCCGTCAATTTCAGTGCTCAGGACGTTTCTGAAGACCGCTACACGCCGGACGCGCTGCGCAGCCTCGGCCACTGAAGACACTCACTTCGGCTTTTCAATTCACAATATCTGGAGGCCCGCCTAACCGGCGGGCCTCTTCGATTTCAGCGCCGGGCCTTGAAAAAGCCGCGCAAAAGAGCCGCCGCTTCGGCCTCCCTCAGTCCCGAGGCGACGTGGGGACGGTGATGGCAGGTCTTGCCTTCAAAGAAACGCGGACCGTTGAGGACAGCGCCGCCCTTTGGGTCTTCCGCGGCGAAGAGCAGCCGGGATAGGCGGGCAAGTGAGATGGCGCCCGCGCACATGGCGCAGGGCTCCAGCGTGACGATCAGCGCCGCACCCGTAAGCCGCTCGTTGCCAAGGCGGGCCGCCGCCGCCCTGATAACCATTATCTCAGCATGCGCGGTGGGATCGCGCCGCTCGCGGATGCGGTTGCCATCGGCCGCCAGGATCTCGCCTGACCCCGACAGCAAGACGGCGCCGACGGGGACCTCGCCCCGCGCGGCGGCGGCCTCAGCCTCGCCCAAGGCCAGCGCCATCGCGTCTTCATCATTCATGGGGGGCCATTGTCACGAAAATTTTCCTCGCGTTCCGTCGCTCTGCTACAAGGATCGTCATGACATCGCAACCTGACATGCCAGAATGCGACCGGATCGCCAAAGTGCTCGCCCGCGCCGGGGTCTGTTCGCGGCGGGATGCGGAAAAGCTGATCGAGGCCGGGCGCGTCGCCGTCAACGGCACAATCCTGACGACGCCTGCCTTCAAGGTGCCCGACGGCGCGCTCATCACCGTCGATGGACGCGCGGTGAAGGAGCCCGAGCCGGCACGGCTGTGGCGCTATCACAAGCCTTCGGGCCTTGTCACCACGCACCGGGACGAGAAGGGCCGGCCGACGGTGTTCGAGCGGCTGCCGAGCACCATGCCACGTGTCGTCTCGATCGGACGGCTCGATCTCAATTCGGAAGGGCTGCTGCTACTCACCAATGACGGCGAGCTGGCGCGCAAGCTTGAACTGCCGGCGCAGGGCTGGGTCCGACGCTATCGGGTGCGGCTGTTCGGCAAGGTGAGCCAGGAGGAACTCGACACGCTGAAGAACGGCGTCACCATCGATGGGGTCAAATATGGGCCGATTGAGGCCAAGCTCGAGCGGTCCAAGGGCGTCTATGGCTGGGCGATGGTGTCGCTGAAAGAGGGAAAGAACCGCGAGGTGAAGCGGGTGATGGAGCATCTGGGCCTCAAGGTCGCGCGGCTCATTCGCGTTTCCTATGGGCCGTTCCATCTTGGTCAATTGAAGCCGTATCAGGTCGATGAGATTCCGATGAAGGTGGTGCGCGAGCAGCTGGGTCTCAAACGTCCCCAACGCCGGGAGAAGGCGGCCTGATGCGCGTCGTCGGCGGGTCGCTCCGTGGACGGACGATCGAGGGACCGAAGGATGCGCGTGTGCGCCCCACGTCCGACCGGGTGCGGGAGGCCATCTTCAACGTGCTCGCGCATCGGGATTTGGGGGGCGGCTTCACGCTCGAAGGCGCAAGGGTGCTCGACCTGTTCGCCGGCACGGGCGCGCTCGGGATCGAGGCCGTTTCGCGCGGGGCAAGGTTCTGCCTTTTCATCGATGATCATCTCGAGAGCCGGGCGATCATCCGGCGGAACGTCGAGGCGTTCTCCCTCACCGGCGTGACGAAGATCTGGCGGCGCGATGCCTCTTCGCTTGGGCCTGTCGAGCCCAATGCGAATGGGCCGTTCGACCTCCTCTTCGCTGATCCGCCCTATCGGATGAACCTGCTGGGGCCGGCGCTGCTGTCCGCGCGCGAGGGCGGATGGCTCCAGCCTCATGCGGTCTGCGTTGCCGAACTGGCGGCGGATGAAGCGTTCGCGCCGCCCTTCGGGTTTGTGGTTGCCGATGATCGAACCCATGGCGAGACGCGGGTCTTAATGCTGAGGCTGGGGTGAGACTCAGCGCCGGCCGAAGAGGCGTTCGACATCCGCGCGCTTCAATTCCACATAGGTGGGGCGGCCGTGATTGCATTGACCGGAATGGGGCGTTGCCTCCATCTCCCGCAGCAGCGCATTCATTTCCTCAGCACTGAGGCGGCGCCCGGCGCGCACCGAGCCGTGGCAGGCCATGGTGCCGCAAACATGCTCCAGCGCTTCCTTGAGGCTCAAAGCCTCATCGATCTCGGCAAGGTCATCGGCGAGGTCGCGCACGAGGCCCTTGATACCCGCCTGGCCCAGCAGCGCCGGCGTTTCACGCACGAGCACGCTTGCGCCACCGAAGGCCTCGATCACGAGCCCCAGCAGCGCCAGTTCATCCGCGCGGGCCAAAAGGCGCGCCATCGAAGGCGGGTCGAGATCAACGACCTCGGGCACCAAGAGCATCTGGCGCTGGACGCCAGTTTCCCCAAGCGCGCGCTTCATGCGCTCATAGACAAGGCGCTCATGGGCGGCGTGCTGGTCGACGATGACGAGGCCATCCTCCGTCTCGGCGATGATATAGGTGTTGTGGAGCTGGCCACGGGCAACGCCAAGCGGAAAATTGCGCGGCGCGGGATCACTTTGCGTCACCTTCGCGGCAGGAGCAAAAGCCTCTGTCATCAATGCGAGCGCGGCGGGCGATGGCCTTGCCGGCATGTGGGCGGCATACGCGTCGGGAGCGGACGCATAAGGAGCGGTACCTTCGGCTAGGCCAGGCGCGCGCAGCGCCTCCGCACGGATGGAATCGAGGGCCGAGGCGGCGAGCGCCGTTGAGGCCCTGTGGCCCGCGGCCTCGATCGCGCGCTTCAGGGCGCCGACCATCAGTCCACGGATCATGCCGGGGTCGCGGAAGCGCACTTCGGCCTTGGCCGGGTGGACGTTTACATCGACCTCGCGCGGATCGACATCGATGAAAAGGGCAAGGATCGGGTGACGGTCACGGGCGAGGAAGTCGGCATAGGCGCCGCGCACGGCACCCAGCAGTAGTTTGTCGCGCACGGGCCTTCCGTTCACGAACAGGAACTGGTGCTGCGCATTACCGCGATTGAAGGTTGGGACACCTGCAAAACCCCACAGGCGCGCACCCTCGCGCGCCGCATCGATGGGCAGCGCATTCGCCTTGAACTCCCGCCCCAAGATTTCGCCGAGCCGGGCAAGGCCGCCGTCTTCCCCCTCGCGCGGGGCGCCAAGCCGCAGGATTTCGCGGCCGTCGTCGCTGAGCGTGAAGGCGATGTCCGGCCTCGCCATCGCCAGGCGCTTGACGACATCCTGAACGGCAAGGCTTTCGGCGCGCGGGCTCTTTTGGAACTTGAGCCGGGCGGGGGTTGCAAAAAAGAGATCGTGCACCTCGATCAGCGTGCCGCCTTTGCCCGGCCGCAGAAAGGCGGCGGGGGTCACGGGCGCGATGCGGCCGCCTTCAACCGCGATCCGGACGGCATCGCCATCCCCCGTGCGGCTCGTGATCGCAAGGCGCGCGACGGCACCGATCGAGGGCAGCGCCTCGCCCCTGAAACCGAGCGTGTGGATGAGGGTGAGATCGTCCTCGCCACGCTCATCGCGGGAGAGCTTGGACGTGGCGTGGCGCTCAATGGCGAGGGTCAGCTCATCTTGTGCCATGCCATGGCCGTCGTCCTCGATGCGGATGAGGCCAAGGCCGCCCTCGCTGATCGCGATGTCGATGTGGCGGGCGCCCGCGTCGAGGGCATTCTCCACGAGCTCCTTCACCGCACTTGCGGGGCGCTCGATCACCTCACCGGCCGCGATCCGGTTGACCGTCGCCTCGCCGAGGCGCCGGATGCGGGTCATGCGCGGCCTTCCGCCAGATATTGCCGCGCCAGCACCTTGCCCTCTTCCACCGCGGGCTGATCGAAGGGATCAACACCGAGGAGCCGGCAAGCGATGATCGTCTCCAGCATGAAGTGCATGAAGAGCGCGCCCAGATGGCGGGCATCGATCGCATCGATGCGCATCCGCCGCACCGGCCGGCCGCGCTTTTGAAGGGTGTCGGCGGTCGCGAGCGCCTGCGCGGCGACGAGGTCGCCTGGCGTCTTGCCCGCAAGATAGGCGGCGCCCAGCTTCTGCGCCCAATCGGGATGGGCCGCGGGGCCGATCCCCTTTTGCGGCGCGGAGAGCACCGTCACGTGCTTGTCGTTGGGGCCTTCGAGATAAAGCTGAAGCTGGCTGTGCTGATCGACGGGACCGATGGCGGGAATGGGCGTTGAGCCCTTGCCATCCTTGCCGATGCTCTCGCCCCAGAGCTGGCGCCACCACAGCGCGAAACGCTCCAGGCGGTCGGCATAGGGCCAGAGCACGATCTGGCGCAAATCCTTCGTCTCCATCATCGCGGCAAAAAGGGCGGCGGCATCGGCCGGGGGGCAGTGGGTGGGATCGCCGGCTTTAAGCGTGTCCAGAACCTCAACCGCGCCGGCGCGAATCGCATGGGGCTCGAGCCCCATCAGCATGGCGGGCAAGAGACCGACAAGCGAGAGCACCGAATAGCGCCCGCCAATCCCGAGCGGATGATCGGCCGTCAGGCAGCCGGTCTCGCGCGCGAACTTGCGCAAGGCATTGTCCTTAGGCTCGCTCAAAATCGCGAAATGCCGCGCGAGGTATTTGGCGCCACCCTTGTCTTCGATCGCCTTCACGGCGGCCAGCAATTGCAGCAGCGTCTCGCCCGTCGTGCCCGATTTGGAGACGACGAGAAAGCGCGTCGTGCGCAGATCCATTTCGCCAAGGGCACGGCCATAGGTCGTGCCGTCGAGATTGTCGAAGAAGTGAAAGCGCGGCGCACCCGTAGCCGGGATATAGCCGGGTGTGAGGCGGCCTGTCACCTGCGCGATCGCCTGGGCGCCGAGGCTGGAGCCGCCGACGCCGAGGACGACAAGGTCGGTCGTATCCTCAAGCAGCGCAGCGGCGACGGGCCTTGCCGCCTCGATATCGGCGGTTTCGCGCACGATCGTGAGCAGTTCGAGGCCGCCGCCCTTGCGCTCATCTTCGAGCCTTTCCATCTCGGCCCTGGCGCGGGTGCGCCATGCCTCGAGCGTCGCCTCGCTGAGGCCGGCGGCGCCAGCGCTCTTGCTCAATGAGGGCAGGAGATCCTGGTGCAGACCCATGCGCTTCTCCTTTGGCTGGCGCGATTCGTCGGAAATCAATCTTAGGGCGGCGTCAGCGTACAGAAAGCAAGATCAGCGCGCCCTCACCGCCTTCAGTTCGCAACGAGGCCCTGCGGCTTACCCACGACCACATAAGCGAGCCTGTCGGCATGCAGCAGCCGTTCTGCGACGCGCACCACGTCCTCGCGCGTCACCGCCTCGATCTCGGCATTGCGCCTGTCGATGTAGTCGATGCCGAGGTCGTAGAGCTGGCACGCCAGCAGGAAGTTCGCGATCTTGGCGTTCGAATCGAGACGCAGCGCGAATGAGCCGGTCAGATAGGTCTTGGCATTCGCCAGTTCCTCATCCGTCGGGCCATCCTTACGCAGGCGCTCGATCTCGCTCTTGATGAGCGCAAGCGCCTCGGCCACCTTCGCGTTGTCGGTGCCAACCGAGCCCATGAAAAGGCCCACATGGCGCAACGGCGAGACATCTGTCGAGACGCCATAGGCAAGGCCGCGCTTCTCGCGCACTTCATCCATCAGCCGCGAGGAGAAGCCGCCGCCGCCCAGGATGTAGTTCATCACCACCGCGGCCATATAGTCGGGATCCTTACGGGCAAGCCCCTCGCCGCCGAAAATGACCCGGCTTTGGGGGTTGTCGATTTCGATGATCTGCGTCTTGCCAAGATCGCTGAAGGCTGGCGCCGCAACCGTTTCTGCGGGGCCGGTCGCCGGCAATTTTCCGAACAGCGTATCGAGAAGGGGGGCGAGCTCTTCGGCCGTGATGTCGCCGACAACGGCGATCTTCAGGCGGTCGCGCGTCATCCGCGCGCCAAGGAAGGACTTGGCCTCAGCGGGCTTGAGGCTCGCGATCGATTGGGGCGAGCCATTCTCGGAGCGGCCATAGGGATGGCCGGGGAAAACGCGGCTGTACCAGGCGCGCGCGGCCAGCGTGTCGGGGTCCTCGCTCTCCTGCTTCAGCACGGCCTGCATCTGCGCGCGCAGGCGCTCGAACGGCGCCTTGTCGAAACGGGGCGCATTGAGCGCAAGCCCCAACAGCTCAAAGGCGCGGGCGCGGTGCTCGGCCAGCATCGCGACCGAGACATAGATGGTGTCAAGATCCGCGCTGGCGCCGAAGCGGATCGCCTTTGCCTCAAGCTCGCGCTTGAAGGCGCCGGCATCGTAGGGCCCTGCGCCCTCATTCAACATCGCGGCCGACACCGTCGCCAGCTCTTCCCTGCCCGCAGGGTCGAGGCGCGCGCCGCCTTCAAAGGCGATGTTCATGGAGACGAGCGGGATCGCATCCTCGCGCACGAGCCAGGCCTCGATGCCGCCGGGGCTCGTCACGCGCTCAACCTGCGTCGCGAAGGCGGAAGCGGCGCCCAGCACCAACAGAACCAGCGACAGCATGAGACGCGTCATCATTCTCAATTCCCCCATCGCCCGCGCCCTCATTGCGCCGCCGGCGTCAGATAGCCGGTCACGGAGCGCTCGGCCTTCACATAGGCGGCGAGCGCGGCCTTCACCTCTTCGACCGTCGCCCCTTCGATGCGATCGGGCCAAGCCTCGACGTCCTCGATCGACTGGCCGGTCGTCAACGCAGTGCCGTAGATGCGCGCCATGTTGAACTGGCTGTCACGGCCGAAAATGGCCGCGGCGCGAAGCACGGTCTTGCTGCGCGCCATTTCCTCGGCCGTGGGGCCCTTGGCGATGAAATCCGCGATGACCTTGTCCATCGCTGCTTCGAGCTTCTCGAGCGGGACACCCTCTCGCGGCGTCGCGCTCAGCCAGATCGCGGTCTCGTCATAGGCATCGCCGTCATAGTAGATGCTGACCGCGGTCGCGAGCTTCTGCCTCTCGACCAACGCCTCATAGAGGCGGCTCGTCTCGCCGCCGCCCAAGATGTCACAGGCCAGTTCGAGCGCGTGCGCCTCACTTCCCTTTGCCGTTGCATAGGAGGGCACAAGGTAGAGCCGCGTCATCTGGGGCTGTTGAACCCGCGCGTCGGACATGGCGAGGCGGCGCGCGGCAAGCTGGGGCGGTTCCTTCGGGCGCACCCGGAGACTCACGCCCGAAGGCTTCAGATCGGCGAAATGCTTCTCGACCATCGGGCGGATTTCGTCGGCCGTGACATCGCCTGCAAGAACGAGAATGGCGTTGTCGGGCGCGTAGTGCACGCCATAAAAGGCAATCGCATCCTCGCGCGTGAGCCCCTCCATCTCATGACGCCAGCCGATAATCGGGATGCCATAGGGATGGGCGAGATAGAGCGCGGCCAGCAACTGCTCGGTCATCTGGCGCTGCGGATCGTTGTCGATGCTCTGGTTGCGCTCCTCAAGGATGACGTCGCGCTCGGGCAGAACGATCTCGTCCGTCAGGCGCAGGTCGCGCATGCGGTCGGCCTCCATGCCCATCACCTCGTCAAGGCGGTCCTTGGCGATGCGCTCGTAATAGGCGGTGTAGTCATTGGAGGTGAAGGCGTTGTCCTGGCCGCCAAGGCGCGCCACGCGCTTCGAGAACTCGCCGGGGGGAATATCATCCGTGCCCTTGAACATCAGATGCTCGAGGAAATGCGCGATGCCGGACTTGCCCTTGGTCTCATCGGCGGAGCCGACGCGGTACCAGACCATCTGGGTGACGACAGGCACGCGGTGATCGGGCAGCACGATCACCGTCATGCCATTCTCGAGCTTGAAGGTCTCGGCCTTAAAACCCTTTTCGGCAACGGCCGCGACCGGCACCACGCCAACAAGCGCGACCAAGGCTGCCAGGGCCGCGATGGCCCATCCCATTTTCAACATTCAGTTTTCCCCGACCCGTTCGCTCTCAAAACAGCCAGTCCAGCCAGCCGTCCTCGGATTTCTTCTGCTCGGGCGCAGGTGCAGGCTCGGCACTGGAGGTTTGGGTCTCAACGGGCGTGGTCGGCGCAGGTGCGGGCGCCGTGCCCTCCGGTGCCGCAGGGGCACCCTTGTTCTCGATGAGGCGTTGGCGTTCCGCGACGGGATCGATCGTTTGCTCGGCCGGGTTCTTGGTCGTGCCAAGGCCCAGAATCGCGTTCGCAAAGCTTTGATTCTTCTCGGCGAGCTCCCGGTTGTCGCCATCCACCTTGGCGCGGATGTCTTCCTCAGGCGTCCCGGCGCGGGAGAGCAGCGCGGACTGGCCGCCCGTTTCGCCGGCGGGAGTGCCGCCCGGCAACAGCGCGTTGCGGGCGCGGTCGGTCGGCGAGGGCTCACGCGTCGCGGGGGCGCCTGGCTGGGGCGGGCGCAAGGTGTAATCGGGCGGCATCACCAGCGGCGCCTTGGTGACGACCGCGAATTCATCGGGCGGGTTCTTGCCCATGCCTAGCTCTTCGCGCAGCCCGCCGCATCCGGCAAGGCCCGACGCCACAGCCGCGGCGACGGCCCACTTCACCAGCACCTTGTTGCTCATCCTTCGTTTCCTCACTCGCAATGCGCGTTACCAGGTTTCTTGCGCGTTACTCGGTTTCGCCGTGCCGCGTGAGCGGCTTCTTGCCTGCGCCCTCATCGCCCCTCAGCACCAGCGCATCCAGCAGCAACAGTCCCACACCCATCACAATTGCCGCATCGGCGATGTTGAATGTGTACCAATGGTAGCCGAAAAGGTGGAAATCCAGAAAGTCGGTGACCGCGCCATAATAAACCCGGTCGATCACGTTGCCCACCGCGCCGCCAATGACAAGACCCAAGGCAATCGTCACCAATCTGTCTTGCGTCCGGCTCATCCAGAACGTGAGGGCGGAGGCCACAATTGTCGCAAAACCGATCAGAAAGATCCGATCCAGCAGGGTCTCTGCCTGAAACAGGCCAAAGCTGATCCCCTCGTTCCATACCATGCTCAGGCTGAAAAACGGCGTCAATTCGATCGGCGGACAGCGTATGCAGACATCAATAAACCCGCGACAGGGCGCGCAGTGAATGAAATCCAGTCCATAAAGGACGGCCGCCTTGCTCGCCTGATCAAGGACGAGGGTCAGCAGAGCGACAAGTAGCCCCAAGCGCAGCATGTTCAGGTTCCCTCGGCTTCAACCACGGCCTCGCAACGCAGGCAAAGGCCCTTGTGCCTTGCGCTCGTCCCCACTTCGGGCAGCACCATCCAGCAACGCTCGCATTTGTGGCCCGAAGCCTTCTCGAACACAACCGCGGCACCTTTCACATCATCGAGGGTAAAGGCGTCCGCCGGCGGCGCACCCACCACGATCTGCGCCGCAGAGGTGATGGCAAGCTCGGCAAGGGGCGCGGCCGCGAAAAGCGCGGCATCCGCCGCATCGGCAAGGTAAAGATGGGGCGCGGCCTCCAGGCTCGAGCCGATCACCTTGTCGCGGCGGGCGATCTCCAGCGCACCCGTCACCACCCGGCGCAGGTCGCGCAGGAGCGCCCAGCGCTCGCCCAGCGCCGCATCGCGCCATTCCTGCGGGAGCTGCGGAAAGGTGCGCAAGTGGATGCTGTCATTGGCGTCCGGGAAGCGGGTCGTCCAGGCCTCCTCGGCGGTGAAGCACATGACGGGCGCAAGCCAGGCCGTGAGACAGGCGAAGATCTCGTCCAGCACGGTGCGCACGGCACGCCTGCGCACACTCGTCCTTGCATCGCAGTAAAGTGCGTCCTTGCGGATGTCGTAGTAGAAGGCCGAGAGATCGTTGGTGCAGAAATTGAACAGCGCCTGGAAGACGCCGTTGAAATCGTACCTCGCATAGCCCTCCTTCACGAGCGCATCCATTTCGGACAGGCGATGGCGCATGTAGCGATCAAGCGCGGGCATCTCTGTGTGCGCGAGGCGCTCGTCCGGCGCGAAGCCGCGCAGGTTTGCCATCGTGAAGCGCAGCGTGTTCCTGAGCTTGCGGTAGGATTCCACCGCCGCCTGGATGATCTTCTCGCCAAAACGGATGTCGCTCTGCGCGTCGGAGGAGGCAAGCCACAGGCGAAAGATCTCCGCGCCGTTGCGGGATGCGACGTCCATGGGCGAAAGCACGTTGCCCTTCGACTTCGACATCTTCTCGACGCCCTTCTCATCGAGGATGAAGCCGTGGGTATAGATCTGCTTGAAGGGCGCGCGGCCGCGCGTGCCGCAGCTTTCCAGCAGCGAGGACTGAAACCAGCCGCGATGCTGGTCCGAACCCTCAAGATAGAGATCGGCGGGCCAGCGGCCCTCACCATCCGTTTCAAGCACGATGCTGTGGGTCGAACCCGATTCAAACCACACATCGATGATGTCGTTCACCCGCTCATACTCGGCGGCGTCATAGGCATCGCCGAGGAAGTTTTGCGCGGGCTCAGTAAACCAGACATCGGTGCTGCCCTTTTCCACTGCACCCGCGATGCGCGCATTCACCGCCTCGTCACGCAGGATCTCGCCATCCTTCTTGCGCACGAAGACCGTGATCGGAACCCCCCAGACGCGCTGGCGGGAGATGACCCAATCGGGACGCTGCTCGACCATCGCGCGCAGGCGATTACGGCCAGCGGCGGGGAAGAACTCGGTCGCGTCGATGGCGGCGAGCGCGCGGTCGCGCAAGGTCTTGTTACCGAGCGAAGGGATGGGCTTGTCCATCGCGATGAACCATTGCGGCGTCGCGCGGAAGATGATGGGCGCCTTCGAACGCCAGGAATGGGGATAGTCGTGGCGCAGCCTGCCCTTGGCGAGGAGCGCACCCGTCTCGATCAGCTTGGCGATGACGGCGCCGTTGGCATCGCCGTCCTTGCCGTCCGGAGTGAGCACGCGCTTGCCGGCAAAAAGTGGAACGTTTGGGAAATAGGCGCCAGCCTCGTCGACTGTGAAGGGCACCTCGATCCCGTATTTGCGGCCAAGCTCGAAATCCTCTTCGCCGTGGCCGGGCGCCGTATGGACAAGGCCCGTGCCCGCCTCCGCCGTGACGTGATCGCCGGGCAGGAGGGGAACATCGAAGTCATAGCCCTCGCCCCTGAACGGGTGCGCGAAGTGAAGGCCGGAAGGGTCGACATCGCCGATGCGCGTGCCTTCCACCTTTGCGGCCGCGAGGACCTGGGCGCTCAGGCTGTCGGCGATGATGAGGCGTTCACCCACTTTCGCAAATGCGCCTTCTTCGGCGACCTCGGTGATCTCATAGAGGCCATAGGCGATCGCGGGCGAATAGGCGATCGCGCGGTTGCCGGGGATCGTCCAGGGGGTGGTCGTCCAGATGACAGCCTTGGCGCCGAGGAGCTTCTCCTGCCCCTTCGCGACCTTGAACATCACGAAGATCGTCGGGGAGAGCTTTTCGTGGTACTCGATCTCGGCTTCGGCGAGCGCGGTCTTTTCGACAACCGACCACATCACGGGCTTTGAGCCGCGATAGAGCGCGCCGTTCATGACGAACTTCTGAATCTCGCGCACGATCTGCGCCTCGGATTTCAGCGCCATCGTCGTATAGGGCGCATCCCAATCGGCATTGACGCCCATGCGCTTGAACTCGGTGCGCTGCACATCCAGCCAGTGCTCGGCAAACTCACGGCATTCGCGGCGGAACTCGATCAGAGGGACCTCGTTCTTGTCCTTGCCGGCGGCGCGGTACTTCTCCTCGATCTTCCATTCGATGGGAAGGCCGTGGCAGTCCCAACCCGGCACGAACTCTGCGTTCCGGCCCAGCATGTATTGCGAGCGCACGACAAAATCCTTCAGGACCTTGTTGAGCGCGGTGCCGATGTGAATGTGGCCATTGGCGAAGGGCGGGCCGTCATGAAAGACGAAGCGCGGGCGGTCCTTGGCCTGCTCGCGCTGGCGTTCATAAAGGCGGATGGCGTCCCAGCGGGCGAGCCATTTGGGCTCAGCCTCCGGCAACCCCGCCTTCATGGGGAAGTCGGTCTCGGGCAAAAACAGCGTCGACTTGTAATCGTGCTGCGGCGTCGTGGTCTTAGACATCGGTTCTGTCATCTCAGAAATATAGGGTCGCGAAAGGGGTGGGGGATAACCCGGCCTGCAGGGGAGCGCTTTCAAGCGCACTCACGGCCTTGAGGCCGGGCCTGTAATTCGCGCGATTGCTATCGTGAGATGCCTAGCGAGCCGCATGGCGCCATCCCCCTCGGGACCCAAGACGCTGGTGGATAAGTGGCGCGTTTCTAGCCCATCGGGGAGATCAAGGGAATCCCTTTGTTGGGGGGCCTTCGGGCTTCGCCTCACCCTTCGAGGGCCGCGAAGGGCGGCCACCTCTGGGTGAGGACTTCCTTTAGCAAACCTGCAAAGACACCTCATCCTGAGGTGCGAGACGAAGCCGAGCCGCGAAGGATGCGGCGGTTTACAACATCTTTCCGCCGCAACCCCGGAGACCTCACACGGCGCTCAGGATCTGCCTTGCATTAACGCTATCGGCCGCGATCTGGGCCTTGAGGGCCTCAAGGCCGTCGAATTTGCGCTCGCCCCTTATGTAGTCGATGAAGGCGACCGCGAGCCGCTTGCCATAGAGATCGCCCGCAAAATTGAAGAGGTGGACTTCGAGCAGGACGTCCTTTTTGTCGAAGGTCGGGCGGCGGCCGAAATTGGCAACGCCGTCATAGGACTTCTGTTCGCCCTCCTCCTCCAGCGTGACCCGCACGGCATAGACGCCCTCGGCCGGCTCCAGCGTGTTCCTGAGCGCGATGTTGGCCGTCGGGAAACCGATGGTGCGGCCGCGCTGATCGCCCTTCACCACATGGCCCTCGATCGTCCACCAATGGCCAAGGTCGGCGGCGGCGTCGCGCGGGCGGCCCTCTTTCAGCGCATTGCGGATGCGGGTCGAGGAGATCTTCTGACCGTCTTCGGCGCCGACGAGGTCGAACACCGTCACGTTGAGACCCTGCGCGATGCCTAAGCTTCGCAGCGTCGCGGCATTGCCGCTGCGACCCTTACCGAATTGGAACTCCGCGCCGACGACGACATGGGAGAGCCTCAAGCCCTTCACCAGCACCTCGTTCACGAAGCGCTCGGGGGTCATCGCCGCCAGCTCCTCATCGAAGCGCAGAGCGAAAAGCACATCGAGGCCGAAGCGCTCGAGCAGGCGGGCCTTGGCATCAAAACTCGTCAGGCGGAAATTAGGCGCATCGGGCCGGAAATATTCCTGCGGATGCGGCTCGAAGATGACGGCACCCGAAGGGCGGCGCGTCGCCTCGGCCTGATGCTTGGCGACGTCCAGCAACGCGCGGTGGCCGCGATGGACGCCGTCGAAATTGCCGAGCGCGGCACTCGCGCCCGTCCATTCCTCCGGCACAAGCCGCCAATCGCGCAAGACCCTCATGCGCCTGCTGCCCCCTGCCCCGCGATCAGGCGCGCGCGGGCGCCAGCACCAGCGCCTCGCCCTCGATGACGACAAGGTCGCCGACGCGGGCGATGCAGTCGAGCGTGACGCGGCGCTTTTCAGGCACGACCTCGCGCACGGTGCAAGTCGCGGTGACGCGGTCGCCGATGCGGACGGGTGCCTTGAACTTCAAGGTCTGGCCCATGTAGATGGTGCCGGGACCCGGCAGCCTCGTGCCCAGAATGGTCGAGAACAGGCTGCCCCCCAGCATGCCATGCGCGATGCGGCCCTTGAACGGGGTCGCCGTGGCATAGGCCTCATCGAAATGCACCGGGTTCATGTCTCCCGTGACCTCGCCGAACATGGTGATGTCGCGCTCGCTCACGACCTTATCGAAGCTCGATGAAAGGCCCGGCGTGATGAGATCGATTGTGTACATGGGTGCTCCAAAGGCGATCGTCAGGGAGGCGAACTCTAGAGCATTTCCCGATCACATAGAATCGGGAAATGCTCGCAAGTCGTTGTTTGGTCGCGCTTCTTTACGGCGAACTGGTACCCACTTCGCCGAGAAGCGCTCTTGTCAAGGCCAAAGGGGCTCACAAGGCCGCCCTACCAGCGCAGGCGCGGCATGTAGGCCCGGGCGGTCGCATGCTCGCGCGCCAAGGCTGCCTCGATGAGCACCGGGTCGTGGCCGCCGCCAAGGTCACCCGCGTGCACGCCCTCAAGGATGAGAAGCGCATCGAGGCCGGCCGCGTTCGCACCCTTGATGTCGGTCTTCAAGCCATCGCCGATGCACAGGATGCGGGATGAGGCGATCTGGCGGCCCGCAAGCGCCGCCAGCCTTGCCAGAGCCATCCCATAAACGGGAAGGTGCGGCTTGCCCCAATAGGTGACCTCACCCCCCATCGCGGCATAGTCGCGCGCCAAGGCGCCCGCGCAGTAGATGAGCCGGGGGCCGCGCTCGACCAGGATGTCCGGGTTGGCGCAGATGAAGGGGAGCTTGCGCCCGGCGCAGTCTTTCAGTCGCGCGTGATAGTCGGCGGGTGTTTCCGTTTCGTCATCGAACAGCCCCGTGCAGAGGATCGCCTCTGCCTCGTCCATGCCGACGCTCGCGATCGCTAGGCCATCGAGCACGGGGCGGTCGCGCGGCGGACCCAGGTGCCACAGCCTGAGACCCGGCCTTTCGCTCGCGCGGTGCTCGAGATCGGCGCGGGTCGCATCGCCGGATGTGAGGATCGCATCGCAGGTGCCGTCTGGCACTCCCAGCGTCTTGAACTGGGCCGCGACGGAGGGTGCCGGGCGCGGCGCGTTCGACAGCATGAGCACCGGCCCGCGCTCGCTTCGGAAGCGTGCCAAGGCCGCGCAGGCCTCGGCATAGGCGCGCACGCCGTTATGGACGACGCCCCAGACATCGCAGATGAGCGCGTCATAGCGGGGGGCAAGGATGCCGAGGCCGTCAATCGAGATGAGGTGAGATGTCATGGCGGGGGTCCCCCTCTCACGGGCGGACCCTTCCCGTCAAGCAAGGTCGCTCAGCTCGCCGCCGATTTGCGTTGGGGCGTTGCGGGCGCGGCGGGGCCCGCGGGCGTGACGGGCGCGACCATGGCCTCGCGGATCGGGCGGGGTTCCCCGAAAAGATAGCCCTGGCCATAATCGACGCCGAAATCGAGCAGGTTCACGACATGGCGCTCCTCCTCGACCTTTTCGGCGATGAGGCTGAGACCCTGGCGGGCGAGGAGCTCCTTCACGTCGCTTGCCGCGATGCCCCGGGCCGAGGCGTCCTGATCGAGCATCAGGCGGGCGGGCGCCTTGACGAACTTGAACCGCCGCTCGCGCAGGGCGGCGAGGTCCAGGTCGAGCGAGGTCACCTTGTCGAGCGAAAAGGCAAAGCCAAGATCGGCAAGCACGCGCAGATTCGCCTCCTCGATGTCGCTAAGGCTGCGCAAGGTGTCTTGCGTGAACTCAAAGACGATGTGGCCCGATAGATCGCGGTTGCCGCTCATGAACTCGAGAAACTGGGGGAAGAACGTCCGGTCGGAAAAGGAATAGCCCGAGATGTTGCAGAAGATGGCGATGTCGCGGGCCGATCGGGTGAGGCGGCGGATCACCTGCACACAGCGAAAGAGCAGCAGGTTGTCGATCGCGGACATAAGGCCGGCGGGTTCGGCCACGCGCAAGTACTGCGCGGGCATGATGGTCGCGCCATCGGGCATGCGCAGGCGCGTAAAGGCCTCGTAAAAGCGCAGGCGGCGATGCGGCAGGCTGACGATGGGCTGGAGATAGAGATCGACGCGGTTCTCGATGAGCGATTTGCGGATCGCCGCGAGCAGCTCGGGCCCTGCCAGGTCCTCCACATAGGAGCGGCCCGTCGCTTCACCCGGCTCGCCCGCGCGGGGGGCCGGCGGGCGCATATCGTTGCCTTGCGCCTCCAGCGCCTTCACCCGCCCGGCAATGCCGTCGGCGAAGTCGCGGATGAGCGCCTCTAACACCTTCACCTCGCCTACGACCTTGACGCTTTTTTCATCGACCCGGTGCTCGAGCGCCTCTGTCAGGTCGAACATCCGGCGATTGGCCATCGCCAGCGCATGGCTTTGTTCTTCATTGGCAAAGCGAAGGCGCGCCAGCTCCTCGGCAAGCGCCGCACGCTCGCGGCCGCGCAACACAAGCGCATAGAGATTGCTCGAGAGGATGAAGCCGACCACGGCCACAAGGGCGCAATCAAGCGCGGGCAAGAGCACGGCCTTGTTCAAGAGCACGCCGAGCGCGCTCCAGATCACGGCAAGGCTCAATGCCACCAAGGCCGGGATGGCTTTGGACATTGTCGTTTTCACCCCTAGTTCCCCTTCACTGGGCCAGCTTCCATCCCGACCCTTGACAATCGATTAACCCTGCGCCGAGCTGCTTGCGTTCCACCATTAAGAAAGCGAAAGCCATGTCGAAAACCGCCCATGATTTCAGCTTCACCTCGATCGAGGGACAGCCTTTGCCCATGGCCTCGTTCAAGGGGAAGGCCGTGCTCATCGTGAACACGGCGAGCCAATGCGGGCTCACCCCCCAATATGAGGGACTGCAGGCGCTTTGGGATGCCTATAAGGACAAGGGGCTCGTCGTGCTGGGCGTGCCCTCCAACGATTTCGGGCAGCAGGAGCCGGGCAGCGAAGCGGAGGTTCAGACGTTCTGCCAAAAGCGCTTTGGCGTGACCTTCCCCCTCACTACCAAGCAACCCGTGATCGGCGGGGCAGCGCATCCCTTCTATCAATGGGTGGCGCAAGAGCTCGGCGAGGGCGCGGCGCCCAAATGGAACTTCCACAAATATCTCATCGGCAAGGACGGCTCGCTCAAGGGCACGTTCGGCAGCATGGTCGTGCCCGAAGACGCAGGCCTGCGCCAGGCGATCGATGAGGCCGTCGCGTAGCCACCGAGGGCGAAGCGAGGCCATGACAGGTTGGGGGTGCCCTCACCCTTCGTCGGCCTCGCGAAGGCTCGCATCTCTGGGTGAGGTCGCTATTAGTTTCCTCATCCTGAGGTGGCGCGTCAACGCCCTCGAAGGATGAGGCTGATGGGAAAGATGGATGGCCCGCTTCCGCGGGCCATGACGGGTCGGGGCGTGCACGTGGGTTCCTCCCCTTTTGTCATGGCCCGGCTTGACCGGGCCAACCATGCTTCGCAGGCCGCCCCCACCCGAAGCGCTGAGACGCGCTTCGAGCTCCCCAAGGGGAGGTGGTTGGCATGAACAACCCCTCCCCCGTTCGCGGGGAGGGGCAGGGGGGAAGTTTCGGCCAGAAAAGCGATCCCCACCCTTTGCCCTCCCCTTTGCAGGGGGAGGGAGGGACGTACATACGCCCCGCATGGGAGGCGGTTATGCTTACGACGTGAAGGGCGAGATCTGGATTTCGACGCGGCGGTTGCGCGGCTCGTTCACGACATCCTTCGTGGGGACGGCAAGGCGGGTTTCACCAAAGCCACGCACGATGATGCGCTGGGGCATCACGTCGAAGGCCACGAGCATCTGCGCGACGGAGGCCGCACGGCGCTCCGACAGGTCCTGATTGAACTCGCGCGAGCCGGTGGTGTCGGTATAGCCGAAGACCTCGACATAGGTCTGGTCGTATTCCTCAAGCACGAGCGAAACCGCGCGCAGCGGCTCGTTGAATTCGCGGCGAATGCGATCAGAGCCAAGGTCGAAGAGAATGTCCGATTCCATGTTGAGGATGATCGTGTCGCCGACACGCGTCACACTCACGCCCGCGTTGCGCAGGCGCTGGCGCAATTTGGCCTCCTGGGCGTCCATGTAGCCACCGACCGCGCCACCCGCGAGCGCGCCGATGCCTGCGCCGATGAGGGCGTTGCGCGCAGCCTGCTTGCCGCTCGATGTATTCGTCAGTGCACCAATCGCAGCGCCGCCAAGCGCGCCGAAGATGGCGCCGCGCGTCGCGTTGGAAGTTTCCGTTTCGCCCGTGTAGGGATTCTGTGTCTGACAGCCCGACAGCACCATCGCCGCTGCCGCCGCCATTCCCATCCAAAACTTCATCTCTTGCTCCCGTGCTCTTAAGAACCGTCTTCTCAGGCCCGTCGCGACCGAGGCAGGGCGACCTTACACTTGCCCTGTCCGTTCGACCCTGCTTTCGTGGCCTTTCCGACTTCGGCGTCGCGCTGGAGCTGATAGCATAGCCGCGGTCCATTGGACACCGAGGAAAACGAAAACGGTCTCATCTCTCCTTGTGGAGAGTTACGGCTCTTGATTGATGAATGGGGAATGAACGCCTATGGCAAATACCAACACTCTTTTCGATCTCAGCGGCAAGACGGCGATCGTCACGGGCTCGACGCGCGGCATCGGCAAGCAGATCGCCTATCGCCTTGCCCAGCATGGCGCGCGCGTCGCTGTTTCCAGCAGGAAGGCAGACGCGTGCGAAGCCGTGACAGCCGAGATCAACGCCGCCTTCCCCGGTAAGGCCATCTCCGTTCCCTGCAACATCTCCTACAAGGAACAGCTTCAGGCGCTGGTCGACAAGTCGCGCGCGGCGTTTGGTCAGATCGACATTCTTGTGTGCAACGCCGCCGTCAACCCTTATGCCGGGCCGATGGAAAACTGTCCGGACGAAGCCTTCGACAAGATCATGGGCGCGAATGTCCGCTCCAATTTCTGGCTCTGCAACATGGTGCTGCCCGAGATGAAGGCGCGACGTGACGGGGTCGTCATCATCGTCTCCTCCATCGGCGGCCTCAAGGGCAGTCCCATCCTTGGACCCTATGGGATCTCCAAGGCCGCGGACTTCCAACTGGCGCGGAACATCGCGGTTGAATACGGGCCCTATAACGTGCGCGCCAATGCCATCGCACCGGGTCTCGTCCAGACCGATTTCGCCCGCTATCTGTGGGAGAATCCGGAAATCCTCAAGGCCTCGACCGCCGGGGCACCCCTGAAGCGGATCGGGCAGCCCGATGAAATCGCGGGCGCCGCCGTCTTCCTTTCCTCGCAGGCGGGAGCCTTCATGACCGGCCAAGCCTTTGTCATCGACGGGGGCGCGACGATCAGCTAGGCCTTGCGCCTTTGCCGCAGGGCTTGCACTCGCCTGCGCGCTGGCCCACGATGGAAATGTTTCCCGGGGGTCGCCGCGCTGTTCATTGTCCGGCCTCAAGGTGCTCTAGCGCCCGGCCACGTGAAGGCCTCGACCGGCATGTCCGAAACTTGGTGCCGCCGCAAATGTGCCGGCGGCGCTTTCAAATTCTCTGATGGGGGCTGCCAGTGACGAGTGACGACAAAAGCAATGCCATGAGCCATCCCGATATCCTCAGCACGGGGAGCGCTCCTGCCGCCCGCACGATGGAAGTCCCTGGCACGCTTTCGGGCGTCAGCCTTCTCAGGCGGCTCCCGCCCGAAGCCATGCAGAAGGTCGACCAGCAGTGTCTGTGGAAAACGGCGAGCCCAGGCGACCAGATTCTCTCGCGCGACCAGCATTCGAGCGATGTCTATTTCGTCGTCAAAGGCAAAGTCCGGATCGTCAATTTCTCGGCCTCGGGCCGCGAGGTCGCCTATGCGACGGCCGAAACGGGCGACTATTTCGGCGAATTGTCGGCGATCGACAATCATCCCCGCTCGGCCAATGTCGTCGCGCTCGATGAATGCCGGCTTGCCGTGATGCCGGCCGGCGTCTTTCGCGACGTCGTGCGCGCGGATGCCGAAATTTCATGGTGCGTGATGGAAAAGCTCTGCGCCATCGTGCGGGCGAGCGATGACCGGATCATGGACCTCGCCACGCTCTCGGCCTATCAACGGGTCTATCTTGAGCTGCTCAAGATCAAGCGGCCCGACCCGGTGCGGCCCAATTCCTGGCTCATTTATCCCCTGCCCACCCAGGCACAGATCGCCGCCCTTGCCTCCACCACCCGCGAGACGGTGGCGCGCGTGCTCTCTCAGCTGCAGGCCGATGGCATATCGGAGCGCAAGGGGCGCACGCTCTATATCCGACAGCTCGACCGCTTGCAGCGTCTGGCCGAGCGCGCACCGCATCAGCCGGAAGACGCGGCGCGCTGAGGCGGCGCCTGATTGCGCGATGGGTTGGAGCCGTGCGGCCTCCCCCTTCGAGGGCCGCGAAGAGCGGCCACCTCTGGGTGAGGCTTTGACATGAGACCTCATCCTGAGGCCCGAGCCTTCGCGAGCCTCGAAGGATGAGGCGGACCGATAAGGTGGATGACCCGCTTTCGCCGGGCCATGACGATCGGGAAAAGGGCCGCGCGATACGCCCCGCGGCCCTCCCCTTGACGACGCACCCTCACACGGCGATCGCACGCATGGCCGCGTCAGGGCGGGCTCACCATTCCGCCCGACATCGCGACAATGCCTTGAATTCGTTCAAAGATCGTTGCCGATATCGCACAGAGCCATGGCCGGATGGACACAAGCCTGGCTCAAGCCGAGAGAAGCGTGTCGGCGCCGCTCCAGGAAAGGCCCTGCGCCTCGGCAACCGCGCCATAGGTGAGCACGCCCTTGTGCACATTGAGCCCCGCCTTCAGATGGGGATTGTCGAGCAAAGCGCGGCGATAGCCCTTGTTCGCCAGTTGCAGCGTGAAGGGCAGCGTTGCGTTGTTGAGCGCAAAGGTCGAGGTGCGCGCGACGGCGCCCGGCATGTTCGCCACGCAATAATGCACGACGCCGCCGACCTTGTAGGTCGGATGCGCGTGGGTCGTTGCGTGCGAGGTCTCGGCGCAGCCGCCCTGATCGATCGCGACGTCGACGATGACGGAGCCGGGCTTCATCCTTTTTACCATCTCGGCCGTGATGAGCTTGGGCGCGGCCGCCCCGAGCAGGAGCACGGCACCGATCACGAGGTCGGCGCCGAGGACATATTCCTCAATCGAATCGAGGGTCGAGAAGATCGTGTTCAGCTTGGCGCCGAATTGCTGATCGAGTTCGGCAAGGCGCGGCAGGCTCTTGTCGATGACGGTCACATGCGCCTCCAGACCCATCGCCATGCGCGCGGCATTGGCGCCAACGACGCCGCCGCCGATGACGACGACCTTGGCCGCAGGCACGCCCGGCACTCCGCCCAGCAGCATGCCGCGCCCGCCCTGCTCGATCTCGAGACAATGGGCACCAGCCTGGATCGACATGCGGCCCGCGACCTCGGACATGGGGGCGAGCAGCGGCAGGCCGCCGCGCGCGTCCGTCACCGTCTCATAGGCGATGCCGACGGCGCCGGAGCGCAGCAGGCCTTGCGTCTGGTCGGGATCGGGCGCCAGGTGCAGATAGGTGAAGAGGATCTGGCCGTCGCGCAGCATGGCGATCTCGGCCGCCTGCGGCTCCTTCACCTTCACGATCATCTCGGCGCTTGCAAAGACCTCGGAGGCATCGGGCAGGATGCTTGCCCCGGCCGCGCGATAGTGGTCATCGGTGAGGCCGATCGCATTGCCGGCATGGGTCTCGACAATCACCTTGTGGCCGTTCGCGACGAGCTCGCGCACCGAAGCGGGGGTGAGCCCCACCCGATACTCGTGGACCTTCACTTCCTTGGGGACGCCGATAAGCATGGGTTGAGACCTGTGCGGGAGAAGATTTCTTTCAGGGCAGTTCAGGCAGTTGCGTCTATAGCCTTACGCACGCCGCCGACGGCGATTGCGATTTCATCCTCGCCGGCAATGAGGGGCGGCGCGATCGCGATCGTGTCGCCGGCGATGCGGATCATCAGGTTTTGATCAAAGAACGCACGCTGAAGCAATTCATAGCCACGCTTGCCGGGCATGCCGGCGATGGGCTCAAGGTCGATCGCGGCCGCCATGCCGACATTGCGGATATCAAGGACAAAGGGCGCTCCCTTGAGCGCGTGAACCGCGTCCTCAAGCACCTTCTCCATCGATCCTGCCCGCTCGAACAGGCCCTCGTCGCGGTAGAGATCAAGGGTCGCAAGGGCGGCGGCGCAGGCCAGCGGATGACCCGAATAGGTATAGCCGTGAAATAGCTCAATCACGTGCTCGGGCCCCGTCATGAAGGCCTCATAGACGCCGCGCGAGGCGATGACCCCACCCATGGGCACGGCGCCGTTGGTGACACCCTTGGCGAAGGTGATGAGGTCGGGCGTCACGCCATAGCGCTCGGCCGCGAAGGGCGCGCCGAGGCGGCCAAAGCCGGTAATGACCTCATCGAAAATGAGCAGGATGCCATGCTTGTCGCAGATGCTGCGCAGGCGCTGCAAATAGCCTTGCGGGGGCGGGATGACACCCGTCGAACCCGCCATCGGTTCCACGATCACCGCCGCGATGGTCGAGGCGTCATGCAGGGCGACGAGACGCTCGAGCTCATCGGCCAGGTGCGCGCCCCATTCAGGCTCACCGCGAGAGAAGGCCTGCTTCGCGCGGTCATAGGTGGTGGGGAGATGATCAACGCCGGCGACGAGCGTGCCGAAGAATTTGCGGTTGGTCACGATGCCGCCAACAGCAATGCCCGCAAAGCCGACGCCGTGATAGCCGCGCTCGCGGCCGATCAAGCGGACACGGCCCGCGTCTCCCCTCGCCCGATGATAGGCGAGCGCAATCTTGAGCGCGGTCTCGACCGATTCGGAGCCTGAGTTGACGAAAAACACGTGATCAAGGCCCTTGGGCGCGAGGCCGGCAAGGCGCGCGGCCAGCTCAAAGACCTTGGGATGCGCGAACTGAAAGGCGGGCGCATAGTCCATTTCGGCCGCCTGGCGCTGGATGGCCTCGATGATCGGGCGGCGGGTGTGGCCCGCATTTGTGCACCAAAGGCCGCTCGCGGCGTCGAGAACGCGGCGGCCAGCGGGATCGAAATAGTACATCCCTTCGGCGCGCACGACGAGGCGCGGATCCTTTCGGAAATGACGGTTCGGCGTGAAGGGTAGCCAGTAGGCATCGGCCGCGTTGGGCAGCGGTTCGTGGGCCTTTTGCGCCGGAAGCATTTTCTAAAAAAACCTCGTGAGAGACGTGAGCCGCGATGACTCAGTCATCTATCCTATCAAGCGAGGCCCGGCCCAGGCAAAGGGTTCAGAAGCGCCGCCACACGAGACCAAACGCCTCGTTGATGGCGGCGCCTCGATGCCATAGCGCTGCGTTTGCTAAGTCAATCTGAGCTTTAATAGCGGCCGACCACACGCCGGCTGCCCCTTACGATGTAGCCGCGACCGTTCCGATCATAGCACATCGTTGCGCGGATACGGACGCGATAGCCGTCATCGTAGCCAACCTTGGTCACGGGATGGCATTGGCGGGTCTCGTAGTAGTCGCGGCGCCGGTCATAGTTGAAGTAGCGCGGGGGCGCGTACCAGTGGCCGTAGAGATAGTCCCGTCCACGATAGGGCCGGCGATAATAATTGTCATAGTAGCGCCGGTCATAGTCGCGATGGCGCCACCGCCAGGGCCGGTGCTCATTCGTGATGTAGAGCCCGAACTGGTCGGGACCCAGATAGATGCCGAAGCCGACATCGTCATCATCATGACGATGACGGTCGCATGCATCCGCCGGCGACATCGTGCCCAACAAGCCAAGGCTCATCACCATCGCCGCCATGAACGCCATCCAGGCGCGTTTCGTTTGCATCTTACCCTCCTTTCCTCGCTTTCCAGTCCCAGGCTGTCATCGTGCGGTCGTGGAGTGTTAACCATCGCTGAATGTTTCGTTCAGCTACAGTCCATTGCCGTTGATGACAAAATGGGCGCGAGGGCGTGCCTGTGACGGGCCGCCCGCATTCGCGGGCGTGGTGCCGCCTCAGCCTTCAAGGGCCAAGCTCAAGAGAGGAACATCTGGCGGCCTTCGACCTTGGCGATGCGGGGGCGATACTCCGCCACATCGTAAAGCGCGGACACATCGACGCGGCGCTTGCCGGCCACCGGCGTGTCGCCCGGCAGGGCAATGTAGTTGCCGTCCTTGATCGCGGTCATGAGGCCCGCGCGGCGCTGGGCCAGCAGATCGACCGCCATCGTGCCGAAGCTCATCGCCACCATGCGGTCAAAGCTATCCGGCGGACCGGAGCGCATCAGATAAGCGAGGCTCTGATTGATGATGTCGATGCCCGTCAGGCGCTTGACCGCGCCGCCGATCTCCTCGCCGATGCCGCCCAGCTTGCGGTGACCATAGGCATCGGCCTCGCCCCGCAAGGCCATCTCGCCGCCGATGACGGTTGCTCCCTCCGAGACGACGCAAACGGCATAGCGCGAGGGGTTCGCCGCGCGATCGGCCTTGAGCTTCTGCGCCAAGAGGCCGATGTCGATGGGCACTTCGGCGATGGCGACGCGGTCGGCGGCGGCCAACAGGCCGGTGATGAGCGCGGTCTCGCCCGAATAGCGCCCGAAAAGTTCGACAACCGCAATGCGCTCATGGCTGCCGGCGCTGGTGCGCAGGGCAGTCACCGCATCGACCGAGCGGGTGACGGCGGTCGAAAAGCCGATGCAGTAGTCGGTGCCGAAGACATCGTTGTCCATGGTCTTCGGGATGGCGACCACCGGCACGTTCTCCTTGTGCAGACGGGCCGCATAGGAAAGCGTGTCATCGCCGCCGATCGCGATGAGCGCATCGAGCCCCAGGGCTTCGATCACCTTGAGCACGTGGGGCGTCGTGTCGTTCACTTCCTGCGTGTACTGATTGGCGATATGGGGGGGAAGGTCGTTCCTCTTCACCTTGCTGGGGTTCGTGCGCGAGGTGTGCAGGATGGTGCCGCCGGTGCGGTCGATCGTGCGCACGAAGGGGATGCTCAACGGCAGCGTCCAGGCAGCGGTGGAGGCTTTGTCCGCCGGATCGATGTTGAGCGGAGCGGCCCAGCCGCGGCGCAGGCCCAGGACCTCCCAGCCTTTCTCGGCCGCACGATGCACAACCGCCTTGATGCAGGTGTTGAGGCCCGGCACGTCGCCGCCGCCAGTCAGGATGCCGATGCGCAAGGATCATCTCCCTGATGCGTGTTGGATTCGCCTTCTCGCGCATCCTAGGGGCGCGAGGACCGAGGGCAATGGCGAATGCGCTTGAGTGTACGGCGAGCGTCCTGTTCAATTGAAAAAAATGCTCTTGGGGAGGGCAACATGATCGGTGGCCTCTGTCTTACGATCGCATTCGTGTGGAGCTGGGCGATTGGCGCCGCGGCGTGGCGGGCGGACGCCTTCGCAGAACCCACGACGCAGTTTCTCTATTCCTTCGCTTATATGTGGGGGCCGGCGCTTGGCGCTGTCGTCGCGGTGCAATTCTTGCCACGCGGGACGCGGATCGAGGCGTTGGGCTTACGCTGGCGCTGGAATCTCTGGCTGGTGGCGGCGTGGGCCATTCCGATCCTGCTGGTCGCGGGCGCTCTGGCGCTCTCCACGCTCGCGCCCGGCGCGGCGGCGCAGTGGCCCAGCGAGGGCGCTCGAAAAATCCTCGCCGAACAGGGCGGGCACACCGATCTTTCCGACATGACGCTCACCCTGATCGTGCTGGCGCAAGCGACACTGATGGGCGCGCTCATCAATACTCCGCTTCTCATCAGCGAGGAGTTGGGCTGGCGCGGGTTGCTGTGGTCGCAATGGCAGGCGCGGCTTGGTTTTTGGGGCAATGCCCTGTTGACAGGGTTCGTCTGGGGTGTCTGGCATGCGCCGCTGATCGCGCTCGGCCATAATTGGCCCGGGATGCCTATCGAGGGTCCCTTCCTGATGCTTGCGTTCTGCATGCTGCTCACGCCTGCGCTGCATTGGGTACGCGAGTGCGGCGGATCGGTGTGGCATGCGTGTCTCTTCCACGGCACGCTCAACGCCGCCGCGACTATCGGCCCCTTGGTCATCATCGCGCCCAACTGGATGTCGAACGGCATCGTCGGCCTGGGCGGCTTTGCGATGCTTGCGATCTCGGCGCTCCTGGTCTCGGCGCTGCGGCGCCCGCCCGCCGCCTGAGATCAGGCGCAACGACCCCTTGCGTCGACGGGCCAGATCGCAATCAGCGTGTCCCCGCGCACGACATGATATACATCGTGCAAATTGACTGTGGGATCGCAATGCGGCGTCAGGCAGGTCACGACGCGGCCCGGCGCCAAGGTCTCGCCGGGGTTGGCGAAGAGGATCCCGCCCTGCTCATCGCCAAAGAAGAAATAGGCGGCGCCTTCGGGCGCGCCCGCGATGATCTGCGGCGAGCCGGCTTCGGTTGCGAAACATTTCAGGCCCGCATCCGTCGTCACGATACCGGCGGTATTGGCGCTGATGACGCTCGTCTCGATGAAGAGCGAAGGGGCGAAGGGTGGCGATTTCCCATCCTTCGTCCAAACGTCATTGTACTGACGATCCATGAAAACATAGGAGCCGGCCTGAAGCTCGGTGAAGACGTTTTCGGCCGGATCGATGTCGAAGGTGCCGGTGCCGCCGCCCGAGAGAATCTCCGGCGCGAGGTTGCGGCGCGTCAGCTCATCGCGCACCGCGCGGAGCTGGGCGAGGCCTTCTTTGGACTTTTCGCGGCGCGCAGCCTCGTTCTCGATATGCATCACATGCCCGGCATAGGCCTGGAGCCCCTTGAAATCGAGCGCGGGGTGCGCGGCGATCGCCGCGGCCAGACGGTACGCGGCCTCGCCGGGCGCGATCCCGGTGCGGTGAAGCCCGATGTCGAGGTCCATGAGCAGGGTGAGCCTTTTGCTGCCTTGCGCCCTGATCGCCTCTCCCATGCGCTCGAGCACGCGCGCGTCATCAACGACCGCCATCAGACCCTGCGTGCGCGCATTGAGGCGGGCGAGGCGCTTCAAAGCCTCTTCCGTCACGACGGGCGAGGTGATGAGGATGTTGGTGATGCCTGCATCGGTGAGTGCCTCGGCCTCCGCCAATTTGGCGCAGCACACCCCCAGCGCCCCTGCCGCGACCTGGCGGCGGGCGATCTCGGCCGATTTATGGGTCTTGGCGTGTGGCCGCAGCGCGATGCCGGATGTCTTCGCGCGGGCGGCGAGAGCCTCGATGTTCGCCTCCAGCGCGTCGAGATCGAGGATCAATGCTGGCGTGTTGAGGCGGGCGCGGCCACCTGGAATGCCGATGAGGTGGGCATTGATGTCTGTCATGATCGGCTATTTTCGCGCGTTCGAACGGGCCTGGAATTCATCGGTCGAATTCGTCTTGGGGAAGGGCGTATCGGGAATCTCAACATTCAGGAAGCGGCATAGCGGCTCCCAGCCGCCCGCCGCATCATAATCGAGACGCCGGCTGACCGGAATTTCGCGCGCTACTTCTTCGTTGTGGCGGTGATAGACGCGGATCGCATTCTCGCGCCCAAGGTCGCCGCCGAAGGTCTGCTCGGTGATGGCGAGGCGCACCATATCAGACCAGGGCTTGATCGAATCGGGGGCGTCGCGCTCCAGCGCGGGTGCGATCGTCTGGGAAAAGCTCTTGTACCAGCTTTCCGCGTCCCTCGCGCCGTGGATGACCTTGGCGTCTGGATAATGCGCGATCAGCTCGCGCCAGAAACGCACCGATGGCCAATCGACCGTGGCGCAGAAGCCTTCGAACAAGGCATCCCAGTCGACCTTCTCCCCGCGCGCCGCCCTGGTCCAGATGCCGGCATGCTCCGGGCGCGGAAAGACCTCCAGCATGTGATAGCAGGGGCCAAAGCCCAATTGCTCCAAGGCTTGCTTCAGCGACAGCGTCCCGGTACGACCCAGCCCCGTGCCAATCACCTTCAAGACCATACCGCCCCCCTTCGACCTTCTCGATGCGCCTATGCGATTGTTTCTCAGTCTTATGCAATTTGCGCGGCAGCGATAGGGAGAATGCGCAAGGGAGGTTCCCCCACCCTTGCCCCTCCCCACCCCTGCCCCTCCCCACAAAGGGGGAGGGGTTTTCATGGCAACCACCTCCCTTTACGGGAGGTCGAATCGCGGTTCAGCGCTTCGGTTGGGGTTGCTGCCTGTGAAGCATGGATGGCCCACCTTCGCGGGCCATGACAGTTGAGGGGGCGCTGTTGGCTGCCTGCGAAGGGCTGGCAACCAGAGCCACCCATTGCGCAATCGCTCCAGGTCTTTGATTGTCGCGTGATTTTGCGGAAAACCGGTTCCCACTTTTCCGCATCACGCTCTAAAACGGCGCGTCGAGGGCGTTGCAGAGGAACCGCATCAGGGGCGAAGCGGCGCGGAAGGTCTCTTCCAGCTCGTCCAGAAAGCCGGCCGACCGGGTGAGCGTCTCCGAACCCTTTTTCATGGCGAAAAAGCTCTTGCGCTTGATGTCCTCGATATAGGGGTGGTCGGCCTCAAAGCCCTTGGGCGGACGGGCGAGGCTCTCGCCCTCGATGCCTTCGAAGGCCGCGGCCAGGGACTTGTCCTCGATCACCTTTTTCCAGGCCGAAGGCTTGTCCGCAATGGCCCCGCGCAGCTTTCCCAAGGCTTCGGGGTCCGGCATCCAGATGCCGCCGCCATAGAAGACCTCGCCCGGCGCCAAGTGCACATAATAGCCCGGCACATGCGCGTCCTTGCCCCGTTCGTGGCGGAAATGAACACCGGCGTTCTCCTTATAGGGGCGCTTGTCCTTGGAGAAACGGGTGTCGCGGTAGATGCGGAAGAGCGAGCCGCCGACGGGGCGCGGGTCGGCCTTGATGTGCTTGGAGATTTTGGCGAGACGGGGCTGCATCGCCAGGATGAGGTCCTGAAGGGGACCAACGACCGCGGCCTTGTAGCGGTCCTTGTTCGCCTCGAACCACGCCTTGTCGTTGTTTTGTGATAACTCTTTGAAAAAAATGAAAAAATCCTTCGGCAGACCCTGAAAAGATCCGGGCATTCCCCTGCTCCATTCCTTGCGTTGATCAGGCCGCTTACAGCGTGTCCTTATCCTTCAGCCAAAACGCCGACAAGCAAGCCAATCCGGGCCTATCAGGACTCTTGACAGGGCCGGCACGACTCCCTAAATCCGGCACAACTGCTAGCATTCGGTCACGCTGAGTGCTAACAGGCATCTCACCAAGCTAACGCAAACATTGTGAGCCACGGAGAAACTTCCCCATGAAGTTCCGTCCCCTCGGCGACCGCGTGGTCGTCAAGCGCATTCAGGAAGACACCAAGACCGCCGGCGGAATCATCATCCCGGACACCGCCAAGGAAAAGCCGCAGGAAGGCGAAGTCCTCGCCGTCGGCCCCGGCGCACGGGATGAAGATGGCGAGCGCATCGCGATGGACGTCGAAGTCGGCGACCGGGTGCTGTTCGGCAAGTGGTCCGGCACAGAAGTGAAGCTCGATGGCGAAGATCTCCTCATCATGAAGGAGAGCGACATCATGGGCGTGATCGAAGGCAAGAAGAGCTCGAAAAAGGCGGCCTGACCCGGATACCGGGTGACCCGTCCTTTCACTTCGCTCTTTCTCCCGCCACAACTTTCTATTGAGGTTCAAAAAACATGGCAGCCAAGGAAGTCAAATTCTCGGCCGATGCCCGCGAGAAGATGCTGCGCGGCGTCGACATCCTCGCCGATGCGGTGAAGGTCACGCTGGGGCCGAAGGGCCGCAACGTCGTCATCGAGAAATCGTTCGGCGCCCCGCGCACGACGAAGGACGGCGTGACGGTCGCCAAGGAAATCGAACTCGCCGACAAGTTCGAGAACATGGGCGCGCAGATGGTGCGCGAAGTCGCCCAGAAGACGAACGACGTCGCGGGCGATGGCACGACCACCGCAACGGTTCTCACCCAGGCCATCGTGCGTGAAGGCGCGCGCGCCGTGGCGGCGGGCATGAACCCGATGGACCTGAAGCGCGGCATCGACCTTGCGGTCGAGAAGGTCATGGAAGACCTGAAGAAGTGCTCGAAGAAGGTGAAGAGCAACGACGAAATCGCGCAGGTCGGCACGATCTCGGCCAACGGCGAAACGGCGATCGGCAAGATGATCGCCGAAGCGATGGCGAAGGTCGGCAACGAAGGCGTGATCACGGTTGAAGAGGCCAAGAGCCTGGAGACCGAACTCGACGTCGTCGAGGGCATGCAGTTCGACCGCGGCTATATCTCTCCTTACTTCATCACCAACGCGGACAAGATGGTCTGCGAGCTCGAAGAGCCGCTGATCCTCATCCACGAGAAGAAGCTCTCCTCGCTGCAGCCGATGCTGCCGATCCTCGAGGCGGTGGTGCAGTCGGGCCGTCCGCTGCTCATTATCGCCGAAGAAGTCGAGGGCGAGGCGCTCGCCACGCTCGTCGTCAACAAGCTGCGCGGCGGCCTCAAGGTC
>JACADY010000026.1 GCA_013389115.1 Alphaproteobacteria bacterium
CCGCGCTGGCTCCATCGCTACAACTGGCACCGCCCACATGGTAGCTTGAAGGCAACTACACCCATCAGCCGACTCGGCCTCACCGAGAACAACCTATTGAGGCTCCACAGCTAGAGCAAGATGCCGATTCAATTTGAACGCATCTTGCTATGGGCCCTGCCGTCGCATCCGGCGGTAACGCCGCATAAACCCTGAGTTTTGAGTTATCCTTAAATATCCTCAATCACAATCATGGACATCCGTTTGGCGGCCGGAAGAACGCACGGCCGCGCGGGGGAGCGCGCGTCTATGGTTCAGCTTGGCGGAATCGCCGTCGTCTTCATTATGGTGTTCGGCGGTTTCATCCTCGCCGGCGGCAAACTGGACGTCATCATCAAGTCGGCGCCTCATGAGATGATCATGATCGGCGGCGCGGCGCTTGGCGCGTTTCTGATCGGCAATTCGCTGGGCACGCTCATTCAGACAGGCGGAGAGTTTGTAAAGCTCGTCACTGGGCCCAAATGGAAGGCAAAGGACTATAACGACCTCTTGGCCTTGCTCTTCCTGCTCTGCAAGACGATGAAGTCGAAGGGCCTGATCGCGCTCGAGCAGCATATCGAGAAGCCGGAAGAATCCTCGATCTTCAAACGCTATCCCCGCATCACGCACGACCACTTCGCCATCGACTTCATCTGCGACACCCTGCGCATGATGACGATGAGCCTGGAGGACCCCCACCAGGTCGAGACCGCGATGGAAAAGCAGCTTGAGAAGCACCACCACGAGGCCTCCGGCCCCTCTCACGCGCTTCAAGGCATGGCCGACGCCCTCCCCGCGCTCGGCATCGTCGCCGCCGTGCTTGGCATCGTCAAAACCATGGGCGCCATCAGTGAGCCGCCTGAAGTGCTGGGCAAGATGATCGGCTCGGCTCTTGTCGGTACATTTCTTGGCGTATTCCTCGCCTATGGCCTCGTTGGCCCCATTTCGACGCGGCTGAAGCAGATCTGCGATGAGGAAGCGCTGTTCTATCACGTCATCCGCGACGTGCTGGTCGCGCACCTGCATGGCAACTCGCCGCAAGTTTCCGTTGAGATCGGCCGCGGCTCGGTGCCATCGAGCGCGCAGCCCAGTTTCGCCGAACTGGAAAAGGCGCTGCAGACGATCCCGCCCGAGACGGGCTAAAGCAACGTGCGGAAAAGCATGTCCCCGCAAAGGCGGGGATGGGTACCGGTTTTCCGCGAAGACGTTGCGACAATCAAAGGAGACAGAGCGGCATGCCTTCAATCCGAATGGTCACGCCGCTCTAAAGCGGTTTGCTGCGCAAGAGTGCGGTGACGGCAAAGACGACCACGCCGCCAAGGAAGATACCGGCGCTGATCGCCGCATCGATCGGCCAATCGCTCAAGAGCACGAAGCTGCCCGCGGTCACCATGCCCGCCAGCTGCGCCGCAATCCGCTCCAGCCCCTTCCCACGCATGGAGAAAAGTCTATCGCGGTTCGCCAAACGAAAAAGCGCCGGATTAAGTCTTCGTTAACGCTATGAAGCGATGCGGCGAGACGGCGCTCACACGGCGTCGAACACGATCCCTTGCGCGAGCGGCAAGGCATTCGAGTAATTGAGTGTCGCTGTCTGCCGGCGCATATAGGCGCGCCAGGAATCAGAGCCCGACTCCCGCCCACCGCCCGTTTCCTTCTCGCCCCCGAACGCGCCGCCGATTTCCGCCCCCGAAGGCCCGATATTGACGTTGGCGATCCCGCAATCGGATCCCGACACCGATAAGAAGCGTTCCGCCTCCTGCATGTCGCGCGTGAAGATGCAGCTCGACAGTCCCTGCGGCACGTCGTTTTGCAGCGCGATCGCGTCGTCGAGCGCCTCGTAGGTCATGACATAGAGAATGGGCGCAAAGGTCTCGGTTTTGACGATGGCCGTCTGCTGCGTCATCTCTGCGATTGCCGGCCGCACATAGGCCGCGTTGGGGTAGAGATTGGCGAGCACCCGCCCGCCCCCCGACACCGCGCCGCCATCTGCGCGCACCTGTTGCAGCGCCTGCTCCATCCGGGAAAAACTTGCCATGTCGATGAGCGGTCCGACCAGCACACCATCTTCCTGCGGGTTGCCGATGCGGATGCGCGCATAGGCGCCCTGCAGCGCCGGGATCAGTCGGTCGCGCACGCTCTCATGCACAAAGAGCCGGCGCAGCGACGTACAGCGCTGGCCCGCCGTGCCGACAGCGGAAAAGACGATCGCCCGGACGGCGAGCGCAAGATCGGCGCTCGGCGCAACGATCATCGCGTTGTTGCCGCCAAGCTCGAGCAGCGAGCGGCCAAAGCGCTGCGCGACGAGCGGCGCGACGGCCCGGCCCATCGCCGTTGAGCCCGTCGCGCTGATGAGCGGCAGCCGGGGATCGCGCGCGATCTGCTCGCCCGCCTCGCGCCCCCCGATGACGATTTGCGAAAGCCCCTCGGGTACGCCGCCGAACTTCGCCGCCGCGCGCGCGAACAGCGCCTGCACGGCAAGGGCCGTCAGCGGCGTCTTCTCCGACGGCTTCCACACGACGGAATTGCCGCACACAAAGGCAAGCGCGGCATTCCACGCCCATACCGCGACGGGAAAGTTGAAGGCCGTGATGCAGCCGATCGCGCCCAGGGGATGCCATGTCTCCATCATGCGATGGCCCGGCCGCTCCGACGCGATGGTGAGGCCATAGAGCTGGCGCGAAAGCCCGACCGCGAAATCGCAGATGTCGATCATCTCTTGCACTTCGCCAAGACCCTCTTGCAGGATCTTGCCCGCTTCGAGCGTCACGAGCTGGCCAAGCTCCGCCTTGCTGGCACGCAGTTCCTCGCCGAACAGCCGCACAAGTTCGCCGCGCCGTGGCGCCGGCACCTCGCGCCATTGCAGGAACGCCTGATGCGCCCTGGCGATCTTCGCCTCGATGCCAGGCGCATCATCGCTGACGACACGGCCGATCTGCGATCCGTCGATGGGCGTGCGCACGCTCATGGAACCCTGCGTCGGATTGAGCCCGAAATGGCGGAAAAGCGCGGTATGGGTCATGGGAGTTCAGCCTTTCGCCTGCGCCGCCGCGCGGATGGCGCTCAGCGTCGTGGTGGAAGTAATGGCTTCAGGATCGATGGTGATCTCGATGAGCGCGGGCCCCTTGCAGGCAAGCGCCGCCTCGAACGCCGCCTCGAAATCCGCCGTTGCATCGACGCGCGCGCCGAATGCGCCATAGGACTTGGCAAGCGCGGCGAAATTGGGATTGTGCAATTGGGTCGCGATCACCCGGCCCGGGAAATGCCGTTCCTGATGCATGCGGATGGTGCCGTACATGCCGTTGTTGAAAACGAGAACGATGATGGGCACTTGGTATTGAACCGCGGTTGCCAGTTCCTGCCCTGTCATGAGGAAACAGCCATCCCCCGCAAGCGCAACGACGATGCGCTCGGGAAAGACGAGCTTCGCCGCGATCGCCGCCGGCACGCCATAACCCATCGCCCCCGAGGTGGGCGCAAGCTGGCTCGGGTAGGACCGGTGCAGATAAAAGCGATGCGCCCAGCCCGCATAGTTGCCGGCGCCGTTGGTCAAGATGGCATCATCCGGAAGCCGCAGGTTGAGATAGGCAAAGAGGTCGGAAGGATTGACGGCGCCCGGCGCCGTTACGGGACGGATGAACGCCTCATAATCCGCCCGTGCCTCGCGCCGCCATGCGCTCCAGCGCGGCGCCTCCGCCGGATGCAGGGCCGCGATCGCGCGGGCAAAGGCAGGGATCCCCGCATTGATGGCAAGGTCGGCCTGATAGACGCGGTTCAGTTCCTCCGCACCCGGATGAACATGGATGAGCGTTTGCGATGGCCTTGGCACGGACAGCCGCGTATAGCCGCCCGTCGTCATTTCGCCAAGCCGTGGCCCGACCGCAAGAAGCAGATCGCAGTGATCGAGCCTGCGCGCGAGCTTGGGATCGATACCGATGCCGAAATCGCCCACATAGTTGGGATGGCGGTTGTCGAGGCGATCCTTCGCGCGGAACGATGTGCCGGTGGGAAGGTCGAAGGCTTCGATGAAGCGGCGCATGTCGCGCACGGCTTCGCCCGTCCACCCGCCCCCGCCCAGCATGAGGAGCGGCCGCTCCGCCCTGGCCAAAAGGGCCGCAAGTTGTTCGATATCGGCCATGCCAGGCGCGCCGGCACTGGGCCGCGCCTGCTTGAGCGGAACATCGGGACAGGCCTCGCCCAGCATGTCTTCGGGAAGCGCGAGCACGACCGGCCCCGGTCGACCGCTCATCGCCGTTGCAAAGGCCCGCGCGATGAACTCGGGAACCCGCTCGGCGACATCGATCTGCGCCACCCATTTCGCCATCGGCGCGAACATGTGCCGATAGTCGATTTCCTGGAAGGCTTCGCGCTCCATGTCCGTGCGCGCGACCTGACCGATGAAGAGGATCATCGGCGTTGAATCCTGGAACGCCGTATGGACGCCGCAGGCCGCATGCGTTGCCCCCGGCCCCCGCGTCACAAAGCAGATTCCCGGCCGCCCGGTCAGCTTGCCATAGGCCTCCGCCATGTTGGCGGCGCCACCTTCATGCCGGCAGGTGATGAGCTGGAAACGCTCGGCCGCGCCGTGCAAGGCATCGAGCACTGGGAGATAGCTCTCCCCCGGCACGCAGAACCCCATCTGCGCGCCGTGAACGAGAAGCGCCTCGACAAGGGCGGTGGCGGCGCTGCGCATCGCTCAGAGCCCCCGCGCGTAATAGCGCCCGAAGCGGTTGTTGAGGAAGTCCGAAAGCCTGGCCTGTTCCTGCCGGACAAAGCCGCGAGACGGCAGCCGCCCGTCGAAGAGCATGTCCGTCATCGCGCAGATGCCCGCAGCCGTCGTAATCTGTATCGCGCTCATCAATTTGCCATCGACCGTTTGCGCATAGACTTTCTTGGCATAGCTCTCTTGGGTCAATCGCCCCTCGCGCCAGCCCGAAACGGTGACGAAGATCAGCACCACATCCTGATAGGTGATGGGGATTGCCGTTTCGAGCACGTCTTTCAGCACATCGCGCCGCTGCGACAGGCGTAAATCGCGCACCAGCATCTTGATGATGTCGCGGTGCCCGGGATAGCGCACGGTTTTATAGTCGAGATTCTCGACCCGTCCCATCAGCGTTTCGCAAAGCGTGCCAAGCCCGCCCGAGGTATTGAACGCTTCATAGGTGATGCCATCGAGCGAGAACGCCTCGATCTCCTCGAGCGCGGGCACTTCGCTGAGGACGCCATCGCGAATGGCCTCGCACGGATTGCAATATTCGTTGATGAGCCCGTCCGTCGACCAGGTGAGATTGTATTTGAGCGCATTCGTCGGATAGACGGGAAGCGCGCCTACACGCATATGCACATCGCGCAGGCGATCGAACTTTTGCGCAAGGTCATGCGCCACGATGGAAATATAGCCGGGCGCGAGGCCGCATTGCGGAATGAAGGCGCTGTCCGCGCCCTCGGCGAGCGCCTTCACCGCGCGCGTGCTCTCCACGTCCTCGGTCAGGTCGAGATAATGCGCCTTGGCCCGGCGTGCCGCGCGCGCGATGGCGGGCGTATAGTTGAAGGGCATGGCCGAGAGCACCGCGCTGTGTCCATCGATCGCGTCATGCAGCACCGCTTCTTCCGCCGCATCAATGAGCGCAAGCGTGCAATTGCGCCGCGGCATCCGCTCCAAGCTCTCTGCATCGCGGTCTGCGATCGTGATCTGGTACTCGCCTGTCTCGCTGAGCAGCGAGGCGATGGCGCCCCCAATCTTTCCGGCCCCGAAAAGGATGATGCGGCGCATGAACTCTCTCCCACTCCCCGTGTCGATAGGCCGCAATGCTGTCAGGCAGCCCAGCCGGAAAGAAGGGTGCGAAGCGCCGAAAGCGCGGGTATAGTCAGACAGAAAGACGGAATGATCAATCATTATGACTGAATTATCGACAACCGATCAGCGCCTGATCGCCGCCTTGCGCGCGAATGCGAGGGCCCCGGTCGCCGCGCTGGCCCGTCAGCTTGGCCTTGCCCGCTCGACCGTGCAGGAGCGGATCGCGCGGCTGGAGCGGGACGGCGTCATTGCCGGCTACACCGTGAGGCTCGGCGCCGAAACGCTGGGCCGGCAGATCGGCGCCCATGTGATGATCAGCGTTGATCCCAAGCAAAACGAACGCGTCGTTGCCAGCCTGAAGCGGATCCCGGCCATCCGCTCGCTCAGCGCCGTTTCGGGCACCTATGATCTCATCGCGGTGCTGGGCGCCGAGACGACGGCCGAAATCGACGCCGTGCTGGACCAGATTGGCCACATGCAAGGCATTGATCGCACGATGAGCTCGATCATCCTGTCGGTGAAATTCGAGAGGTAGGGCGTCTCACCCCGTCGGCAGCTCGCGCACCTTATAGCCGGCCGCGCGGATCCTCGCCGTAACGTCCCGCGCATGGGCAAGGTCGCGCGCTTCGATCGAGAGCCGCAATTCGGCGAGCTTTGCCGGCACATGCGTCAGCATGCGGTTATGCGACACCTCGATGATATTGGCGCCTGCATCGCCCACCATGGTGGCGATCTTGGCAAGAATGCCGGGCCTGTCCTCGATCTCGACCGAGAGCGTCAGGATGCGCCCCTCGCGTGAGAGTTCCCGTAGGATCACGGTTGAAAGCAGGCGCGGATCGATGTTGCCGCCGCACAGAATGAGGCCCACATTGCGGCCCCGAAACAGATCCTGCCGCTCGAGCAGCGCGGCAAAGCCCGCCGCGCCCGCACCTTCAACGACCGTTTTCTCAATCGACAAGAGGAGCGCGATCGCCCGCTCGATCTTCTCCTCATGCACAAGGATGATGTCCGAAACGAGCTCCTTGACGATGGGAATGCATCGCTCGCCCACCTGCCGCACGGCGATGCCCTCGGCAATGGTTTGCCCGCCAATGGCGTGTTCCTCGCCCGTCACCGCATCGCGCATGGCGGCATAGAACTGCGTCTCGACGCCATAGATTTCGATTGAGGGCTTGATCCCCTTGGCCGCGATCGCGCAGCCCGAAATGAGCCCGCCCCCGCCCACCGGCACGATCAGACAATCGATTTCGGGGAACTGCCGCAGCATCTCAAGCGCGATCGTCCCCTGACCCGCGATCACGAGGTCATCATCGTATGGATGCACGAAGACGAATTTGTTTTCCTGCGCCAGTTGTTGCGCGCGCGCATAGGCGTCTGTGAGCGTGGCGCCCTCCACGAGCACCCGCGCGCCGAAATCCATCGTGTGCTTGACCTTCACGAAGGGCGTCCCCTCCGGCATCACGATCGTGGCGGGAATGCCAAGCCGCTGGGCGTGATAGGCAACGCCCTGCGCGTGATTGCCGGCCGACATTGCGATCACGCCGCGCGAGCGCTCCTCCGGCGTCAGCGACAAAAGCTTGTTGAGCGCGCCGCGTTCCTTGAACGATGCCGTGAACTGCAAGTTCTCGAATTTGAGATAGACATTCGCCCCCGTCATTTTCGAGAGCGTTTGCGAGCGGTGGCAGGGCGTGTTGAGGACCGCGCCTTCGATGCGGGCGGCGGCCGCCTCGATATCCGAAAGAGTGACGCTCAAGAACCCCTCCCTGCCGGATACGAAGTAAGGAAATGGTAGCACCGGCCGGATTTGAACCAGCGACCAAGGGATTATGATTCCCCTGCTCTACCACTGAGCTACGGTGCCACAAGCCGCTGAAGCGGCTGGGCCGCTTCGGAAGCTGCGGATGTAAGGCGGCAGGGCTCAAAGTGTCAAGGCGATCGCGTGATCCACCCGCCGCCAAGGACCCGGCTCCCGCCTTCGGGGGAATAGAAGACACAGGCCTGGCCCGGCGCCACGGCCTCTTCAGGCGCGGCAAGCCTGACCGATGCCCCGCCATCCCCTGTGGCTGATACTTCCGCCATCACCGGCGCCCGTGTCGAGCGCACCCGCGCAAGGACGGGCCGCGGCATTGCCCCCAAAGGCTCATCCCCCAGCCAATTGACTGCGCGCAGCCTGATCTCGCTCGCGCGCAGAGCCTCGCGCGGCCCCACAACGACCTCTGCCCTGGCAGGATCGAGCCGGACCACGAACAGCGGCTCTCCTGTCGCAAGTCCAAGACCCTTTCGCTGCCCGATGGTGAAATGGATGATCCCCTCATGCTGGCCGAGCACCCGCCCCTCAAGGTCGACGATCGCTCCCGGCCGCACCTGCCCCGCCCGCATCTTTGCGACGATATCCCCATACCGGCCCTGCGGCACGAAGCAGATGTCCTGGCTGTCGGGCTTCGATGCGACCGGCAGCCCAAGCCGCCCCGCGATCGCGCGGGTCTCCGCCTTGGGCAGATCGCCAAGCGGAAAGCGCACGAATTCGAGCTGCTCGCGCGTCATGGTAAAAAGGAAATAGCTTTGATCGCGCGCCGCCTCCGCCGCCCGATGCAGTTCAAGGCCCCCCGCGCCAGCGACGCGCCGCACATAGTGCCCGGTCGCCAGCGCCTCGGCACCGAGTTCGCGCGCCGCCTGCATGAGGTCGGAGAATTTCACGCCCGCATTGCAAAGCACACAAGGCACCGGCGTTTCGCCGCTGAGGTAGGAATCGGCGAAGCTGTCGATGACCGACCGCCGGAACCGCTCTTCATAGTCGAGGACGAAATGGGGAATGCCGATAGCGTCCGCGACCCGGCGCGCATCGATGATATCACGGCCCGCGCAGCACGCCCCTGGCTTCGCCGTCGCCTTGCCGAGGTCATAGAGCTGCAGTGTGACGCCGATGACCTCATGCCCCGCTTCGGCGAGCAGCGCGGCCACGACCGCGCTGTCGACGCCGCCCGACATGGCAGCGACGATCCGCATCCGGCGGCCGGCGGCAGAAAACTGAGCGCTGTTTAGGGGCATGGTCATGAGGCGGACTTAAAGACCAAGCCTGCGCCCGACGCAAGCGCTGAGACGGCGGTCCCCTTAAAACCAAGCCTTACTCGAGGAAATTGAGCAGTGAGAGCTGGTTGACGTCCGAGAGAACCTGGGCCGAGGCTTGGGATGCGACCTCAAGGCTGTTCAGCTGCGTTACCGCCTCGGCGAGATCCACATCCTCGATGTTCGAGATGAATTCGGCCAGCACGGACTTCGCCGTCTCATGCCGCTCGAGCGCCGCATCGACCGAATTTTGCTTCAGGCCGTTTTGCGCCACCTGGAGATTGATACCCTCATAGGCATTGATCACATCGCCGATCTCGCTTTCAAGGAACTGCCGCTGCACATCCGTCAGAGGCGTCGAGAAGGGGCCGTTGGGGCCGTCATTATAGTCCGCGATATCCTTGATCGATTGGAAAAGGTCGGTGGCGATGTCGCTGGCGAGGAATCCGTATTCGATCGTCTCCCCCGCATCGATTTTAACGCTCGCCTTGGTGCTGTTGTTCTCAAAGACGCTGGCGATGCTGGCCGCCGCCTGCAGATCATCGATGGTTGAAACATTGACGGGCGCCGTATCCGTCCGCGTGCCGCCATAGATGTACCGCCCATCGACCTTGCTGTTGAGCATCGCCACGGCCTGCGTGAACACACCTTCAAGCTGCTCCATCACGGTGATGCCGGCATCGTTCGCGACCGCTTCCGTCAGCGTCTGACGCAGTTGCTTCGTTGAATCGGCAATCGCGTTGAGGTGCAGATCCTGAAGCGATAGCTGCTGCGAGAGGCTCTTGGCGGTATCCTCATAGGCGATCGTTTGCGCCTGCGTGCGCTTTGCCGACATGAGCACGCCTGTATCCGGCGCCATGTCCTTGAACTGGTCGCCGACCTTTCCGGTCGAGATTTGCTCCTCGGTCTTTGCGTATTTGCTTTGCGTATCGAGGAACGCGTTCAGCAGCACCTGCTGATGCATCAGATTGGTGACCCGCGTCATGCTTGGCTCCTTAGTTCACCAGCGAGAGGAGAGCGTCATAGAGATCCTGCGCCGTTGTCATGATCCGCGCCGCGGCGTTATAGCTTTGCTGATAGACGATCATGGCTGCGAGCTCTTCATCGAGATTGACGCCCTCGATCGCGCTGCGCCGTTCCATGACCTCATCCTTGAGGGCGGTGAGATCTTCCGCCGTCGCTTCGGCCAATTCGGCCCGCTGCCCCAGATCGGACAGGAAAGTTGCCGCATATTCGCCGATGGATGCCGTCATCGCGGCAAGATTGCCAGCGTCGGAAAAATCGAACTCGGTGTTTTCCGCCTCCTGAAGTGCGAGTGCGCCGCGATTGTCGGACTCGGCGACGACAGTGTCGCCCACGGCCGTCGTCGCGCTGATGTCCAGCTTGGCAAGACTCAAGTGCGAGGGATCATCGCTGATATCCGATCGGATCGACCAGTTCTCCGACTGGCCGCAAATCTGCTGAGAGCCAAGGCCGAAAAAGCTCGACATCGAAACGCCGGTGCTCGCCCGGTTCGTGGTGTCGCTCACCACTTCGAGGTCATAGCCCGCATACCCAGAGCTCGGCGAAATGGAAAGCTGGCCATCGCCATCGACGCCGAACGTGCCATAACCTGAAAAGGCGGTGTTGAGTGAGGTGAGGAGATCATTGACGCTCGTGCCGCCAACGGTCACGGTCGCATTGAGCGCGACATCGCCGTCTGGCCCGCGGAGCATGAATTCGATCTGCCCGCCCGCTGCGAAGCCGTGATCGTCAGTGCCCGAAAGCCCCGTCTCGGGTACCATCGTGCCACCGGTGGTGATGAGGTCGTTGAGGCCGAAGAAATGGGCAAAGCCGCGCCCGCCGCGATCGCTGGGATCGCTCGCGCTTTGCAGGAACGCCACGCCGTTGGTGCTGCTCGTGGCCGAGACCTCCATCACGCCGCCGGAGAAATCGACCGTCGCGACGCCTGAAAGCGCGGTGTTGAGCGCCGTCTCCAGATCCCCGATTGTCGTGCCGCCGATCGGCGTTGCCGCGCCGCCATCGACCGAAAGCGTACCGGCGTCGAAGTCGATATCGACCCGCCGCACGAGGGCGCCGTCCTCATCCACGATGGCAAGCGTCGTCTCGCCCGAGAAGTTGAGCGCATCGGTATCGGCAAGGCCCGTGTTCCGGCCGGTCAGGGTCTGCACGGGCGGATAAGCTGTGGAATCGGCATGCGCGGCGTTGAGCGCGTCCGCATAGGCGCCCGCAAGCGCCCCCAGCTCTTCGGCAGCCGCTTTCAGATCGTTGTTGCGCATATCAAGGAGGCCCTTGAGTTCCCCCCCCGACAAATGCGGCTCAAGGGTCGTGGGGATTCCGATCGCATCGCCCGTCGCCGAATTGATCCGTTGCACGGCGATTTCAGGGAAGATTGTCGATGAGGCCGCGGTCGAGACGGGCGTGTACTCAAGTTGGGCGTAGGATGCATCGGACACGAGCGCGAGGCCGGAGGGCGTGCTGACATGCACGCCGCCATAGGCCTGCTCGGAAACCGAGATGTCCATGTACTGGGAAAGTTCGGTGATCGCCATCTCGCGCTGATCAAGGAGCCCCGTTGCCTCGTTCCCCGAAATGACCTGTTGCTTGATGAGCGGGTTGAGGTCGTTGATCTGCTTGATGAGGCGGTTGATCTCCTCGATATCGCCGGAAATTTGCGTATCGGTATCGGCGCGCAATTGCTGCAGGCTGTCGGAAAGGGTTTCGAACTGATGCGCCGTTTCCTCAAGCTCGGCCAGCGCCGTGCTGCGCGAGACGGACGAGGACGGGTCGAGGGCAAGGCTCGCGAAGGCCGAGCTCGTCGATGTGATCTGCGAGGCGATCGACGTATTGTCGGTGGGATTGCCAAGCAACATCTGCACCCGGTCATGCATGTCTGCTTGCGCCTGAGCCTGCGCCGCGAGGGCTGATGCGCCGCGCGTCTGCTGGGCGAAATAGGTGTCCGATATGCGCTTGATCTCCGCCACCTCGACGCCTGCGAGCTGGCCGCCAGCCACCGCCGGCGAAAGGATGGTCGTGCGGCGCTGATACCCGGCCGTATTGACGTTGGAGATGTTGCCCGACGTCGTCCCCAGCGCCGACTGGCTCGTCTGCAGCGCTGAAAGCCCAGTGAGCAGGATCGCGTTGATCGACATGTTCCACATCACTCCCGTGCTCGATGCGGCAACTCTTGCCGCTTTGCCGGCTGCGCCCGGCAGACCCTGCCATGATGACCGCACGCTTCCCTGAAGAATGGGGGGACCAGACGGCAAGACACAAAAAGCTTCTGCAATCGAAGTGCCAGCCGCATTTGACGCCGCCGGCCCGGCAAACTCTGCCGAAGCTCGGCAAGTTTGATGGGGAGGAGGTCTCGCCCGATGGCAATGCAAACCAAGGAAAACCGGCCATTTTCTCCTCAATCAAGGATGGCCTGACGCTTGCTTTGATGCGGGGGAGATTTTGGAGAGTCTGATGCCGCAGGCATTGACACAACTAGGCAGCGCCCTCTTTGCAGGGCTCGTGCAGGTCACAGGCGAAGCGAAGGCGGCCCTGTCCGGCATGAATAATCTGTCCGGCATGAAGGATGCGGCAACGCAGATGGGCTCCTTTGCGCAGGCGCTCGCCGCGATGGAAGGTGCCATCAATCCTCAGCAGACGGATCTTTCGGGGGCGCCGAGCCTCCTTGAAAGCGGCAAGATGAAAAAGGCGGCGGGAACATCTTCGCCGGTCGCGGCCGACGCTGAATTGACGGAAGGCGCAAAGCTAAGGGAAGAAGACGCAGCCATTGCCTCGCTCTTGCCCGCAGGGATTCAAGTCGCCCCCGCGCCGAAACAATCAACCGGAACGGATACGCAGTCTATCCTTGCCGCTAAGGGCGCAGCGAACGCGGGCGCTGAGCCCGAGCACGCTGCCGATACCCCGACATCGCAAAACAGCGAAACCGCCCCTGCCATTGTTCCATGCGGTACTGTCACGCCCTCGCAATCGGCGCAGATGCCTGCCGCGGCGTCGAGCGAAGATGTCGCGCCGCAAAGCACGCAACCCATCGCAGCGAGCCCAACGCTGGCATCGCCAGCACCAGTGCCGGCAACGGCGCCGGTGGCCCTCGCACCCGAGGCGGCAATGCCGGGCCGTCAGGATGATACCAACCAGACGGCTGAGAAGACAGGCACCCCCGCCACGGCCATGAGCGCCACCGAGTCTGCCGTCGATGCCGCCAAAGTCACGCGTGAAACCGCCGGCATCGCAACGCTTGCCGCTCCCACAGTGTCCGAAGCCAAGGCGACGCTTGCGATGGGCGAAAGGGGCAAGGCGCGCGCGAATGGCAGGGTCAGCGATGACAAACGCACGCAGGGCGCATCGCCCGTCATTCAGGCCAGCCATGAAGCGCAGGCGGCAAAAGGTACTGCCTCCCTGTCGGTGCAGCCGGCATCGCAGCAATCCGCAGCGCAGCCCTCATCGCCCGAAGCGCCACAGCAGGCGGTCTTCCAGGTCGAGACGCGCGCGAACACCGCAACCAGCCTTGCCTCGCAGGATCCGCAAGTCCTCGATCGGCGTGTCGAGGCGAACGCGCCGCAGCAGATCGCACACATTGCCGTCCACATCGCGAAGAACGCGAAGGCGGGAAACGCCGAATTCAAGATCAGGCTCTCGCCCGAGGAATTAGGCAGCATCGATGTGAAGCTTGAAATGTCGCAGGACGGCAGACTGCGCGCAAGCTTGATGGTGGAGCGGCCCGAAACATTGGACCTGCTCACCCGCGATGCAAAATCCCTTGAGCAATCGCTTCGCCAATCAGGTCTCGACCTTTCGGGCAGCGACCTCAATTTCTCGCTGAAGGAAGAACGCTCAGAAGGCCAGGAACGCCAATCACCCTTCGCGCGTGCCATGGCCATGAAGGAAGAGGTGGCCGAAGCCGCCATTGAATCGACGCCCCAGTACCAGCCCTCGCGCAGCTTGCTCGACATCCGGGTTTAGGAACGAACGCCATGACCACTGTCTCCCCCACCACCTCTGGCAGCTCAACAACGGCCTCGCAGACGGCGTCGGACGCCTACACCGATAACTATCAGATGTTCCTGACGCTGCTGACGACACAGCTCCAGAACCAGGATCCGCTGGAACCGATGGATTCCTCCGAATTCACGCAGCAGCTGGCGGACTTCACGGCCGTCGAACAGGCAATCGCGACCAACTCGAATCTGGAAACGCTCATCGCGCTCAGTCAGGGCACGATGGCCGCGGACTCGATCTCCTATGTCGGAAAGGACGTGACCGCCGACACCGACGAAGCCGCGCTCAAGGATGGCGAGGCGACGTGGAATTATGCTCTCGACGCCGATGCGACCGAAGTGAAGTTCACGGTTGCAGATGAGAACGGCAAGGTCGTCTATGAGGAAACGATCGGGGCGACCGAAGAAGGCAGTCACACCTTCAGTTGGGACGGTGAGACGACGAGCGGAACGACACTCACCGAGGGCGCCTACACGCTCACCGTGGCCGCCACCGACTCAAGCGGGAATGCCGTTGATGCCGATCTCACCGTTACCGGCACCGTTACAGCCGTCGACCTAACCGGTTCTATTCCGATCTTCATCGTCGACGGGCTCGAAATCCCGATGACGAGCATCGTGACGGTTTCAGAACCTGAAGCTCAGTCAGTCTAGCACCGGCGGGCGCAAAGCCCCGCCACCATAGGATCAATGTGAGAGTGCAGTGCAAGGCCAGAAGCTGCGCAAGGCCGTTAGGAGAAAGCCATGAGTCTGTATGGAGCCCTGTTCACCGGTGTATCGAGCCTGTCGGCGAATAGCCGCGCCTTGGGCATCACCTCGAACAACATCGCGAACGTCAACACCGTGGGCTATAAGTCGAGCCAGGCACAGTTCTCAACCATTCTTGCCTCGACAACGGCCGCGGGAACCTTTTCCAGCGGCGGCGTGCGCGCCGGAACGCAACAGCTGATCGACCGTCAGGGTCTCTTGCAGATCTCAGAATCGGCAACTGACCTTGCGGTGAACGGCAATGGCTTCTTCGTCGTCGCCGAGACGCCGAGCGGCGCTTCAGCATCGACGGATCTGCTGTTCACCCGCTCCGGGTCCTTTACGCAGGATTCGGAAGGCTATCTGCGCAATTCGGCCGGTTACTATCTGATGGGCTGGCCGGTCGATGACCAGGGCGAAATTCCATCCAACCGCAATGACCTGACCGCGATCAATTTGAACCAGTTGACCGGCACGGCCGAAGCGACGACGGAAGTCAGCCTGCGCGCCAATCTGCAATCGAGCGAAACGGCCGAAACCACTTATGTCGCGGGCGACATGAACGCGGGCACGATCGATCCCCAGTTCGAGCGCACGCTTGAAGTCTATGACAGCCAGGGCGGCGCGCAAGAAGTCCGCCTATCCTTCGTGAAGACGGCGGCGAACACCTGGGCCTATGAAGTGATCTATGATGGCGACCCGGCCAATATTGGCGGCGCAGGCAGTAACCCGATCGCGACGGGCACCTTGACCTTCAACAGCGACGGCACATTGGCAACGCCTGCCGGCGGTACGGCATCCGTCACCATTCCATGGGCAGCAGCTTCTGGCCTTGCCGCGCAATCGATCACTGTGGATTTTGGCGAGCCGGGCGAAGCGGTGGGCGTGACGCAGTATGACTCGACCTCGACACTCATTTCCTCGACCGTGAATGGCGCTCTGTTCGGCGGCCTGTCGGGTGTAAGCATCGATGAGGAAGGCTATCTGACAGCGCTCTTCGACAACGGCGTGCAGCGCCAGGTATTCAAATTGCCTCTGGCGACGTTCCAGAATGCGAACGGCCTTTCGGCGGCAACCGGCAACGCATATGTGCGCACGGATGAATCGGGCAACTACTCGCTTCTCGAAGCAAAGACGGGTGGTGCGGGTTCGATGGCGTCACAGGCGCTTGAATCCTCGACCGTCGACCTCGCAAAGGAGTTCACTGACCTCATCACGACGCAGCGCGCCTACTCTGCCGCTACGCGCATCGTCACCACATCAGATCAGATGCTCGAAGAGCTGATCCGGATCAAGAACTGATGTGCTTGGCTTTTGAAATCCTGGAGCCGCGCATGTGCCTAGCGGCTCCAGTTTGTTCAAGTTTGAGCGGAAACATTAGCCCGAAACTAACCATTCGTGTTTCCGCGTCCTTAAGGCGCGTCAAGCACAATCCACTCAGAAGCGTGGAAGTAATGCGTTGATGGGAGTGGTTGGGCAATGAGCGCCGAAGCAAAAGGGCGGGTCAACTACGTGATCGGACCGGATGGAAGTCCGCTCACGATCGCTGACTTGCCGCCGCCGGATACGAAACGCTGGGTGATCCGCCGTAAAGCGGAAGTGGTCGCGGCCGTGCGTGGCGGTCTGCTCTCGCTCGAAGAGGCATGCAACCGCTACACCCTGACCGTGGAAGAATTTCTCGCTTGGCAGCGCGCAATCGACAAGCACGGCCTGCCGGGCTTGCGGGCGACGCGCGTTCAGCAATACCGGGGCTGATCCGCCAACGCTTAATCAGTAAACGGATGATTAAGGCGGCCATCCTCGCGCGTCGTGAGGAAGGTCGCCTTTTCGCATTCCTGTTAAACCCGCATTTACACGCGACTGGGTAATTCTTGCCGGGTAGCGGACGTCCTTGAACGCAAGGACTAAGGAATGGGGCGGCTGCGTCATCGTTGCGTCCTGCGGGGAGAAGAGCGTGCCGGATTTTCTGAAGGCATTTGGCCTTGCAAGGCTTGGGGCGCTCGCCGGCGTCACCGCCGCGCTGATCGGCTTTTTCTTTTATCTGACGACCGAGATCCTGCGCCCGCCAATGGCCCTCCTCTATTCGGGTCTTGATCCACGCGACTCCGCCGAGATTGCGGCGAGCCTCGACGCGCTGAAGGTTGAGTACGAATTGAAGGGCGACGGCTCGACCATCCTCGTGCCACAGGATCGCGCGCTTCGCCTGCGCATGGATCTGGCAAGTGAAAGCCTGCCTTCGGGCGGCACTGTCGGTTATGAGATTTTCGATAGCCAGGATGCCCTGGGCGCGACCAACTTCCTTCAGAACCTCAACCAGCTCCGCGCGCTCGAGGGCGAATTGTCGCGCACGATCAGGGCGCTCGATGCGGTCGATCAGGCCCGCGTGCATCTCGTCATTCCCAAGCGTGAGCTGTTTGCGCGCGACAAGGCCGAGCCGAGCGCCTCCATTGTCATCCGGCCCCGCGGCTCGCTCGCCCGAGCCCAGGTTCAGGCGATCCAGAACCTCGTTGCTGCCGCGGTCGAGGGCCTTTCACCCTCGCGCGTTTCGGTCATCGACGACAAGGGTCAGCTTTTGGGGGGCAGCATGGCCTCTGATGAAGCAGGCTCCATGGCCTCGGTCGAAGACCGCACGACGAGTCTTGAAACGCGCCTGCGCGCCGAGATCGAACAGATCGTCTCCAGCATCGTCGGCCCGGGCAAGGCGCGCGTGCAGGTCGCCGCCGAGCTCGATCTCAACCGCATGACGCGCGAATCCGTCACCTATGACCCGGACGGCCAGGTGGCACGCTCGACCTCGACCTCCCAGACGACCTCGCAGAGTCAGGATCGCGTTTCGGATGGCACGGTAACCGCGACCAACAGCCTGCCCGCGGACCAGGCCGCAGCGGGCGGCCAGAACGGCCAGGTCGTCGATACGAAGAACCAGTCGACGGAGACCGTCAATTATGAGGTCTCGACCGAAAAGCTGACCGAGATCATCGAAGGCGGCGGCGTGAAGCGCCTTTCGGTCGCCGTTGTCGTTGATGGCGCCTATGTCACGGCGGCGGACGGAACTCGAACCTATCAGCCCCGCACGAACGAGGAGATCGATCAGATCACGCGCCTCGTTCGCTCCGGTATCGGATTTGACGAAAAGCGCGGCGACCGCATCGAGGTCGTGAACATGCGCTTTGCCGAGATGGAAGCCGAGGTCCTTCCCGAAGTGGAAGAGCCCTTCTTCGGCCTCACCAAGGACGACATCATTCGCATCGCCGAGATGCTCATTCTCGCCATCATTTCCATTCTGCTCATTTTCCTGATTTTCCGCCCCATGATGCTGCGTCTCCTTGCGCCGCCAACGCCGGGATTGCCGGCCCTTCCAGGCGCGTCTGGAAGCACGGCGATGGTTCAAGCAGGCGCAGCCGGAACGCCTGGCGTACTAGCCATGCAGCAGATGGCAGGCCAGCCCGGCATGCAACAGGCGCTTCCCTCGCCCGGGATCAGCGATACCTCGGCGATGATCGATATCGCCCGCGTCGAGGGTCAGGTGAAGGAATCCTCCATCAAGAAGGTGGGAGAGATCGTCTCCAACCACCCCGATGAAGCGATGGCGATCATGCGCTCCTGGCTGCACGAAGCGACCTAGAGGCAAAAAGAAATGGCCCGCCCCATCAAAGCGCAAACAAAGGATGATTTCAGAGCGCTCACCGGCCCGGAAAAGGCTGCCGTGCTGATGCTCGCGCTCGGCGAGGAGCATGGCGCCCCGATCTGGAAGCTCCTCGATGATGACGAGATCAAGGAAATCTCTCAGATCATGTCCAACATGGGCATGGTGACCTCCTCGCTCATCGAAAAGCTCCTCATCGATTTCGTCTCTCAGTTGTCGAGCACGGGCTCGCTCCTCGGCTCGTTCGATTCGACAGAGCGCCTCCTCCAGCGCTTCTTGCCTAAGGACAAGGTAAGCGCCGTCATGGAGGAGATTCGCGGCCCCGCCGGCCGCACCATGTGGGACAAGCTTGGCAATGTGAACGAATCCGTTCTCGCCAACTACTTGAAGAACGAATACCCGCAAACCGTCGCGGTCGTGCTCTCCAAGATCAAGCCGGAGCATGCCGCGCGTGTGCTTGGCGCCCTGCCGGAGGACTTCGCGCTCGAAGTCGTCAACCGCATGTTGCGCATGGAGAGCGTCCAGAAGGACATTCTCGACAAGGTCGAACAGACCCTGCGCGCCGAATTCATGGCGAACCTTGCGCGCACCGCCAAGCGCGACGCGCACGAGATGATGGCCGAGATCTTCAACAACTTCGACCGTCAGACGGAGGGCCGATTCCTCACCGCCCTTGAGGAGCGCAATCGCGAGGCGGCCGAGCGCATCAAGGCGCTCATGTTCACATTCGAGGATCTCGGCAAGCTCGATCCGGCCTCAATCCAGACCCTGCTGCGCTCGGTCGACAAGGACAAGCTCGGCATCGCACTGAAGGGAGCCTCCGACACGCTGCGCGACATGTTCTTTTCCAACATGTCCGAGCGCGCCGGCAAGATCCTGCGCGAGGACATGGAATCGATGGGTCCCGTCCGTCTCAAGGCGGTCGATGAGGCTCAAATGGCGATTGTCAACATCGCCAAGGACCTCGCCGCCAAGGGTGAATTGATGCTCGCCACGAGTAAGGGCGAAGACGAACTCGTCTATTGAGGATTGGGACATGACGGCCAAGCCGTTCGGATTCGACAACAATTTCGAAGGCAACGCGCAAGGGCGCGCAGGCACCCGTTCGGGTGCGAAGCCCCAGGTAACGCCCGAAGAACTGGCGAAGATCAAGGAGCAGGCCTTCAGCGAAGGCCGCGCCAGCATCGAAGCGAAGGCGGCCCAGGCAATGGCGCTTTCCGTTGGCGAAATCGCAAAGGCGATGATGGCGACACTGAATGCCCTCGATCGGGAGATCATCGAGCTTCGCAAGCATGCCGCCGCGATCGCCTTGTCAGCGGCGAGGAAAATCGCTGGCGCAGCCCTGGACGCCCACCCTTCCGCAGAGGTCGAGCGCCTGATCGGTGAGTGCCTGAACAATCTGCCGCGAGAGCCCCGCATCGTCGTGCGCATCGCACCTGCCCTCATGGAGCCGCTGAAGGACCGCATCGACGCCATCGCGCATGAGCATGGTTTCGGCGGCCGCATCATGCTCGTCGCAGAGACGGGGCTGAAAGGTGCCGACGCCCGCATCGAATGGGCGGACGGTGGGATTGAGACGAATGCAACGAACACCGCCGCGGGCGTCGCCCGGCGCACGGATGAGTTCTTCTCGGCCGTTCATGCCGAGCTGGACGCCTCCCCCGATGCCGGACTGAAGAGGAGCACCGAGCATGGCCGCATCTGATGACGTGACCCTGCCCGAATTGTCGCGCAACGGCGCGGGCGCTTCTGATGGTCCGGCTGAGGAAATCATCAAGGAGCAGGAGGTCAAGCGCACGGCCGCCGACCTTGAGGCCGTTTTCGACGTGCCCGTCCAGGTTTCAGCGGTGCTCGGCAAGACATCGATGGAAGTCAGTCATCTTCTCAAGATGGGGCGCGGTGCCGTCATCGAGCTCGACCGCAAGGTTGGCGAGGCCATCGACATCTACGTGAACGATCGCCTGGTCGCGCGCGGAGAAGTCGTGCTGGTCGAAGACCGCCTTGGCATCACCATGACTGAAATCATCAAGGGAGGACAGCAATGACCGCGCCTCTCATCGTCGGTAAGGAGCCGCACCCATGCGCCTGATGATCATCGGAACCTTGAGCGGTCAGATCGGCACCGCCACGAAGATCGCTATCGATCGCGGCGCTAAGGTTGTCCATGTCGAGTTCATCGAACAGGCCTTGAGCGAGCTGCGCTCAGGCCGCGGCGCCGATCTCTTGATGGTCGATGTCTCTCGCGACATCGCGGCTCTCAACAGAGCGTTGCAGGCCGAGCGCATTGTCGTTCCCATCGTCGCCTGCGGCATCGGCTCGGATGCAAAGGCCGCGGTTGATGCCATTCGCGCCGGCGCCAAGGAATATATCCCCCTGCCTCCCGATGCAGAACTCATCGCGGCCGTGCTTGAAGCAGTCGCCAGCGAGAGCCATCAGCTCATCTATCGCGATCCGGCCATGTCGCGCGTCATCGATTTGGCGGCGCAGGTTGCCTCGAGCGACGCCTCTATTCTCATCACCGGCGAAAGCGGAACGGGTAAGGAAATCCTCGCCCGCTTCGTACACCGCAAATCCTCGCGTTCGGATAAGCCCTTCATCGCCGTCAATTGCGCCGCGATTCCGGAGAATCTCCTTGAATCCGAACTCTTCGGCCACGAAAAGGGCGCCTTCACCGGCGCCGTCGCGCGCCGTGTCGGTAAATTTGAGGAAGCCGATGGCGGCACACTTCTCCTCGATGAAATCAGCGAGATGGACATCCGCCTGCAGGCCAAGCTGTTGCGCGCGATCCAGGAGCGCGAGATCGACCGCGTTGGCGGAACAAAGCCCGTCAGGGTCAACATCCGCGTCATTGCCACCTCGAACCGCGACCTCATGCAGGCTGTGCGTGAGGGTCATTTCCGTGAGGACCTTCTCTACCGCCTCAATGTGCTCAATCTGCGTATTCCCGCGCTGCGTGAGCGTCCGGCCGACATCGTCGCCCTCTCTGACTTTTTCGCGCGCAAATATGCAGAAGTGAACGGCGTACCGCCGCGCGCCGTCTCGGATGCCGCGCGGGCGATGCTGGCCACGCACGCCTGGCGCGGTAACGTGCGCGAACTTGAGAACACCATGCACCGCGCCGTGCTGCTGGCGACGGGCACGGAAATCGGCCCGGATGCCATCCGCCTGCCCGACGGCACGCGTATAGGCGATGACATGCTGCGCGTGGGTACGGACCCTGTCGACCGCGCCGCCGCCGCCGCCGTCCATGCTGCGCGCAGCTTTGTCGGCCGCACCGTCGCCGATGTCGAGCGCGACCTCATCCTTCAGACGCTGGACCATTGCCTCGGCAACCGCACGCATGCCGCCAACATCCTTGGCATCTCGATCCGGACATTGAGGAATAAGCTTAAACAGTACACGGACGAAGGCGTCCATGTGCCGCCGCCTGGCGATCCCCGCTACGCGGTTCAAGGGTAATCCGCCGTGAGCGATACCGGCCAGCAGGGCGCGGGCGCGCAGCCATTCACCATGCAGACGGCGTTAGGGCCGCTGCTGCGTGGCGAGCTGTGGCTGGCGATCGGCATTGTGGGCATCCTTGTGGTGCTCCTGATGCCGATGCCGACCTGGCTGCTCGACATCCTGCTCGCCACCTCTTTCACGGTCTCGATCATCATCTTGATGACCTCGCTGTTCATCCAGAGGCCGCTCGAGCTTTCGACATTCCCGACCATCCTGCTGATCTCCACGATGATGAGGCTTGCCCTCAACCTCGCCTCGACCCGGCTGATCCTGAGCCGGGGCCATGAGGGGCCGGACGCCGCGGGCGAAGTGATCGAAGCCTTCGGCAACTTCATCATGGAGGGCAATTTCGTCATCGGCATCATCGTGTTCACGATCCTCGTCGTCGTGAACTTCGTGGTGATCACCAAGGGTTCGGGCCGTATCGCGGAAGTCTCGGCCCGCTTCACCCTCGATTCGATGCCCGGCAAGCAGATGGCGATCGACGCCGACCTTTCCTCCGGCCTCATCGATGAGGCCGAGGCGCGCAAGCGCCGCAAGCGCCTGGAAGAGGAATCCAATTTCTACGGCGCCATGGACGGCGCCTCCAAATTCGTGCGCGGCGATGCCATCGCCGGTATCATCATCACGTTCATCAACGTCATCGCCGGCATGATCATCGGCTTGGCCCAGCACGACCTGACCCTGCTGGAGGCCGCATCGAGCTACACCGTGCTTACCGTCGGCGACGGTCTTGTGAGCCAGATCCCCGCTCTCATCGTGTCGACCGCGGCGGGCCTCATGGTATCGAAGGCGGGCGTCGAAGGCGCTGCCGACAAGGCCTTGTTCGCCCAGCTCTCGGGCTATCCTCAGGCGCTGGGCATGGCGTCGGCCGTGATGGGCGTGATGTCGCTTCTGCCTGGCATTCCAACGCTCGTCTTCATGGGGCTCTCGGGCGCCATCGGCTATCTTGCCTTCCTCGCCGCGCAGGAAAAGGCGGCCGTGCAGGCCGAGGCCGAGAAGCGCCAGGTTGCTCAGACCGTAAAGCCGCCTCAGGAAGAGCCCATATCGACCGCCCTCGCGATGGACAATCTGCGCGTTGAGTTGGGCTATGGCCTCCTGCCGCTCATCAACGACACCAAGGGCTATCGCCTCACCGACCAGATCAAGGCGCTGCGCCGTCAATTGGCAAGCGAAATGGGCTTTGTCATGCCCGCCGTGCGCATCCTCGACAACATGCAATTGGGCGCGAACGAATACGTCGTACGCATCAAGGAACAGGATGCCGGGCGCGGCGAGCTCCATGTGGGCCAGTTGATGGTGATGGATCCCAAGGGCGCCGCCGTTCAGCTTCCCGGCACCCACACGCGTGAGCCCGCCTTCGGCCTGCCCGCGACCTGGGTAGACGACAGTCTGCGCGAGGAGGCCTCGTTCCGCGGCTATACGGTTGTTGACTGCGCAACCGTGCTCACGACGCACCTGACCGAACTCATCAAGGAGCACATGGCCGAGCTTCTCTCCTACGCCGAGACGAAGAAGCTGCTCGATGACCTGCCCCAGGAGCACAAGAAGCTCGTCGACGATGTCATCCCCAGCCAGATCTCGATCACGACCGTCCAGCGTGTGCTGCAATCCCTGCTGGCCGAGCGCGTCTCCATTCGCGACCTGCCCACGATCATCGAAGGCATCGCGGAAGCCGCCGCGCAGTCGCACAACATCGTCGCGATCCGCGAGCAGGTGCGCACCCGCCTTGCCCGCCAGCTGTGCAACGCGAACGCGGCCGGCCGCGGCTACCTGCCGCTGATATCGCTCTCCCCGGCCTGGGAGCAGACCTTCGTTGAATCCCTCATCGGCCAGGGCGAGGACCGCCAACTCGCCATACCCCCGACCAAACTGCAGGAATTCATCGGCAGCGTGCGCCAGCGCTTCGATGCCGCCGCCGTCGATGGCGAAGCGCCGGTGCTTTTGACCTCGCCGATCGTGAGGCCCTATGTGCGCTCGCTTATCGAGCGCTTCCGGCCGCAGACGATCGTCATGTCCCAGAACGAAGTGCACCCCTCCGCCAAGTTGCGGACCATGGGTCAGATTTGAGGGGCTGAGAGACGATGCGCGTCCGCACGATCAATGCCCGCACGATGCCCGAGGCGATGGCAAGGCTGCGCGAAGAGCTGGGGGATGATGCGATCATCATCTCATCGGAATCCTCGCGTCGCGGCATCATCCTGCGGGCCGCGATCGACGACAGCGCCGCACCCGCAAAGCCCGGTGCCGCGCCAGCGCTCGAAGATGAGCTGGCACTGCGCCTCCTGCGACGCCTGCGCGAGGACGCGGGCAAATCGACGCTCGATGGAAGGGAGATCGAAGCGCGGCTCAGCTTTCATGGGCTTGCTGAGCCGCTGCGCACCGCAGTGATGACCGCCGCCCTTGGTTCCGGCGCGGAGACCCCGCTCGAAGCCCTCGGCCGCGCCCTCGACCAGCACTTCAGTTTCAAGCCCCTGCCGATCGTGCCGCGCCGCCCCTTGATGCTGGTCGGCCTGCCCGGCTCGGGCAAAACCGTGACCGCCGCCAAGCTGGCCGCCCGCGCAAGGCTTGCAGGAGAAGCGGCCCGGCTCATCACCTGTGACACCGAACGCACCGGCGGCATCGGCCAGCTTGAAGCCTTCTCCCGCATCCTCGAGGCACCGCTGAGCATCGCCGCCAAGCCCGAGATGCTCAAGAAGGCAGCTTATCCCACCGACGCCGGCAAGCCCGCGCTCACCATCATCGACACGCCCGGCACCAATCCCTTCGACATCGGTGAAATGCGCACGCTGGGCGGCTTTGTGAAGGCGGCGGGCGCCGAGATCGCTCTCGTCCTTCCAGCGGGTCTTGGCAGCGAGGATGCGATCGACATCACGCGGGCCTTTGCCGCGTTAGGGGCCGGCAAGATCATCGTGACCAAGGTCGATGCCGCGCGCCGGCTCGGCTCACTCCTGGCCGCTGCCGATGCGGCCAAGCTCGGCTTCGCGCAAGTGTCGGCAACCCCCTACATCGCCAACGGACTTGAACCCTTGAACGGCCTTCGCCTCGCTCGCGACCTCTTCGGCGTGGGACCGGCGGCGGTCCAGGAGCAGACGCCATGATCACGCAGCTTCCGATCGCCCGACCGCCGCGCCTGATCGCCATCGCCTCCGGCAAGGGAGGCGTGGGCAAGACCTGGCTCTCCGCGACCCTGGCGCATGCCCTGGCGCAGGAAAATGAACGGGTGCTGCTGTTTGATGGCGACCTCGGTCTTGCCAATATCGATGTGCAATTGGGTCTGACGCCGACCAACGACCTCGGCGCCGTGATTTCCGGCCGCATGACATTGGCGGAGGCTGTGACGCCCTTTGCCGGCGGCGCGTCCGAAGGCGGCTTCGATGTGCTCGCCGGTCGCTCAGGGTCGGGCGCCCTTGCCCATCTCAACCGCGCGGAAATCGGCGCCATGGCGCAGAGCCTGAAGCTCTTGGCGACACACTACGACCGCACGATCGTCGACCTGGGCGCGGGACTTGACCTTGCCGTGCTCGGTCTCACCGCGGCCTGCGATACGACGCTCGTCGTCCTCACCGAGGAGCCGACCTCGCTGACCGACGCCTACGCCCTCATCAAGATCATGAACCGCGCGGGCGACATGCGGGACACCCGCGTCGTCGTCAACATGGCGCAAAGCGAAGAGGCGGGCCGCAAGACCTGGGGCGCGCTTGCCAATGCCTGCCGCAATTTCCTGGGGCTGGAGCCGCCGCTGGCGGGCGTCATCCGCCGCGATGAAAAGATCAAGGAAGCGATTCGCCGTCAGACCGCCTTCCTGACGCGGCACCCGGCCGCACCCGCCGCCGCCGATGTGACAGCCCTCGCCCGATCGCTCGGCAAGCCCCAGGCGCTCGCCCCCGATTCGCGCGCAAAGGCGCTCGGCGGTCTCAAATAGGCTTAATTCTCCGCTTCTTTCCCCGACTGTGACCTCATCAACACAATCTTCGCCTTTGGCGAGGGGTTACCTTGCATTAGCCTTTCACAAAAGCGACGAGCCGACATGAGAAGTTCGCGCGATCACAGGCCATCCGGCCTTTGACTAGCTTTGGGGGAAGACATGCTGGACCAACTGACTAACCTGGTAACGGGCGTTTTCAGCACGACCGATGAGATCACGCTCGGCATCATGGTGGTGATCGTGATCCTGACGGGCCTGCTGATGGGCTCGATCGCGCAGATCATCAACTTCACGCTGGGTGCGCTCGTCCTGTTCGCGGCCGCGATGGTGGCCCGTGCGATCGTCATGGACAAGGCCGAGCCGATGGCGCTGGCCGAACAGCGCTGGAATGCGTTCCTCGGTCTCTCGATGGGCGAGTTCCTCGTCTACTTCGTCGCCTTCGCGATCGTCATTCTCGGCGTCTTCCTGGTGAAATCGCTGTTCCGTCGCGCCTGATCGCGCAAAGCCTGATTGGTCGAAGGGCGGGCTTGGATCTGAGTTTGGAGTGTTGCGTATGGAGTTCCTGACAGATCTGTGGGCCCGCCTATTCACCTGGGAATGGGCAGGCACTGCCGCATTGCTTGCCTTTCTGCTGTCCTTGCCGGCGCGCGGCCTTCTCAGCGCGGCGTTCTTTGCCGTCTCAGGCGTGATCGCCGACATCGCGGTGCCGCTCGTTCGCCCGCTCGTGCTCACAAAAAACCTGCCCCCTGACCTGCCCGCAAAGCTGGAGGCCGCGCTTTTCGCAACGCCGCCCGACCTTCTGCTGGCCAAGTTCGTCGTCTATCTCGCGGCGATCTACGTGTTCTCGCTGGCAAGGCGCGACATGCTGCGCCCCTATGAGGCCGGCCCGCGCCATCACGAAGCGTCCTGATCACTGCCCGCGCGTCAGTCCCCGTCCGCGTCGAGGGCAAAGCCGCCGGGGCCTGATCCAACGAGCACCAGCAGCCCGCCGCCAATCGCCATGTTCTTGAAAAAGAGCTGGGCCTGAAGCACGCGCTCCGCGCCATGCGGCAGCGTCCAGAAATCGTGCAGCAGCAAGGTGAGGAACGCTGTCACCGCGAAAAGCACCAGCGCGGCGACCTTGGTGCGGAACCCCGTGATGAGGCCAAGCCCGCCCAGCCCCATCAGCACCATGATGAGCGAGAGCACGACCGGCCCGCGCTCGATCTCCTTTTGCAGCAGGATGGAGCTCCAGTACTCGAAATCCTGAGATTGCGACCAAGCCCAGGAAAGGAAATATCCCCCGATCAAAAGCCGACCCAAGAAGGGCGCCAATTGCTCGCCGACTGACATGCGCTCATCCCCCGCGATCATAGAGGGTTAAAGCGCTATCACATCCCTGAGGGCACGGCGATGTTTCAGCCGCGCTCGGCGATCTGGCGCCCGGCAAAGCGGGTCAGCGTGATATCATCGCTCTCCGCCTGTTCGCGCAGTTTGCGCTCTTGCGCCTGGTTGCGCTTGATCGTCTCGTCCGCAACTTCGTATTTCTTGAGTTCGCGGAACGCCTCGTTGAGATCCTCATGCGCCGCCTCGATCTGGCGCGCGATTTCCTCGATCGTCTTGGACAAATTGTCGCGACGCTGCAGTACGGACCGTGCAAAGCCCGGATAGGCAAAGCGGCCGATCTCATCCTCGATCGCGCGGCGCTGTTCGCTCGCGACGGTCGTCTCGAGATCGCGCGCCTTGCGCTCGAGGTCTGCCTTCATCGCCTCAAGGCCAGCGAGCTTGCGCCGCGCCTCATCGACTCGGAATTGGTGCAGGCGGATCAAAGTTTCGCGCGTTTTCATCAACGGCCGCCTTTCGCTGTGCCAGCAGAGAGAATGTCGCCAAGCGCCGCATATCCGGCCTTGAGCGTCCCGCGATCGTTTTTGCCCTGACTCATGAACGCCTCCAGCTGCGGATAGAGACGGATTGCCTCATCAACAGCAGGATCCGTGCCAGCCTTGTACGCCCCAAGCCGGATCAATTCGGCCATATTGTCATAGACGGCGAGGTGCCGGCGCGCGCTCGAGACCAGCGCCTGCTCTTCGGGCGCATTGCACGAAGGCATTGTACGCGAAACCGATTTAAGGACGTTAACGGCCGGATACCGGCCCCGCTCGGCGATCCCACGCTCGAGCACGATGTGACCATCGAGAATGCCGCGCACGGCATCCGCGATCGGCTCATTATGGTCATCGCCCTCGACGAGCACGGTGAAAAGGCCGGTAATGTCCCCCTGCTGTGCCTGTCCTGGCCCCGCGCGCTCGAGCAGACGTGGCAGTTCGGAAAAGACGGTCGGCGTATACCCCTTGGAGGCCGGCGGCTCGCCGCAGGAGAGGCCGATCTCGCGCTGCGCCATCGCAAAGCGCGTGACACTGTCCATGAGGCAGAGCACTTCAGCGCCGCTGTCACGAAAATACTCGGACACCGTAAGGGCGAGATAGGCCGCCTGCCGGCGCATCAGCGCGGCCTCATCCGAGGTCGCCACGATCACGACCGAGCGTGCAAGGCCCTCTTCGCCGAGATCCGTCGTGAGAAACTCTTGCACCTCGCGCCCGCGCTCGCCGATCAGGCCGATGACAGCGACATCGCTCGCCGTATAGCGGGCGAGCATGGAAAGAAGCACCGACTTGCCAACCCCCGAGCCGGCGAAGATGCCCATGCGCTGCCCCTTGCAGCAGGTGGTGAAGGTGTTGAGCACCTTGACCCCGAGATCAAGCTTGCCCTCGACACGCCGGCGTCCATGGGCAGGGGGCGGCGCGGCCCGCAGCGCGTAAGGAAGCCGCCCCGCCGTGATCGGCCCCTTGCCGTCGATGGGTTCGCCAAAAGCGTTGATGACGCGCCCGAGCCAGGCATGAGAGGGATAGACCTGCGCCGGCATCGGATCGATATAGGCTTTGCAGCCCATGCGAATGCCGTCGAGCGATCCGAAGGGCAGCGACAGCGCGCGCCCGTGACGAAAGCCGACGACTTCACAAAGCACTTCACGCCCCGGCCCGGTTTGTATCGAGACCCTGGCGCCGATCGAGAGCGCATCGGGCGGACCGGAGATTTCCACCAGCAATCCCTGGACGCTGGCGACGCGGCCGAACACGCGCGCGGCGGGGACATCGGCGATGAGGCTGGCGAGCTCTTGCACTTTTCCACACCCTGTTGCGGGCAAACCACACGGGTCACGTCTGCAGAAACCCGTATCGGGAAAGATGCGCTTAACCGCTTAAATCCACGTAAATTCAACCCAAACAAGGAGTTAAAGGATTTTCCGAACGTTGTTCACGAGCCATCCCCCTGATCATCTTCATGCCTCGATAAACTTTTGTTTGGAGCTTGGCAGGGATTCGCAGTCCGTTAAGCATTAACACCTAGATTCGTTACCGGGATTAACAACGGCAAGCGGGACGTCAACCCCGGGGCAGAGGCGAGAGATGCGGGTACTCCTAATCGAAGATGACAAGGCAATGGCGCAGAGCATCGAGCTGATGCTGCGCTCCGAAGGGTTCAACGTCTACACCACCGACCTGGGTGAAGAGGGCGTCGATCTCGGTAAGATTTATGACTACGACATCATCGTCCTCGACCTCAATCTGCCCGACATGAGCGGCTTTGAGGTGCTGAAGGCGCTGCGGGTCGCCAAGATCGGGACGCCGATCCTGATTCTCTATGGCACACAGACGATCGATTCGAAGGTGCGTGGCCTTGGCTATGGCGCCGACGACTATATGACGAAGCCCTTCCACAAGGATGAGTTGATCGCGCGCATCCACGCCATCGTGCGCCGCTCGAAGGGCCATTCGCAATCCGTCATCCAGACGGGCAAGCTGACCGTCAATCTCGACACCAAAACGGTCGAGGTCGCCGGCCAGCGCGTGCACCTGACGGGCAAGGAGTACCAGATGCTGGAGCTGCTTTCGCTCCGCAAGGGCACGACGCTGACGAAGGAGATGTTCCTGAACCATCTCTATGGCGGCATGGATGAGCCCGAGTTGAAGATCATCGACGTGTTCATCTGCAAGCTGCGCAAGAAGCTCGCGGCGGCGACGAGCGGCGAACACTACATCGAAACCGTTTGGGGCCGCGGCTACGTGCTGCGCGATCCGATCGCCGAGAAGGCGGCGTCCTGACGCGCAAGCTCGCCCGACCCGAAATCGATCTTTGGGCGCTCCTGAAATCAGGAGCGCCCTTTTTCATGGGCGCAAGCGACAGGCGGGTTGTGAGGGGGGATTGAAGTGAGGCCGGGGCAGCCAGAACATTTCCAGGAAGAGTGAGCAGCGCCTGGCCGCTGGAGATGCAACCGGTCTCCCCCATACACGTCACCACCCGCGCATGCCGGTGGTCGATGGCCTCAAGTCAGTCCTGAAGCCTTGGGAATCGCCGTATCAAGAAATGAGATCCAGTTTCCAATTTTCAAGGAACAGAAAGGCAGCGCTATCCGGCCGCCACCTTAGCCGGCGGGGTCAATGCCGCGGCGGCGGCCTTCACATAGAGCCCCTTGGCGGTGGGATGCGGCTGGAAGGGCACTGTAAGACCGACAACCGTCTCCGCCGCGCCAAGGATGAGATATCCGTCCTCGGGCAGGATCTTCGCGATGCGCGTAATGATGTCCGCCTTCGTGTCGCGATCGAAATAGATGAGCACGTTGCGGCAGAAGACGACATCGAACTGCCCGAGCGCGCTTAAGCTCTCGAGCAGATTGAAAAGCTTGTACTTGACCTGCTGCCGGATATTTTCCTTCAGCCGCCAGTTGTCGCCTTCCTTGGTGAAGTACTTGACGAGCATCTGGATGGGCAACCCGCGTTGCACCTCGAACTGCGAATAGATCCCCGCCTGCGCGCGCGCGATCACCTCAGCGCAAATATCCGTGCCCAGAATATCGAGCGAAAGACCCGGGAACTGCGCCGCCTTCTCGGCCATTGTGAGGACGAGCGAATAAGGCTCCTGCCCGGTCGAGGCGGCCGCGCACCACACCCGCAGGCGTTTCTGCGGGCGTGAAGGAAGGAGCGAAGGTACGATGACCTTTTCGAAATGCTCGAAAGGCGTCTTGTCGCGGAAAAACAGCGACTCATTCGTCGTCATCGCATCCGTCACGGCACGCTGCAGCGTTTCCGAGCCGGGCTGACGTAATTTGCTGATAAGAGCCGCAATATCGGCAAGCCCTTCCTTGCGCGCGATCGGCATCAGGCGGCTTTCGACGAGATACAGTTTGTCGGGCGTGAGGACGAGGCCCGAACGGCGCTTCAAGAGATTGCTGAGAAAGGCAAAATCATCAGACGGGATCGCACTCATTGGGCCTTCCCCATTAGTTTGAGGATCTCGGACGCAAGGCGCGAGATCGGATAGACGCCCGCGCACAGGCCGGCGAGCGCGACAGCCCCCGGCATGCCCCGAACGACACTCGTAGCTTCATCCTGCGCGATCACGGTGCCACCGGCCCCAACGATCTTGCGCGCCCCTTCCCGGCCGTCGCTGCCCATGCCCGTGAGCACGGTACAAAGCGCCGCTGGTCCATAGATCGCGGCAATGCTGCGGAACATCGGATCAACGGCGGGACGGCAGAAATTCTCTTGCGGCGCATCGGAGAGCACGATGCGCGTTTGAGTCCCTTGCTTTTCCAGCAGCATGTGCCGGTCGCCAGGCGCAACATAGACCTGGCAAGGGCTCAAGACCTCTCCGCTTCGCCCCTCACCGCAAACGAGCCCGGAGACCTTGGCAAGGTGCTCGGCAAGGATGCTCGTGAAGGTCGGGGGCATGTGTTGCGTGATGACGATGGGGACATCAATCTGCGGGGCAATCCCCTTGATGAGTTCGAAGAGCGCCTGCGGACCGCCGGTCGATGATCCGATCGCCAGGATCTGCGGCTTCACGCGCGAAGCCTCCCGCAAGGAAATCTGTGCCGGCGCCGGCGCTGCCGGCCGGGTCTCGCGCCGCGCCATGCCGGCTTCCGCGCGCGCATCGAGCTTGGGTGCGTTCCGTCGCGCAGCCTTGCCAAGCGCCTTGACCTTCGCGCAGATTTCCGTGCGGAAATCGGCCGAGGCCGTCATCGTTCGCGTCGCCTCGGGTTTGGGGACATAGTCGGCCGCGCCCAGCGACAGGGCTCGCAGCGAAATTTCCGCATTGCGGCGCGTCAGCGTCGAGGCCATGACGACCTTGGCATGCGGCACCGCCTTGATGATCTCTGGAAGCGCCGTCAAGCCGTCCATCTCTGGCATCTCGATATCGAGGATGACGACATCGGGCTTGTATTGGGCGGCCATCTGGAGGCCCTGTCGGCCATTGCTCGCGCTTCCCACGACCGTGATTTCACTGTCCTCGTCGAGCCAGCGCGTGATGAGGCCACGGATCACCGCTGAATCATCAACGACGATCACGCGGACAGCCGAGGGACCTTTGGACGCCGAGGGAACTGACGGAGATGCCGCTGCCATTTGCTGCCTTAAACGAGCCCGGCTTCAGTGAACTTCGCCTCGATGATGTCGCGGTCGAAAGGCTTCATAATGTACTCGTTGGCCCCCGCCGAGAGCGCCTCGGAGATCCGGTCCATATCATTCTCCGTCGTGCAGAAGACGACGATGGGGTGCTCCCCACCAGCCTCTTTGCGCAAGGCCCGCAGGAATTCGATGCCCGACATGTTGGGCATGTTCCAGTCAAGCAGGATCGCGTCCGGCATCTTCTGGCGGCAGGCATCGAGCGCAATCCGCCCGTCCTCCGCCTCGGAAATGTCGAAGCTCAACTCCTCGAGGATCTTGCGCGCGACCTTTCTGATCACGCGGCTATCATCGACTACGAGACAGTGCTTCATGACAGCCCACTCCCTAGCGAGTCTCAAGCGGCAAGGCGCCCGAACTCGAGCAGATGTTCAACGTTGAGTACCACGAGCAGATTTCCATCGAGCCGGTAGACACCGCTCGATGCCTGACGCCAACGCTCATCGAGATTGGCAGGGTTGTCCTCGAAATCAGCCACGGGCACGCTGAGGACCTCGCCGACATTGTCGATGATGAGACCATAGCTCTCGCCCTTGTGCTCGATTCCAACCGCCATGCACGGCTCGCCCTTGGCGCGCGGCGGCAGTCCCAGACGGACACGCACGTCGATGGCGGTCACGATGCGGTCGCGCAGATTGAGTACGCCCGCGATTTCAGGATGTGCGAGCGGCACCCGCGTGATCGCCTGTGGCGAGAACACGTCCTGAACTTGCGAAATCGCGATTCCGAACAATTGTCCGCCGATCATAACCGTCACGAAATCGGTGGTCGCTGCTGAGTTCTTGCTATGCGCGCGCTTCGTGTTCATGCCGCTGCCGCTCCCCGGTTGAGCGCATCGGAGATCACCGAAACGAGGCGGTGGCGCTCTGTCTTGTTGACGAAAGTATCGAAGCCCGCATCGCGCGTCCGCTCCACATCCTGCGCCGATTGCAGCGAAGAGAGGGCGACAAGCGGCAATTCGCGCCAGTTCTCATCGCTCTTGACCGCCATGGCGAAGGCAAAACCGTCCGTACCCGGCATTTCAAGGTCGCTGACGATGCAATCGATGGGCACGCCCTCGTCGCGCAGCTTGAAGGCGTTCTCCGCGCCGTCCGTCGCGACCACCTCATAGCCAGCCGACTCGAGTAGCGGCGTGATCATGTTGCGGAAGAATGCGCTGTCATCGACGAGCAGGATCCGCTTGGGCGCGTTCCGCGTCTGATGGTCGGAATGCCGAACGAACCAATCGTCATAGGCAAGCGTCAGATAGTGAGCGGCATCGATAATCTCGGTCGCCTTGCCCTTGATGATAGCCGAGCCGAGCAGGCTTGGATTTTCACCCGAGAGTTCGATCTTGAGCCGGTCATCGACGATATCGACGATTTCATCGACAACAAGACCCATCGCGCGATCCTCGTCCGTGAAGACAAGGATCGGCTGGCGCCCTTCACTCTTGAGGTTCTGCGAGGGTGAGACGAAGACGAGCGGCATCAAGCGTCCGCGATACTGCACAAGGATGCGCCCGTTCGAGGTCTCGATGCGGTTGACCTCGATGTCTTCAAGCCGCGTGACCAGCGAAAGTGGAACGGCCTTGGGCTCCTGGGAGCCAGCCCGGAAAATGAGCATCGCGGTTGTCTCATCACGCCGCAGCGCCGAAGCATGGCCCTGAACCTCTTCTCCCTTCTGATCGCCCGCAGCATCGTGCGCGACCGCGCGCGCGATACCGTTGGGATCGATGATCATGATGACGGAGCCATCGCCGAGGATCGTATTGCCCGAGAACATCTCGATGTCGCGCAGCAGTGAAGCGCTGGGCTTCACGACGATTTCCTGTGTATCGTAAACGGTGTCGACGATGATGCCGAAGGTCTGGCCAGCGACCCGGCTGACGATGACATAGGCCTCGTCGGTCTTGGCCTTCTCGCTTTCAAGACCGAGCACATCCGAGAGATAGACAAGCGGCAACAGGCGGTTGCGCAGACGAAGGACGGGCGTCGCGTTGATGGATTCGATGCGCTGCTCCGATCCCGGCCTTGCCCGCACGAGCTCAAGCACGGCGGATTGAGGTATGGCAAAGCGCTGACCCGCGGTTTCAACGATCAGCGCCGACACGATGGCGAGCGTCAACGGGATCTTGATGATGAAGGTCGAGCCCTGGCCTTGCTTCGAGACAAGATCGATCGTTCCGCCGATGAGCTCGATGTTGGTGCGCACGACGTCCATGCCGACGCCACGCCCTGACACATTTGTCACTTTCGCTGCGGTCGAAAAGCCCGCGGCAAAGATGAACTTCGCGATCTGTGCATCGCTCATGCGCTGCAGTTCGGCTTCGCTCACGATGCCGCGCTCAAGCGCCTTCGTCTTGATCCGGGCGATATCAAGCCCACGCCCGTCATCACCAACCTCGACGATGATGTGGCCGCCTTCATGATAGGCCTTGAGCGTGATCGTACCTGTTTCGGACTTTCCAGAAGCGCGCCGCACCGCCGGCAATTCGAGCCCGTGATCGGCTGAATTGCGCACCATATGCGTGAGCGGATCCTTGATCAGCTCGAGCACCTGGCGGTCAAGTTCGGTCTCCGAGCCGATCATTTCAAGATTGATCTTCTTGGAGAGTTCATGCGCGAGGTCGCGCACGATGCGCGGCAGCTTCTGCCAGGCATTGCCGATCGGCTGCATGCGCGTCTTCATGACGCCTTCCTGCAGTTCGGCCGTGACATTGGAGAGGCGTTGCAGCGGCACCTTGAATTCGCTGTTGTCGAGCCGGCGCACCATTTCAAGGAGCTGGTTGCGCGTCAGCACAAGCTCGCTGACCATCGTCATGAGGTCTTCGAGCACATCGACATTCACGCGGATCGATTGCTGCGCGACGCTGCCCTCGCCTTTCGCCGCATCGCCCCGGGGCTGAGCTGACGCGGTGTCCGGCGTCGCGGCATGGGCCGCTGCATCATTCATCGGCTGCGCGCCTGCCGATCGGAAAGCCTGCTCAAGTTCATCGAGACTGACCTCGCCCGGCTTCAGCGGCCGCCCCAGATCTTGCGGCGGCAGATCAACGTCCTGTGAGGCTTCTTGCGATTCTTCGGCCTTCTGCGCGGCGGGCTCGGCCACCTTTCCCGGCATGGCGGATGCGCGGGCAACGGCGACCTCCGCCCCCGTTGCGGCTGCCTCGAGTTGGCTGATGAGTTCGCCGTCATCGCCCGCAGGTTCGGATTCGTTGGCTTCAAGGTCCTTGAGAATGGCCTTGATGCGATCGAGCGATGAAAGGACGAGTGTGATGCCCGAAGGCGTGACCGTCAGTTGGCCGTCGCGATACTTGCCAAGCAGGGTTTCAGAGACATGCGCAACCCGCTCCAGGCGCGGCAGCCCCAGAAAGCCGCATGTGCCTTTGACCGTGTGGACGAGACGAAAGATCTTGTCGAGCACGTCTTTGTTGTTCGGGTCGCGCTCGAGCTTGACAAGCTCAAGGTCCACGACGTCGAGATTTTCCGACGTTTCGGTCAGAAACTCGCGCAGTAAATCATCCATGTCCGATCGGCTCCGCCCTGGGCAAGAACAGGCTCAGACGAGCCTGAAACAGGCGCTGAGGTTGAGCGAAACCTAGTTAAAGTCGCGTAAAGTGCGCACAAGCGCCAAACGAACGCCCGCCTAGCGGATATGGCTAATTCGGAAAGTGACGAGATCGGGATTGGATTCGACCTTGGCGGTCTCGCCAAAACCGCGCAGGAGCAGCCCGAGCACGAACCCGCACATGGCCCGGCTCTCCACCGTTTCAAGCGTGGTCTCACCCATCAGTGCGGCACGCTGGTCTTCTGCAAGGCGCGCGCCCTGTCCTTGCGCCTTGACGACGAGCTGGACGCCATTGGGCGAATTCTCCGCCAAAACGGTAACGACGCCGCCCCGCGGCAGGCATTCCTGGCCCAGCATGACGAGATTGGCGAGGGCCCGAACGAAGGCCTTGGGGAGTTCGATTTCCTCCGCCTTCCAGTCGAGCGAAACCTTGCTGTCCGCGAACAGCAGCCTTGCAACCTCACGCACATCGCCAATGGGAAGGATGTCCCCGCGCGAGCCCGACGCGCCATAGGCAAGCCGCGCGAATTGCAGCTTTGCGGAGGCTTGCGCGGCGCTGCGGGCAATGAGCGCGAGCGCCTGTGTCCGCAACTCCGGATCATCGTCGTCCGCAATGACTTCCAGCCCGTTGACGATGGCCCCGACAGGACTGATGAGGTCGTGGCAGACGCGCGAGACGACGAGGGACGCAAGATCAAGATCATTCATGTGCGGGAGCAAGGCCACTGAATAAGGAGATACCGAATCAGGATTTGAGACTACACGACTGATGGCGCAAAACCGATTAAACTTGAGCTGTGCCGCGTTCCGGAAATAGCAAGAACCATGAGTGACACTCGCCTCGAACCAGGAATGTGGGTGCACCTGCCCGCCATGGCGGATTGGGGATTGGGTCAGGTGCAATCCGTTGTAGGTTCGCGTGTCACCGTGAATTTCGAGAATGCTGGTAAACAATTGATCAACATCAGCGTCGCGGAACTGGTTCTGGCGGCCATGAAGGAAGAAAAAGACCGATGACTGCGACAGATGGCGAGACCCTTTTGAAGGCCCTCATCGCGACCGCCGCGCGCGCGGGCGCGCTCATCATGCGCCACTATGAGGAGCCGGCCGGCATCCGCCACAAGGAAGATGAAAGTCCCGTGACGCTTGACGATGAAGAGGCCGAAGCGCTGATACTCGCCGATTTGGCAAGGCTGGCGCCCGCCATCCCTGTCGTTTCGGAAGAAGCCGCCGCGGCGGGACATTTCCCATCGATCGGCCAGCGCTTCTTTCTCGTTGACCCGCTCGATGGCACCAAGGAGTTCATCAACAAGAATGGCGAGTTCACGGTGAACATCGCGCTCATCGACAGGGCTGTTCCGGTCATGGGCGTCGTCTACGCGCCGGCTTTGTCGCGCATGTTTTTCGGCGCAGGGGGAGGCACCGCCCGGGAGGCTTCGTGCGACCCGCATGCGAAGGACGCGGCCGGGACGCCCCCCTGCACTGGGCAAAAGCCGATCGCGGCGCGCCTGCCGGACGCTGAGGGGCTCGTCGCGGTCGCGAGCCGCTCGCATCGTGACGCGAAGACGGACGAGTATCTCGCCAAATACAAGATCAAGGATTTCAGGAGCGCGGGCTCATCGCTGAAATTCTGCATCGTGGCGGCCGGAGAAGCCGACCTCTATCCCCGCCTTGGCACGACCATGGAGTGGGATACCGCCGCCGGGCACGCGGTGCTGAACGCGGCGGGAGGATCAGTGACCAAACTCGATGGCTCGCCTTTCCTTTACGGGAAGGTGGCTGACCGTTTCAAGAACGACCATTTCGTCGCGCGCGGCCGCAAGGCTTGAGGGGGCGGACGGGCTCAGACGGCTTTGACCGAAAGCACCGGCCCGTCGGTACCGATGATTTCTACCCGCGTTCCCGGCTTGAGATCCTGTCCGCCCGCATCCTTCGCGGGCCATCGCGTATCATCGAGAATAATGGGTCCGCGCCCACCGGCGAAGGCTTCCGCGACGACGGCAACGCGCCCCACATACTGGGAGGCACGCCGGTTGAGGAGCGGCTGATCGGTGGCCTCGCCGCCAGAAACCGCATAGCGCCGGCCAAGGATCGTTGCGGCGACAGAGAGCACCGCAAAGAGGACAAGATGATACTGCCAGCCAAGCTCGGGCATGAGCGCCACAATCCCTCCCGTCGCCAGCGCGGCAAGACCCGGCCATAGCAGGTAGGTTGAAGGGGCAATCACCTCAAGACCGATCAGCACCGCACCCAGCACGAGCCAGTGCCAAAGTGTGATCGTGTTGAAGATCGCTGCAAACGGCTCCATGACCCCTCTTTGCTTAGCTGTTTGGCACGCTTCCGGGCCCTCGCGACGGCGCGGACTTGACCGCATTGGCATTGAGCATCGCTGCATCTTGCGCCAGATGCGCGATCCCCGCCAGTGACCCAAGCATGCCGCTCGTCTCTGCTGGAAGCACGACAAACTTCTGATTGGGCGCGGTTGCGAACTGACGGAAGGCCTCGACATATTTGAGGCCGATGAAATAGTTGAGGGCATGGACATTGCCATCCGCGATGGCGGTGGAGACCATGGCGGTTGCCTTCGCTTCGGCTTCGGCCGAACGCTCGCGCGCCTCGGCGTCGCGGAACGCGGCTTCCTTGCGCCCCTCGGCCTCAAGAATCGTCGCCTGCTTCTGCCCCTCCGCGCGCAGGATCGCCGCTTGCTTCTCGCCGTCCGCCGCCAGCACTTCGGCGCGCCGTTCGCGCTCGGCCTTCATCTGCCGGGCCATCGCCTCGTTGATGTCGGAGGGCGGCGCAAGGTCCTTGATTTCCACGCGCGTGACCTTGACGCCCCAGGGGCTCGTCGCCGAGTCGACGACGCGCAGAAGCCGCTCATTGATCTCATCGCGCTTGGAGAGGACCTCATCGAGATCCATCGAGCCGATCACGGTGCGCACATTGGTCAATGCAAGCGCGGTGATCGCAAGGTGCAGATTCTGCACCTCATAGGCGGCGCGTGGCGCATCGACGACCTGGTAGAAGGCGATGGCGTCGGCCGTGACCATCGCATTGTCCTTGGTGATCACTTCTTGGCTGGGTATGTCCAGCACCGTCTCCATCATGGAGATGCGCCGCCCGACCCGGTCGACGAACGGCACGATGAGATTGAGGCCGGGTCGCAGCGTATGCGTGTAGCGCCCGAAACGCTCCACCGTCCACTCATAGCCCTGAGGCACGGACATCACGCCAGAAAAGACGAGAAAAACCGCGACGACTGCGAGCACAATCACAAAAACGTCAAAGCCGCCCAACTCAGAGAACATACCCGTCTCCCATGTATGGTCAATCGGTCGGGATAGCCTAAGTGATTCTCATCCCTCCATTGACGTGTTGCTGTGACGAATACCCACTCACCTCCCGTTCATTTTTTATGGCATCATTTACAAAAGGGCTGGACTGGCTCGAAAGGAGATCAGCGATGGAAGACAAGACCATGAACGGGACCTCGCGCCGCGACGCATTGATGCTTGCGGCAAAGGCGGCTCTTGGCGCTACGGCGGTGACCTTTTCGGGACCGCTCCCGGCTTTCGCAGGCGAGGATGACACCTTCTCGGAAAACGAGGTGGTGAAGGCGGTTGCCGACTTCTTCGGCGTGACGACCGAAGCCGCGGCCAAGGTGGTCGAGAAAATTTTCGCCGATCTCGGCCGCCCGAACGCCTACATCAAGGGCGAGGAAGCCTCAGGCGCGATCGGCGTCGGCCTGCGCTATGGCGAAGGCACGATGGTCCGCAAGGGCTATCGCAACATGAAGGTCCATTGGCAGGGCCCCTCGATCGGCTTTGATATCGGCGCCAATGCCTCCAAGTGCTTCACGCTCGTTTACGGCATCAGGCGCCAGGAAGAGATCTTCCAGCGCTTCCCGGGCGTTGAGGGCAGCTACTATTTCATCGCCGGCATCGGCGTGAATTATCAACGTACTGGGCGCATCAGCCTTGCGCCGATGCGCACCGGCGTTGGCCTGCGCGCGGGCGTCAATGCGGGCTATCTGCACTACACGCGCGAGCAGGAATGGTTCCCACTCTGAACGACTGACATGTGCATCCGGAGATGCACGGACCGGAAGTGTCCACAAGAACCTCACCCTTCGCAGACCGCGAAGGGTGAGAGGAACGCTCATTTCTCTCCCCCAGATAGAGGAAAGCGCAAAGTGGGGTCTACGCCCTCGCGCCCGCCTTCTGCCCGCCAGTGTCGGCACCGCCAAGGGCCGGGAGATAGAGCAGCAGCGCGCCGGCGACATAGATCGAGGAATAGGTCCCGATCACGATGCCGAACAGCATCGCGGCGCTGAAATTGAACAGTGTCGCCCCGCCGAACAGGAACAGCGGCAGAATGGCGATCGCCGTCGTTGCGCTCGTGAGGATGGTGCGCGAGAGCGTCTGATTGACGCTGAGATTGATGAGTTCGCCAAGCGGCTTTGATTTGTACTTGCGCCGCATCTCGCGGATCCGGTCGAACACCACCACCGTGTCGTTGATGGAATAGCCCGCAAGCGCAAGCAGCGCCGCGACCGCCGTCAGATTGAAGTCGAGCTGGAACAGCGAAAACATGCCAACCGTCACAAACACGTCGTGACCGGTGGCGACGATGGCGCTGACGCCGAACTGCCACTCAAAGCGGAACGCCACGTAAAGCGCGATGATGAGCACCGCGAGCACGGAGGCGATGACACCGCTGAAATAGAGCTCACCCGACACCTTGGGGCCGACCGCCTCCACCCGCGTGAAGCGATAGCTGCACCCCAGCGCCGCACTGACCTTTTCGGAAACTGCCTCGGCCGTCGGCGCCTCACCCGTAGGCGTGAAGCCGGCATAGGCTTCGTTGGCATTGTCAGGATTCTGAACGACGATCACGCCGCCATATCCAGCGCTTTCGAAGGCCGCGCTCAAGCGGTCGATTGAGACACTTTCTGGCGCCACGATGCTGAACCGCATCGTTGTGGCCCGAAGGTCGCCGGACGCGTTGTCAGGCAGGCTCGACAAGGGTCGGATCTGATTGGAACAGCCAAGCGCGCCCCGCACCTGGACGACAGCGCGCTGCGCCGCCCGCTCATCCGCTTCGCCGCCCCGGGGCTGAACCCGGATCAGCGCGTCCTTGTTGTCGCCGCTTCCCTGGATGGCAACCTCGCCGAAATCGAGCCGTTCCAAGCTCGCGCGCAGGCTCGCCACATCGATCGCCTCCTGCTTCCTGATTTCGATGAGCGTGCCCCCGGTAAAATCGATACCGAGGTTAAGCCCTTGAACGAAAAGAGAAACGATAGAGGCCAGCACCGTCACGATGGTGAACGCGAAGCCCACCCAGCGAGCGCCCACAAAGTCGATCGACGTGTTTCGGGGGAGATAGCGTAAGAGCCGCATGGGGATTGAGCCGGAAGTAGGGGCTAGGAAGCGAGGGGCATAGCCGAGGACGCCCTGCCCTGGCAAGCAGGCCCTTGCCCGGCGGCGGAACCTTTGGCCATGGTGCGACTTTCAATGCGCGCGCAGAGGAAGGAGCGGGCTTTGCCCATCGAGAAGACCGGCCTGCCCATCGATGCGGCGCTGTCCCCGCTCAAGGCGGCGTTGGGCGCCGGCGGCGCTGCGGTACTCGAGGCGCCACCGGGGGCCGGCAAGACAACCATCGTTCCCCTGGCGCTCATGGATGAGCCCTGGCTCAAGGGGCAGAAGATCCTGATGCTGGAGCCGCGCCGTCTCGCCGCCCGCGCCGCCGCTGCGCGCATGGCCGCGCTCTTGGGCGAAGCGGTGGGGGAGCGCGTTGGCTATCGCATCCGCCTGGACGCCAAGGTCGGCCCCAGGACAAGGATCGAGGTCTTGACCGAGGGTCTGCTCACCCGCCGCCTGCAATCGGATCCCGCGCTCGAGGGCGTCGGCCTTGTCATTTTCGATGAGTTTCATGAGCGCGGCCTCAACGCCGATCTGGGCCTCGCCCTCGCCATCGAATGCCAGCAAGCGCTGAACGAGAACATGCGCCTGCTTGTCATGTCGGCGACCCTCGACGGCGCCGCCATCGCGCGCCTTTTGGGTGGAGCACCCATTATCCGAAGCGAAGGCCGCGCCTATCCCGTGGAGACGCGCTACCGTCCCCTATCCCCGAACACCCGTCTCGAGCAGAACGTTGCCGCCACGATCCGCGCAGCCTTGCGCGAAACGCAAGGCGGCATCTTAGTCTTCCTGCCCGGCGAAGGCGAAATCCGGAACACCGGGCGCCTGCTCGAGGCCGAAGGCCTCCCCGAGGGGACAAGGCTTTGGCCGCTCTATGGTGCGCTGACACAGGAAGCCCAGGACGGCGCCATCCGCCCCGCCCCAAGGGGCGAGCGCAAGATCGTGCTCAGCACGGCCATTGCCGAAACGAGCCTCACCATCGAGGACATCCGCGTCGTCATCGACAGCGGCCAGCAGCGCCTTCCGCGCTTTGACCCGTCAACCGGCATGACGCATCTGTTCACACAGCGCCTCTCCGCCGCCTCCGCGGAGCAGCGTCGCGGTCGCGCCGGCCGTGTCGCGCCGGGCGTCTGCTATCGCCTGTGGAGCGAGCCTGAGACCCGTGCGCTGCTGCCCTTCACCCCGCCAGAGATCCTTGCCGCCGACCTGGCGCCGCTTGCCCTCGACCTTGCGCTTTGGGGCGTAAGCGATCCATCGCGTTTGGCCTTTCTTAACCAGCCGCCCGCCCCGCCTTTTGCCGAGGCCAAGGCGCTTCTGCGCCGGCTCGAAGCGCTGGATGAGGAAGGCCGGATCACGGGCCATGGACGCGCGATGGCCGGCTTTGGCGCCCATCCCCGCCTCGCCCATATGATGCTGAAGGGCAAGGCGCTGGACGAGGGCGCGACCGCCTGTGCCCTCGCCGCGATATTGCAGGAGCGTGACGTGGTGAAGGCAGCCCGTGGCGCGCGCGACGCCGACTTGCGCCTGCGCCTTGAGGTGATGGCGAACGAGGCGAGCCTGATGCCGGGTGTCACCGCCGATCGCGGGGCCCTTGCCCGCGCGCGTGAGCAGGCCCGCGCCTGGCGCCGGACCTTGAGGATCGCTGATGTCGCCATCGACATCACAGCCGCCGGTCGCCTCGCCGCGCTCGCCTTCCCTGATCGCGTGGCCCAAAGGCGCGGTCAGGGAAGCTTCCGCCTCGCCAACGGGCGCGGCGCGACGATCGCCGAAGCCGACCCCTTGGCGGGCGAGCCCTATTTGGCCATCGCCGCAATCGAAGGGGGCGAGGCCAATGCGCGCATTCATCTGGCCGCCCCGCTTCTTGAAGCCGAGATCGATGAACGATTTGCCACTGCCATCAGAACGGAAACCGAAATTGCCTGGGATGAGCGCCAAGGCGCCGTCCTGGCACGCGAACGCGACCGTCTGGGCGCGCTCACGCTGCGCGAGCGGCCGATCCAGAAACCCCCGCGCGAGGCCGTCGCCTCAGCGCTGCTTCAGGGTCTGCGCCGCGCTGGCATCAAGGCCCTTCCCTGGACGCAGGAGCTGGAAAATTTCCGCGCCCGCATCGCCTTTGCCCGCAGGATCGCGGGGGAGGATACGCTGCCTGATTTCAGCGATGCGGCGCTTCTTGGCTCCCTCGAGGACTGGCTCGCGCCCTTTCTTGGAGCAGCCACGCGCCTTTCGGACTTGCAGAGGCTGGACTTGAGCGGCGCCCTCCATGCGCGTCTCGACTACGGCGCAAACCAGCTTTTGAGCCGCCTCGCGCCAACCCATGTCCGCGTGCCCTCCGGCTCGAACATCCCCATCGACTATGCCCATGAGACGCCCGTGCTGGCCGTGCGCCTGCAGGAGATGTTCGGCCTGAAGGAAACGCCGCGCATCGGCAATGGCAAGGTGCCGTTGTTGCTGCATCTGCTCTCGCCCGCGCACCGCCCGGTGCAGACGACGCGCGACATCGCGGGTTTCTGGGCGAGTTCCTACCAGGACGTGAAAAAGGATCTGAAGGGCCGCTACCCCAAGCATTATTGGCCCGACAACCCGCTCGAGGCAGCACCCACCGCCCGCGCCAAGCCGCGCGGCACCTGACCCGCGTCAATCGATCGAGCGGCGCAAGGCAAGGAACGGCCCATCTGAATCCCATCCGGGATTATGCGCGACGATCCCGCCCCCGTTCGAGACGTGATCGATCCGCCACCCGGCCTCGACCGCCCAGTCCTCCGAAACCGGAACCTGAATGCCAGCGCCCGCCCGCGCCAATCCGTCGACCCGCGCGCCCCCAGCCGGGAAGGGATCGCTCGCCCAGAGCATCTGCACCGATCCCTCGAGGAAGAGCGAAAAATTGTCAAGTGCGAGGGGATAGAAGCGAAGCCCCGCCCCGGTGACGAGGGCCGTCGCATCGCTGTTGCGCGGCGGCTCGAAGGATAGCGGCTCGGATGTTTCGCCTTGCGCGAACATCACGCCCGCCTTGAGCTGGGCTTCGAAGCCGGACGAGAACCGCCAGGAGCGCACGGCATCCACCACGATCGCGTCGATCTGTCGGAAATCGTCGTCGAAATCGTCGGCGGGCATGAGATATTGTGTATCGAGCGTCCAGGCCTCTTCATCGATTGTGCCCAAGAGCCAGACCCGGTCGCCGCTCTCGCCCGAACTGTGCTCCTCGCCAACCGACAGGTCGCGGCGCAGAGCCAGAAACGCGCCCGATCCGTCATAGTCGGGATCATGCGCGGAATCCTCTGCACCATTGGTCACCACGCCCCAGCGCCAGCCCGTTTCGACCGCCCAATCCTCCGAGAGCCGGTATTGGAGCCCAAGCCCGGCGCGCCCATAGAAATTGGCCTTCGATCCGCCTTCTGGAAATTGCGTGACGACCGGATAGGTCGTGTGCGCCGACGCATCGAGAAAAAACTCGGCCCCACCCAGCTCGAACGCGTAATAGCGCAAGCCAAACCCCGCGCTGAAGCCATAGCTGTCGGCATCCCGCTCAGGACCGACGTACGATCCCTGCGATCCGAAAAGCCCGATACCCAGCGACGGTTCGAGGCCGCTCGAAAACCGCCATGAGCGGTTGGCATCGAGGCTGAACACGCGCACGTCGTTTTCATCGCCGCCGCTTGCGCTCAGCTCCTGCAGATCAAACGTCCAGGCTTCTCGCTCGACATCGCCCAGAAGCGGAACGCTGTCGGCGAGCGCGCAAGGCGAAAGAGCGGCCGCGAAGGCCGCAGTGAAAAACACAAGACGCATGGATACGCCCCCCAGATGCAATGGCGATGGGATGAATGACTTGTCTCAGCGAGAACCGTTCGCCGCGGGCGTCGGCGGCGCCGTCGCGTCGGCCGGAACCTTGTCCAGCGCCTCGCGGCACGCGGGCGTGACATCGGCGCGATGGTCCCTGAGGCATTGCAGGATCCGCCCGCCGCCGCGCTGAACCAGCGCGCAAAGCCGCATGGCGTCAGAGCGGCAGGCCTGGCGGACGGCGGATTTGGTGGCCTCATCGACCGCGAAGGAAGTGCCGGAGGCGGCCGTCATAGCCAGGGCAATACCCAGAGCCAGCCCCGGAAGGGTCAGTGCTGCGGAACGGGCGACGGACATCTGAAATCACCTCAAGCTTGGTTGAAACGGCACAAAAAAGCTTGCGCTTCCCCCCGACGCGAATAACCTACAGGATAATAGTTTTAATGCAAGACATAAAAGAATTAATCCTATGCAAGAAAAAGCTGCCCGATCACGCCTGCTCGGCTGGATCCGTCTCCTGCGCCTCCTGGTCTGGATCGGCATCGCCCTCCTGCTGCTCACGCCCGCCGCGACCTGGCTGGGCGGCTTTTCCTATGCGGGAGAAGTCGCCAAGGGTCTCAGCCTGGGCGGACGCTTCCTCGCCTACGCCTATGCGGCGCCGCCCTTCCTGTTCGTGGCCGCAGGTCTGGCTCAGCTCCTGGTGTTCTGCCGCGAGGCCAAGGACGCGCGCGTCTTTGCCGAGCCCGCCACCCGGGCGATCCGGCGCCTGGGCTATGCGCTGCTCGCCGCCAGCGCCGCGATGCCACTTGCGCGCCTGCTGCTTTGGACGCTGATCGTTCAGCCCCCAGAGGCGCCGCAATTCAAGGTGATCACCTTCTCGATCGTCCTTGCGATTGCGGTCAGTGCCACGTTCGGCCTCGTCTGCATCGTTTTCGCGGCGATCCTGAAAGAGGCCTCGGCCTTGGCTGAGGAAAACGCGAGCTTCCTCTAGCGCAAGTCTAGGAAGCTCAGGGACGCCCGAAGGATTAGAGCGATGGCGATTGTCGTGCGATTGGACGTGATGTTGGCGGAACGCAAGATGCGCTCGCGCGAGCTTGCGGCGAAAATCGGGATATCCGAGGTCAACCTCTCGCTCCTGAAGACGGGACGCGTGCGCGGCTTCCGCTTTGAAACGCTGGAGAAAATCTGCGAGGTGCTGGATTGCCAGCCCGGAGACCTGCTCGTTTATGTGAAGGATGAGCCCAGCCAGCAATAGGCTAGCTCGCTTCGCCCCGCTCCTTGCGCAATCCGGGTACTTCGGAGCGCCAGCGCCGGCTGCCGGCGATGACCGCGCCATTGTCGAGTGTCACTTCGAAGTCGCCCGTCTCCTTGCTTGCGACGCTGCGGATCCGCTCCGCGTTGACGATCCGCGAGCGATGGATGCGGATGAAGCCCGGTAGCTCCTCCGCCGTCGCCGCAAGCGTGCCTCGTCGCAAATGGCTCTGGGTGCTTGTGTGAATTTCGACATAGTTCCCCGCCGCCTCGGCAAAGAGGATGTCCTTGACCTCGACCCAAACGGTTCGCGCACCGTCGCGTATTTCAAGCCGCGTGGGCAGGGGATCGGCGGATGCCAACCGGCTCCTCGGCGCGGACGGCTCACCTGAGAATGCATCGAGCGCACGCGCGATGACGATGATCGCCGCCACGATCAGCGCATAGGAAAAGACGTCCTTCCGGAACTCATAGACGAGCCCGAAAAACAGCGGACCGAATTCGTAAACATAGCCGAACAAGGGATAGACGAGATAGCGAAGCCCGCTCATCCCGCCCACATGTGCGGCGAAATAGCAAAGCGCGCCGGCCACGTGACCCGCGATCGTCAAGGGCCAGCCGATGCGCGACGGCCACACAAACGCCGTCCAGCGCACGATGAGGTAAATGAGTGGCAGGTTGAGGGCAAGGCTCGTCGCCTCATCGATAGCCGCCGGCAGGAGAACTGAGTCGCCCTCGCGCCCCTCATCCATCCAGCGTGTCGTTGCAAGGATGACCGCATTGACCCCGAGCGCCGCCGCGATGCTGAGCCAGACCCAGCGCGGAAACTGGAGTGAAGGCGCAACGCTGGCGCCTCCCTTCGTCCCGTTCGCCCCGCCTTCCGTCACTGTCCCCATCCTTTGGCGTCAGAACCGCAGCAAAACATTCCCGAAATCTGGCGACTGCCGCAAGTCCGGGGCAGGTTTGCGCATCGCAGAACGAGGAGCCTGAGACGAGCCATGCAAACGAATGAGCGCATTTACGGTCTGGACTGGCTGAGGATCGTGGTCTTCGGACTGTTGATCTTTTACCACACAGGCATGTTCTACGTCTCATGGGACTGGCACGCAAAGAGCGTCCATGCCGGTCCTGCGATAGAGCCGCTGATGATGCTGACAAGCCCTTGGCGCCTCGGCTTGCTCTTCCTCATTTCAGGTGTCGCAACGCGCTTCATGCGCGACAAGATGAGCGAGCGGCGCTTTTTCGCGGAGCGCTCGAGCCGGCTGCTGATCCCTCTCCTCTTCTGTGTGTTCGTGATCGTACCGCCGCAGTCCTATATCGAGATCGTGGAAAAGCTCGGCTACTCGGGCAGCTATTGGGACTTCTATCAAAACTATGTGACCGGCTATGGCGGCTGGTGCCAGGATGGCGACTGCCTCATCGTGCCGACCTGGAATCATCTCTGGTTCGTCGCGTACCTCTGGGCCTATAGCATCATCATCGCGGCCTTGAGCCCCCTGTTGTCGATGGGATGGGTGCATGCGCTGGGGTACGGGATCGCAAGTCGTCTCAAGGGGGCCTGGCTGATCCTCGTCCCCGCCGCCTTCCTTGCGGTGCTGCGCCTGACACTCTTCCCCCTGTTCGGTCAGACGCACGCCTTCATCGACGATTTCTATCTGCACGCGCTCTATTTCAGCCTGTTCCTCTTCGGCTACGGTCTTGCCAAGTCGCAAACGCTCTGGAGCGCCATCATTCCCCTTCGCTATGTGGCACTTGTCATTGGTCTTGCCTGCTACGCAGCGATCGCCTCTTACGCCAGCACCTATGCCGACAGCACACCGCCCGAGGCCTTGCGCCTCGCCATGCGTGTCGTCTGGGCTCTGGATAGCTGGTGCTGGATGCTTTGTGCCCTGGGCTTCGCCCGCACCTTGCCGCTGCCCGACGGGAGGGCAAGGGCCTATCTGACCGATGCGGTCTTTCCCTATTACATCATGCACCAAACGGTCATCGTGGTTTTCGGCCACACGCTGACGAAGTGGGGATTGCCCGTGTCGCTTGAAGCGCCGCTTCTGCTCGGCGTGACGATCGGTGCTTGCCTCATCACCTATGAGATCGTGCGCCGCGTTGCCATCCTGCGTCCGCTCTTTGGCTTGAGGAGGATGGCACGCGCCCGCGCGCCTGCCCTTCAGGCATCATGAGCCGCCTCATGCAGAACCCGACGCAATGGAGTTGCAAGGCCGCGCCGATGACCGCGCCATTGCGGCTGATCCCTCAACACCGGCCGGACCGGAAGCGCCCTGTCAAGGGCACTCCCGGCACCGGGCCGGGCGACTTACTTCATGAGACCTTCGGCCTTGAGCGCGGCCTGCACGGCCGGGCGCGCCGCGACCCGGCTCGCATAGGCGCTGAGCTTCGGCCATTTCGCCAGGTCGATGCCAACGAACGTCGTCCAGTTCGTCAGCGTATAGAGATAGGCATCGGCAATCGTGAATTGGTTGCCGGTGGCATAGTTGCGCCCATCGGCGAAGTTCTTCTCGATGAGGTCGAGACGCTGGGTTACCCGCTCGCGGAACGCAGCCTTCACGTCGTCCTTGAAGACCGGGGAGAAGAGCGGCGAAAAGGCCTTGTGCACCTCGGTTGAGAGGAACACGAGCATTTCCTCCAGCCGCCTGCGCTCCGTGGTGCCCCGCTCGGGCGCGAGCTTCGAGGCGGGCGCCTTGTCGGCCAGATATTGCTGCATCACAATGCCTTCGGTGAGGATTTCGCCATCATCGAGTTGCAATACAGGCACATAGCCTTTGGGATTGATCTGGCTGAAATCGGCACCCGTTTCGGTCTTCTTCGCGGCGAGATCGACTTTCTCAAGCGTGAAATTGGCACCCGTCTCGCGAAGTACGATATGCGGCGCGAGGGAACACGCACCGGGCGCATAATAGAGTTTCATGGGAAGTCTCCTCTTGGGATGAATGAGGTGTTTTGCGCGCGGGGAAGACGCTAGCCTCATTGATTACCTTTGGAAATAATCTATCCCTATGTTACTAGAATTTTGGGGTTTCCCGCCGGTAACAAGGAGAGCGGCAGGTCATGGCGTTACAGGTTCGCAAGAGCAAGGTCGCGCTGGCGGATGAGCGCTGTCCCATCGGCACCTGCATGGAGCTTTTGGGCGGCGCCTGGACGCCGCAGGTCATCTGGTCCCTCGCCGCGACGCCGCGCCGCTTCAGCGAGCTTCAGATCGACATGAAACCGATTTCGGCGAAGGTTCTCTCGACCCGCCTGCGCGAGCTGGAGGCCAAAGGCGTTGTGACGCGCGCCGTCATGCCAACCTCGCCGCCCTCGGTTGAATATGCGCTGACCGAGCTCGGACGGGAACTCGTGCCTGCGATCGAGGCCATTGCGCATGTGGGCTTCAAGCTGAAGCGCCAGGCTGGACGCTGAAAGCAGGAGCCATACCAAGAACTTCGATCCTGACGTTTATCCCAGCGCAACATCTGATGTCTTGTTGTTTCAATTGAGACACAACAAGAGACTTTGCACCAAGCGTGGTTGACATTGTTACGCATTGCAATGTTCAATATGCTTGAATAACTCGAACAATACTTGTGTGGGGGCGCAGGGCGGTGTTCGACTATTTCAAATTTTCCAAGCGAATGACCTCAGCGGCTCCGGAATCGAGTTCTAAGGAACGGATGTCGGGCAGCATTCGAGAATGGGGATGGCCCTATACAAGCGGTTACGAGCACTATCTGACAGAGGGTCAGCACCGGCCGCCACCGTCAATGAGTGCGCCCGCTTTGGTCTGGAATCTTGCGATTTGGCCCGCGCTGCTTTACGGCGAAATCGAAACTGATCCTCATCTATCTATCGAGCAGCGTCGGTCGCGGCAGGACGAAAAGACCGAAAAATTCTTTCAAGATATCAATAGCTTTCTTGAAGCGCTTCAACAGCGCGGACGTGTCGCTGGAAGCGGGATCGGCAGACTGAACCTCACGCGCCCATCCCTGGCGGCTAACCAGATCCGGCACAATGGCGCGGAGCGAGATCCTCCACTTCACGCCTTCAAAATTTGCGAACCGCAATCGCTCGCGTTCACTTTGTGGTGGCAGGACAGCGCGGGCAAGACGGTCCTTAACACCAGGCAGACAAACCCTGCACCGTCGGACTGCCGGATCAGGGTACAGGTGCAATCGCACTTGGACCACGTTTCCCTGACAATCGTGATCGATCCTGGAAAGGCATGGAGCGCGCCGCGAGAATCCGATCTCACCCATCTTGCCGGGACGAGACGCGCGCGCATTGGCGCGCACCTGGAGGCGATCGCACGATCGGCGGCACGCCAGATTGAGACAGGTGCCATCGAGGGCCCAAATGTCCCTGAGGCAAATGTCGGCGCTGACGAGGCACTGGCGCTTGAGACCGCCTCACGCTTTTGCTTCGACGATATTTGGCGGGAATTCGCTGCTTCATTTGGGTTTGAGGCAATCGTCGATACCCTTCGAAAAGATGAGAGCCCGATAGGTGAAGTCTTTTCCGACACGCGCAGCGTCGTCCTGGCCGACAGGACCTGGCCCGAAGCGCTGCCCGAAGCAGGAACGACGTTGCGTGACGCCATTCGCGCAAGAAAAGGCCTGCCGCCAAGAAGCGACGACGCGAACGGTGCGCCGGGCTTCGGCGTGTTCCCGCGCTTCAACGCCGAGGCTGGGGAACCGAACTCCGTCCTCAAAGCCTACATGCCGTTCGTACGACGCATGGCGCCTGGAAGCGATGATCAGGACATCATCGCCTGTGGGGTTTTTGATTGGCGCGCACTCTATGTCGGCGCCCTCGCCCTACATGATTGGCAGTTTGAGCGCGATGAGACCGACAGGATCGAAGATCTTTACCCAGCCGGTTCGATGGAGGGCCGTCCTGCGGCAACGCAACTTAGGCAGTTGTTCTTGTCAAAAGGGCAGCCTCACGCCAAGCAGATCGGCCGCATCGTCGATCGCGTGAACGCCATCACCACGATGCGCCACTTCGCCCTGCGAAATTGGCAAACCATCAGGAATGCCAGCTACCACATCCGCATCCTGGGTGACACGTTGGATGGAACCCTCTCACGCTGGAACACTGAAAGGCTCGATATCGAAGAGGATCTAAGGCGCGCTGGCGACAAGCAGCCTGAACAAGACAAAAAGGATATCCGCACGCATCGCCTCAGCCGGCTTAATGAGCGCATCGAACAAACGCTCGTCAAAATCGGCGCCGAACTCGACAATATCGGTCAGGGAGGATCGGGCAGGCTTCTTTACGTCATAGGCCGAGCAACCTACTTCTCTAAGCAATTCCAGGCGCTCCTCGACCTGCTGGAAGTCGACAACATCCAGACCTGGGTCACCTATCGGCAATTTGTCGAACGAAACTTGGCTTCGACCTTCGATTCTATCGAGACGACAGGCAGCCGTCTCCTGTCCTTACGTAACCGGCTCGAATCGGTCACCAACATGGTGCAGACGAGCGCGCTCATTGTTCAGACTGCGGCAACGCAGAGCAACACCGAGACTCTGCGCCGCTTGGCATCAAGCGGACAGCAGCAGCTCCTCGCGATGCTCTCGCTGGCCTTCGCGCTATTGTTCCAGACCGAACCACTCAGCAAGGCAATTAATGAACGCTGGGGAGACAACACGGTTTTGTGTGCCGAATTTATCGCACTGTTCTTTGTGCTCTTTTTCTTGGCTTATGCCTTCTATAGTGTACTGAAGGATTGCTGTATGAATTCCCGCCGTCAAAGGGCCATAAAGAAGGCTGAAAGCGATAGCGAGCTTGACTTACGAAGCGACGAAATTTGACGGCCCGCTGCCGCGGCTCTTGGCGCCGGTTTGAGACCCTCGCAAGGCCGCACCTCCTGAAAATGGATGCTGGGCAACCGGCGTGCGGATCATCAAACGCTTGAGCAGGCGCCCGATCGCGCCAAACCGCGCTCAGAGAGACGACAAGCAAAGCGACAGTGTCGTGAGCGAATGCGCGCCGACGCTGTATACTGGATGCACGCGGTCAGCGTTCACGCAAGAGATAGTGCCGCCTCGGCCTCGATGTCCTCGAGCGTAAGGCAGCTGCGCTTAGAGCGGCACGGTGAGGCCGACCTTCGCCCGCGCCATCGCCACGGACGTGCGAAACCTGCGGACATTGGCATTTGACGCGAACAGGCGTTGGGCCAGCTGCTCGAACCCCGCCATGTCGGGTGCCAAGCAGATGAGCACGAAGTCGGCTTCGCCGGTGACATAATAGCATTGCTGCACATGCGGCTCCTTCAGCGCGGCTTCGCGGAAGGCCTGGAGCTGATCAGGGCGTTCGCGCTCGAGTTCGACCATTACGATGAATGTCATCGTCTGGCCGAGCGCCGCAGGATTCAGTACCGCGACCTCGCGTTCTATGACCCGCGCCTCTCGCAGCCGCTTGAGCCGGCGTTGCACGGAGGCGACTGAAAGCCCGGTTCGATGCGCAAGCTCGGCAATGGCGATACCAAGATCACCCTGCAGGGCACTCAGCAGCGTGCGGTCAATAGCGTCAATCTCTGTAATCATGCGCGTTATTCATCATTTTAGCACCAACATCTGGTAAAAATAGTCATAAATCAGCCACCGCGCGAGACATATCGCGCAGACGGCACGGCTAATATCGCGTCATGACCAAGCCCTTAGGCGATCTCGATTTCGTGCTGAACACGATCCGCGCGGCAGACGCGTTTCAGCGATGCCCTGACTATCGGCCAACACCGCTGATCCAGCGCGCGGTCACGGGAGAGACGTTGTGGTTGAAGGACGAACGCAATCGCTTGGGGCTGGGGTCGTTCAAAGCGCTCGGCGGCGCCTACGCGATCGCGCGGCTGGTCGCTCACGCCGCCGGCACCACCGACAACGCCGGCCCGATGGATCCCCGCATGCGCGAGGCGGCGAAGGCGATAACATTCGTATGCGCAAGTGCCGGCAATCACGGGCTTTCTGTCGCGGCCGGGGCAAGGCTGTTCGGCGCGCGTGCACGCGTGCACTTGCCGCTGTCGGCACCGCCTGAATTTCAGCGCCGCATTCGTGCCGAAGGCGCCGCAGTGCTGTTATCCGGAGAGACCTATGACGACGCCATGCGCGCCGCGCGCGACGACGCCGCACGGGATGGCGGCGTATGGCTCTCTGATTGCGCGTTCTCCACCTACGAAATCGGTCCCGCGCTCGTGATGGAGGGCTATACCCTCATCGCGCGGGAGATGGCCCACCAATTCGCCGCCGCCGACTCTTGGCCGACGCATATCTTCGTGCAGGCTGGCGTTGGCGGTCTTGCCGCGGCACTTGCCTATGAGGTGCGCACGGCGTGGACGCGGCAGCCCGAACTCGTGGTGGTTGAACCCGAAACGGCGGCGTGTGTCGCCGCCGCAGTGACAGATCCGCAAGCCGTTGAGACGGCAGGCCCGTCCTCGATCATGCATCGCCTTGACTGCAAGCGCGCCTCCTCGATGGCGGCGCGCGTGTTGAAGGCGGCGCGCGCGAGCTTTGTCAGTGTAAGCGACGATGAAGCGGAGCGCGCGGCGGCCATGCTTGCCCAAGCAGGGTTTGCCACCACGCCCTCTGGCGCCGCTGGTCTTGCCGGCCTCATCCGCCATAGTCCGGACGAGGATGCGCGCCCGGCAATCATCATCACCGAAGACAGTATGAACCCGGAGTCAGGAGACGCACATGCTTGACCATCTTGAAATTCAAACACGAGTTCTGACGCAGACTGTTGAGTTCTACCGTACAATCCTGGCGCCGCTCGGCTATCAGCAGAAGGTCGATAGGCCCGCAATCGGCTTTGGCGACGAAACCCGGCTCGACATGTTCATCCGCGAGGGAGAGCCCTCAAGCAATGTGCATTATGCGTTCGAGGCAGGAACGCGCCAGCTCGTTGATGAAGTCTACGAATGCGCGCGTGTGGCGGGGCTGACCCTTGATCGGCCGCCGGCGCTCGCGCCGCACGTTCATCCCAACTACTATGCAGGGTACATGCGCGATCCCGATGGGCGCCTTGTGGAGATTGTCTGTCACCAAGCCGAGTGACGGCGATCGGTGCATTCACGGCCATTCGGGTGCCGGCGCCTGACTTTGGCTCTTTCCGGCCCGTAGGCTCCCTCCCGGATTTGTGCGATAAGGTCAGGATGAAAGCGTCAACACCCGAGAAGCAACTCGTCGGATTCATCGACAAGTTTGCGCCCGAGATGGGGGCGCTGATTCGGGCCGCACGCACAAAGCTGCGACAGCGCATCCCTCAGGCTCTGGAGCTTGTCTACGACAACTACAATTTCTTTGTCATTGGTTATGGTCCCAACGAGAAGTCGAGGGATGCGATCCTGTCGCTTGCAGCGCAGGCCAAGGGTCTCAATCTTTGTTTCTTGCAGGGAGCCGGCCTCCCCGATCCCAAACGTTTGCTGAAAGGATCAGGCAATGTCTCCCGATACGTTCGGGTGGAAACGGCGGAGATGCTGGATTCGCCCGACATCGACGCGTTGATATCCGCGGCCCTGGCGCGCGCCAAGACGCCACTCAGCTCGCAAGGCCGCCATCAGCTGATCATCAAGTCGATTTCCGCCAAGCAGCGCCCACGAAGGGCTGAGGTAAGCGCGTGAACATCCTCAATCGCTGAGGCTCGCCTTTGATGCGACCCTGTCTCCGGTGATTGTGGCCATCAGGACATCGCCGCCCGACGCGGACATTTCATTCCGACAATGATTTGGGCAAGATTGGGCAAGATCGCGCGTGCTTCGCGCCACGAATTGTCGGACGCTCATCGCCATCGCTTCCGCCCGTTCGCTTAAACCGGGATTTGGTCGCGACCGCGGAACGTATATGCGGGCGCGGGTTTGAGGGGCTCAGGTGGGGGATGCAGGATGAGGCTTGTTTGGGCCATTCTACTGGGCGGCCTCGCCGCCGGCGTGTTGGATATTCTCTATGCGTTCGCTGCGTACGGACCGCTGAGCTATGGGCTCTCGCCGCAGCAGGTGCTGCATTCGGTGGCAGCGGGCTGGATCGGGCGCGAGGCCGCGCGCGCGGGCGGCATTGACACCGCCATGCTCGGGCTCGCGACGCATTTTCTCATCGCAACAATCTTCGCGGCGATTTACGTGCTAGCCGCCACCCGCCTACCTGCCTTGACAAGAGGCGCGCTGCTTTGGGGCTTCCTCAACGGGCTGATCCTTTATGGGGCGATGAACTATGTCGTCGTGCCACTCTCGGCCGCGGCGGCGGGGCATTTCGCGACGGGCTCGGAAATCGTCCCTCGTCTCCAAGTGTCCTTGAGCCAGGTACGCGGCGGAAGTGACGATTTTCCGTGGCTCCTATGGGGTACCATTTTCACGCACACTGTGTTCGTCGGCATGCCGATTGCGCTGATCACGAGGCGCTTCCTCGGTCGACAGTCCTGATCCGCGCCCAAGCTGTTCTCAGAAGAGACGAAGAGCAAAGCGAAGACGTCACGAACGAAAGAATGGCACTTGACCCCTGACTTTGGCACTTTGCACTCATTCAGAGTTTCGTGCCGCAGTGCGGGCAATATTTGATTTCGATTCCGCCGCCACCAGCCTCGGGCGCGATAATAATAAACCAACCCGACAATCCAGGCCAGTATTCGTATCTAATGTCATAGTAACACGCCAAAGTGTGCTGGCGAAATAGGTCGCAGCAAATAAGTTCCCCCTCATGAAGACACTGTGTGCCTTCGGGACACGGTGAACCATCTGAGTGGGTCGAGGTCTTCATAAGTAGTCCTTAGTTTTGGCGCCGAATTGCCCATTCGCAGAGTCCCCCCCCGCTCGCGGATACCCCCGCACTGTGCGCTTTCGGTCGCATCGACACCGCAGCCGGCCGATCTGCGAGAGCCGCAGATTTCAGGATGACGATGCCGGCGGGAGGCATCCCAAGCAAGCGAACGCTCAGTCACCGCGTCCCATCGCCAGGCGCTGAATGAGGCCGTCCCGGATAGTGTAGACGGCGATGATCTCAAATCGATCGCGCCCGGGCGCGCGTTCACCAACCTCGTGATCAACGACGACATTGCCAAGAACAATGCGACCGACGCACCAAGCCCTATTTTGCGGATGCTCTGCGAAGGTTTTGGCGAAGCGCTCCCGGAATGCCTTGCGGCCCTCTAAGGTCACGTTGCCGTTCAAGTCCGTGATCAGGCAGTCCTCAGCATAAAGGTCCGCAAGTCGATCCGCGTCGCCAGCGTTGTACGCTGCGTAGTTGGCTTCAACGACTTGAACCGGGTTCACCGTGATACCCTCTCTTGCAAGAGTCAGCCTATAGCACTCAAGGAGATGCCCCAACGCCCTTCCCGGCAAGGGCCAGCCGCTCGCCCCCCCGCTGTCCGCATCAGTCGATACGGCCGGAAGCTGCCAGCGACCATTCCAGGATCAGGACGATTCCTGATCGACGACCCAAAGAAAATGGTCACGCGGGATATGGCGCTCCCAAGGGGACTCGAACCCCTGTTTTCGCCGTGAGAGGGCGACGTCCTAGACCGCTAGACGATGGGAGCGGCGGCAAGAGGAGCGCTTATACGGCTAAGCCCCTGTGGACTTCAAGTCACTCCTCGATGCAACACGGACATTGTGCTTGTCACAATATTGGTCTTATCCTTTAACCTTGGATATCAGGCTTTAGATGATGGCCGAGAGCGACGCACGCAACAGCCAGGGACAAACCCTCCTCTTCCACGAATCGCGCAGTTGCGCGTCTCAGATGGCGAGGCTCGCCCTCGCGGCCGAGGGCCTTGCCGTCACCGACCATGGCGCGGGCGTCCCCCGCATGCCGGCCCCCGCCCAGCCACTCCCCGTTCTCGTGCATGAGGGCCGCATCTATGCAGGCCTTGGCCCCGTTTTGCGCCACATCGCGCACGACATTGCAAAGCCCGCCACATCCTGGTCGATGAAGCCCGCCCCCAATCGTGAGCCGCATGAAGCGCTTGCCTGGATCAGCGACGCCGTGGAGGCCGCCCCGCTCGCCGACGGTCTCACCCGGCACTCGCTGGCGGGTTCGGGCGCGCCGCTCTTGCGGCTCATCAAGGGAAGGCTCGATGAAACCTTGAGCACCAGGGCCTGGCTCTCGCCCGGCCGTCCGGGCGTTGCCGATTTTGCCTGGGCCGTGATCGTGCGTCGCGCCGAATGGGCGGGCTTTGACGTCTCCGCGCACCCCGCCTTGCGCCAATGGCTGACGCGGCTTGACCGCAAGGTAAAGCTGCACCGCTTCACCGCGCCCCCCGCGCGCCGCCTCGGCGGCAACGAGGCGGTGCCCTTAGGGCCTGCCCGCCCCGCCCTAATTTGAGAGCAGTTTGATCCGGCGAAAGGCCTCTCCGCCCGTATCGCCCGTCGCGACATGGGCGCTCGCAACCGTCTCTCCCGCGCCATCGACACCGACAACGACCCAGATGAAGCCCGCCTCGAACGCCATCGCCGCGTCGCGCGGCGAGGGCTCGGCCTTGCCGTTGGGATGGGAGTGATAGACACCGATCACGCTCTCACGTCCGCCGCGCAGGTCCCGTTGCAGGCGAAACTGGAGATCAGGATCGATGGCGAAGCTGCGCGCCCGATCACCCTCGGCGCGATTGAGGCTGGGTGCGATCGCGCAAACAACCGCGATCGCCTCTTCAGTATGCCCCAGAATGAGGCCGCAGGCCTCTTCGGGCGCGGCCGTCTGCGCGGCGATGCGCATCAAGGTGAGGTGAAGCGGCGGTATGCGAACCGTTTCAAGCGTCATTGTGCCGTATTGACCCGAACCCGCCCGATGATGCGTCCCTCGACAATATCGACGATGATGATCTCCTCTGTCCCAGGTCCGCTGACGCGCAGCGCCACGCGGTCGCCGTCAAGGATTACGTCTTCGATTCGCGCGCCTTCGGGAAGCGCGATGGAAGAGATGACTTCGCCCGTTTCCGGCTTAGGTGCGGGCTTGTCGAACGAGCGCCAGACGATCGCGGTGAAGAGCACGCCGAGCGCCAGGATGATGAGGACGCCAAGCACGATGACGAGCGTTTTGAGAAACTTGAGGTTTGGTGCCGCCTCAGGCGAGGATGCCGGCGTTGTGATGGAATCGGACATCGAATCACCCTTGCAAGCAACGAGGACCGTGGCCGCCGAGGCGCGCCATGCGGGGATGCGCCTCGACCGGGTAGCCGCGCAGCTTATCCCTGAGATCAGTCGTTCGCGGCTTAAGGCGCTGTTGGCGGAAGGTCAAGTCCGCGTCAACGGCCGGCCCGAGGATGACCCGAATGCACGCCTGCGCCCCGGCGACCGGATCGAGGTCACCTTGCCGGCCCCGGTGGCGGGCGATCTGCGCCCCGAGGCGATCGCGCTCGACATCCTCTATGAGGATGCATCCCTGATCGTGATCGATAAGCCGGCGGGCATGGTCGTTCATCCCGCGGCCGGGAATTGGAGCGGCACGCTTGTGAACGCGCTCCTTGCCCATTGCGGAGAGAGCCTTGCCCAGGTCGGCGGCACGGGCCGCCCCGGCATCGTGCACCGCATCGACAAGGAGACGAGCGGCCTTCTCGTCGCGGCAAAGACGGAGCAGGCGCATCGAAGCCTGGGCCGGCAATTCGCCGCTCACGCCATCACCCGCGTCTATACCTGCATCGCCTGGGGCGCGCCAAAGGCGCAAAGCCTGACCATCACGGGCAACATCGCCCGCTCCGCCGCCGACAGAAAGCGCATGACCATCGTGCGCGAAGGCGGCAAGGAGGCAACGACCCATGTCGAGCTGCTCGAGTGCTTTGCGTTGGGCCGCTCCGCACGCGTTTCGCTGTTGGCCTGCCGGCTCGAGACGGGGCGCACCCATCAGATTCGCGTGCATTTGAGCCATAAGGGCCTGCCCCTCGTGGGCGACCCCGTCTATGGCCATGCGCCGCGCCTTCCCCCGGCGCGCACGAAGGAGGAAGCGGCCGCGCAGGCTGCCTTGTCCGCCTTTCCCCGTCAGGCGCTGCATGCCGGCGTGCTGGGCTTCCAGCACCCCGTTTCGCACAAGCCCATGCGCTTTGAGAGTGTCCTGCCCGCCGACCTCGCGCACCTCCTCAAGCTGTTGCAAAAGCTGGATAAATCCGCAGGAATCTGAGATGCTGACGTTGCGGCCGTCCGAATTGTAACGCCGATCACCCTCATGTGAGCATTCAGAAACCGTTTAGAGGCCCTATATAAAGGGACCTTGTCCCACAGGGTCAGGATCAAGGCATAAGTGACGCGGCAAGTCCGGCTTCGCTTGAAGAAGCCGGTGTCTCGGCCGGGGGAGTAACGAACGATGAGCGCGCGCAGTCTTGCGATCATTTCGCCCGAAGGATCGCTTCAGCGATATCTGCAGGAGATTCGGAAGTTTCCGCTTCTGGAGCCGAATGAGGAATATATGCTCGCCAAACGCTGGCGCGAGCACACGGACAGCGACGCCGCGCATCGTCTGGTGACCAGCCATTTGCGTCTCGTCGCCAAGATCGCGATGGGCTATCGCGGCTATGGCCTGCCCATCGCCGAGGTGATTTCTGAAGGCAATGTCGGCCTGATGCAGGCGGTCAAGCGCTTCGAGCCCGATAAGGGTTTCCGCCTGGCGACCTATGCGATGTGGTGGATCAGGGCCGCGATCCAGGAATACATCCTGCGGTCCTGGAGCCTTGTGAAAATGGGCACGACCGCGGCGCAGAAGAAGCTTTTCTTCAACCTGCGCAAGGCGAAGGGCCAGATCAGGGCGATCGAGGAAGGCGATCTGCGGCCAGAGCATGTGGCGCAGATCGCAACCAAGCTCGGCGTGACGGAAGAAGAGGTGGTCGACATGAACCGCCGCCTTTCCGGCCCCGACAGCTCGCTGAACGCACCAATCCGTTCGGATTCAGAGGCCGAGTGGCAGGACTGGCTCGTCGATGAAGGCCAGCAGGATCAGGAATCGATCCTCGCCGAACAGGAAGAGCTGGATGATCGCCGCACCCTGCTGGCGGCGGCGATGAAGGACCTGACCGATCGCGAGCGGCACATCCTGACCGAGCGGCGCCTGAAGGACGAGCCGGCGACCCTGGAGGATTTGAGCCAGGAATTCGGCGTCAGCCGCGAGCGCGTGCGCCAGATCGAGGTCCGCGCCTTCGAGAAGCTGCAAAAGGCGATGGTGACGGCGCAGAAGGCACGCACGGCAAGTCTGGGCGGTGAGAAGGACGCGCTCGAAGCCCACTAGGCGGGCTTCAGCCGCACCGAAGCGTCCCATAGCGCTGGACGGCACTGCCGCTTGCGACCATCGCGCAGGACAGATCGCCCTCACGCCCGTCGCAGCGGGCGACCGTGCGGCCATAGTAATCCGTATCGAGCGCAACGCAGCGCACTTGTCCGCGGGTGAGCGCCTTCAGCCGGTCGCGCGACGCGAAAGGATAACCCGGTGTGCAGCGCCGGCCCTTCCTGCAATGACCCGGCATTTCAGGCGCATCGATCGCATCGAGACGGATCCGGTGGCCGCCGCAATCGAGCGTATCGCCATCGATGACGCGGGGATTCGCACAGGAAATGGCAAAGGAAGGGGGCGAAGACTGTGCCACCTCGCCCTGCCAAAGGGCGAGAATGGCGATTGAAAGGACCACCAGCACGCCCAAGACCTGAACGGCTGAATGGATACCCGCATTCCTCAAGACCATGCGGCAATGAAAGGCGAGTGAGCGGCGTGCCGGTAGGGATGGAACGCTCGTCGGGCGGGCTCCCTCGCGCCGCAAGAGAGCAAGGATCCCGCTCTTGAACGGGAGCCGGCGAGCCTTACGCGGTTGAAAACTCAGAACGCGACCCACAATGAACCCATTGGCGCATCGTGATCGTAAAGGAGGCGTGACGGCGCGGCGCGCCTCTCAAGAATGGGTAAGTAAACGGTAAACTCGGCTTAGGCCTCGAACCAGGGGATCGACGAAGACGTTAACCAAATAGGGACGCTCCCCAGCGTAAATTGTACCAAACATTGCCGGAGGGGATGTCCGAATGTCGCTGTTCTTGAAGAGCATTGCCCGTGCGCTGGGTTGGTCTGCTGCCGCCTCGGTTCTTGGAATTTGCGCGCTGCTGGTTTCCGCCTACGTCGCGAGCCGGCAGGTCGATGAAGCCATCCTTGCGGTCGAGGAAGCGAAGGAGAGCGTCGCCACGCTCGAAGATTTGCGCCAAGCGACCGCGGATCTGATCCTCGCCGCGATGGACACGATCGTCGACAAGACGGACACGAACATCCTGGAAGAGCGCGTGACGATCATGAAAGAGGCGCTCGCAAAGCTCGAGGCGGCGCGTCCCATTGTGCGGGACTTGGCCGGCAAGGCGGGTTCGCCTGAGAGCGCGGATAAATTTGAAGAGAACCTCGTCCTCCTCACCCCCAAGGCGATTACGGACCTTCCGCGGGCCGTACGCGAGGGCGCTGCCGAGCAGGTATTCGCCGCGCTCGACGATGAGATCGACGGCGGTGGAGAACAGATCGCGGTCGCATTGAACGCGTTGAAGCAAAACCGATCGGATGCGCTGGCGATCGCCGCCAAGGCTGCAAGCGCGAGTGTTTCGAGCGCGTTTGAAAATTCGATCTAGATCTTCCTTGCCGTGCTTGCCGTCATTCTGCCTTATAATTTCTTCGTGGGCCGACGGATCGTCGCCGAGGCGCGCGGCCTTGGCAGCGCAACCTCCGAAATCGCGGGCGGCCGCCTGCCCGCCGACATGCCAGCCATCACCCTGGCCGAGCTGGAGCCCATCGCGAACGCGCTTGGCGTGTTCAAGAATGTCGCCGCCGAGCGCGCGCAACTCGAGGAAGCCCAGCATCAGGCTCGCAAGGACGCCGAAGAAGGCCGCAAGGCCGCCATGCACCGTGTCGCGGCCGACTTTGAACAGAGCGTCAAAGTTGTCGTCGACGCCTTGAGCGCGGCTGCCGGCGACCTCTCGCGCGCAGCGAACGATCTGACGCGTGTGTCGGAAAAGGCCGAAGAGCGCACGGGGCATGTCCGTCACGCCTCGGAGGTTCTCACCAACAATGTCGGCTCGATGGCCGCTGCGGGCGAGGAGCTGAGCGCCTCGATCAACGAAATCTCCAGCTCGGTCGCCAAGTCGACGGAGGTGGCAGGACGAGCCGCCAGCGACACGGAAGCCGCGAACAATCAGGTTCAGGGCCTCGTCGCTTCGGCCGAGGGAATTGGCGGCGTGCTCAAACTGATCAGCGATATTGCCGCTCAGACCAATCTCCTTGCCCTCAATGCCACGATCGAGGCGGCAAGGGCCGGCGAGGCTGGGAAGGGTTTTGCGGTTGTCGCCCAGGAAGTGAAAACACTCGCCAACCAGACCGCAAAAGCGACGGAAGACATCGCGATGCGCATTGCCGAAATGCGCAAGGCGACCACCATGTCCGTTGACGCGATCGGCCAGGTCCATACCGTCATGGCCGAGATGCAGGCAATCGCATCTGGCATTGCCACCGCGGTCGAGGAGCAAAGCGCCGCCACCCGCCAGATCGCCCAGAACGTCTCCGCCGCCTCACAAGGAACGAACGATGTTTCCGCCAACATCGGCGAAGTCGCCGGCGCGGTTCAGGAAACGGGCAGCGCGAGCCGTTCGCTGATCGAGGTGGCGGCCCGCCTCAACAAGGAAGCCGAAACAATGCGCGTGCGCGTCCTGGCATTCCTTGATGAGTTGCGGGCGGCCTGAAGCAGCCCTCACCCCGCAAAGATGGGATCGAGCCGTCCGCGCACGATCTCCTTGGCTTCCTTGATGATGCGTGTGACGAGCTCGGCGCATGAAGGGATGTCGTGGATGAGGCCTTGCACCTGGCCGGCCGACCAGATGCCATAATCGATCTCGCCCGTCTCGAGCACGACCCTGCCCTTCGTGCCAGCGACGAGGTCGCGCACCTCTTCGAACTTTGCCCCGCCCCGGGTCATGCCCTCGCGCTCGATGCGCACGACTTCCTGGCTGACCGCGTTGCGCCCGACGCGCGCCGTATTGTGCAGCGTGCGGAAGATGAGGTCCGTCTGCCGCTCGTCATTGGCGACGATCTGCTTCTTCACATTCTCATGGATCGGCGCCTCTTTCGTCGCCATGAAGCGGGTGCCCATATTGATGCCGTCGGCCCCCAGGGCCAGCGCCGCGATAAGCCCGCGCCCATCGGCAAAGCCGCCCGAGGCCAGCATCGGGATCGTGATCTTGTCGCGCGCCGCCGGAATGAGAATGAGCCCGGGCACGTCGTCTTCGCCGGGATGCCCTGCGCACTCGAACCCGTCGATGGAGATCGCATCGACCCCGATCGATTGCGCCTTCACCGCGTGCCGCACGGCCGTGCACTTATGGATGATCTTGATGCCCGCCGCCTTGAATGCCGGCATATGCGGCTGAGGGTTGTTACCCGCCGTCTCGACGATCTTGACCCCGCCCTCGATGATCGCCTGGCGATACTCATCGTAAGGCACGGGCGTGATGGTGGGCAGGATGGTGAGATTGACGCCGAACGGCTTGTCCGTCATCTCGCGCGTGCGCTTGATTTCCGCCGCCAGATGTTCAGGGCTTGGCTGCGTGAGCGCGGTGATGAAGCCAAGGGCGCCTGCATTGGCGACGGCAGAGACAAGCTCCGCCTTGCCGACATGCTGCATGCCGCCCTGCGCGATGGGGTACTGAACCCCGAAAGTCTCGGTGAAGCGCGTCTTGAGCATCGTTTTCCTCCGCCTGCCTGATGGTTGTGGCTGTTGGAAGGAATGTGGCGTGCCGGGACGCGCCCTGGCAAGGCTCAATCAGGCCATGACGTTGCGTCAGCCGTCGCGGGCAACCCTTGGCATGCATCCCTAAGGAAGGCGCCGCGAGCCCTCCGGCCTATGGCACGGGGACATAGGTGGAATCGGCCTCCCCGCCCTTGGCGAGCACGACCTTTGCGAGCGCCGAGAGGCCATCGAGCGTTTCCACCATGCAGTCCGAATCTGACGCCGCCTCCGATAGCCCGAATGACTTCAACGTTTGGGATGAACCCTCAAGCAGCTCCTTCACCCCGCCGCAGGTGAGATCGAAACGCTTGAAGCCGCGCGGCTCATCGAGGGTGAGAATGGCATACATATAGGCGCGTTCCTTGTCCCCTTCGGGCGGGATCTCGGCCTGCAGAATAAAGGCGCCAGGCGCGAATTCATACATCATGCCGCGCAGAACCGAGGGCGTCTCTTCCGGGCCGCCATCCTCGACATGCAGATAGTAATTGCCTTCGCGCAGCAGGATCACGCGCCGATGCGTATCGCCGCTGACATGATCGAGCCGCGCCCCGTCTGCGAAGGGATAGGCGGCCTTGTCCGGGGTGATGAGGGGTGCAGGCGAGATGAGACACGCATTAAGTCCGAACATCGCCACGAGAATGGCAACAACATTCAGCAGGCGGATCATTTTCCCCTCCCTCTCGGTTGGCGCGAGCATAAAGGAGAGTTCATCGTCCCGCTATCCAGATCCGCCAATCCCCGCCCCTGCGGCAAAGGCGAGCACGGGAAACAGGATGTGAAAATCCGAACTTTCCTCGTTCAGATACAAGAAATAAGTGCTGTAGCAGGGAATGAGGAAGTAAAGCGCGATCGCGCCGTCCGCGCCCAGAAGCGCCCAGCAAGGTCCGGCAGCCAGCGCGCATTGCGCCGCAGCATGCGCGGCGGCCGCGCCCCAAAAACAGGACAACGCGCCGGAGAGCCCAAGCATGGCGGCGGCGAGCTCTGACTTGAGACTGAGATCAAAACGCATCAGCAACGGCTCAACGATCGGCGAAGGGGTTCCTCACCAAAATCGTATCATCGCGTTCAGGGCTCGTGGAGAGGATCGCGACCGGTGCGGCAATCAGTTCCTCGATTCGGCGCACATATTTGAGCGCATTGGCAGGAAGGTCACGCCAGGCCCGCGCGCCGCGCGTCGTCTCGCTCCACCCCTCAAGCGTTTCATAGACGGGTTTCACCCGCGCCTGCTCGGCGGGCGAGGCCGGCAGGTGATCGATTTCCCGCCCGTCGAGAACATAGCCGGTGCAAATCTTGATCGCCGCGAAGCCATCCAGAACATCAAGCTTGGTGAGCGCAATGCCATCGATACCGCCGGTAATGACGGTCTGCCGGACGAGAACCGCATCGAACCAGCCGCAGCGGCGCTTCCGTCCCGTCACCGTACCGAACTCATGCCCGCGCTGGCCGAGTTTTTCGCCCGTCTCATCGTGCAGCTCGGTCGGAAACGGCCCCTCCCCCACCCGCGTCGTATAGGCCTTGCAG
>JACADY010000035.1 GCA_013389115.1 Alphaproteobacteria bacterium
ACGCGCTCCGTGCCGTCAGACCCAGTCTCAAAAAGACCTTGCCTTAAAGGCCGGCACAGCCCGCGCCAAAGCACAACGCCGCCCGCATCTCCCTTCCTTATTCAATTGTCAATGAACCCACAAAGCCAAGCATTCCTGGCCGCGTGGTTGCCGCAACAGCGTCCCTTCTGGATCAACTCGGATCCAGCGATTGGTCGCCAGCGGCGTCGAGAGGCGCGGGTTATAGGCGCAACCAAATGGGCCTGTCAAAGCCCTTTTTGCGTTCTTCACAGGAAAACTTCGCGCACCCGTCACATGGCTTCCCGGCGCAAGTGCCTTAAGTCAGCATGGCGCAAGCAAGACGACGGAGCATCGGCATGTCACGCCCCTTGATTGGTTTGGCACTCGGCGGCGGGGTCGCACGCGGTTGGATCCATATCGGCGTCATGAAACGCCTCATCGCTGCTGGATATGCCCCCGACGTCGTTGCCGGGACATCGATTGGAGCCGTTGTTGGCGGCCTCTATTTGGCGGGCCATCTCGATGCCCTTGAAGCCTGGGCGCGCAGCCTGACACAGGATCGTGTCCTCACCCTTCTCGACATCAATTGGGGCGGCAACAGTCTGATCGTCGGTGAAAAACTGGCGGCGATCCTGCGGCAATACCTCGCCGATCGATGCATCGAAACGCTGACAAGACCCTTCGTCGCGGTCGCAACCGACCTGCAGACAGGCAATGAAGTCTGGCTGCGCTCAGGGATCATCGCCGATGCCCTGAGAGCTTCCTATGCCCTGCCCGGCGTTTTCAGCCCCGTCGTGCTCGATGGCGCGCACCTGGTCGATGGCGCAATCGTCAACCCCTGCCCCGTCAATGTCGCGCGCGCGCAAGGTGGACGCTTTGTCATCGCCGTGAGCCTGCACTCTGACCACTATGGCAGGCGCAACGGCGAGGAAACCTCGGCAGGAACTCTGCACATGGGAGAGGAGGCCCGCCGCACCTGGGCTTCGACCTTCGAGAGCCTGCGTCCCGATCGACTGCTGTTGCGCCAACTCTTTGCCAATATCGGCACAAAGACAAAGGGTGAACCCTCGCTGAGTTCAGTGATGCTCAGTGGGCTGAACATTCTGCTTGATCGCGTCTCAAGGGCGCGCCTTGCTGGCGACCCGGCCGATGTACTCATCAGCCCGCCCGTCGGGCATATCGGCCTGCTCGAGTTTCACCGCGCGGATGAAATGATTGCGCTGGGCGAAGAGGCGGCGAACGAAGCCCTCCCCGCCATTGAGGCAAGATTGTCATTGCTGTCTTGAGCCGGAAATGGGGAGAGGGCGCTCTCAGGCGAGGCATGCGCCCGCAAAGATGAAGATAAGCACCGGCTCCCATAGAATGAGGAGCGGTCACACAGAGACTTCAGGAGCATTTCCCGATTCCATTGGATCAGGAGAGGCTCGAGCGAGGCGCGGTTAAATTGCACTGCATGACTCACATCGCCCACGCTATCGCCGTTTCGCCGAGGCTCTTAAGCACGGCTTCATCCTCAGGGCGGACAGTCTCGGAGAACACAGGATGCTCGAAATAGCCCGTGACAATGAGTGGCGCTCTGCCGCCGGGCGGCAGAAGCACGGCGACGTCGTTGGTCTTGTTGCCGACGACCGGGCGCATGCCCGTGCCTGTCTTGTCTAGTGCTCGCCAGTCCCCTGGAATGCCGGCGCGGATCCGGCGCATGCCTGTGCGAGTCGCTTCCATCCAGCCGCGCAGCCGCTCGCCGCTCTCGACCTTCAGCACATCGCCAAGCACGATCCGACGCATCGTTTCGGCCATAGCTCGCGGTGTCGTGCTGTTTTCCTCCGTACCCGGAGGGATGACATTGATCTCGGGCTCGTAGCCATCGAGCCGGCTTACCTCGTCTCCAATCTCGCGCCAGAAACGCGTGAGGGCTTCGGGTCCTCCGAGCCGGCGCAAGAGTACATTGGCGGCGGCATTGTCGCTCGCGACCTGCACGGCCTCGGCCAATATCAATATCGGCAATTTGCCCGCCGCAAGGTTCGCCTCGACCACAGGCGACCAGGCGACAATGTCCCCCCGACCGAACGCGAGCGTCTCGTTCAAATCAAGGCGTCCGGCATCGCTTTCGCGAAGGGCCATCGCGGCGAGCGACAATTTGAAGGTCGAACAATGGCAAAACCGCTCATCGGCGCGCCAACCAATGCTCCTGCCGCTGCCGGTATCGAGCACGAACGCCCCAAGCTTGCCGCCAGCGGTCCGCTCGATCGCGCTGAGTTGCGCGCTCGGGTCGCTCGGCGATACGCGCGCGCCCAAAAAGGCAGGCGCCAACATTGCCGCGAAGGCGACCAGCGTGAAATCTCGGCGATCGATCATGACGGCGGCTCCCGGGGTAGTCAAAAGTGACCCCGATGCCGGAACGCGCAGTGTACCGGAAAAGAGAGTCGTCCTATGCGGTCGCAATATACTCGCGCAGCGCCACGACTTCGCGCTCGCTTTGCTCAATCTTGCGCTTCACGACATCGCCGATCGACACGATGCCAACAAGTCTCCCCTCATCGATGACCGGAACATGCCGGAAACGGCCTTTCGTCATCATTTCCATGAGATCGGAGATCGTGTCATCAGGTCCGCAAGTAACGACGCGCTCCGTCATATGAGCTGCCACCCTGTCTTCAAGGGCGCGGGCGCCATCGCGCGCAAGGGCACGAACGATGTCCCGCTCGGACAGAACGCCAGCGACAGGCCTCGTGCCATCGACAACGATGACGGCGCCGATACGGTTTTCAGCCATGAGTTGAGCGGCCGCCCCGATCGACTGGGTCGGCGAGACGGTGTGAATCATCCGCCCCTTGTCATTGAGGATGATGCGTGCGGTCATAACTGCTTGCGCCTCCTTGGTTTGCCGCCATGCCTGGCGGACGTTGCAGGCGAGATGGTGGCGCCCACGCAAGGAGCGGCGAACAGGCGCTTCCCACCGCTGTTTAAATTCTGAGTGCAACGTCCGGTTGGCGCAAGGACAAGTTTTGCTGCGCAGCACAAGATCTATGCTGCGCAGCATCACGGCGGAAAAGCGCCCCTGTTGCACAAAAGGGCATCGAGAGAAGGGCCGCAAGGAACCCGTACACGCAGCAAGGCGGTTTCGAGGCTTGCGTTTATGCGTGCAGTGCAGTACGGGAGCCCTCGAAAAGGGTGTTGCGCACCTCCCCTTTGGCGCGCCTTGCGTTTGTGGCGCGCCACCAATTCGGGCTTCGCCGAAAGGCGGGCCCCTGCTAGCCTCTCATGCAGGCGGGATCGTCGATGCCTTTGGTCCTCATTGAAGGGCGAAAGGTGAAAGAGCCGAGCTGTGGCCGAGAGGCTGCCTCCGCGAGCCCCGCGAGCGGGCTTGAGTATAACGGCCTTCAGCCTCCTCTTGAGGCTCTGAGGCAATGGAATGGAGCTGTGGCCGAGAGGCTGAAGGCGGCGGTTTGCTAAACCGTTATACGGTTGAAAAGCCGTATCGAGGGTTCGAATCCCTCCGGCTCCGCCATTTGTTTGTTCTTTCTCTACCGCCAATCATGCGTGTTAAATCATTGTATAGATTGAAGTTTTCTGTTTCGCTTTCTGCTGTATCCTAGTCTTTGCCCTATTCGCGGCCCAACCCTCCTGTGGCAATCCCTCGCTCTCGCGTGGATGGGTGAGATCAGAAGTTCCGCTATTCTTCCGGCATGCGCGGTCGATGGTGTCGATGGGGTCGGGAAGAGCCGAGAGGCTACAGCCTGGAGTTTGGCGACCTGGTCCGGAACTGCCTTCGAGGTCCGTCTGAATGGGACCGTGCCGCTGGGTAAGTTCCAAGACCTTGAATCTGCGATGACCCCCGCCGAAGAGACAGCGGCACGGATGATCCGCTCCACGGTCGAAGATTGGTCCGCTTTCCTGGAGCGCCGGCCGTGCAGATCGCAAGGGCGGGGGTAACTGTCCGTGGGACGGGAGCCTGGCGTCCTTATCCAGCACGCGACTGTCACAAGGCGTGCTTATCCGCAACTTGGCGCCTGTTGCAGAACGTGGACGGACGCCTGCCGCGTATCAGCTGTCTTGCAGTCCGGCATGTCATCCGGCAGCATTCATGAACTCATGGCGCTTTCGGTGGGGCTTGCAATGAAGCCTGTGCTGTCCTTGACGGTCCAAGTCGTCCTGATCCTGCTTGGCATCCTGTCGCTGCTGGCCTTTGCGCGGGACGGGTTGCAGTTCTTTGTTTTGGAAGCCCACGCAGGGGATACACGCGAGCCGGGGGCAGTCTTCCGCGACTGCACCGACTGTCCGGAGATGGTGGTGATCCGGGCGGGCAGCTTCACGATGGGCTCGCCCGAGGGCGAAGAGGGGCGCACCAACAACGAGGGCCCCCAGCGGTATGTGACGATCGCCAAGCCCTTTGCCGTGGGCAGGTTCGAGGTCACCTTCGCAGAATGGGATGCGTGTGTGGCCGATGGCGGGTGCAACGGGTACCGGCCGGATGACAACGGCTGGGGCCGCCGTGGAGCGCGCCCCGTGATCAACGTGTCCTGGTATGACGCGCAGGCCTATATGCAATGGATCAGCACCAAGACAGGCAAGACCTACCGCCTGCTATCCGAAGCCGAGTGGGAGTATGTCGCGCGGGCAAGCACGATCACACCATTTTACACAGGCGAGACGATCTTAACGGACCAGGCGAATTACGATGGGACCTACACGTATGGTCCTGCCCGGCGGAGAGGAGAGTATCGAAAACAGACCGTCGCGGTAGGCTCTTTCCCGCCAAACGCCTTCGGGCTTTACGACATGCACGGCAATGTGTGGGAATGGTGCCAGGATGCCTGGAACAACAGCTATGACGGGCCGGGCCGGCCGGATGACGGCCGCCCGTGGTTGAGCGGCAACAGCAGATTGCGCGTTCTCCGCGGCGGTTCTTGGGGCAACAATCCCCAGGACCTTCGCTCCGCGACCCGCAATTATGACTTTCCCACGGACCGAGCCATCTCCGTGGGGTTCCGTCTCGCCAGCACCCTCTAACCCCTTGGGGCGTTGCGGGCCCGCGTTAGCCGCCCTCCTTTGATCTGCACTTGTGGGGTTTCCAAAGGGGCTTCGAACCTTTGGCCAGAGTCCGCGCCGGCGCCTGAGAGGGACCGATCATGGGTTTTCACGACAGAATCTCGTGTTCCACCGAATAACGATTATCTGCTCCGCGTTGAACCGTGCCCCCTTACATCGCAGCTGCTCGACACGCGCTTCTAGGCCGAGGGACGAACGATGTGGTTCGAACCCATAGAGGAGATGCAGGGCGTGCTCGAAGACTACAATCACCACTGATCGGCCCCCACGAGGTGGTCCGGATTGAATGTTAGTTGAGCGGCGCCTCCTTCGCTAGCCGAAGCATGGCTGGCGGAGCGCTCGGCGCTCGCGGAGCCGGCCATGCGGCGAGTGAGGGAACGAACACCTCGGGCGCTGGCGCCAGATAGCCCAGCAATCCATGTGGGCGGACGGTGTTGAGGTGCCGACGCCAGCTTTCGATCACAACCCTGGCCTCGGCTAGGAAGTAGATGATCTCGCCGTTCAGAAGTACACCCCTGAGGCGGGCGTTGAAGCTCTCAATGGACCCGCTCTCCCACGGACTGCCCGGTTCGATTTAGGCGGTCTTGGCGCCGACCGCGGCGATCTTGCGGTAGCCATAGCGGCCGTAGCACCGCGCTAGCTCGATGATGTCGGCCGTCTCAGGCGCTCTTCGTCCTCACGGCCCCGCGGCCGCTTGCGCTGGGTGGATCGATGCTGCCCGAGCGCCGCACAGGCGCGCCGCTTGGACACCTCCAGCGTGCTGCGGACGTGCTGGGTGCACGCCTGCCGGCGGGCGGGGCTCAGTAGTTTCCCTCAGCAGCCTCTCTCCGGATCATCTTGTCGAGCTGAGGTCCGAGACCGCCTTGCGCAGCCCCGCGTTCTCCGCCTCCAGCTCCTTCAGCCGGCACGCCTGGTCAACGCCCAAGCCGCCGTACTCTTTGCGCCACCGATAGTAGGTGACCGACTGCACTCCGAGCCGGCAAACGACTTCGCCGACCTTGACGCCTTCCGCCTGCCAGATCTCCGCCGACCGCAGCTTCCCAATGATGTCCTCAGCCGTGTATCGCTTCCGCGCCATATCCTGCCTCCTTCTCCAGAACGATTTGTTGCTTCCAAACCGGCCGCGCTTGAAGGAGGCGGGTCAGGTATGCCCCACCTAACAGCTCTCGCACCGCCTGCCGTTCGGCCTTGGCCTCTCGCGCATAGTGCTAGAGCTTGAGCGCGCTGTTGTTTCCTTTCGGCGCGCCGATTCCCTGGCGCCGCCGTGCATGCGGCAGCGGCGCTTCCCCGTCGCAGCGGGCGACTGGCAAGACGTCCCGCGTCGCGCTTTCGCCCCGCAAGCGAAATCCTCTTTGTGCTGATCATTTGGCGGGTGTCATGCGAGTATCGCCCTATTTCAAGGATACCATACCGTCGAGACTGTATATCCAAGCACGCCATCGTGGCCCGAACGGGCTGCGTTCGAAGGGCGCAAGTCGGCCGAAGGCGTCGTGCCCCTATGCAACAGTGGGGTGCTTGCCAACCGCCGCCGCTCAGCGGTCAAGACTGAATGATTCTTGGCCGCGCTGGAGCTTGTTCGCAGGGCCGCCGCCGGCTAACCAGAGCGCTGGGCATGTTTGCCGGAAGGCGGGGGCGGGAAATCAATGCGCGCGCTGCATTTAGCAATAGCGTTGTTCGTCAGTAGTTCTCTTGGATTTCTTGTCGCGACTGGTGCGAGCGCGCAGGATGAGCCGGGGACCGGGACAAGGAGCCGTCCGAAGGTCGCGCTGGTCCTGTCGGGTGGCGGGGCGCTTGGCATTGCGCATGTCGGCGTGATCCAGGAATTGGAACGCATGGGCATCCATCCCGATCTCGTCGTCGGGACCTCGATGGGCGCGATCGTGGGCGGGCTCTACTCCGTGGGCTATCGCGGCGACGAACTCGAAACCGTCGTCCGCGAAATCGACTGGGCGGCCCTGTTCGACGATACGCCGCCGCGCGACGGCTTGTCGTTCCGCCAGAAACAGGATCAAGCGGACTTTCCGGTCAAGCCGCGGTTCCGGCTGAAGGACGGCACGCTCAGCCTGCCGAGCGGACTTGTTTCCGACCAGAATCTGCTGCTGACCTTGCGTGAGTTGGTAGGGGCGAAGGGCGCGGTCGCAGACTTCGACCGTTTGAGCACGCCGTTCCGGTGTGTCGCCGCCGACATCGAAACCGGCGCACCAGTCGTCTTGAAGTCAGGCGATTTGGCGAGCGCCATTCGCGCGTCCTTTTCGGTGCCGGGCGTGTTTGCACCAATGCCGTACGACAATCGACTGTTGGTCGATGGCGGGATGGCGATGAACATCCCCGTCGAGGTTGCGCTGGCCGAAGGGGCCGACATCGTGATCGTCGTTAGGCTGAACAACACGCTGAAGACGAAGGACGAGATCAAGACGGCGCTGGATGTGGTTTCGCAATCACTGTCGCTGCTGATCGTGCAGAACGAAACTGCGCAGATTGCGAAAATGAGGCCACAGGACGTGTTGATCGAGGTCGACCTTGCCGGGTTCAGTTCGAGCTCGTTCGACCAGGCAGCAACGATCATCGCGCCGGGGCGCGAGGCCGCCTTAAAGGCGCAGGAACGACTGGACAGCGTTCCACGATCGAGCGGGATGATTGCCGCGCCGCTGCCGCCGCCGGAAATCGATTACATCAGTATCTCGAACGACACGCGGCTGGCCGACGAGGTGATCGCCGCTCGGCTTGACGTCAAGACGGGCCAGCCGCTCAACACGGATCAACTCAACCGCGACCTGACGGAGATCTATGCGCTTGGCGCGTTCGAGCGTGTTGACCATAAGATCGTGCGGGACGGCACGCGCACGGGGCTCGAGATCAATGTGATCGAGCGGCCGGGCGCCTATGACTACATTCGTGCGGGCGTGACGCTCGAGACGAATCTCGACGGCTCGGCAGGCTATTTGCTTAGCTTCGACTACACGCGCACCGCGGTCGACTCGTTCAACGCGGAGTTCCGGGTCGAAGGCGTGATCGGGGACGCGCTACGGCTCCAGGCGGAATATTTCCAGCCGCTCGATGCGAAGCAGAGCTGGTTCGTGCTGCCGCGGGTTGGCTTTGAAGCGCGCGATGTGCCGATTTTTGCGACGGACGGGTACAAGGTCGGCGAGTACCGCGCCTATTACGGGACGGCGGCGCTGGAGGCTGGACGACAGTTCGAGGATTGGGGCGAAATTCGCATCGGCATCGAGCGGGGCATAGGCAAGGCGAACCTAGAAGAGGGCTTTGCGCCTCTCGACGACCTGGACATCGATATCGGCCAAGTGACCGTATCCGGCGGCATCGATACGCTTGATCAGCCTTACTTTGCGCGCACCGGCACGCGCGCCCGCGCGCGCTGGGTCCAATCGCTGGAGGCGTTGGGGGCCGGGGAAGACTACCAGACGATCCAGGTCGGGGTTGCACACGCGGAGTCTTGGGGGTCCCACACGCTGATCCTGAATGCCGAAGGCGGCACGACCTTGACCGGCGAGCCGACGATCGAGGCGCTGTTCCGCCTGGGCGGGCCGTTCAACTTGTCAGGCCTTGAGCGCAACGAATTGTCGGGCGAGGCGTATGGGCGAGCGGGCATGATCTACGCGGTGAAGATCAACGACGCGGACCCAACATTCTTCGGCGTGCCGTTGTACGCGGGCATGACGGTGGAGGCCGGGAACGCCTGGGCAGACCGAGACGACGCGTCGCTCGATGACGTGATCGTCGGCGGCTCGGTCTTTCTCGGCGCCGACACGTTGCTCGGTCCGGCCTATATCGGCTACGGCCATGCGGAAGGGGGGCGCGAGACCGTGTTCCTGTTCCTGGGGCGGCCGTTCTAAAGTCAACTTGCCGTCGCGCGCCGATGTGGCGGCCGCCAAACGCAGGGCTTGCGGGAAGTGGATATGTCCCGAAGCCCGCTTGGAAAAGAGGTTCCGGGTTCCCGTTGCGATTCATGATCGTGGCATGGACCGGTCTAACACGCCGCCGGTTGGTCAAACTCAAGCGGCGGACGAAGCGCTCCACGGCCGGTCTGTCCGAGATATCTGGGCATGGGGTGAGGCCGCGGCTACGCCGCCTAGACCTCTAAGCCCATTCTCAAACGGCCTCCGCGCAGAGACCGCACGCCCGCTCCTTCGCGGTCACCGGGCCCAGTTTGGAAGACCATCGACGATCGACGCCGGAGCTGATTATTCTGGCAATTGTCTTGCGCCGCCGCTGGGCATGTCGCAGATATGGGATCGCCGCGGGGCACCGGCGCCGCGGTCGCTTGCAACAGGACGGCGTTCGATGGCCAGGAAGATGTTTACGCAGGAAGATGCCGCCCTGCCGATGAACTATCCCGGATTTATCTTCCGCACGTTGCGCGAGGAAGGCTATTGCGCCATGGCGCTGCTCGCCGGTACCGGGTTGACCGAGGAGCTGCTTTCGGATCCCGATCACAGGTTCGGTCTGACGGCGCTGCGTCGACTGATCCTCAATGCGATCGAGCAGACCGGGGACCCACATCTCGGCGTCACGCTCGCGCTGAAATTCGATCCGGGCTTCATCGGTGCGGCAGCGTATACCATGATGAACGCCCCTACCTTCGCGGACTCACTGGAGATTGCGAGCCGCTACGCCTTCCTGACCTTCCCAAATATTGAGTTCGTATTACTCCCTCAATCATCGGCGGGCGAAACCCGCGAAACGGCAATCCGTCTCAGCCCGAAGCTGCCGCTTGGCGATATCGCTTATTTTGTGGGAAGCGCATCCCTGATCAGTTGTAACCGCCTACTCAAGGAGGTGCTCCGCCGGCCGACAGTCGCCACGCGCGGGGATTTGAGGGTCAGCGAGCCGGACGGCTGGGCGGGAGTGGCGTCAAACTTGGGTTTTCCCGTGCGTTTCAACGCGCAAGTCGACCTGCTGGTGTTTCCATCAGAGCTCTTGCACCAGCCCCTGCCGGGCGCCGACCCGATCAATCATGCGAGGCTGCTGGCGATATGCGAAAAATTTGCCGCCGAGGCTGGCTTTAAAACGACACTGCGCAGCCAAGTCGTCTCTTTTCTCGAAGCGAACGGCAATATGGGCGCGTCACTCCGCGAGGCCGCCGCATCGCTTGGCTACTCCCAGCGGGCCCTGCGTCGCCACTTGGAGCAATCCGGCACCTCCTATCGCAAGCTAGTCGAGGAGGTCAGGTTCAGCCGTGCGCGGGAGATGCTCACGAGCACCACGAAGTCCATCGGCGCCATCGCCCATGAGCTTGGATACGACAGCCCCTCAAATTTTGCGCGCAGTTTCAAACGATCGACTGGGATTACGCCCGGCGCCTTGCGCGAAAGCAGACGCGGACCAAGAAATGCTGGTCAAGATTGAATAGCCTTTGGCCTAATTAGAGCTAGCTCTGGTCGGCTGGATCCTCCACACAGACCATGGATCACCTGCCATCTGTACCCCTAGAGTCCGAGCATGATCGGATTCGCGCCTGTCTTGGGGTCGACGGTGTCGGGCAGCGGCAGCGAGGGAGCAGCCCTTGAACGACGTCATGAAGTCTCCGTTGGCGTCCGCAGCGCTCATGTGTTGCGGGATTGTTCTGACGGGCTGCGAGAGCGTGGGTTTCGCCCTGGCCGTCGCCGACTATGAGCGCACGCTCGACACCTATTCGCAGACCGACACCACGGCCACCGCCGTCACGACCAAGCGGCACGCAGACGTCGCGAGGCGGCGCTGATCTCCGCATTCTTTGGTCTCAACGACGCCCTGCCCCTACGAAACACAGACCGTGCCACGTTTTCAGCATGAACGGCGAGCGTCGCCTCCCGGAAAGTGGGAACTATGTCGACGATCCGGGCTGCGCGTTTTTCCGCCACGGGATCGCGACCGACCTTCACGAGCTTGCGCAGCGCCTCGGCATTCTCGCGCGCATCCGCAAGACTGACGTCTTGGACGGAGCCGAGGCCCAAATCCCGGCGCCTGCCGAGCACCTGTACGCGCAGCACCCACTTGCGTGACCCATCCCGGGCAATCACGAGCATGAGCCCTCGCCCGTCCGTATAGCGGCCGGGCTCCTTGAGACTGGACACCATTCGCGCCTTCATTCTGCCCATGTGCGCCCCACACTATCCGTCCCACTTTACGTCCCACACAAAGAAGTGGATTTCAGAAAACGTCAAAAGACATCGATGTACACGGATGATTTATAAGCCTGTGTTTTACTTGCATATACCGGACGCGCACGCTACCCAGAAGCCAGAGGCGGACAGCAGTTCGAAACCCTCCGGCTCCGCCATTATGTATTGATATCGTTGGATTATTTATTGCGGTCTCGCGCCGGACCTAAGCTGGGTCCTAAGTCGTGCGCGAGGTTGCAAGGCGCCTCTGCGCGGGCATCACCATTTTCTCCAAGAAGGTGCTTTATCGCCACATTGTCCAGCATCGCATCGGCTACCAGCCGCTTCAGCTTGGTGTTCTCAGCCTCAAGACCACGAAGCGTCTGGGCGTCCGGATCGGCCTTCCCTCGCACACGCCTCAGCTGTCATCTAGAACCTGGCTGCGCAATTGGGGCGGGCCAGCGGCTCCATCACATTGGCCCTGAGGGTAAAGCGCGTCTGGATGGCCACAAGGCGGCCGACCTCGCTGCCTCAGTTGGCTTTGTCCACTGCATCGAAAAAGGCGCGCAACTCGTCCAAGCAGTCTTCACTTGTGTCTCTGGCGAGAATGTCCGCTGGCACATTCCCCAAGTGGCAATCCGAGACGGACGCCCACAACAAAGACGGCAGACGCCAGAAGGCAGGGCACGGGTCCAGAAACACGCCGCCTTGTAGCGTAAACTTTTTTAGCCGCTTAAGGTGCAGGAGCGGGCTCAGATCGCTAATCCCAGAGTGACTCAGATTGAGGTCTTCCAATGCCGTAAGCCCGGCCAAGGACCTGACACCTTCGTCCCCGATCTCATTGTTTGCCAGAAAGAGTGTCTTCAGCTTCGACAAGCCGGACAAGTGCCGTGCACCTTCTGCACCGATGGCGTCGCCGTACATATAGAGCGACGTCAGCTGCGTCAGCCCCGCCAAATACTTTGCACCCTCAGGGCCTATATTGTTTTGCGAGACATTCAGCCAGTCCAGCTGTGACAGCCCCGCCAAGTGCCTGGCGCCTTCGCTTCCAATGCCGTTTTCGTTGAGGTTCAGAGTCGTCAAGTTCTTGAGGCCAGCCAGGTTCTGAGCCCCTTCGGGACCAATCTGGTTCGACGCCAGCCCCAGCCATGTCAGCTTTGTGAGGCCGGGCAACGCCTGGGCTCCCTCAGGGCCAATGCGGTCGAAGTCTAAATCCAGGGATGTGAGCTCGGTCAGTCCCCGCAAATGGCCTGCGCCTTCTGCACCAATGTGGGAGCGCCGGAGGTTGAGGCCCTTCAGCTTCCTCAAGCCCGCCAAGTGACGAGCGCCCTCCCCGCCGATTTCGTTCCCCCACAAGTTCAGCCAGGTCAGCTCTGTCATTCCTGCAAGGTACTGCGCGCCGTGCGATCCAATATCGTTTCCTTCCAGGTCCAACGACACAAGGTTGGTCAACCCGGCCAGAAATCGCATGTCTTCAGGACCACAGCCGCAGTACCTCATTCCCAGCGATTGGAGCTGCGTCAGACCGGCCAACTGTTTCAGACCTTCCGGACCAACCTTGTTGCCCGACACGATGAGCACCTTAAGATGCTTCAGTCTGCTGATAGGTGCCGGAAAGCCATGCAATTCGAGATTGCCTAGATCTAACCGGTCGTTGCGCTCTTCCGCACATGTTCTGATCCGCTGCTCCGCCGCTTCAAAGCGTTCCTCTTTCGTCATGAAGAATGGATCGCGGGTCATCGTTTAACCCTACGCTCTAGTTGTGGAGCCTCAATAGGTTGTTCTCGGTGAG
>JACADY010000031.1 GCA_013389115.1 Alphaproteobacteria bacterium
ATGGTCGCACCTCCCGGCGCGCGGAGCATCGCGATCAGCGCGGCCTGCTTGGTGCCTTCTCGCGGTATCCGCGCCTTGGGCGCTTCCGTCTGCTCGGCGGGGGTGTCCGGCGCGCTTTCGGGCGCGGTGCTGGTGCCCTCGGGCTCGATGCCAATGGCGGCGAGGCCTGCGTCGGTCGCCACCAGCGTGGTGCCGTGACCGTCCCCGGTCTCGCGCCAGACAAGCTCGCCCTTGCGGACGTCGGCATCGACTTCCTCGATGAAGCCTTTGGCGATCATCGTCTCCACCACCTTGGTGGCGGCGCCTCCGCGCAGGGAACCGGGAAGCGGCAGGACATTGTAGCTGTCGCGCTGAGCGGCGGCGCTGAGAATTACGGCTTGCGTGTCGGTGAGCTTGGTCATGGGGTCGTCTCCTTGGTCGGGACCGCGACCGTCGCGGCCCTTCTACGACCCCAAGCCGCGCGGCACGGCGCGGCCGGAGTTCAGGCAGGTGCAGGATTTCACGCGGCGTGCTCGCTCTCGCGGAACGCCATGTCGGTGATCTCGCGCAGCTTGTCGCGGTAGTGGCTCAGGGAGCCGACATGGCCCCAGTTGATCTCGTCGGGACTGGTCTCGAAGTGGTCGTCGCTGAGCGCCTTGAGGCGTTCCAGCATGGTGTCGATCTCCAGCTTGGCGGCGATGAAGGCGTCGAGTGCCTTCGAGTTGTCGGTGGCGCGGTGGGTCATCTCTGTGGCTCCTCGTGGCGAGTTGCAGCGTGCTCTCGAAAGCCACGTTCGCTCTGTCCGAACCGCTTATCAACTCGATAAGCACCTGAATTTGAACAATAATCGGAGAACGCCATGCAGGGGCTGAGCGAGCGCCAATACGCCGCGCGCGTCGGTCTCTCGCGGGGCGCGATCCAGAAGGCGAAGGCGGCTGGACGGCTGGTCCTCCATGAAGACGGCAGCATCGACGCAGAGGCGAGCGATGCACGCCGGGCGGCGATGACGGACCCGTCGAAGTCCCGGCGCACCATGGCGTCCAAGCTCAAGCCGGTACCCGACGCGGCCGTGTCCGCCGTTGGCGACACTCTGCGGGAACAAGGGCTTGCCGCGCCACCCGTCGGCAGCGGCACGACCTTCCTGCAGGCCAAGACCGCGAATGAGGTGCTGAAGGCCCAGGAGCGACGCATCCGGCTTCAGAAGCTCAAGGGAGAACTCGTCGACCGCGCCCGGGCGGTTGCGGTCGTGTTCCGGCTGGCACGCGAGGAGCGCGATGCCTGGGTGAACTGGCCGGCGCGCGCGGCGGCGCTGATGGCGGCCGAACTCGGCGTGGAGGCGGCCACCATGCAGAAGGCCTTGGAGAAACATGTACGCGCCCACCTCGACGAACTCGCCGAGGTCCGGCCCTATTTCCGGTTATGAAGATGGCTTGAGGGATTTCGAAGGCGCGGCTGAGATCCTGCGCGCCTGGGGCAACGGGATCCGACCGGATCCCGACCTCACCGTCTCGGAATGGGCGGACCGGCACCGGATGTTGGCGTCCCGCGCTTCGGCCGAACCGGGCCGCTACCGCACAATGCGAACGCCCTACATGCGGGAGATCATGGACCGGCTGTCGCCCGGAGACGCGGCGCAACGGGTCGTGTTCATGAAGGCCGCGCAGGTCGGGGCGACGGAAGCGGGCAACAACTGGATCGGCTTCGCGATCCACCAGGCGCCGGGCCCCATGCTCGCGGTCCAGCCGACCGTGGAACTGGCGAAACGCAACTCGCGGCAGCGGATTGACCCGCTGATCGACGAAAGCCTGGAGCTGCGGGAGCGGGTCAAACCGGCCCGATCCCGCGACGCCGGGAACACAATGCTGTCCAAGGAATTCGCGGGCGGCATCCTGATCATGACCGGCGCGAATTCTGCGGTCGGCCTGCGCTCGACCCCCGCGCGCTACATCTTCCTCGATGAGGTCGATGCCTATCCGGCCTCAGCCGACGAGGAAGGCGATCCGGTGACCCTGGCCGAGGCGCGGTCGCTGACCTTCGCCCACCGGCGCAAGGTGTTCCTGGTCTCGACGCCGACGATCCGGGGGCTCAGCCGCATAGAGCGCGAGTTCGAGGCGTCCGACCAGCGTCGCTACTTCGTCCCGTGCCCGCATTGCGGGGCGATGCAGTGGCTGAAGTTCGAGCGGCTGCGCTGGCAGAAGGGCAAGCCGGAAACGGCGGAGTATCTCTGCGAGAGCTGCGATCAGCCCATCGCAGAGTATCACAAAACGGCGATGCTGGAGCGCGGCGAATGGCGGGCAACCGCCACGGCCGCTGATCCCACGACGGTCGGCTACCACCTCTCTGCACTCTACTCGCCGGTGGGCTGGCTCAGCTGGTCCCGGATCGCGCGCAGCTGGGAGGCGGCGCAAGGCTCTGACGAGGCGATCAAGGCGTTCCGCAACACCATCCTCGGCGAGACATGGGTCGAGACCGGTGAGGCGCCGGACTGGCAGCGGCTCTACGACCGCCGAGAAGCGTGGCGGCCAGGCACGGTGCCAGCGGGCGGGCTGTTCCTGACGGCGGGTGCGGATGTCCAGAAGGACCGCATCGAGGTCGATGTCTGGGCCTGGGGCCGAGGACTGGAGAGCTGGCTCGTCGATCACGTAGTGATCAAGGGCGGGCCGGACCGGCATGATGCTTGGGAACAGTTGACGGCACTCCTCGACCGGTCGTGGCCGCATGAAAACCGCGCGCACCTTCGGATCGCGCGGCTCGCCATCGACACGGGCTACGAAGCCCCGGCCGTCTACGCCTGGTCGCGCAAAGTCGGCTTTGCGCAGGTCGCGCCAGTCAAGGGGCTCGAAGGCTTCAATCGCTCCAGTCCGGTCTCCGGCCCCACTTTCGTGGATGCGACCGAGGGCGGGAAGCGCCTGCGTCGCGGCGCCCGGCTCTGGACGGTGGCGGTCTCGACCTTCAAGGCCGAAACCTACCGCTTCCTGCGGCTGGAGCGCCCGACGGCCGAGGAACGTGCCGAGGGCGCGGCGTTCCCGCCCGGCACGATCCACCTGCCGACATGGGTCGAGAGCGAGTGGCTGAAGCAGGTCGTGGCCGAACAGCTGGTTACGGTGCGCACGAAGCGCGGCTTCGCCAACCTCGAATGGCAGAAGCTGCGCGAGCGCAACGAGGCGCTCGATTGCCGGGTCTACGCCCGCGCGGCCGCCTGGATCGCAGGTGCCGACCGCTGGCCCGAAGAGAAATGGCGTGACCTCGAGGACCAGCTCTGGGCGGCCCCTACAGACAGCGATCCCGCCGGGCAGATCCACAGGCCGGGACAGGTACCCCAAGGCAAGCGCCGTTCCGACTGGATCGGGCGGCGAGAAGGATGGTTCTGAGATGACCGACTGGACCGAAACCGAGCTTTCGGCACTGCGCCGGGCCTATGCCAGTGGCACGACCCGCGTCAGCTATGACGGCAAGTCCGTGGACTACGGCTCGGCGGAGGATCTGCTCGCCCGCATCCGCACCATCGAGCGCGCGATTGCGAGTGTGGGGCGGCCGCTTCCGGTCGCCGGGCTCGCGGGCTTCTCGCGCGGGGATCGCTGATGGCGGCGAACTGGTTCGACCGCACCATCGCTTCGGTCGCCCCTCGGGCCGCCGCGCGGCGGGTCCTGGCGCGACAGGCGTTCGAGACGCTCGCGCGCGGCTACGAAGGCGCCGCGCGAGGACGCCGCACGGAGGGCTGGCGTGCACCGGGATCCTCGGCTGACACCGAGATCGGCGTGGCCGGGGCGCTCTTGCGTGATCGGATGCGCGATCTCGTCCGCAACAACCCGCACGCGGCCAAGGCGGTTGCGGTGCTGGTGAACAACATCGTTGGCGCAGGCATCATGCCGCGTGCCGCCAGCGGGGACGAGGCGCTGGACCGCCGCGTCGACGATCTTTTCGAACGATGGGCCGAGGCCTGTGACGCCGATGGCCAGCTCGACTTCTACGGGCTTCAGACGCTGATCTGCCGTGAGATGGTCGAGGCCGGCGAAGTGCTGGTGCGCCGTCGCCTGCGCCGCGCTGCGGACGGCCTTGCCGTCCCGCTGCAATTGCAGGTGCTGGAGGCCGATTTCCTCGACGCCACCAAATCCGGCGCGCTCGGTGCGGGCCGCCTCGTGCAGGGGATCGAGTTCGATCCGCTCGGCAGGCGCCGGGCCTACTGGCTCCATGCCGAGCATCCGGGCGACGCCTATGGCGCCCTGCAAAACGGCCTGCAGAGCCGCCCGGTCCCGGCGAGCGAGATCGTGCATGTCTATGAGAAGCAGCGCACGCAGGCGCGTGGCGTCCCGTGGGGTGCGCCGGTGATCCGCGCCCTTCGTGATCTCGACGATTACGAGGTGGCCGAGATCGTCCGCAAGAAGACCGAGGCTTGCGTCACGGCCATCGTCTTCGGCGAAGACGAGGCGCAGCAGGGCATCGCCCCGGCGGTGGTCGACGCCGACGGCAACCGGGTTGAGCAGTTCGAGCCGGGGCTAATCGCCTACGCCCGCGGCGGCAAGGACATCCGCTTCAACCAGCCGGCCGCCACCGGCGGCTATGGCGAATACAAGCGCGCCAGCCTGCACACGATCTCAGCCGGGTTCCGGGTGCCCTACGAGCTACTCACCGGCGATCTCAGTCAGGTGAACTACTCCTCCATCCGGGCGGGGCTCGTCGAGTTCCGTCGGATGATCGACGCTGTCCAGTGGCAGCTCTTCATTCCGATGCTGTGCACCCCGGTCTGGCGCTGGTTCACCGAGGCCGCATGGGCCGCGGGGCAGATCCCGACACCGGACGTGCCGGTCGAATGGTCGCCGCCCAAGTTCGAGGCGGTCGACCCGCAGAAGGACGCGATGGCGAACCTTCTGGCGATCCGCTCGGGCACGATGACTCTGGCCGAGGTGATCGCCCGGCAGGGCCGCAATCCCGACGCCGTGCTGGCGGAGATCGCCGCGACGAACGCCAAGCTCGACGCCCTCGGGCTCGTGCTCGACAGCGACCCCCGCCGCGTCACCAAGACCGGCAGCGCGCAATCGAGCGACCCGGCAACCGATCCGGAACCCGACCAGGGGCAGCCGGACACCGCGCAACAGGACTGACTTCATGGACACGATGATCGAACTGCCGGCGCTTCGCCGGTCGGCGGAGCTTGCGCCGAACACCGTCGATGCCGACGCACGCACCGTCGAGGTGATCTGGTCGGCGGGCGCGCGCGTCCGGCGGGCGAGCTTCTTCGGCGAGCCCTACGACGAGGAACTCAGCCTCGACCCTGCCCATGTGCGCCTCGACCGGCTGAATGCGGGCTCGCCGTTCCTGAAGGTGCATGAGATCGACACACTCGACGCCGTCATCGGCTCGGTGGTGCCTGGCTCCGCGCGGATCGAGAACGGCCGCGGCATCGCGCAGGTCCGCATCAGCGAGCGCGCCGATGTCGAGCCGATCTGGCGCGACATCCAGGCCGGGCACATCCGCGCGGTCTCCATCGGCTACCAGGTCCATCGCTTCGACATCTCGAAACCCGACGGCGGGCGGGAGCTCTGGCGGGCGGTGGACTGGACCCCGTTCGAGATTTCAGCGGTCCCGGTCGGGGCCGACCCCGCCGCGGGCTTCCGCAGCCAGAGCCCTCTTGAAACCTGCGTCCTTCACCGCCGGGACGCGCCCTCAAACCCGCAAGGAGCATCCCCGATGACGGAGAAGACCCAGACCCCGGCCGCGACTGAAGAGGTCGTGGCCGACCAGACGAGCGAAACGGCAGCGACCGAGGAGACCACCATGACCGACACGCCCCCGAGCGCGGCCGACACGCAGACCCGCGCGCGTCCGAAGACCCCCAAGCCCGATATCCCGGATCCCGATGCCGCAGCGAACCGCGCCCGCGAAGCCGAACGTGAGCGTGTCTCGACCATCTACGATCTGGCCGGTCGCCTGAACCTCGAACGCGGCTTCGCCGAGGATCTGGTCAAGCGCGGCACTGGTCTCGACGAAGCGCGTCGCCTGATCCTCGATCAGGTCGCAGCGAAGTCTGAGGAGACGCGGACCTTCGGCCAAGTCTCCGTCCCGCTCGGCGGCCGGGATGAGCGCATCACCCGCCGCGATGCCGTGGCCAATGCGCTTCTGCACCGCTACAGCCCGACGCTGTTCCCGCTTGAGGACGCTGCGCGTCAGTATCGCGGCATGACGCTGCTGGAACTCGCCCGCGAAAGCCTCGGCAATGCCGGGGTGAACACGCGGGGGCTCTCGCGTGACGAGGTGGCGACGCGCGCGCTGCATTCGACCTCGGACTTCCCCGAGATCCTCGCGGCCGTCACCAACAAGACGCTCCGGCAGGCCTACGAGGCCTATCCGCGGACCTTCGCGCTCTTCTGCCGTCAGGTGCTGGCGACCGACTTCAAGGCGATGCACCGCGTGCAGCTCGGCGAGGCGCCGCAGCTCCTGGAAGTGGGCGAGAGCGGCGAGTTCAAGCGCGGAACGCTCGGCGAGAGCAAGGAAAGCTACCGCGTGAAGACCTACGGCCGGGTCGTCGCCATCACCCGGCAGGTGCTGATCAACGACGATCTGGACGCCTTCACCCGGATCCCGGCGCTGTACGGCAACTCCATCGCCCAGCTGGAGTCGGACGTGGTCTGGGGCATCATCACCTCGAACCCGGCCATGGCCGATGGCAATGCGCTGTTCCACACGACTCACAAGAACCTCGCGGGCACTGGCGCGGCGCTCGATGTCACAAGCGTCGGTGCGGCTCGTGCGGCGATGGCCAAGCAGACCGGGCTCGACAAGAAGACGGTGCTCAACATCCGCCCGGCCTTCCTGATCGTGCCGGCATCTCTGGAACTGAAGGCCGAGCAGCTGGTCGCGCAGAACCTTGTGCCCGCGTCGAGCGGCAACGTGGTGCCGCAGTCGATCCGCACGCTCAGCCCCATCGCCGAGCCGCGTCTCGATGCAGGCAGCGAAACCGCCTGGTATCTGGCCGCCAGCCCCAACCAGATCGACACGATCGAGTACGCCTATCTCGAAGGCCAACAGGGCGCCTACATCGAGACGCGCAATGGCTTCGACGTCGACGGGGTCGAGATCAAGTGCCGCCTCGACTTCGGCGCCAAGGCCATCGACTGGCGCGGCCTCTACAAGAACCCGGGCGCCTGATCCGGCCCCGTCCCTGACACCTGAACCCCTACGAGATGGGCGGTCCTGACGGGCCGCCCTTCGTCTTTCCAAGAGGATCAAGCCCATGAAAAACTACGTCCAGCCCGGCAACACCATCACCCTGACCGCGCCCTATGCGGTCGTTTCCGGCGACGGCCTGCTCGTCGGCTCCATCTTTGGCGTGGCGGCGGGCAGCGCTGCCCTCGGCGAGACCGTCGAGGCGTCGCTCGTCGGCGTCTTCGACCTGAAGAAGGTCGCCTCGCAGGCCTGGGCCGCGGGCGACAAGGTCTACTGGGACAACACCAACAAAGAGGCGACGAAGACCGCCACCGCCAATACGCTGATCGGCGTTGCGACCGAAGCCGTCGCCGGTGGCGCCGGTGACGTCATCGGGCGGGTTCGCCTGAATGGCAGCTTCTGATGTCGGCCATCGCCGCTGCGTTCCAGTCGCTGTTTGCCGACCCGAACATGGCGCGGGACGCGACCTTTACGCCAAAGGGCGGCAGCGCCGTCTCCGTTCGGGTCGTCTTGCGCCGGCCCGACCGTGTCTTCGAATTCGGAGAGACACGGTTGCATGCCGCTACGACGCTGCTCGACATTCGCGTCGCCGATGCTCCCAGCCTCGCCGAAGGCGACGGGTTCCAGTTCGACGGTGTCTCCTATGTCGTCCAGGGGGAACCGAGCCGGGACGCGGAGCGACTGATCTGGACGGCGGAGCTGCGCGAGGCATGAGGTTCTCGGTCAGCACGATAGGCGACCTCGGCAAGCTGATGAGCGACGAGATCAAGTCCGCCGAGAAGGCTGTCACGGCCGGGATCTCACAGGCCACCGAAGGCCTGAAGACCGAGCTCCGGACGCAGGTCACCTCGGCGGGGCTGGGGCTCAGACTGGCGCGTACCTGGCGCGGACAAGTCTACCCCAAGGGCGAAGACAGCATCCGGGCGGCGGGACTCGTCTGGTCCAAGGCGCCGGGCATCATCCGCATCTACGAGGACGGCGCGACCATTCGCTCGAAGAACGGCTTCTTCCTCGCGATCCCGACGGCGGCCGCTGGCCGGTACGGGGATGGCGGCCGGAAGATCACGCCGGGTGGATGGGAGCGACGGACCGGGCAACGGCTGCGCTTCGTCTATCGACGACGCAGTCCCTCTCTCCTCGTGGCTGACGGGATGCGTGCCCGGACAGGCAAGCGCGGTGGCTTCTCTCGCGCGAGCGCTTCCGCACTCCGGACGGGCCGAGGACTGGTGACCGTGCCGATGTTCATCCTGGTTCCGCAGGTCACGATCCGCAAACGCCTCGAGGTGGCCGGCGCTGCCGAGCGCTGGGTGAGCCGGCTACCCAGTCTGGTCGTGCGCAACTGGATTTCTGATGAGGACGGGAGCCGCTGATGTCTCGACGTGAACAGATCCTCGCCGCGCTTTCGGTTGTTCTCGCGGGGCAGTTGGCGGCGCCGGTGCGGCGCAACGAGGTGCTGCCCGAGAAGGTGCCTGCCGCCGGTCTCGTCATCCTGCGCGATGGCGAGCCCGGCGAACCCGATATCACCCTCAATCCCCGCACCGAGTTCTACGCGCACCGGGTCGAGTTCGAAGTCTATGTGCCGCGAGATCCCAGCGGCGGCGGCGAAGCGGCGCTCGATCAGCTGCTTGGTGCGATCGGGGCCGCCCTGCGTGTCGATGAGACGCTCGGCGGCCTCGCCGAGAACCTGACGCCGTCAGCCCCGGAAACGGGTGCGCTCGCTCTCGAAGGAGCGCCGCCGATGCTGACCGCCCGGATCATCGTCACGATCGAATACCTGGTGAGCGATCCGCTCACCGCCTGACCCAACCACGACCCAATCACAGACAAGACGGGAGTCATCCATGCCCAAGGCGCGCGCATATGGCGCGGACGCCACCCTCAAGGCGTGCCGGGAGGCAAGCTACGGGGTCGCGCCGCTCACCGGCTATCAGAGCCTCGATTTCAAATCGACCGATCTCTCCTCGGCCCAGCCGCTCGGGGACGACCCGCTGCTCGGACGCGGGCGCAATGCGCAGGATCCCTATCGCGGCCTCATCACCGACGAGGGCCAGCTCGACATTCCGCTAGACCTGCGTGGAACGGGCTTTTGGCTGACGGGCCTTTTCGGAGACCCGGTGACCGCGCCCACGAACGCCAGCGGCTCGATCGTCTTCGCCGTCAATCCCACGGCAGGCGACACGGTCACCTTGAACGGTACGGTCTGGACGTTCGTCTCCGGTACTGCCGGCGCAGAGGAGACGCAGATCCAGGGAACGGTCACGCAGACCGTCGATCAGCTGGTCAGCGACCTCAACGCATCGGGCGATCCCGAAATCGCCAAATGCACGTATTCCCGGCCGACCAGCACGCAGACGCTGGTGATCGCGTTCGACACGGCAGGCCCGTCTGGCAACGGCTTCACCATCGCTGCATCGGCGGCGAATGTCCCTTCACCGACCTTGACGGGCGGCGGCTATTCGCATGTCTGGGAGAGCGGCGCCGACGACATCCCGAGCTACACGATCGAAGTCGGCCATCCGAAGCTCACGACACCGGTGTTCTTCCGTCACCTCGGCACCGTGATGGAGAGCCTGAACTTCGAGATGGGCCAGGAGGGACCGGCAAACGCCCGTCTCCAGCTCGTGGCTCAAGGCGAGGAACGCTTCTCGGCGACGGTCGATGCCAATCCAACGGCCTACGCGCTCCGGCGCTTCAGCCAGGGGCGCGGCTTCATCCGGCGCGGCGGTGCGGCGCTCGCCGGCGTCACGGGCGGCAGTCTGACTTTCTCCAACAATCTCGAACGCGTCCGGGTGATCCGCGAGGACGGCAAGATCGAGGCGGCCGATCCGACCTTTGCCTCGGCGGAAGGATCGATGTCGGTTCGCTTCGATGGTGCGACGCTCGTGGCCGAGGCCGCCAATGGCGATCCCGTGGCGCTCGAATACGGGTTCACCTTCCCGGAGGGCTACGCGCTCCGCTTCGAGCTGCCGCGAGTCTTTCTGCCCAAACCCAAATATGCCGTCTCCGGCCCCGGCGGGGTCGAGGCGAGCTTCGACTGGCGCGCCGCCTACGATGACAGCGAAGGCACGATGCTGCGCGCTCACCTCCTAAACGACGTCACAAGCTACACCTGAGGCCATTCCCATGATCCGCCTGAACCTGTCGCGCGAGCCGAGCTGGCTCGACCTCGGATATGACGTGCGCGTGCGCGTCGCTCCCCTGACCACCTCGCTCATGGCCGCCGCCCGCAGTGATCCGGCGGTGGCTGCCTTGCCCGAGGGCGCGTCGAACGAGACCATCGCGGTCACCATGGCCAAGGCCCTGGCACGGCTGGTCGTGCTGGAATGGGAAGGGGTGGGCGACGCCGAGGGCGAGCCCGTCCCGGTCACACCGGAAGGCATCGAAGCGCTGCTGGACATCCTGCCGATCTTCGAGGCCTTCCAGCTCCGCTACGTGTCGAAGGGCCTGTTGCTGGAAGCGGAAAAAAACGGCTCCGCGCCCTCGCCGAATGGCACTTCAGCGGGGGCGACCAGTATTGCCGATCCTGTCGCGGCACCTGCAGCGAATGCCCCGCCGTCCTGAACCGTCCGCAGACGGTCGAAGGCTGGCAGGTCTGGGATCTCGCCAAAAAGCTCACGGGGCAACTGCGTGCCGTCCCCGGTGCGATCCTCGGGCTCGACATGACGGCCGCTCTCGCCTGTGCGCACGCGCTTGGAGTGGACACGCTCGTCTGCGCGGAACTGCTGCCCGAGGTCGAGGGCATGATGGTGCGCGGGCTGAACGCGCAAATCAGGACTGATCAAGATGGCTGAGAAACGCGTCTCCGTTCGCCTTGCCGTGGTCGGAGGGCGTGAAGTCCGTGCTGAACTGCAGGGCATCGGCGATGCGGGCGAGCAAGGCTTCCGTCGGCTGTCGCGGGAGATGGACGCCGCCAACGGCCGTGTCGCGGCCTTTTATCGGCGCGTGCAGATCGCAGCCGCCGCTGCGGCGACCGCCTTCGCCGCGGGCGCTGCGGCCATGATCCGCTCCAGTCTTCAGGTAGTCGATGCGCAGGCCAAGCTCGCCCAATCGCTCGGGACGACCGTCGAGAGCATTCAGGTTCTCGAACGAGCCGGCGAATTGGCCGGCGTGTCGATGTCCGGCATCGAGCAGGCGACCAAGGACCTCACCCGCCGCCTCAGCCAGGCGGCCGCCGGGACCGGTCCTGCCGTCGCGGCGCTCGAACGGCTCGGGCTCTCGGCCTCGGCCTTGCTCGCCCTGCCGCTGGATGAGCGTGTCGGTCGTATCAATCAGGCGATCGAAGACTTCGTGCCCGCGGCCGAGCGGGCGGCGGTCGCCGGGCAGCTGTTCGGCGAGGAAGGCAGCATTGCCATCTCCCGGATCGACACGGCGACTCTCCGTCAGGCGACACAGGACGTTCGCGACTTCGGCGTGGTCGTGTCCGAACAGGACGCCGATCAGATCGAGCGGACGAACGATGCGATCTCACGCCTCGGTCTGATCTGGCGCGGGCTGTCGAACCAGCTGGCCGTTGCTGCCGCCCCGGCGCTCGAAGCCGTGGCCGACGCGCTGGCGGCGATCTCACGCACGGCCGGTCCGCTTGGCCAGGGCATTCGGCTTCTGTTCGACAACATCGGCCGTCTGGCATCGATTGCTGCCGCCTTCGCCGCCTTCATGGCCGGACGATGGGTAGGCGGGATGGTTGTGGCCGCCGCCTCGGTTCGCGGTCTTGCCACCGCGCTGGTCTTCCTGCGCGGCGCGTTGATCCGAACGGGGATCGGGGCGCTCATCGTGGCGGCGGGTGAGCTGATCTACCAGTTCGGTCGGCTGGTGCAGGCGACCGGCGGCTTCGGCGCCGCGCTTGGCCTTCTTGGCGACGTGGCAGCCGAGGTCTGGGACAGGATCGGACTGCTGGCCGGCGTCCTGAAAGCGCGGATCGACGCCGCCTGGAGTGGCATTCAAGCGAGCATCGCCGACGCGCTGCAGGCGTCGCTCGAGGCCGTCGTCGCCTTCGGCAATCGTACCATCGGGACGTTTCAGGGCGCTTTCGATGCGATGGTCGTCATCTGGAGCAACCTGCCTCGGGCCATCGGCGATCTGACGATCCAGGCGGCGAACTTGGCTGTAGCCGGGCTAGAATCGATGCTGAACGGCGCGATCGACGGCATCAATTCGCTCCTCGATGGCGTCAATGCGGGTCTGGCGGCGATCGGCATCGAGCGGGCCATCGAACTGGTGCCGGACGTCGATCTCGGCCGGATCGAGAACGAGTTTGCGGGCGCCGCGAGCCGGGCTGGCAATGCAGCGCGTGATGCCTTCGCCGCCGCGTTCGAGACCGATAACTTCGCGACGCCGGATTTCGGTCTCTCGGCTTTCGCCGAGGATGCGCGCGCTGCCGCAGACGGTGCGCGAGAGACGGCGACGGCGCTGGGAGAGTTGGCGGGCGCGCCCCTCGCGTCCATCGCGGCGCTTCGGGAGGCCATGGCGGGCGCGAATACCGAAATCGACAATGCGGCCGGGGCGACGGAGCGGCTCGATGAAGCTTTCGCCGCCATCGGCGGCACCGGAGGCGATGCCGCGGGAGATGGCGAAGGCTCGGCCGGTTCCGCCGCACGCGCCGCGGAGGCAAGCCGGGCCGCCGGGGAGGCAGCGGCTTCGGCGGCCACACAGGCGGCAAGCGGCTGGGCGGCGGTTCGCGAGGAGCTGTCGCGCTATGCCAGCGAGGCGATGGATTGGGGCAAGGGGCTGGGAAGCGCTCTCACCAGCGCCTTTCGCAGCGCCGAAGACGCCATCGCCAACTTCGTGACCGGCGGCAAAATCGACTTCAAGGCACTCGCCGACAGCATCCTCGCCGACATCACCCGCATCGCTGTTCGTTCCGCGATCCTCGGGCCGCTTGCCAATGCGCTCGGCGGAAGCGGCGGAGGACTGCTCGGCGGCTTGTTCGGGGGCGGAGGCGGGCTGTTCGCCGGCATCTTCCATCAAGGCGGTGTCGCCGGTGGTCCCGCTCAGCAGCGGCTCGTCCCGGCATTCGCTTTTGCGGGTGCGCCGCGCTTCCATAGTGGTGGTTTTGCGGGCCTTCGCCCCGGGGGCGGCCTCGCGGGGCTTCGTGCCGATGAGGTGCCCGCGATCCTGCAGCGCGGTGAGATGGTGCTGTCACGGGCTCAGCTCGCCGCGATCGGCGCCGCACGCGAAAACCGTCCACCGGTCAACGTGGTGATGAACATCTCCACCCCGGACGCGGGCAGCTTTCGCTACGCCCAAGGGCAGATCGCCGCCGACGCCGCCCGCGCCATGGAGCGGGCCCGACGTAATCTCTGAATTGGGCAATCTCCGACGGATCGACAGATGAGCGGCTTTCACGAAGTTCAGTTCCCGCCGGACATTTCCTACGGGGCGTCCGGCGGCCCTGGCTACTCGACCACCGTGGTGACAACGGTTTCGGGACACGAGCGGCGCAACGCCAACTGGGCAGCCGCGCGGGGCAAATGGAACGTGGCGCACGGCCTGAAGAAACGCGATCAGGTGGCCGCCCTCATCGCCTTCTTTCGCGCGCGACGCGGGCGTGCCTACGGTTTCCGCTTCAAGGACTGGACCGACTACCAGGCGCTGGCCCAACTGCTCGGTCAAGGCGACGGCGTGACCAAGACGTTCCAGCTCCTGAAGACCTACGCGAGCGGCGGCGAGGTCGAAACCCGGATCATCACCAAGCCCGTTCCCGGAACGGTGAAGATCTACCGCGACGGCGTCGAGGCGGTCTCGGGCTGGAGCGTCAACACGGCGACCGGGCTCGTGACCTTCACCGTAGCCCCCGCATCCGGCGTCCAAGTGACGGCGGACTTCGAGTTCGACGTGCCCGTCCGCTTCGACAGCGATCAGATGGACCTCACCATTGAAACCTATCAGCTCGGCAGTTGGGGCCAGATCCCGGTGCTGGAGATCAGATCATGAAATCGACTTCGGCAGCCCTCGCGGCGCACCTCGCCGGACCGGTGACGACGCTCGCCACCTGCTGGCGCATCTCGCGCGTTGACGGCAAGGAGTTCTTCTTCACCGACCACGACCGGGATCTGTCGTTCGAGGGCAACGTCTACAAGGCGAGTTCCGGCTATTCGCGCACGGCCATCGCCAACGATGCGAGCCTGAGCGTCGACAATCTCGACGTCGAGGGCGTCTTCGACAGCGCGTCGATCACCGAAGAAGAGCTGCGCGCGGGGCTCTTCGATCAGGCCGAGGTGCGGATCTTCCTCGTCAACTGGGCGGACCCCGCCATGGGCGCTCTTCGGATGCGCCGCGGCTGGTTCGGCGAGGTCGTGCTGACCGAACAGGGCATTTTCCGGACCGAACTGCGCGGCATGACCCAAGCGCTGCAGCAACGCATCGGCGAGCTCTACAGCCCGGAATGCCGGGCCGATCTCGGCGACCACCGCTGCAAGGCGCCGATCCATCCGCCGGTGGTCGCCCGCGAGACCGCCTATGCGCTGGGCGAGCATGTGCGCGTCGCAACCGGGTCGGGCGGCGGGTCGGAGGTCTACGAGAACCGCATCTATGCTTGCGTCGTCGCCGGCACGACCGCCGCGGTCGAGCCCGCCTACGACACGACCGTCGGCCAGCAGACCGCGGACGGCGGCGCCGTGTTCGAGGCGATGGAGGCGTGGAGCCGCGCCGGCGTCGTCATAAGTGTCATCGACCGCGCCATCTTCACCGCGGCGATCGACGAGCCGCGTGCGGCCCTCGATGAATCGAATGGGGGCTGGTTTGCCGGCGGCGTGCTCACCTGGGAGAGCGGGGCCAACGCGGGCCGCTCGATCGAGGTCAAGACCTGGACGCGAGACGCGGGCCAGATCGAGCTCTTCCTGCCCATGGGCTACGCGATCGAGACCGGTGATCTCTTCCGCATCCACCCGGGCTGCGACAAGCGCCTCGACACCTGCATCACCCGCTTCGCCAACGTCCTCAACTTCCGCGGCGAGCCCTACGTGCCGGGGCAGGACGCCATGATGAGCTACCCCGATGCCCGCTGAGACCGTCACGCCCGAGCGCATCGTTGCGGAGGCGCGGAGCTGGCTCGGCGTGCCCTGGCGGCACCAGGGACGAAGCCGCGCCGGGATCGACTGCGTCGGGCTCGTGGTGCAGGTCGCGCGCGCGCTCGGGCTCTCGGACTACGACCACACCGCCTATGGCCGCCGGGCGCAGGGCTTGGGGCTAGTCGAGCATTTCCGCGCCAACATGGACGGCGTCGCCATCCCTGACGCCCAGTCGGGCGACATTCTCGTCTTCGCAGACCAAGCCTATCCCTGCCACTGCGGTTTTCTCTCCGAGCAACTGGGCCATCCGCATCTCATCCACGCCCATGCGCTCCGCCGCAAGGTGATCGAGGAGCCCTACGCCGGCGAGTGGCTCGCCAAGATCAAGTTCGCCTTCCGCTTCCGCAAGCAAGCCCCGGACACCGATCCGGGGCCCGTCATCTGATCCATGGCCATCCTCGTTGCAGTGGGCGGGGCCGCGCTCGGCTCCGCCATCGGTGTCGGCTGGCAGGCCGGCTGGCTGGTGGGCTCGGTGGTCGGCAGCCTGCTCTTTCCGGCCAAGGGCCAGAACATCACCACCGAGGGTCCGCGGCTCGGCGACCTCACCGTCTCGTCCTCCGCCTATGGGGCGTCCATCCCCATCGGCTACGGCACCCTGCGCATGGCCGGCAACATGATCTGGTCGTCCGGCATAGCTGAGCAGCAGAACGTGACCCGCACCCGCGCGGGCGGCAAGGGCGGCGGCGGAGCCACCCAGACCTCGATCACCTACTCCTACTTTGCGTCCTTCGCGCTGAGCTTCGGCGAGGGGCCGGCGGAGGACGTGCTCCGCATCTGGGCCGACGGCAAGCTCATCTACGACAAGACCGGGTCGAGCCCGGACGTCGCCAAGCCGAACCTGCGCTTCCGTTTCTATCCGGGCAACGAGACCCAGCTGCCCGACCCCCTGATCGAGGCCCATGTGGGCGCCGGGCGCGCGCCGGCGCATCGCGGGCTCTGCCTGATCGTGTTCGAGGATCTGGCGCTCGCCGACTACGGCAACCGCATCCCCAACATCACCGCCGAGATCACCTATCGGCGCGCCGCTGAGCAGCCCTATCAGCTGATCGACTTCATCACCACGGGCGAGGGCGGCGCCTTCGGCTCCTACCAGATCGACGATCTCGCGGTCGATTGGCGGCGCGGCTACGGCTACTTCCTGGACAGCGACGTCAACGCCGCCGAGGCCGGGATCCGCCGCTTCAGCCTGCGGACCATGAAAGAAGACCGCCAGGCGCGGATGACGGACATCACCGCCGTCGCGCCGAACAACTTCCCGAGCACGCTGTTCTGCGGCGAGGACGGTCACCTCTATGTCGTGACCGGATCGAGCAACTCACGCCCGATCCTGCGCGTCGAACCGAACGCCCTCAGGGAAGTCGGCCGCTTCGGTTCTACCAGCAGCGGCCTGACCAATTCGACCCTGCGGTTCGTCGCCACGACGTGGATGGGGATGGTCTCCGCTTACGGCCCCTCAGGCCGCGTCGACTTCGTTCTCACCGGATCGCTCTTCGACGATGTCGGACTCATCCGCGCCGACACCATGGGCTATGTCTGGGGCGCCGGGCAGAGCGTCACCGAGCCTCGCGTTCGGGGCGTCATTGGTGGTGCGGTCGGCGAAGGCTTCGGGGATGGCTGGATCCTCGGCAGCGGGACGAGCACGAACCATGGAAGCCTCGGCCTCTATCGCCTGCGGGTCTCGGCGCTGGCAGGGTACGACGGCCTCACCGGCCAATCCCTCGGCGTCATCTTCGAGAAGGTTGCCACCTTCTCGCCATCGGATGTCGAGAGCGGCGCCACCGGCTTCTACGGCAGCGCGGGCGGGCTCACCTACGACACGACCGACGACAGCGTCATCTTTCAGGCGCGCATCTCGAACGGGGGATCACCCGGCGCGATCTATACGCTGAAATGGCGCAGCGACACCGGCATCGTCTGGAAGACGATCGTTCCGATCCAGATCAACTACGAAGGGCCCTATTTCGGTCAGAGCCGCCTGCGCGGGCAGCGTTGGACGCTGATGCGGGGCACGCGCGTCATCCAGCTGGACACCGCCACGGGCGCTCTTGTTCTCAATGAGATCTGGCCGGGTGCGGTCAGCGAAGGCGGTGCTCAGGTTTACGATGCCGTCACCGACACGCATCTGGTCCGCGGCAGCCAGGGCTGGGCGAAGCTCTTCCTCAATCGCGGCGGCGGTGGTGGAGAGACGCTCTCCGGCATCGTCTCCGACCTTTGCGCCCGTGCCGGCCTGGGTCTGTCCGATATCGACGTCGCCGATCTCGGGGCGACGGTTCCCGGCTATGTCATCGGGCGGCAGACCACCGTGCGGGGCGCGATCGAACCGCTGGCGCAGGCCTATTTCTTCGACGCTGCGGAAAGCGACGATGCCCTGCGGTTCCGGACGCGGGGACGGCCGCCCGCCGCGACCATCGACGCGGATCTTCTGCTGCCGCTGGATGAGCGGACCGGCGAGAGCTGGCGTGAGCGTCGCCGCCAAGAGGTCGAGCTGCCGGAACGGGTCAGCGTCGTCTACATGGATCGCGGCGCCGACTACCAGCAGGGCACGCAGAGCGAAAAACGCACCTCCCTTCCGCTGCCGACCATGCATTCGCGCAACCAGGCCAGCGTAGAGCTGGCGCTTGCGCTGGACGCGACGACGGCCAAGCAGATCGCGGCCAAGACGCTCTACAGCGCCTGGATCGAGCGCAGCGCCTACGAAGCAGAGCTGCCGTCCGACTGGCTGCACCTCGATCCCACCGATGTCGTGGACGTGGTCTTTGCCTCGGGCTCGACCTTTCGGACCCGCATCACCCGTCTCGATGTCGGGGCCGATTTCTCGCTCGCGGTGAAAGGGGTTTCGGAGACTGCCGCTACCTACGTCTCCAACGTGGCTGCCGATGGCGGCTCCGGCAAACCCGTCCAAATCGTCGGCAGTCAGGCCGCGACGCGGCTGATCCTGCCGGACTTGTCCCTGCTGCGCGACACCGATGACACCGGCGGGTCAGGATCGCGGATCTATTACATGATGGGCGGGTACGGCACGACTGGCTGGCCAGGCGCATCTCTCTACCGCAGCGCCGACGGCACGGCATGGGCGCAGGTCGGGCGTTCCTTGAGCGAGGCGGCCTGGGGCGCCACGGCAAATGCCCTCGGCACGCCGACATCCCCGTTCGCGACCGATGAGACGAACAGCCTCACGGTGTTCATGACCACCGGCGGCGAACGGTTGGAGAGCGTCACGCAGGACTCGATGCTCAGCGGCGCCAACGCGGCCCTCGTGCTCAAGGCCAACGGCGAGCCCGAGATCATCCAGTTCCGCGACGTGACGCTGAATCCGGACGGCTCCTATACCCTGTCCGGGCTTTTGCGCGGCCGACGTGGCACCGATGTCTTCGTGGACGGGCACGAGGCCGGCGAGTTGTTTGTCCTCCTCGATCCCGACGATGTCGAGACCATGGTCACCTCGCTCGGGGATCTCGATCTCCCCCGGTCCTGGAGAGCGGTTGGCTTCGGCACGATCTTCGAGGATGCCGAGACGCTGGTCGCCAGCCACACCGGCCGAGACCTCAAACCCTACGCGCCCTGGAACGTGCAGGCGGCTCTGACCGGCAATCCGGCCAACATCAGCCTCTCCTGGGTCCGGCGGACCCGGATTGGTGGCGAGTTGAAGGACGGCACCGGCCTCGTGCCGCTCGGCGAGACTTCAGAGGCCTACGAGATCGACATCCTCTCCGCACCTGGCGGCGCGGTAAAGCGGACGCTCACCGCGACGAGCCCGAACGTCGTCTACGCCAATGCCGACATCCTCGCCGACTTCGGTGCCGTCCCGTCGTCCCTGACCGTCACCGTCTTCCAGATCAGCGCCGTCGCGGGCCGCGGCTTCCCGCGCACCGTCACATTGGAGATCAACTGATGCCCAGCCCCAATCTGGCCGTGACCCATGTCGCGGCCGCCCAGAACCAGAAAGAGGTCACGATCAACGACGCAGTCGATGCCCTCGACAACGCCATGAATCAGGCACTGTCGGTGGCGATGGCCGACGCCAACCTGACGCTGACTGGCACCCAAGCCAACCGTAACGGTCTGATCATCCTCACCGGCACGCTGACGGCCTCCCGGATCCTGACGCTGCCCGCCAATCACCGGCGGCTCGCGATCCGAAACGCCACCAATGGCGGCCAGGACGTTCGCGCCAAATATGCGGGCTCCGGCGCGGAGGTCGTCATCGTACCGGGCGCGACGGTGCTGGTTCAGGGCAATGGCGGCGATCTCTACGGGGTCGGCGGCGGCGCTGGCGCGCTGGGTGATCTCACCGACGTCTCCATCGCCGGCGCCGCCAACGGCGACGTGCTCCAGTTCGATGGAGCCGCGTGGGGCGCCACAGGCGTCGGTATCTTCAACCGCGCTCTGCTGCCCTTCCGGGGTGCGCTGCTGCGACGCTCGACCAATTTCAGCGTCGCGACGACCGGCGTCTACGTCGCCTTGCCATGGCAAAGCGCCGAGTATGATAGCGGCGCTTTCTGGGATGCGGGCCAGCCCTCCCGCCTGACCATTCCCGCCGGAGTGACGAAGGTCCGGATCGTCGGCAACATCGAGTGGCAGACCTCGCCGACCAGTCAGCTGGTCGAGGTGCGGAAGAACGGCAACAGCGTGCTGGGCGGCGGGTCCTTCATCGTGCGCGGCGACAGCGGCTACTCCAACCAGATGCGCAACCTGTCGAGCGCGGTCCTGCCGGTATCGGCGGGCGACTGGTTCGAATTGGCCGTCTATGTCGGCACGACCGGGGAGCTGCGCGGCCTCGAGCGCACTTGGCTGGCAATCGAGGTCGTCGAGACTGCGGATGCGGCCGATCCCCCGGCCGACATCAGCGGTTACAAGGCCGGGAAACCGGCAGCGGACGAGGTGATCGTGCGGATTCCGATAGCCCGACGCACCCGGCTGAAGATTGATCTTGCCGGTAGCCATGCCAGTGCCGAGGTCGCGGCAACCGCGAGCGCGGATTTCGACATCCGGATCGACGGCGTGAGCAGCGCCACCATGCGCTTTGCCGCCGCCGCCACGAGCGCCACCTTCATCGCCGCCAGCGAAACCGTGCTGGAGCCCGGCCAGGTGCTCAGCGTGGTCGCGCCATCGACGCCCGACGCCACGCTCGCCGGGATCGGGTTCACGTTGGCCGGCACGCTGGTCCTCTGATCGCTGCCGGATTGCGTCATGGACAAGGAACCAGACAGCGGGGCGCTCATCGCGCTGCCGGCCGCCGATTTTGAAGCCCTGCTGGAGCGCGCGGCCGAGACGGGTGCGCGGCGCGCCTTGCACGAGGTCGGCCTCGATGGCCAGGATGCCGCCGAGGACATCCGCGATCTTCGCTCGTTGCTCGCGGGTTTCCGCCTCGCGAAACAGACGGCCGTCCAGACCGCGGTGCGGCTGATCACCACCGGCGTCCTGCTCGCCCTGATGGCCGGCATCGCCATTAAGCTGAAGCTCTTCGGGCCGACGCCTTAACCCCTCCGCCCGAGTTTCGTGACCACCGCCCGCCCTCGCTGAGGGGCGGGCTTTTTTTGTGCCTGGAGACCTGCGATGACGACCATGACCTACAAACACTGGCGCGACGTGCCCGAGCGCTCGTGGCGCTGGCCGAACTTCTCGCCCGACGAAATCGCCTGCCGGCGCAGCGGCTCCCTGCGGATCAACGAGGAAGCGCTCGACAAGCTCCAGGCCCTTCGCGACCGGCTGGGCAAGCCGCTGATCGTCCGCTCGGCCTACCGCAGCCCGGCGCACAACCGCGCCGTCGGTGGCGCGCCGCGCTCAAAGCACCTCGACGGCACCGCCTTCGACATCGCCATGGCGAACCACGATCCGGTCGCCTTCGAAGCCGCCGCCCGAGCCGTCGGCTTCCTCGGCTTCGGCTACTATCCGCGCTCGGGCTTCATGCACATCGATCTCGGCCCGGCTCGGCAATGGGGCGAGCGTTTCCCGGTGCGGGCGACGGCGTTCGCCGCAGAAACGGCGCCCGTGCGGGAGGTCTTGGCCGACAGTCGCACGATGAAGGGCAGCGGCGCAGCAGGCGTGGCGACGCTTGGCGCCGCGGGCGTCGAGGTGGCGCAGAACGTCCTGGCGGAAACCCAGACCGCGATCCTGCCGCTCGTGCCCTATCTCGACAACTTGCGCTGGGTGTTCATCGCCGTGGCGCTCGCGGGCCTTGCCGTGACGATCTACGCCCGCATCGACGACTGGAAGCGGGGGCGTCGATGATCGCTGCTCTGTTCACCGGGATCGCCGCCGCCCCGTGGATGCGGGCGGCCCTACGCTACGGCGCCATCGCACTCGCGGTGCTCCTGTTCCTGCTCGCGCTCCGGCGCTCCGGCGAGCGTGCTGGCCGCCTCGCCGAACGCCTCGAAACCTCGGAGAAGACCAATGACGTCCAACGCCGGATGCTCGATGCGGCGGCTCGCCGTCCTCGCGATCGTAACGATCTCGCTGACCGGCTGCGCGACGGTCGCTTCTGATCTTCGCGTCACGACCGTCTGCCCACCCGTTGTCGAGTATAGCCGCGAGTTCCAGGCGCGCGCAGCCGACGAGCTCAATCTGCTGCCGGAGGCGTCGGCTATCGCCGAAATGCTCGCCGACTACGGCGTCATGCGGGATCAGGCACGGGCATGTGGGATGCGGCTCGATTGATCGTCGGGCAGTCGAACCGGATACCAACTATTATGTTGATAATAAACATGAAAAGAGCCTTCTGAGTGTGAGGGCTGAGAACTGTTGGATCTTGTAGAATGAACCCAAAATATCCCAACATAACCGTGCAGCTGACTGGTCAGGATGGGAATGCCTTCATGGTTCTTGGTCTCTGTCAGCGCGCTGCTAAGGAGGCCGGGCTTTCCAAGGAGGAAATCGACTCGTTCTTGCAGGAGGCGACGAGCGGAGACCACGATCACCTTCTGCAAACGGCGATGCGCTGGTTCAACTGCCAATAGAAGCCGAGCCGACTTTTGACGCAGTGTCCGCATAGGTTGCCGCGAAGATCGTCTCGGAAAGCCACTTCTTGAACGAGGGGTTGTCGCTGAACTGCTTGAACAGTTCCGTGTGGTCAGACAGCAGTTCGATCACGGCACGTTCAAGCGCCTTGTCGTGCTCGATACGCGCGTTCTGCTTGTCCGAGTTCTTCATGGCGTTCTGATACGCCTTGTCGGCCGACACCTTAGCCGGAAGCTCCTCCGCGATGACCTTCCCGATTTTGTCCCTGTCCTTCCAATCGATGTTGCCGAACATCTCGTTGAAAGTCTTGAGGATGTTGCTCAGCAGATCGAGCTCGGGCTCGGGTTTGCGGCCGCCGCCAGCCGCTGGCACGGGCCCGATTTCGGAGTCTTCATCAGGCAGCGCGATGGCCATGGTTGCCTGTGCTTCGACGCGGTAGCTGTCCATGTCGATCGCTTCGAGGATCCCCTTGGACAGATCCTGCTCCTCAGGCGCCGGCAGCTTGGGCGTCAGGAAGTTGAGGAAGATAGATAGCTTCTCCCAATCCGCATTGCTGTAGGGAAGGATCGCGGCCAGAAAGCCATATGTCCTCGTGAACGCCTTCGCCTTACCCTTGAAGTCGACTTGCCCATCCTCATCGAGATCGGTCTTGTAGACGGCGACACAGGCGTCGAGAATCGGGTCGAGCTTGTCCCGGTCTGCACCGCCGAGGTAGAGCGCCACCAAGTCTTCCACCTGGTCCCATGCATAAACCTGATAGCCATCAAGCGCAGCCTTCAGGTCGTGGAGCTTGTTGGGGTCGGTTTCCTCGCTGAGTATCGTGGTCCGGTAATATGGCTCGAAGGAAGCCTTGATGGCCTCGAAATCGTTCATGAAATCGAGCACGAACGTGTCGTGCTTCTGCGGATGCGCCCGGTTCAAGCGCGACAGCGTTTGCACCGCCTTCACGCCGGACAGCGTCTTGTCCACATACATTGTGTGCAGCAGCGGCTCGTCATAGCCGGTCTGGAACTTGTCCGCGACGATCAGGAACCGGTACGGGTCCTTCTGGATCAGTTCCTCGATCTGGTTGCTTGGAAAGCCGTTCAAGGTCGCTTCAGTGACCTTCTGGCCGCCGTATTCATGCTCGCCCGAAAAGGCGACGATGGCCTGATAGGGGCTTTTGCGCTCCTTCAGATATTCCTGGAAGGCGTGGAAGTACTGGATTGCACGCTGGATCCCGTTGGTGATGACCATCGCCCGGGCCGCGCCGCCGATCTTGCGATGCGCCATGACCAGGTCGTGGAAGTGATCGACCATGATCTCGGCCTTCTTTCGGATCGCATGGTCATGGGATTCCACATACTTGCGCAGCTTCTTCTGTGCCCGCTTGGTGTCGAACTTGGGGTCGTCCTCCACCGTCTTCATAAGCCGATAATAGCTGTCGACCGGCGTGTAGTGTTTCAGCACGTCGAGGATGAAGCCCTCCTGAATCGCCTGCTTCATCGTGTAGCTGTGGAAGGGTACGTGCTTGATCTTGTCCCCTTGCGGGACCGGCGCACCGAAAACCTCCAGGGTCTTGTTCTTTGGCGTGGCGGTGAACGCGAAATAGCTGGCGTTCGGCAGCACCTTCCGCGCCTCCATCAGACGGTTGATGGCGTCCTCGACCGTCTCCTCTTCCTCCTCGGCGCCATTCGCGGCGAGCGCGATGTTCATCTTCGCTGCGGTCCGGCCACCCTGACTGGAATGAGCCTCGTCGATGATGATGGCAAAGGTTCGCCCGCGATGCTCGTCGCCGATCTCGTCGAGGATGAAGGGGAACTTCTGGACCGTCGTGATGATGATCTTCTTGCCGGCCTTCAGGAAGGCCCGCAGGTCGCCAGACTTTTCGGCGTGTCCCACCACGGATGAAACCTGCGCGAACTGTTTGATCGTATCGCGGATCTGCTTGTCGAGAACACGGCGGTCGGTGACCACGATGACGGAGTCGAAGGTCGTCTTGCCGCCGGTCTCCAGCCCGATCAGCTGGTGAGAGAGCCAGGCAATCGAGTTGCTCTTGCCCGAACCGGCCGAGTGCTGGATCAGGTAGCGCTTGCCCGCCCCCTTGGCTTCGGCGTCGGCCAGCAGCTTGCGCACCACGTCCAGCTGATGGAAGCGCGGGAAGACCTGCTTGGGCGGCTTCTTCTTGCCGCGCTCGTCGACCTCCTCGACCACCTGGGCGTAGTTTTCCAGAATGTCGGTGAGGTTCCGCTTCGTCAGGTATTCCTTCCAGAGGTAGTCGGTCTTCAGCCCGTGGGGGTTCGGCGGGTTGCCCGCGCCATCGTTCCAGCCCTTGTTGAACGGCAGGAACCAGGACGCCTTGCCCTTCAGGTGCGTGCACATCCGCACCTCGTGGTCGTCCACGGCGAAATGGACGACGCAGCGGCCGAACTGGAACAGCAGCTCCTTCGGATCGCGGTCGCGCTTGTACTGCTCGACCGCGTCCTCGACCGTCTGCTTGGTCAGACTGTTCTTCAACTCGAAGGTGGCGACCGGCAGGCCGTTGATGAACAGCGCAGCGTCGAGCGACAGCTTGGTCGCGTCCTTGGAATAATGCAGTTGGCGGGTGACGCTGAAGACGTTGGCGGCAAACAGCGCCTCGGCCTTCGCGTTCCCCGGCGTCGGCGTGCCATAGAACAGCTCCACCGAGCCCGGGCCGTGCTTCACGCCGTTGCGCAGCACGTCGATAACACCGCGCTTGGCGATCTCGCCCTGCAGCCGATGCAGGAATTGCAGGCGCTTCGGGCCGTCCACGCCGATCCCCAGCGCCTCCACAGCCTGTGGCTGCGTAGCGTTCAGGAAGTCGAACAGCTTTGCGACATCAAGAGCGTGGTCACGGTCGAAATCCGTCGAGTCGCCCGCGACATAACCCGCCTCGTCGACCAGCGAACGAACGATCAGGGCTTCGAGGCCTTTTTCACTGGTGTCAGTCGTCGGCATCGGCCCCCTCCATCGCTTCGGCGTCGCTGTCTTCCAACGCGTCGTCCAGCGCCTCGTCCTCGGTGATCGGTTCAGCAGCGATCTCGACATGGCGCACGTCCAGCTTGCCAGTAACGATATCGGCAATCAGGCGTTCGCGGTACTCGCGTATCAGCGTGATCTCGTCCTGAGCCTTCTCGATTGCCTTGTCGAAAGCGGCAGTCTCAGCCGCGATGTGATCGAGGATGGCCTTCTGTTCGACAAGCTCAGGTGGAAATGCCACATGAAGGGTGCCTAGACGCCCTTCTGAAATCGCGGGATACGCGACGCCGATCGATGCCCGGATGACGCGCTCGATGAACGTGCTGCTCTGAAGGACGTAGCCAAGCAGCCGTGGCTCCACGCTTTTAACGGGCCGCAGCACGGCGAAACCCGTCGATGCGATCAGGTCGGGCCAATCGTCCTCGATGAAGTAGACCGCCTTCAGATAGGTCCGGACGGTTGAGAGGATAGTGTCGCCTTTCTGGACTATCTGGCGTGCGCGGGACGGAGCATCTTCGAACTTCATGCGCTCCGGTTTCGCAGTCAAAAATCCAGTCCCGACGCAGCTGATGTCGAGGTACTCGAACTCATATTCCGGTGGAGTCCTGTCACTGAGCGACTTAGCACGTTCGCGAAGCCAATGCTTGAGCGGCTTGACCTCCCAATGCGCCGGAACCTCGGGCATCCAGTCGATGCCGGTGGGCTTCATCGGGGCGTCGGGGTTCAGACCGCGCGTGACGGCGCGGTTGATGATCGCCTGCTTCTGCTCGTTCAACAGCCCGATCAGCCGCCGCTTGTTGCGGATCAGGCGGCGAACCTGCACGTCCTTGGCACGGAGAAAAGTGACCATGCGCTCCTGCTCTTCGCGCGGCGGGCAGGGAAACGCGATGTCCAGGAACTTGTCCGGGTAGAGACGCAGGCGCGATGAACGAATTCCCGTAGACCGGCAGATATACTCCCAACGCAGCATCGGCGTGCGGAGAAGGTAATCGAGGTAGGCAGGTAGGAAATCGCGGCCGTTCAGGGGGCGGTAAACCCCATAGGCGGGGCTGACGATACCGATATCCTTCGAGACGCCAAGCGCCGACATCCATGCCCACATCGTGTTGATGACGATATCGTTCGGCCTCGCGAGCTTGTGGCCGACATAGGATTCGGCCTTAAACATCGTGACGTTCTTCTGGCTGCGAGGCGTCACGCCGGTGGTGTGCGAGACAGAGAGCAGTTCTTCTTCGCCGGTCTGGGAGCGTTCGTCGATCTCGCGGAAGAAATACTTTCCGCGCTTCTCAGACCAGTGTGCTGGGATTTCTCCAAGCCAATGCACACGCGCAGGCCGATAGCTAGGGTAGCGGCTCGGTTCCGCATCTGCTTCAATCGGAGTGTTGGGTGCTTGCGTTTCGGAAGTTTGTGCTTCGGCAATCATTGGCTGCTCAAATAGAGATGGCTGGGGATCGTTGTGCGATGGCGCGGCGATAGCCGCAGGCGACTGCCGAGCCGCCCAGCCCGGAATCTGCGCATTATTCGGGGCCTGCACGGCCTCGATGGGCTCTCCGAACAGCAGGAAGTCGGGTATGGCCAGCGGCTCGATGAACCGCAGGCTCTCCGCCTCATCGCCCTTAAGCTGCTCGCGCAGCTCCATCAGCAGCCGTCCAAGCACGTTCATGCCGATGAGCGTGCCGTCCGGCTGCTCCGTGGCGCCCCAGAAATCCTTGCGGCGGACCTTCTTCTCGACGATCGGCATGTCCGCGGTGGACAGCAGAAGCTTGCCGAAGGTCTGCCAGTTCTGCGCCAGCTTCACGCGCAGGCACCAGCGCATGATCTTCACCCGCACCGCATCCCAGTCCGGTCGGGTCTCCGACCGGAACGGCTTGCTCCGCATCTTTGCGGTCATGGGGCTGGGGTCGTCGATGATCTGGCGCTGGACGTCCGGCCGGCGGGGGAAGCGGCAGGCCTGGTAGAGCGCCTCCGATGTGCGGATCCGCACGCCGTTCAGGACAATTGGGAAGCCCGGCGCCATGTTCGACAGCCCGCCGAAGCGCTCGTTCGTCTTGAGGAAGACGGCGCTCTCGGCTGGGTGGTATGTGCGAACCTGGCTGGGCTGGGCCATCAGAAGTCTTCCTGTGCCAGCATCGCCATGAACCTGCGCAGCGACGTGTCGCTGTTCGTCGTGCGGGGGAACAGCGGATACCAAGGGTCCCCCGCCCACAGCGCCAGCGGCGCATTGTTGGGGCAGTTTCTGAAGGTCACGATCAGCGAGCCGAAACCGAGCGTTTCAAGGATCATGTTGCCCAGCGGCCGCTGGTATTGATTTAGATGCGGGCACATCTGCCGGATGCGCACGCCCGCCTTCAGGAATTCCGATTCCAGCAGCTGGCGTCCGGCATCGCTGGAGAAGATGCCGTTTCCGCCGACATGGCCTGCAGTGCGCAGATTGGGCTGATAGCGCATTGCCCCGACATAGGCTTTCACGCCCTCGTCGTCTGGAATCGCGACCGGCCGTAGAACATCGGACGTAGTGGTGTGAGCCCTGCGGTCCTCAAGCTCAATCGCGCGCCACCACGTCAGGTCGATTGACTTTCCGGCGGCCTTTGCCGCCTCCTTGATTTTTCCATTGGCGTAGTACTGGCCGCCGCTATGCAGCGCGATCGTGATGACGTGCACCTTCGCTTCGGCCGGAGCCTGCTCAGCGATCCATGTTTCGAGATCGCGCCTGACACGGTTCCCGGTGAAGATGGCGTCATCCAGATACACGAAGGCGTGGGGAGCTGCGCCGCAGTCGGCAGCTTCGAACCCACACTGCTTCTCCAACACTTTGCTGAACAGCGCGAGCATCTCCTTCTGGCTCGCGCCGCCGCCCTGAATGTCGAGGAACTTCACGCCCTTCCAGAAGGCACATGGGTCCTCGCCGACGAGCTTTTCGGTTTGGAATAGTCCCGCCAAAAACTTTCTCGTTCCATCGCGGGAGAAGTAGGTCTGCTTCAGGACATGGTCCATTTCCCGCAAAATTGGCAGCTGAACTGCGGCGTCGAACTGACCGACCCAACGCTCGATACGTTCTGGCGTCGGGGCTTCCCCATCAGCCTCACGATAGTCGGCCGTCGTCGCTGCGATGGACGCGATGAGATCGTCCCGCTCAGCCATTTCCGCTTTCCCTGTGTCTGTTGCTTGCCCCCAGCTGCATCTCAAAGCCCCTCGAAGTAGGTCTTGATCTTCGCCGCCATCAGCTTTCGGCGCGCTTCGAGGAAGTCTCCAAAATCGGGAATTTCCCCATCGAGCAGCGCTTCGGGCAGGCAGCTCATGCGGAGATTGGCCCGCATCTCGGCCATGTCCGTGATGCCGCCGTACTTCCTTGGCCCGCCGTTGCACTGCTCGGCAAGCTCGGCGAAGTAGACCTCGGGCGCTTTGTCGCCGATGGCGATGTTGATCTCGCTCTGGGCCAGGACAAAGTTGGCGATCTGGTTGTAGCGCCCCCGCGTCAGCCCCTGGTTCTTCAAGTGGTTGCGCGGGTAGACGTGATGCACGTCGCTGCGGTTCAGCAGCAGGTCGCGCACGGTGATATCCCGCGACAGGAAGCCGAGATCTCCCAACTTCACCTGCGCGGCCTGGTAGACGAGGAAGTAGGGGCTCGATGCCGAGGAGGTATCCATCTCCTGCGGGAGCAGCGTGGACCAGAAGCTCTCAGGGAGCTCCGCATCGATCACCGCCTCGCAATAGGTCGCGAGGCCACGCGCTTCGATCTGGCGGATATCGAAGTCGAACGCCGTCTCCGGGCTGCCGGAGTAGCGTCCCCTTAGCAGCGACATGACATACCAGCGTCTTACCAGCCGCTCGATGTCGGCAGCCGGCATGCCTTCCGCACGGCCGCGCAGGTAGAGGATGTAGGCGAAGTTGATGGCATTCTGGCTACGGATGAGGTTCGAAGTGATGAACCCGGCCGAGCGCAGAATCATCGTCAGACGGTCGAAATGGGTCTTGTTGATGAAGTTGAGAACGCCGGTCTTCAGGCGGGCGAACGCCTCCTCGGCGACGGCTTCCTCATACTGCTTGGTCTCGAAGTTCCGCCCTGATAGCAAGGCCACGAGATCCTGCAGCTTGCCGCGCTGGAACTCGGACGTGAATGCCACGCGCAGCATGTCGGTGTAGGAAGGGTCGTAGAGGTCGTCGTTGACGTCCTTCAGCCACCGCATTTTCGGGAGGAATTCGGACGAGGCGAACGCCTTGTCGCCCTTCTCAATGCGCGAGAGGAACTCGGGCGCGACGGCCAGATGGCAGAAATAGTCGATGGCCTTGCGCAGCATGTTGCCGCCGTAGGTGTCGTTGGCCGCGATCTTCGACATAGCGAAGTCCGCCTGGCTGAGCGACGCACCGGCCGAGTTCACGCGGATGAAGATCTCGGTCACGGTTTCGATGTCGAGGTCTTCGGCCAGTTCGATGATGCCGACGTGGTTGTTGATGATCTTCCGGACGCGTTCCAGGATGCGCGAGACCTGCTTGCGGTCGGCATCGGGGTTACGTTCGGAATACTCGTCTGTCAGCTCGGTGAGGCTGGCATCCGGCGAAAAGACCGCCGCGAGATCGGGAATCCAGGCCGCGTCCTTGCGGATTGCGGGGTTCGAAACCTCGAACCGCTCATCAACCGGATGAAATGCGATCCTGATTCGGACGGTCTCGTAGTCCTTGGTCAGAACCTCTTGTCCGAGCAGCGCCGCCATCAGCGCCGTCACGCGCTGCTGCCCGTCGATCAGGATGCGCTTGCCGGACGATGTGGTACCGTCCTTCAACCGGACGGATGGATTTCGCCAGGCGATGAGGTATCCGACCGGATAGCCCTGATAGAGGGAGTCAAGCAGGTTCCGGACCTTCGTCGCATCCCACACGAACGGACGCTGGATCTCAGGGATCGCAATCTCACCGGACTTCACCCAAGTCAGAAGCGTTTCGATCGGATGGGGAGTGACGGAGTAGCGCTGGGTGGCCATTCTTAGTGCCCTCCCATGAGGACGTCTTCGAGCAAGCCCTCCGTCTCTTTCTCCAGCGCTCGGATATCGGCCTCGATTTCATCGAGTGTGCGCAGCGGCTGCGGCTTGTAGAAATGCCGCGTGAACGAAATTTCGTAACCAATCACCGTTTTCGAGGCGTCGATCCAAGCGTCGGGGGCATGCGGCAATACCTCGCGCCGGAAGAAGGCTTCGATGCCGCCGTCTTCGAGGAACGGTACCTGTTCGGTATCCCTGAGCTCGGTGTCAGGCTCATACTCCACGACCGACGCTTTGCCGCCAATCGTCGTGTGATAGCTGCCATACAGCGCTTCCTGCGTCGCATCCGACCCCGCCTTCGGCTTCGAGGTCTTGCGGATCACCGGTTCCGCTGCGGCATCTTTCTGGCCGAGCGCCGACATGAGCAGCTTCTGCCGCTTGGCCGTCATACGGAGGCCAAGCGAGCTGGCGGCATCCTCCACCTCGGCAACGAAGGCATTGAAGTCCAAATGCGGGCCCGGACCACGGGCTTCCGCCACCGCCTCGATGGCGCGGACGAGATCGCTTTCTCCCGCTTCGGAGCACGTCTTGCGGAATCGCCGTAAGGCGCCTTCCGTCAGCTCCGTCTTCAAGCGCAAGGGACGCTCGACCGTGATCTTCCAATAGCCGAACGCATCGTTTGGGAAGACCTTGGACGTCTCGTCCTCTTTCTGGTGGAGGAACGCGTCACAGATGCGTTTGATATCGTCAACGCCGAGTTCGCAGTTCTTTTTCCCGAGATTTTTGCGGAGCGGCTTGAACCAAGCGGTGGCGTCAATGAGCTGGACCTTGCCCTTGCGGTTCTCGGCCTTCCGGTTGCTGAGGACCCAGATGTAGGTCGCGATGCCGGTGTTGTAGAAAATGTTCAGCGGTAGGGCGATGATGGCTTCCAACCAATCGTTCTCGATGATCCAGCGGCGGACGTTGCTTTCACCTGAACCCGCATCCCCCGTGAAAAGCGAGGACCCGTTATGGACCTCGGCGATCCGGCTCCCGAGGGGAGACGCCTTCTTCATCTTGCTGAGCATGTTGGCCAGGAACATCATCTGGCCATCGATCGACCGGGTAATCAGGCTGAACTCAGGATCGCCGCCGTGCTCAATCACGAAGCGCGGATCAAGCAGTTCCTTTTTCCCTCCCATGCGCTCCAAGTCGGTCTTCCAAGACTTACCGTAGGGAGGATTGGACAGCATGATGTCGAACTCGCGGGACGGGAACGCATCCGCCGACAACGTAGATCCGAATTTCATGTTTTCGGCCTCAACGCCTTCTCCCTTCAGGATCAGGTCGGCCTTGCTGATGGCGAATGTTTCCGGGTTGACTTCTTGTCCATAGAGGTGAACGGAAACTTCCTTCCCGTGGTCGGTTGCCAGCTTGATCAGCGTCTCTTCGGCGACAGTGAGCATGCCGCCCGTGCCGCAAGCGCCGTCGTACACGAGGTATGTGCCCGACTGGATGTGGTCGGCGATTGGCATGAAGATGAGGTAGGCCATGAGCTCTACCACGTCGCGCGGCGTGAAGTGCTCGCCTGCCTCCTCATTGTTCTCTTCGTTGAAGCGGCGGATGAGCTCCTCGAAGATCGTGCCCATAGAATGGTTGTCGAGGCCGGGAAGCCGGACGCTCCCGTCTTGGTGGAGGACCGGCTTTGGGCTCAGGTTAACTGAGGGGTCCAGAAATTTTTCGAGCAGGAAACCGAGGACATCTGCTTCGACGAGCGTGGGAATCTGATTGCGGAACTTGAACTTATCCAGCACTTCCTGAACGTTCGGCGAGAATCCGTCGAGGTACGCCTCGAAATCGGCCTTCAGCTGCTGCCGTCGCGCTCTGGAGGTCAAATCGCGCAGGCGGAACTGAGATGTGTTGTAAAATGCCTCTCCCGATGCTTGGCACAGAGCGGCATGCTGGTTCGCGACCCCCGCCTTATCGAGCTGGGTCTTCATGGAGAGCACCGCTTCCTTCGTCGGCTCCAGCACAGCATCGAGACGACGAATAACGGTCATGGGCAGAATGACATCTCGGTACTTCCCCCGGACGTAAACGTCTCGAAGGACATCGTCGGCAATATTCCAGATGAAGTTGCTGATATTCAAATCGCTCACGTGCCGCCCCTCACGCCTTGTTCTGCGCTGCTTTTTTCTGCTGATCGATCCAGCTATCGAGGTCCGACCGCTTAAACCGCCATGCACCGGCGACCTTAAAGCCCGGCAGATCCCCGCGCTTGGCGAGCCTGTAAACGGTCTTCTCGTCGACGTTCAGGTAACCTGCCACGTCCCTTACGGTCATGGCCTGGTCAGGCGTGTCCGCCATCATCCAGCCCTCACTGTTTTTCTGACCATAACAGGAGAACGCAGGGCAAACTAGTCCATTCTGGGCGCTCCAAGGTTGGCAAGGGGTAAAGTCGTAACCCAGGAATCCGTCTCGCAAGCTGAACGTCGTCTTTCCGATCCAAAGATGGGCCGAAGGAGCAAGAGGGAGACCAGTGCGACGTGAAGGCCCAGGAAAAGGGTCGGCCAACAGGGGCCGACCCTTGCTCGTCCTCGGATTGTTAGGCTTCCGCCTGCTGAGTGTGACCCGGGTCGGAGGTGCTGGAACGGATAATCGACTGCTCGTATTCCTCGACGTCGGACAGGCGATAGACCACCCGGCCGCCCACCTTGAGGAACTTCGGCCCTTCACCGGTCCAACGCCACCGCTCAAGTGTGCGATGGCTGATCCCCCAGCGCACGGCCAGTTCAAGTTGGTTCATGCATGTTGCCTTCATTTTCGTGTCCTTTCGTCCTGGCAAGTTGGAATGCGACACGACGAAGGCGTGGCCGGAAAACACTATCAAGGTAATACTGGCGGGAGCGCCAAACACCGAGCGCTGCGCTGCCATTCTTGAACAGAGAATTTCTGCGGTGGCGAAGATTTACTTAATAATACGAAGGCGTTCTGGCGCACTGTGGGGCATACTTCGAGCGAGTTTGTCGAAGATTCCTTTCCCTCCGCCACTATCCCATTGCGAACCGCGAGCGGCGCGCCTTGAGCCTCGAAATTTCTTTTGGTTTCAAAGGGGTTTGCGAGAGCTGACCGAACCTCAGAGACTGGCGCGACGTCAATTTCAGGTCTCTGAACGGCTTACGTCTCTTTCCGAGCGAACCTCGTCCGACTTAGTTCGATCACAGAAAATTCTGTATTTTCAATCGATTGATTATTTCGCCTGAGCTAACTTTGTGCGGCATGGTAATCGCTAGGCATGCAAACAGAGATATCCGAGGTAGGCGTTTCGCGGCGCAAGGTGACGCAGTGCGGTGGGGACCAACCCCATGCACCATTAGAGACCTTCACGAAGGAACCTTGGCGTTCGCCTCGTCTGTACGAACGAGTAACGAGCGCCGAGGAACGAACAAATTTTTTGGAGCAACCCGAACTGTCTGTTTTGATCGCCGGAGAAGGCATAGCGATCAATTTTCACCGTTTTGCGCCGCTTTCCGCCGCGCGAGCCGCTTGTCCCAGTACTCCCGGCGAGCCTGATGGAAAGAGGGCAAGCCCAAATAGATTTGCTGGGTCGCATCGGCCATATCCAACAGGGTGCGGGTGTGCTCATAGTCAGCGAAGAGGGCGTGTGAGCCGCCGAGGTCCTTCCATGTCGCCGACAGGAGGTGGTCCATGGTAAGCTCGTGCGCGGTGAGCAGCAGCACCGGGTTCGTTGGCTCGCCGTGGACATTCACTCGACGGCCCCACTTTACGAATCTTTCGAGAAGAAGCTTCTCGGCCGGGGTGAAATATTCGCGCAGAACCGTAATGACAAAGACGGCATCCGGGAGCTTCGCGGCTACCGACTTCAGCTTGGCGAGGTCGCCCGCCGTGATCAGTTCGCCCTGCCCGAGTGACTTAGCCTCGCCGATGATGAGTTGCGGCGGGCGCCGGTTCTCGCGGCCCAAACGGTCATCTCCGCGCCAGGCGATGAAGTCCACCTCGCGTTGCACGCCGTCGAACGAAAGATTCATTGCCGTAGAGAACGTCATTTCGTTGGTAGAGGAGTTAAACCGTTCGAGTACGCGTAGCGTTAGCAGCGCGCTGTAGGAGCCGCGTCCGTAGTCCGGCACCGAGAACGGACCGATGACACGGTATGTGAAATTCCGGTTGTGCTCGCGCAGCGCGGCCTGCGGGAAGTCATAGGATTTGAGACACCGCTCGCACGTCACGCGATAGTCAACGCCCGTCAGCGTGGTCCAGTTCTTGGCACTGCAGTGAGGGCAGTCGGTCTCCAGGCCGAGCCGGATGACATTGCCCTTCGTGAAGTCTTCGAGGCTATGCCGCGGTAGAGGACGCCGAGCCTTTCGCGCCGAGATCAAATCGGTCCAATCCTTGAGCGGGGCGGTCCGGAGCTCAAAGGTTTCTTCGATTGTGTCTGCGTCATTGCTCTTGCGCCGTAGCCCGCCCGCCATCTTGTTGAGGAGCTTCAGCGTCTCGATGTCGGCGAGCAGATGAACGCCCCATAGGCCACCAAGGTGCTCCAGCATCTGCCGCGCGATGTGACCGGGCTCCGACAATTCAGCCTTGACTCCGAACTGCCCGAGTGAGCCGACAATGGCGTCGTCGGCGCTCAGCAGGGACTCATACTGACCCAGCTTGGTGTATTGCTGTGGAAACACCCACCCCTCGCTGCCGACGGGAACAGCGTCGCCGCCCATAGCGAGGCGCGGCCACGTGCGGTCGAACGTGTTGAAGGGCAGGACCGTTGCGATGCTACGGTTGTTGTAGTTGGAGATGTTCAACACGTTGACCCAGCGATGGTCGCCTCTGCCGTAACGCTCGGAAAACTAAGGCTCCAGGGTCTCAAAGGTGGTGCGGAGCTCTCCGTCCTCCTTCAGGGCGAGATCGGCCCGGCGCTCTTTGGCCACCACCTTGAGACGGTTGTCGCGGTGAACGCGGTCGTCACGATTCTCGACCCAGATTGCGTTGCGCCAGTACTTGACGACGAGCGCGCCGCGCGGGAGTTCGGGTTTGAGGCTACGAATGAGGTCTTCCGCCTTCGCCCTCGGAATCGAGCGGCCGAACTCGATCGTGGCATTGTGCATCACGCCGTTCGGGTTGCCTATGATCGGACGATGCTCCGCCTTAAGGATCTTGTGAATGTCATCACCCAGCGCTTCGAACCATTCGAGCGGGACTGGCAAGACGGGATGCGGTTCTAATCTCAAATTCCACAAATCGATGAGGTCGGTAGCCCGTGCGGGGTCGAAAACGAAGATGAGGAGATCGTGATACCAGTACCGCTGCGTTTCGAGGCCGTAGCGCGTGACGCGCAATGGCGTTTCCGCTGCCTTCAGAAACACCCGCCGCCAAGTGTCGAGATTAGCTTCCACCTTCTCGGGCTGATAAACATCCGCATAGCCCGTTTCGATATATTCCAGGTCCTTTGATATGGGGTAGACCCCGAACATCGCCTCGGTGAGCGCATTGCCGCGCTCTGGCGCAACGTACAAGCTCTCGCGCTTGTCGCGCCGGACGAATTGTTCCTCGGTCTTATAAATGTGGGCGAGGACATCTTGGATGTTGAGTCCGAAGGCGGGTTCGGACCAGTCGCGGCCTTGTTCAGGTCGAGAAGCTTCTTCAGCGTGATCACTTGGGGGTGAAGCTTGTCCTTTTGGCGGAGCGCGCCGAGTCCGGCTTCCTCAAGCAGACCCTTCTTGGTCTCGACATAGACGTCGGGCTCGAAAAACCGCGCATAGCCCATTGCGACCTCGGCGCCCTTGAAGCGCCGGTAAATCTCTGGGCGCCACTCCTTGGGCGCACGCTTGAAAACCGGAATGATCGGATTGTAGACGCCGCCCCACAGGCAGGCGCAAGCGCGCATGATCGCGCGGACCGATACAAAGTCGGTCGGCGATGTGAGAAAGCCAATGCGAGTTGGCCTCAAAAGAATCTCTGCCGAGAGTTCGAGCATGGCTCTCATTTTGGCGAGTCTTCCGCCCGCAGGAAAGGACAGCGTTTTCAGGCTGCTGTCCTGTTCGGCTCAAAGGGGGCCTTGGCGCCGGGCGGTACTAATCGCGCGATGCGCCAAACACCGTGTCCATCTGCTCCGCCCACGGCCGTTCGGCGACCGCGACCAAGTCGTTGAGCGAGAGCGCTGGCGGCACACGCCTGATGACGAGGAGCTCGAGAACCTCCGGCGACAGATAGGCGAGCCGCATCATTCGGCTCACGAACCGGTCGGAGACCTTCTCGGCAGCGGTGACATCCTGGATCGTGGAAGCGGTACCGGTTTCCAATTGCCGTCGCCAGCTCCATGCGCGAGCAATGGCGCGCAGCACATGGGGGTCTTGTGGTCGGCCCTGCCGGACGGTGACATCGTCGGGCGGCAGGATCTTTGGCCGCCCGTTTCGTTTGCGGATCGTCAGCGGAATGACAACGCGGATGGTTTTCGATGAGCCGGTCATGCGCAGGCCTGCATCTGGCGGGGCGCCATCATGTCCCGCAGGACCGAGCCCAACCCCTCATGGAGCAGGTCGATGGCGATGCCGTTCTCTCCGACGGTCACCCGCTCGACCAGAAGCTGGACGATGCGGTTCTGCTCCGCCGGATAGAGCGCCGCCCAAAGCTGATCGAACTCGCCGAGCGCCTTGACGACCGCCTGCTCGTCAACCGTCGGGCTCTCGTCTCGGAAGGCCTTGATCGCTCGGGCCGCGATCTCGGGCGCGCGGATCATGCGGCGGATTTTGCCGATGACGGCGTCCTCGACCATGCCTGCGGGCAAGCGCAGCGGACCGGCGGCGTCGCCGGTCGGGCGGTTGCGGATTAGGTCCATCGACGCGTAGTAGCGGTAGAGGCGCGTGCCCTTCTTCGTCGCCGTCGGCGTCATCGCCGCGCCCGTCTCGGTGAAGATGATCCCTTCACCAAGGCGCTCGAGGAAGACTTCGAAGGCCGTGTCCTATCCTTCGATCAGGCGGCGGCCGAGACCGCTGCCGCGATCGCCGCGGAGCAGCGCCGGATCGGGCGCCCCGTCGAAATCCGCGACGCTCAGATCGCCGGCATTGTCGCTGCGCGCAAAGCCACACTCGCGACGCGCAACACCCGTCATTTCGACGGAACCCGAATTTCCCTTGTCAATCCGTGGTCCGTCTGAAGTCGGTGTTCGTGCGGTTTCGCTCCACTGCAACCGGCTTTGCACAGCGACCCGGCGAGGGTTGGATACCAGGTGTTTTGCCTCCGCCAGATTCTGCATGTGGTGAGGGGTAGTCTGTGCCGCTTCTGGCTCGACGCCATGTCCGCCGTTGTGGCGTCAACGGCGACGCCCGGGCGCGGCTCTAGGCCAGCAGCGTCCGGGCGTCTTTGTCTGCAATTCAGCCTTATGCTCTTCAACCAAGATCGAAGCGGTCGGCGTTCATTACCTTCACCCAGGCCGCCACGAAGTCGTTCACAAATTTCTCCTCTGCGTCGGCGCTGCCATAGACTTCGGCAAGCGCGCGAAGCTGAGAATTCGCGCCGAAGACGAGATCGACGCGCGTGCCCGTCCATTTCAATGCGCCGCTCTTGCGGTCGCGCCCCTCGAACAGATTTTCATCCGCGGTCGGCTTCCACTCGGTGCTCATGTCGAGCAGGTTGACGAAGAAGTCGTTAGTGAGCGTCTCCGGCCTCTTCGTGAAGACACCTGCTTGCGCGCGCGCGTGGTTCGCGTTCAGCACCCGCATGCCGCCGATGAGAACGGTCATCTCGGGCGCCGTCAGGGTCAGAAGCTGCGCCTTGTCGAGCAACAGCTCTTCGGCCGAGACGGCGAACTTGGCCTTGAGGTAGTTGCGGAAGCCGTCGGCATAGGGCTCAAGATAGCCGAACGACTCCACATCGGTCTGCGCCTGCGAGGCGTCGGTGCGGCCCGGCGCGAACGGAACCGTCACGCTGTGCCCCGCCTTTTTCGCCGCCTGCTCGATGGCCGCGCCGCCGCCAAGGACGATCAGGTCGGCGAGCGACACCTTCTTGCCGCCGCTTGCTGACGCGTTGAAGCCCTTCTGGATCTCTTCAAGCTTTGCCAGCACCTTTGCCAATTGCGCGGGCTGATTGACCTCCCAATCCTTTTGGGGCGCAAGGCGGATACGGGCGCCGTTCGCGCCGCCGCGCTTGTCGGAACCGCGGAAAGTGGCCGCCGAGGCCCAGGCCGTCTGCACGAGCTCCGACACGGAGAGGCCCGAGGCGAGGATCCTGGCCTTGAGATCCTGAATGTCCTTCTCATCGATCAGCTTGTGATCAACGGCGGGAACGGGATCCTGCCAGATGAGTTCCTCGGCGGGAACTTCCGGACCCAGATAGCGCGCGCGGGGACCCATGTCGCGATGGGTGAGCTTGAACCATGCGCGGGCAAAGGCGTCGGCGAACTTGTCCGGGTTCTTGTGGAAGGAGCGCGAGATCTTCTCGTAGACGGGGTCCATCCGCAACGAGAGATCCGTCACCAGCATGGTCGGCACGTGCCGCTTTGAGGGATCAAAGGCGTCCGGAATGGTCGCAGGCGTGCCCTTGGCCTTGTACTGATAGGCGCCGGCCGGGCTCTTCGTCAGCTCCCACTCATAGCCAAAGAGGTTGTCGAAGAAGCTGTTGCTCCATTGGGTCGGGGTCGTCGACCAGGTCACCTCAGGACCGCCGGTGATCGCGTCCTTGCCCTTGCCGGTGCCGTATTTGCTTTTCCAACCCAGGCCCATTTCCTCGATCGGCGCGGCCTCGGGTTCTGCCCCCACAAGCGCCGCATCACCTGCGCCATGCGCCTTGCCAAAACTGTGTCCGCCGGCGATCAGGGCGACCGTCTCCTCGTCGTCCATCGCCATGCGCTTGAAGGTTTCGCGGATGTCGATCGCGGCGGCGAGGGCATCGGGCTTGCCATTGGGGCCTTCCGGGTTGACGTAGATCAGACCCATCTGAACCGCGGCCAGCGGGTTCTCAAGGTCCCTTGTGCCCGAGTAACGCTTGTCACCGAGCCAGGTATCCTCCTTGCCCCAGTAGACGGCCTCATCCGGCTCCCAGACATCGGCGCGCCCGCCGCCAAAGCCGAACGTCTTGAAGCCCATCGTCTCGAGCGCGACATTGCCGGCAAGGATCATCAAGTCTGCCCAGGAAATTTTGCGGCCGTATTTCTGCTTGATCGGCCATAAGAGGCGCCGCGCCTTGTCGAGGTTGGCGTTGTCTGGCCAAGAGTTGAGCGGCGCGAAACGCTGCTGGCCGGTGCCGGCGCCGCCACGGCCATCGCCAATGCGGTAGGTGCCTGCGGCGTGCCAGGCCATGCGGATCATGAGCCCGCCATAGTGACCAAAATCCGCCGGCCACCATTCCTGGCTGTCGGTCATCAGGGCCGCAAGATCCTGCTTCAGGGCCTTCAGATCGAGCGTCTTGAACTCCTTGGCATAGTCAAATGCCTCGCCCATGGGGTCGGACAGGGACGAGTTCCGGTGCAGGATGCTCAGGTTCAGTTGATTGGGCCACCAGTCACTGTTCGAGCGCATGCCGACATTGGTCGTGCCGTGCACGACCGGGCACTTGCCCGCATTCTTATCAGAGCTAGTTTCCATGTTCCTCTCCTATTCAGAGCCGCGTGGAACTCAGATTTGAAGGATTCTAAAGAGAATGCCTCTACGTTGCAAGGCATATCCTGCGGTACAAGTTTTCCGGGTGGTTAATGGCCGATGCGCGGATCGGAACGACGCGCGAACGAGAGGCCAGTGTCCCACTTGCACAGGCAGTCGCCGTCGCCGCCGGGCCTGAGCCCTGAACTTGACGCAGCCATACCGCTCGTTTACCCTGCCTCACAGTGGGATATTGGAGGACCTTTGGTGACTGATACGGCAATGCTCGGGCCCGAACGCCGGGAACGAGGATTTTTCGTTGGGATGGCCATACTCATCGCCATCACAATCGTTGCGGGCTTCGGTTCGTTCTCATTGCGAGGGCTGGTTGTTTATCCGGTTCCCCCGCTCGTGCATGTGCACGGCCTCGTCTTTCTTACATGGATTGGCGTTTTCATCGGGCAAACCCTGCTGATCCAGCGCGATCAATTGCAAATGCATCGCCGGCTGGGGTGGTTCGCGATCCTGCTTGCCGCAGCGATGATCGCGATCGGCAGCGCTACCGCGCTTGAGAGTGTCAGGCTCGATCGGGTGCCGCCCTTTTTCACGCCCAGCATATTTCTTGCCTTGAGCTTCCTTGAGCTGGCTAGCTTTGGTGCGCTGCTTGCTGCTGCCATCGTGCTGCGGCGCGAGAGCGACTGGCACCGCCGCTTCATGCTGGGGGCAACCATCGCCATCCTCGGCCCAGCCTGGGGACGGATCCTCCCCATGCCTCTGCTGGGGGCCCATGGCGGCCTTGCGGTCATGAGCATGCAGATGCTGTTCGTCGGGGGCGCGATGGCATTCGATTGGCGTCAGCGGGGGGCCATTCACCCCGCTCACTTCTGGATCTTACTCGCCATCTTCATCCAAGGTGTCGGCACGCCGCTCTTGGCGATGACGCCGCCATTCATTGCGCTTGCTGCGCAATTGGCCCCCGCCTGAACGCCATGGCGGCCGGCCGGCAACAGGCAGGATAGCGGTGGTGCGGATCAGGAGTCCTCGCCAAGGCGGCGGCGCAATTCGGCCTTGTTGATCTTCTCGAGCGTGGCGCGCGGCAATTCATCGACAATGAGCAGCCGGCGCGGACGCTTGAAATCCGCAAGCTCCCGCCTGCATGCCTCACGGACGGCGGCTTCGATGGTGCGCGGATCGCTGCCGGCGGCCAGGGTCATGAAGGCGACCGGAACTTCGTCCAGCATCGGGTCCGGCTTGCCCACGACCGCCGTCTCGATGATGCCTGGAACAGTGAGGATGACGGCCTCGATCTCGGAGGCGGCGACATTCTCGCCGCCCACCTTCAGCATGTCCTTCGCCCGATCGGCAAAGTAGAGGATGCCGCCCTCACCCAGCGTGATGCGGTCGCCCGTCATCATGTAGCCATCGTCCGTGTACGCCGCTTCGGTTGCGGTCTCGTTGTTGAGATAGGCGTGAAACAGCGACAGCCCGGGAATGCCCCTTATGTAGAGATCTCCCGTCTCGCCAGGCTTTGCGGGGGCGCCCGATGGGCCGAGCACCGCGATTTCATATTCAGGCGCCGCGCGTCCGATGGAACGGAACGGCTCAGCCTCGGTGAGACTTGTGAGGATTCCGTGCGTGATCGTCTCCGTCATGCCCCACCAGCCTTGCGTCTTTACACGGAAATGCGGCTCGGCATCGGGTATGGCAATCGCGGGCGCCCAGACGCGGTAGGCGTGCCGTTCGGGCACGGGCTGCTCCAGAAGCGCACGCAGGCAGAAGGGAACCATCGAGGACCAGGTGCAGCCGTGCTTCAGCGAAACCTCCCAGAAGCGCGAGGCCGAGAAGCGCGGGGCCAGCACCATCGTCGCGCCGGCCCACAAGGTCGCCATCGCCGAATAGATCTGGGCATTGGTGTGAAAGAGCGGCAAGTGGACGTAGTGAACGTCACTGGCGAGCAGGCCCTCATGCCTTGCTGAGACTTCGCCTCCCCAGAGGGCATTGGCATGGGTCCACACGACGCCCTTGGGCCGCGATGTGGTGCCGGAGGTGTATTGAACGCTTAGCTCTCGCCAGGGATCGGGCGGCAGGCGTTCAAAACCTTCTGGCGCTGCATAGAGGTTTGCGAAACGGTCAGCCTTGTCCGGCGCGGGACCTTGCGTGCCCGTCGCATCGCCATCCGTTTCGGTCACGGCTAGGAAGCGTATGCCCCTACAGGCAGCGCGCACCATGGATGCAAATTTCGGCTGGGTTATGGCCGCGATGGGCGCTGAATGCTCCGCAAAATAGACGAGTTCCTTCTCGCTTGAGCGCGTGTTCGTCGTGACGGCGACCGCGCCCAGCCTTGCGCAGGCATGCCAGGCAAGCAGGGCCTCGGGGCAATTCTCCAGATGGATGAGGACATGCTCGCCCGCGCGCACGCCGTTTCGCCTGAGGCCCGCGGCCAGGCGGGCGACGTCGGCATCAAATTGCGCATAAGTCCAGGTGCGGGCCTCGCCCTCAAACGGCTCCCAAATGAAAAAGGGGTGGGTGGGGCGCTGTGCCGCCCGCTCCATCAGGAGCGAGGACACATCGCGGCCCGCATAAGGTAAGGTCCAAGGCGATTTCCAACGGGGTCTCACGCGATCATCTCTCCCCAGGCCTTGATGAGTGCCACAGGCCCGCCGGTGCCAAAGATGTAACGATCCGGCCGGACGATAACGGCACTCACGCCATGATTATCGAACCAGGCGTGCAGCGGCGCTGCAAACGGCGACAGCTCTGCGCTGCCGAGGGTTGCGGGCCGCAACGGCACGCGCAGGCCCTCGCAAGACCTTAAATCCACCTTCTCCCTCGTCAACAGCCAGGCGCCCGGGCCTAAAACGTCATCGAGCCTCGCCGCGTCGGCACCTTCGCCTAGGACTTGCGGGAAGTAGCTGCCCGCCTTGACGCTGCCCTTCAAGATGATGCCGGCCGCGATGGGGGGAACGGGAGGCGCCGCATTTGAATCAGGCTGTGCCTTGCGCAATGCGAGCATCTGCGCGTCGCGCTTGGCCGCCGCCTCCTTGTCGGTCGTGCAAACGGTCTGGCCCATCATGATCGCAAACTCGATGAGCGCACGGGCGTTTTCCTCGCGCTCCGGCTGGTAGGTATCGAGCAGGGTGTCGGGCGCGCCCTTGCGCACAGCCGCCAGCTTCCAGGCGAGGTTCGCCGCATCGCGCGATCCGGCGCACAGCCCTTGACCCGCAAATGGCGGCGTTTGATGCGCGGCATCTCCTGCAAGCAGCACGCACCCCTTTCGCCACTCCTTGGCAATGCGCGCGTTGAAACGATAGACCGCCTTGCGCTCGAGCGTGACGGCGCCCTCGACATTCCAGGGCTTCAGAAGGGTCGCGATCAATTCGTCGTTCAAGAAGTCGTCCGGGCTCTCGCCAGGCTTGATCATGAACTCCCAGCGATGACGCCCCTCGCCCATAAGGACGCAAGTCGTCGGACGCTCGGGATCGCAGATCTGAAGGTTCACCGGCGGAAGGCGGGAATAGTCGTGCACGATGGCATCGATGACGAGCCAGTGCTCATCAAAGTGCATATCGTTGAAGGCGATGCCGCAGGTCTCGCGCACGGTGCTGCGCGCGCCGTCGGCACCCACGACGTAGCGGGCCTTGATTGCCGCCTCGCCCTCTGGCGTATCGACACGGGTGAGCACTGCCTCGCCGTCCGCTTCGAGCGACTTGAACTTCCAGCGGCGCTTCATCGACACGTGCCTTGCGCGGGCAAGCCTTTCGGCGAGCACGCTTTCAAGCGCGGGCTGATGGATCATGTTGGCGACAGGCCAGCCGCCAGCGCCGATCTGATCGGTTCCTTCGAACCGCATCAGCACCTCACCCTTTGCATTGAGGAAGTCATAGCGGCTTGTCGTCCGGCAGGTCGCCGCAAGGGCGTTGGCAGCGCCGATCTGCTGAAAGATCCGCATCACCTCGTGATCGATATGGGCGGCGCGGGGCAGCGGATAGATCGCCGCCTCCTTGTCGATGATGAGCGTGTCGATGCCAAATTGTTCAAGCAGCAGTCCGAGGGTCGCGCCCGTGGGACCGCCGCCCACGATGAGAACATCGTGAGAGAGCGTTGCTGACATGCGCCATCACTCCTCGGCCACGAAGGTGGCTTCGATGGCGCCGAGCTGCTCGATTTCACAGCGCACCTTGTCGCCCGCCTTCAGAAACTGGCGAGGATCCATGGCGGCGCCGATGCCACCCGGTGTGCCCGTGAAAATGAGGTCGCCCGGCTCCAGCGTCATCGCCTTTGAGAGATGCGCGATCTGCTGCCAGACATTGAACACGAGGTGGCGCGTGTTCGAGTTCTGGCGGGTTTCACCATTGACGATGCAGCGAAGCCCAAGCGCGTGCGGGTCGGGGATTTCATCGCGCGTCGTGATCCAGGGGCCGATCGGCGCATGGGTGTCGAAGGATTTGCCCAGGCTCCATTGCGGCGTCTGGTGCTGCCAGAACCGCTCGGTGACGTCGTTGCCAACGCAATAACCGAAAACGTGCTTGGCCGCTTGGTCGGGCTCAATATGACGGCCGCGCTTGCCGATGACGGCGACAAGCTCAACCTCATAGTCGACGAAGGGTCCGGCCTTGGGCACTTGAACGGGATCGAAGGGGCCGTTGATGGCGGTCACGGCCTTCGTAAACCATACCTGGTGCTTGGGCGTTTCCATCTTGCTCTCGGCGATATGGTCCGCGTAGTTGAGGCCAATGGCGAAGATCTTGCCAGGCCGCAGCACGGGCGCGCGCAAGTGAACGCTGGCCAGCGGAACCGCCTTTGCCGATGCCGCCGCGCGCGCGATGCTGTCCCTCTTTGCATCCCAATCCGCAATCAGATCGATCATCGTGCCGGCAAAACCCAGCGGACGGATCGTTTCGCCCTCAACGGCGCCCAGTTGCAGCGTATTGCCGCTCTCGAATGTGGCGAGCTTCATGACATGTTTCCTTTCGCGGCGGCGGCGAGCGGGTGTAGCGGACCCCATTGCACGCCAAGCAGGTCTTCAACGGTGGCAACGCGCGAGCCATCAGCGGCGGTGAAAAGATCGCCGTCCGTCCAATGCTCCAACTCGTTCCCCCAAGGATCCTTCCAATAGTCAAACACCTGGCTGCCAAGGATGTGGCGGCCGACACCCCATGCCGCATTTCGGTGCGCCGCCTTCAAGTGGGTGTGCCCGCGCATCAGATCATCGAAGGATGCGACTTCGAAGGCCGCGTGGTTGAGCTTGGGCGCGGCGGGCGACTGAAGAAGGAAGAGGGTGTGGTGGTCCGTCGGGACATCGCCCCGATCGCAGCGCATGAAGGCGCCAACCGCAAAATCCGGCGCCGCCTCGATCTCATCGGAAGTGATGAACCCGAAGCGGGATTTGAACCAGGCTTCGCTAACGCGAAAATTCTTAACCTCAAGTACGGCGTGGCCAAGCCGCATCACGGTGGCGGCCCCAGCCCTCAAGCGCAAGGTCTGGCGCAGGCGCGTCTTTGCGTAAGCTGAATTATGCGCCTGCTCTTTTTCTAGTGGCAGGGGCGCGGCGTGCGACTGGCCCGCGACCACTTCTATCGTGCAGCCATCCGGGTCGCTCAGCGTCACGATGTAACCACCACCGGGGGCAGAGGAGGGCTCAACGGCCGCGTTCTCCGCCTTCGCCAGGCGGTGCAAGTCTTCCACGCTTTCCGCGCGAAGACCCAGGGCCAGAAATGCCGGGTCGCCCTTTGTCGTGACGTGGAGAAAGGGCGATGGTCCCGCGCCACGGGCATAGAGCCGGCCGTCTCCCGCCTCAAAGGGGACAAGGCCGAATTCAATCAGGAACTGGCGCATCGCGGCCAGATCTGGGGCCGAGAAGCGGACATAGGCGATATCCTCGATTTTAATGACACTCATGGGGTTTCCATTCGCCTTCTTGTGTTGGAGCGTTTGTTTCTTGGCGGCGCGGGCAGTTCCTCGCGTGCGATCCTTGCTGCTTCTTCCGCGTCGAGCCCAAGCGCACGCAGCATCAGGGTCGCGGTTGCCGTTCCAGCTTCGCGCCAGGTCTGGCGGCCGGCAATTACCGTGTGGATGGCGCCGAAGGTGGCGCCGACCAGGGCCGAGACGATGCTCTCAGGCGTCAGCGATCCCGGCTTGAAGCGGCCCGTCTCGATACCGTTCGCGATGTCAAGCAGCGGGGGCTCGTTCATGAGCAATCGCAGATTGTCGTCATGCGCTGCAAAGCGAACGAGAAAGCGGCCCCATTGCGGCTCCTCGTGCGCGCGGCGGAGGAACATGCGCACGCCGGTGGCGACGCGCCGGGCGGGATCGGCGGTATCGAAAAGCGCGGCGGAGACGGTCAAATGCATCTCGTGCACCAAACCCGCAGCGACGGTCTCATAAAGGGCGTCGATGTGCTCGACATTATTGTAGATCGTGCCACGCGATACGCCCGCGGTCTCGGCCAATTCGCTCACCGTAATGGCGCGCGAGCCGCGCTCGGCGTAGAGGCGAAGGGCGGCCTCCTGGATCCGGGCCAATGCGCTTGGGGCAGCCATGCGTTCACAATCCCGCCGTAAATTGAACAGTAGCGTTCAATATCAAACGCGAGTGCACGTCAAGAGGCGTGCACATCCAGGCGTGCCGATCCTGCCAATGCGTGCGCCGGGTTGCCGCGTCTTGGCTATTCAGTCGCGAACACGGGCGGCCGGTTTTGCAACTGGGCCATGACCGCCTCGACCTGGTTCGGCCTGCCAATGATCGCCGTCTGCTCCACCGATTCCGCCATCAGCGCGTCAGCATCGCTCGCCAAAGGCGCGGCATTGAGAAGCCGCTTGGCGGCGCGAATGGCGTCGGGGTTTTTGCCCGCAATATCACGCGCGAGGGCGAAGGCTTCGGCGCGGGGATCCTCGCAGATGCGCGTGACAAGCCCGAGCCGGGCGCCTTCCTCGGCATCAAAGACGCGGCCGGTATAGGTCAGCTCACGGATGACATCCTCGCGCGCTAGATTGCGCATCAGGGCCGTGCCGCCCATGTCGGGGACAAGGCCCCATTTGATTTCCATCACCGAGAAGCGGGTCGCAGGCGCCGCATAACGGATGTCGGCGCCCAGCATCACTTGAAAGCCGCCGCCAAAGGCAACGCCATGGACTGCCGCAATGACCGGCACCGGCACTTCGCGCCAGACCCAGGCTGCATATTGCGGCCGATTGGCGATCCCGTGGGTGCGGGGGAGAAGGCGGCCCTCGGGCCTCGTCTCGCGGCCATTCTCTGCCGTGCGCTGAAAATTGCCCATGTCAAGGCCGGCGCAAAATGCCTTGCCCTCGCCTGAGATCACCGCCGCCCGCACGGCCTTATCCTTTTTGAGCCGTATGCCCGTTTCGATGAGCGCGTGGAACATCGCCTCATCGAGTGCGTTCATTTTCTCTGGCCGCGCGAGGCGGACATCGGCGATGCCGTTCTCGATTGTCGTGCGAACACGTTCCATGGCGTCACTCCCTTTAGCCGTTCATAATTTCTGCGGCACCCATTAAAGCGGTGGCACATTTCAAAAGGGAAGGGCGAGTAGCCTGCGGGGCTGCGTCGCTGCGCGTGCTCTCGGGCAATTATTTCTGGCGCTGATGCGCCACAGCGGCGGGTAAAATGCGCAACTAATCTTCGGACCTCATTGCAGAATTGACCAACATCCCCATCTCTGTGCGGAGGGGAATACTTATGGCAGTATCTGTGCGTGGCAATCGGCTATGGCCCTGCCGCAAATATGGTCTTGAGTTCAAAAACAGCATGAGGGGCCATCGGGGTGGCACAGTCCAAAAGTGAATTGCTGGGGCAGTTGTCGCTCGATACCGATGCGCGGGAAAACTCCCCCCGGCAGGGCGGAGGATTCTGGCGCAGTTTCGTTCTCGCCGTGCTCTTCGCGGCGGCAGGCGCCGCGGGCGCGTTCGCCTATGTCCAATTCTTCAGTGCTTCACCGGCCGTCATCGATGCCGGGGCGCCGCCACGGGCGGAAAATGCAGGCGGCGCGGCGGTCGAGCCTGCGCCACTCAAGCCGGCGGCGAAGGGTGGGGCCATCCTCTCTGCGTCGGGCTATGTCGTGGCGCGCCGGCAGGCCACCGTTTCGGCGGAAATCACGGGCCGGGTCGCCGAAGTTCTCATCGAGGAAGGGATGAGGGTCGAGGAGGGCCAGGTCGTCGCCCGTCTCGATGCCACGCTTGCCCGGATCGATCTTGCGGTGGGGGAAGCCAATGCGCGTGCGGCGGCCGCGACCGCGCTTGAGGCCGAGCGCACGCTGCGCCGCAGGCAGAACCTCTCCATCGGCAGCAGCGTCAGCGAAGCACAATTGACCGAGGCCGAGGCGGGCGCCGCCGCCGCGCGCGCGCAGTCCGATCTCGCGGTCGAGGAGGTTGCGCGGCTGCGGGCCCTGCTCGACAAATATGAGATCCGCGCGCCGTTCACCGGCATCGTGACGACGAAGGATGCCCAGCCGGGCGAAATCATCTCGCCCGCCGCGGCGGGGGGCGGATTTACCCGTACCGGCATTTGCACGGTTGTCGATATGGAAAGCCTCGAAATCGAGGTCGATGTGAACGAGGCCTATATCAGCCGCGTCGTGCCGGGGCAGCGTGCACGCGCAACGCTCGATGCCTATCCCGACTGGCCGATCAAGGCGTCCGTCATTGCCATCATTCCAACGGCGGACCGGGCCCGCGCCACGGTCAAGGTCCGCATCAAGCTTGAAGAGCGCGATGCGCGCGTTCTTCCTGAGATGGCGGCGAAGGTGCAGTTCCTCGACAGTTCCGATGTGACCCAATAAACAATTCCCTCAGCCGCGGAGACGTTGCCCGATGACAAGCGATCCCCTCATCCGCCTTTCCGGCGTCTCGAAGCGCTTCATGAAGGCGAAGCAATCGCTGACGATCTTCGAGCATTTGGACATGACCATTCCGCGCGGCGACTTCGTTGCGATCATGGGGCCGTCGGGCTCGGGAAAGACGACGCTGCTCAACATGCTGGGCGGGATCGACCGGCCGACGGGCGGCGAAATCCAGTTCGATGGCACGCGCATCGACAGGCTGGGCGAGGGAAAGCTCGCCGCCTGGCGCGCCTCCAATGTCGGCTTCATCTTTCAATTCTACAATCTGATGCCGATGCTGACAGCGGCGCAGAATGTCGAAGTGCCGCTGCTGCTGACCAATCTTTCCACCAAGGCGCGGCGCGATCGGGTGAAGACGGCGCTCACCGTCGTCGAACTTGCCGACCGGATGGGCCACAAGCCTGCGGAGCTGTCGGGCGGCCAGCAACAGCGCGTCGCGATCGCGCGGGCGATCGTCTCTGATCCCAAGCTTCTGCTCTGCGATGAGCCAACGGGCGATCTCGATCGCGAAACGGCGGTGCAAATCCTCTCCACCTTGCAGCTCCTCAACAAGGATTTCGGCAAGACGATCGTGATGGTGACGCACGATCCGGAAGCGGCGAAATATGCCAAGCGCGTGCTGCATCTCGACAAGGGACATTTCGTCGAGAAGGAACTGGCGGCATGACCTTTCTTGGCCTTGCGCGAAAGAACCTGTTCCGCAAGAAACTGCGGCTCATCCTGACGACGGTCGCGATCATCGTCGCATTCTTGATCTTCGGCGTCCTTGGCGCGTTTCAGGCGACACTCACTTCGGGTGTCGATCTGGCCGGGGCCGATCGCCTCATCGTCACGCACAAGATCAATTTCACCCTCAACCTGCCGCGCGCGCATGTGGCGAAAATCGCCGCCATTCCCGGCGTGAAGCGGCTCACCTATCATGACTGGTTCGGCGGCTATTACCAGGAACCGCGGAATTTCATCGTCGCCATCGCGGTCGAGCCTGAAAGCTTTCTCGAGGTCTATCCCGAATACCAGCTTACGCCTCAGGAGCGCGCCCAGTTTCTCTCGACGCTCGATGGCATCATCGTTGGCAAGACGCTTGCCGATCAGTATGGCTGGAAGGTCGGGGATCGCCTGCCGCTGCACAGCAACATCTATTCGCAAGAGAGCGGCGGCAGCACCTGGGACTTCGTCGTCTCCGGCATCTTCACAGGCGCCGATGCGCGCACGGACACGAGCGCTGTCTATTTCAACCACAAGTACTTCGATGAATCGCGCAGCTTCGGCCGCGATACGATCGGGTGGCTGACCGTACAGACCGAGGATGCCAAGCTGAATCCCGAGGTCATCAAGGCGATCGACGAGACCTTCGCCAATTCGGCCTACGAGACGGCCACGACGACGGAGGCGCAGTTTCAGGCGGCGTTCGTCAATCAGCTCGGCGATATCGGCTTCATGGTCACCGCTGTTTCAGGGGCGGCATTCTTCACGATCCTGCTCATCGTCGGGAACACGATGATGCTCGCCGTGCGCGAGCGCACGACAGAGATCGCCGTTCTGAAGACGATCGGCTTCACGAGCGGCCGCATCTTCGTGCTCATCCTTGGCGAATCGCTGCTCCTTGCGCTTCTGGGCGGGATTATCGGGCTGCTCCTTGCCTCGCTCGCGACGATGGTGGTGAGCCAGGCGGGCGGATTCCTCGCCACCATGACGATGACGCCTTCTGTCGCGCTCACCGGTGTGGGCATCATGGCGGCGCTGGGACTGGTTACAGGGCTGTTTCCCGCCATGCGCGCCATGAATCTCAACGTCGTACAAGGCCTCGAGCGGAGATAGACCATGCGCCAGTGGAACCAGATCTCTGCCGTGACGATGATGAATCTGCGGTCAATCCCGCAGCGGATATGGCAGTCGCTGTCGACCGTCGTGTCGGTCGGCATCGTCGTCGGCGTGCTCCTTGCCTTTCAGGCGCTCGGGAACGGATTCCAGGAAACCGTGCGCGGAACGGGCTCCGACAATGTGGCGATCTTCCTGCGCAGCGGGTCGGAATCCGAACTCAACTCGACCGTCACGCGTGAGCAGGTGCAGCTGCTTTCCGATGCGCCCGGTATCGCGGCGGGCGCGGACGGCCAACCGGCGCTTTCGGGCGAGCTCTATGTAATCGTCGATGGCATCAAGCGGTCCAGCGGGACGAAGGCCAATGTTCCCTTGCGCGGCGTTGGCGCGAAGGCGCTGGAGGTGCGCGACGGGGTGCGGATCGTCGAGGGCCGCATGCTCGAGCCGGGACGCAATGAACTGGTCGTCGGGCGCGGCGTTGCGAAGGAGTTCGAAGGGTTCGATTTCGGCTCGACCATCCGGCTTGGCACCTCGAACTGGGAAATCGTCGGCGTCTTCGAGGCCGGCGGCAGTGTATTCGAATCGGAAGTCTGGGCCGACACGGCCATCATTCAAGGCGTCTTTCAGCGCGGATCAACCGTGCAGAGCGTGCGGGTGCGGCTCAGCGATCCGGCGAGCGGCGTTCAGGCGCTCAAGGCCTTTTCGGAGGGCGATCCCCGCCTCAAGCTCGATGTGCAGTCCGAGCGCAGCTATTTCGCGGGCCAGGCGCAGGGATTTGTGAACATCATCTTCTATCTCGGCTGGCCGCTGGCGATCGCGATGAGCTTCGGTGCGCTCGCTGGCGCGCTCAACACCATGTATTCCAGCGTCGATGCCCGCATGCGGGACATCGCAACCTTGCGCGCCATCGGCTTTGGCGGCTTTCCCGCCTTTGCTGGCACTATGGTGGAGGCGCTGCTGCTGGCCTCGATCGGCGGCGTCATCGGCGCGGTTGCGACCTGGGCGCTCTTCAGCGGCCTTACCGCCTCGACGCTGGGCGGCGGCTTCACGCAAGTCGTCTTCGGCTTTTCCTTCACGCCGATGCTGATCGTGGAGGGGCTTTTGCTCGCGCTCGTCATCGGCTTTCTTGGTGGCTTCCTGCCGGCGATCCGCGCCGCGCGCATCCCGCTGCTGGCGGCGTTCCGCGACGCCTGAGAGGGGGTGCGCGTTTCACTTCTCGCGCAGGCCGCGGTCCATGCCGTGGATGATGGGTGTGAGGAGATAGGCAAGGAGGCTTTGCTCGCCCGTCTCGATGAACACCGCCGCAGGCATGCCGGGATAGAGGGTCACGGCGTCGTCCACGTCCTTATCCGTCAGCGTCACGCGGATGCGGGCGATAAAATGCGTGCGTTCCTGACGCTGATCGACGACGCGGTCGGCCGAGACATATTCGACCGTACCTGAGAGCGTGCTTTCCCATCTGGCGCTCAAGCCCGTCAGGCGGATGCGCGCCTTGGCGCCCAGCGCAACGTCATCGATGTCCTCGGGCCGCAGCTGCGCTTCGATGAGCAAGTCGCCTGTGTCGGGAAGGATTTCCATGATCGTGTCGCCGGGGCGGATGACACTGCCTTGCGTCTTCTGGCCGATCATGACGATGCGGCCGCTGGCGGGGGCGCGCACGAGCAGGCGATCGGTCGCGTCCGACGCCGCAGCGATCTGTTCCTCGATGTCGGCAAGCTTCGTCTGGGTCTCGCGCAGTTGGGCGACGGTTTCATCGATGCGCGTCGCCTTGCTGCGTGCTCGCTCGTCCTCCAGCTCGGCGATCTGGCGCCTTGAGCGCGCAATATCGGCCTCGCGCGCCCGCACACGGCCCTCAAGATCCGCGGCGCTGCGTTCGAGTGCCAAGAGGCGGGGGCGGCGCTCATAGCCCTGTTCAACCATTTTCCGAACCGTCGTCAGCTCTTCGCGGATGAAGGTCTGCTGGCGCCTTTCCGCTTCGGCCTGGGATTGCGTGGCCCTGATTTCGGCCTCGGATTGCGCGATGCGCTGGTCGATGATGGCGGATTCGCTGCGCGCCTTTTCGGCGCGTGTCGCAAAAAGGATCTCCTGGCCGCGCAAGGCTTCCTTCACGCGCGGATCGCTCAGCTTGCCGGTGAGTGCCGCAGGGAAGGCGATCTGCGCCATGCCGTCGCGCTCGGCCAACAGGCGGGCCTCCTCCGCCAGCAGCGAAAGCCTTGTCGTCTCAAGGCGCCCGAGCCCGGCGGTCGCGGTCGCGCTCTTGAGGCGGGCGAGGATCTCACCCTCTCTCACCGTGTCGCCTTCGTTCACCAATACCGCCTCGATGAGGCCGCCTTCGAGATGCTGGACCGGCTTGTTGCGGCCATCGGCGATGACGATGCCGGGAGCCACAGCAGCGCTTGTCAGCGGGGCAAGGGATGCCCACGCGATGAAGCCGCCAAAGCCGACTAGCGTGAGGATGGCGCCGCGACGAATGGGGTGGAAGAGATCGATGCGCAGAGCTGAGGCCCGTTCGGGCACCGCTGGGTGATGGCGCCTTTCGCTCATGCCTGGGTTGCTCCTGGACGCGGATGGTTCGCGCTCAAGGGAACGATGGTCGCGCCACCCTCCTGCTGCGGGCGAGGTGTCAGGCGCGCCAGTACCGCGTCACGCGCATCGAAGGCGGCGATCTGCCCTTCGCGCAGAATCATGAGCTTGTCGATCTGGCGCAGAATGCCGAAGCGGTGCGCAATCACGATCAGGGTGATGCCCCGGGATTGTGCCTGCGTCATCGCCTCGATGAGTGCCGTTTCGCCGTCGGCATCGAGATTGGCGTTGGGCTCATCGAGCACGAGGATCTTCGGCGCGCCATAGAGCGCGCGTGCAAGGGCGATGCGCTGGCGCTGGCCGGGCGTGAGCATCAGGCCACCGCTCATGATATGCGTGTCATAGCCCTTGGGGAGACGCATGATCAGCTCATGCACGCCCGCCCATTTGGCGGCCGCGATGACGGCCTCAGGATCGGCCAGGCCCATGCGGGCGATATTGTCTGCAACCTTGCCGGGGAAGAGTTCCACACCTTGCGGCAGATAGCCGATATGGGGGCCGAGGCGCTCACGCGGCCATTGCGCTACGTCGGCGCCGTCGAGACGGACCTTGACACTCGTCAGGGGTAGCACACCCAGCACGGCACGGGCGAGGGTCGACTTGCCCGAGGCGGCGGGCCCCGTGATGCCCAGGCTCTCGCCTGCCTTGAGCGAGAAGGTGATGCCTTTGAGGATCTGCCTGCGCTCCCGACCGGCCGTGACGATGAGCTGTTCGACATCGATGGCGCCTGAGGGTGTGGGCAGCGGCATGGGCGCGGGGTCCCTTCCCAGCCGCGCCAGCGCGGCGTTGATCCGGTTCCAGGATTGCCGGCCCGCGAGGAACATGCGCCAGGAGCCCACGAGCGTCTCGATCGGCTGCATCGCACGGGCCGAAATGATCGATGCGGCAAACATCACGCCCGCGGTGATCTCCGCATTGATGACAAGAAGCGCGCCAAGTCCCAACAGCGCGATCTGCAAGGCCAAACGGGTGAAGCGGGTCGCAGTCAGGAAAATGCCGCCGCGGCCGTTGCCTTGCATCAGCCCCGCCAAGACCCTGTCCTGGCCCTCCCGCCAATGGCCTTCGAGCGCCGGAGCAAGGCCCATCGCGTGCACCGCATCGGCATTGCGCGCGATGTGCTCGGCCTCGCGCAGCAACGCATTCATGCGCTCCGTCCCCCTCTCATTGAGGTGCCCGGCGGCGCGCTGATTGAGGATCGAAAGGCCCAGCATGAGGAGCGCGCCCAGTAAGGCCGTGGCGCCCAGGAGCGGGTGGAAGACAAAGAGCAGGGCCACGAACAGGACGATCAGGGGCGCGTCGAATGCTGCCATGGCGAGGGGGCTTGCAATCACGCTGCGCAGACCGACCAGGTCGCGCAGGGGCTGGCTTGCGTCCGGGTGGCCTTGCAGATGATCGGCAACGGCCGCCTTGAGCAGGGGCCCTGCGAGGCTTTGCTCAAGGCGCATGGCGCCGCGCTGGAGGATGTCCAAGCGTACGCCATCAAGCAATGCAAGCAGCAGGACAAGGCCGAGCGCGATCAGCGTCAGCATCACCAGCGTTTCGATGCTGTAACTCGACAGGACGCGGTCAAAGACCTCCGTCATGTAAAGGGGGACGGTCAGCGTGAGCAGTCCGGTGATGAGGCTGAACAGTCCAACGCCAAGTACTGCGTGACGCAGGCTGTCCTTTACCCACTCCGGGATCGGAGCGTTTGCGTATGGCAGCGGCTCGTTCGCGCCGGAAGCCGGCTTTTCGTGCGTCAGCATCGAGGCCTCATTTTCCCAACCACCGCAGACCCGCGCAAGTCATTGCCAAGCTCTTGGCCCCTGCCATCGTCCTTTGTCCTTCATAGCAGACGCGAGGGCGGTGAAGGATTCGCCCTCAGTGCCGATTTTGCCGGCTTGCATTTCGCCGGTTCTCCAAATTCCCACAGCATTTGTGGTCTTTTGATTTCGATCAAGGTGGCGCCCACCCCCAATATGATTATTTGTCACCGAGGGAAAAGTTTGAAATATTGGCTTCAGGACCGATGCCAAAAGAGCGCGGCCTGGCCCTCGTTGGAAACGTGAACCCAAAGGACGCCTATCATGGCCGAAGCCACAACCCTTACCAGGCCCACAAGTCAGAAGGCCGAGCACTTCGATGTTCTCATCGTCGGCGCCGGAATTTACGGCGTGGGCGGCGCCTATCACTTGCAGCAGCAATGCCCCGGTACGCGATTTGTCGTGCTCGATGCCTTGGAGAGTTTCGGGGGAACCTGGCTCACGCACAAATATCCCGGCATCCGATCGGACAGCGACCTGTACACGTTCGGCTATCGCTTCAAGCCTTGGGTCGGCGCGCCGATCGCGACAGCGGAGGAAATCCTCTCCTACATGGGCGAGGTGATTGAAGAGAACGACCTTGCGCGGCATATCCGCTATAAGCACAAGATCACCGCGGCGCGCTGGTCAAGCAAAGACAATCTCTGGACTGTCGAGGCGGTCAGGACCGACACCAACGAAAAGCTCCTCTTCACGGCGAACTTCCTGTGGATGTGCCAGGGCTATTACCGGCACGAGAAAGGCTATACGCCCGAGTGGAAGGGCATGGACGAATTCAAAGGTGAGATCGTTCATCCCCAAACCTGGCCAGAGTCGATCGATCTGAAGGACAAGAAGGTGGTCGTCATCGGGTCGGGCGCGACGGCGGCAACGCTCGTGCCAGCGATCGCAGGCGATTGCGGGCATGTGACGCTTCTCCAGCGGTCACCGACCTATTTCGTCGCGGCGCGCAATGCCAATGACGTCGCGGACATGCTGCGCAAGCTGGAGATCGATGAGACCTGGATTCACGAGATTGTCCGGCGAAAAATTCTCTTCGATCAGGCCGAGCTGACTAAGATCTGCATCGATATGCCGGATTTCGCGCGCGATGAACTCATCAAGGGCGTGAAGGCGTTTCTGCCGGAAGGGTTCGATGTGGCCAAGCATTTCACGCCCAAGTACCGGCCCTGGCAACAGCGCCTCGCCTTCGTGCCGGACGGAGACCTGTTCCAGGGCATCGCTTCGGGCAAGGCCTCCGTCGTCACCGACGAGATCGAGCGCTTCACCGAAAAGGGAATTCTGCTGCGCTCGGGGCAGGAGCTGGAAGCGGACATCATCATCACAGCGACGGGCTTCAATCTCAGCGTCCTTGGCGATATCCCCTTCACCGTCGATGACAAGAGGGTCGATTTCTCGCAGACCGTCACCTATCGCGGCATGATGTTCACGGGCGTTCCCAACATGGTCTGGGTGTTCGGGTATTTCCGTGCAAGTTGGACGCTGCGCGTCGATCTGCTTGGCGATTTCGTGTGCCGTCTTCTCAATCACATGAAGGCGATCGGCGCGAAGCGGGTGAGCGTGGCGCTGAGGCCGGAAGACAAGGATATGCCCATCCTGCCGTGGATCGATCCTGAGAACTTTAATCCAGGCTATCTCATGCGGTCGATGGACTTGATGCCCAAACGGGGCAACAAGCCGGAATGGCAGCATACGCAGGATTACTGGACCGAGCGCAGCGAATTGCCGAAGATCGCGCTCGACGGCAAGGAGTTCGTCTACGGACGCTGAGTTTTTCCTGTCCTGACAAAGGGGCCGCGTCACTCCCGCGGCCTCTTCCTTTTTTGTCTCAACGCGCCGCCGACATCGTGGCGCGATAACGCGCAAGGGCAAAGGTGAAGCAGGCAAAGCCGATGAGACCTGTGAACAGCATGTAGCGCCACACGATGTCGATACCGGCTCCACGGTAGAGAACACCTTGCGAGAACTTCACAAAATGCGTCGTAGGCGAGATCTGCATCACATATTGCAGAAACTCGGGCATGCTCTCGAGCGGTGTCACGCCCCCGGACAACAGGTTCAGGACAACGAAAATGGGGATCGAGAGCAGCGAGAATTGCGGCATCGTCGTTGCTATGGTCGAGATCATGATGCCTAGCGATGTGATCGCGAAGAGGTAGAGGGCCGCGCCACAGGCAAAGAGCAGCAGCGAGCCCTGCAAAGGGACTTCAAGCAGACCGCCCACCACAAATACGAGACTGAGCAGCGCGCTTGCGACGATGACAAGCCCGTTCGACCAGATCTTGGCGATGATGATCTCATGGGATCGCACAGGCATGACGAGGAGGTGCTCGATCGTGCCATGCTCGCGCTCGCGGATGACGGCGGCGCCAGAGAGAATGAGGGCGAGGATCGTGATGTTGTTGATGATCTGGAAGACGGCCTGGAACCAGGTGGAATCCATGTTGGGATTGAAGAATGCGCGCGTCACGAGCGTGATGGCGGGGGGCTGATCGGCTTCGGTTCGCGCGAGATATTTTCCGATTTCGGCATCAATGATCTGCTGGATGTAGCCGGCGCCATTCCCCGCCGTTGCCATCGCCGTCGCGTCGACATTGAGTTGAAGGGCCGGTTCGCGATTGAGCAGCAAATCATGCTCGAACTCTGAAGGGATCACGAGCACGAAGGAGAAGTTGCCGGTATCCATCTGCTCATCGACCTGCGCAAACGAAATGGCAATTGCAGGCTTGAAATAGGGCTCGCGAAAGGCGGACGCGATCTGGCGCGAAAGGGCGGAGCCATCCTCATCGACGATGGCAATGGCGGCGTCCTCGATTTCCGTCTTCACACCCTTCGTCACGACGTAAACGGCCGCGGTGAACGAATAAAGAATGAGCACCATCAGCACGGGATCGTGCAGCAGGCTGTAGATCTCCTTGATGCCAAGTTTCCAGATCGCGATGAGCGGGCGCATGGGTTATCGCTCCTGCTTTTCAAGGAGCATCGTCGCTGCCAACCAATAAACGACGACGAAGACCGCCAGCGCGAAGTGGTTTGCGCTGAGATCAGCAAGGCCGAGGCCCTTGTTGAAGACGCCCGAGGCGATGTCGCGGAAATAGACGGTCGGAAAGGCTTTGCCGATCGTTCGCGAGATGGTGTCAAGCGTCGCGACGGGGTAGAGCATGCCTGAAAAATTGACCGCCGGTACGGTCAGCACGATCGCGGTTGCAAAGGTCGCCGCCACCTGCGAGCTCACAAATGTCGATACGATGAGGCCAAAGCCGGTCGCGGCGGTCACATAGAGCACCGCCCCCAAGAGCAATGCCAGAAAGCTTCCAGAAGGCCTGTTCTCAAACAGGGTCAGCATCAGGATGACGAGGGTCGCGAAACTGAACAGCGCGACCGCGATGTAGGGGAGCTGCTTGCCCAGAAGAAACTCGAACCGGCGGACGGGCGCTGCGTAAAAATTCGTGATGGAGCCCATCTCCTTTTCCCGCACGACGGCAAGCGCGGTCAGCATGGCGGGGATGAGGATGAGTACGAGCATCAAGATGCCCGGCGGAATCGCGTAGATGGAATCGAAAGACTGATTGTAACGAAAGCGCGTCTCGACGGGCGTCAATTGCAGCCTTGGCGGCGCCCCGTCCTCAGCAAGCGAGAGGTCGCGCAGAAACGTTGCAAACATGCCCTCCACATAGCGCCGGCCCGTTTCGCCGCGCACCGTGTTGGACCCGTCCACCCATGTTGAAACCACAGGGCTGTGGCCGCGCGCGATGTCACGGCCGAAATCGGGCGGGATGACGATGGCAAGGCTGATGTCGCCCGCCTTCAGCCGCGCATCGATCTCGCCAAGCGACAGGAGCGGGCGCTTCTCATTGAAATAGCGCGAGCTTGAAAGCTCCTCGAGCAACATGCGGCTCTCGGAGCTTCGATCCTGGTCGAGAGCGGCATAGGTGAGATGCTCGACGTCAAAGGTGATGCCATAGCCGGTCGCGATCATGAGGATGAGCGGTCCGAAGACGGCGAAGGCAAGGCGAATGGGATCGCGCATGAGCTCAAGGGACTCGCGATAGGCAAAGGCCCATATGCGCCGCCAAGTGTCGCGCAACAGCCGCGCGCGCCGATCTTGGAGCGGGCGCTCCGGATGAGAAAAATCGGTCGGGGGCGCAACACCTGGTTCTTCTTCAACCACGTCGTTGAGATAGGCGATGAAGGCCTCTTCCAATGAGGCAACGCTGCGCGCCCTGCACAAGGCCTTGGGCTCGCCCACGGCGAGAACCTTGCCGGCATGCATCAGCGAGATTCGGTCGCAACGCTCCGCCTCGTTCATGAAGTGGGTCGAGATGAAGATGGTGACGCCTTCGTTGCGCGAGAGGTCAATGAGGAGCTGCCAAAAGGCGTCGCGCGCGACCGGGTCGACGCCCGAGGTCGGCTCATCGAGGATGAGCATCTCCGGGCGGTGGAGAACGGCGACGGCCAGTTGAAGGCGCTGGCGAACGCCCAGGGGCAGACTTTCCGGGAGGGAATCGGCCGCCTCTTCCAACTCAAACTTTGCCAGCAGTTCCGCGATGCGCGCAGCGCCTGCCTTTTCTCCCAATCCAAAGAGATCGGCGTGAAGCTGAAGGTTCTGCTGCACGGTCAGCTCTGTGTAGAGCGAAAAGGATTGGGACATGTAGCCGACGCGGCGGCGCGCCTTGAGGCCGCCCGCGCGCAGCGGCTCGCCAAAGAGGTGCGCGGTGCCCTCGGTCGGACTGAGGAGGCCCGTCAGCATCTTCATCGTCGTCGTCTTGCCGCAGCCGTTCGATCCCAAAAAGCCGAAGATCTCGCCCGGTTCGATACGAAAACTTACCTTGTCGACCGCGGTGAAATCGCCGAAGCGCTGCGTCAAATGATCAGCTTCGATGGCCGGCGGGCCGCCCGTCTGCACACGCGGTGGGACGCTGATCTCGACATGGCCCTGGCGCTTCTCCTCGGGCAGAAGGCGAATAAAGGCATCTTCCAATGTTGCCTGACGCGTGCGTGCCTTCAGCTCATCCGCCGTGCCCGCTGCCAGGATCTTGCCGTCATCCATGGCAATGAGCCGTCCAAAGCGCTCGGCCTCCGACATATAGGCGGTCGCAACGATGACGGTCATGCCCTTCGAGCGGGCGCGAATGGAATCAATCAGTGTCCAGAATTGCTGACGCGAGAGCGGGTCGACACCCGTTGTCGGTTCATCAAGGATGAGAAGCTCAGGGTCGTGCACCAGCGCGCAGCACAAGGAGAGTTTCTGCTTCATGCCGCCCGACAATTTTCCCGACGGCCGGTCGGGAAACGGGGCAAGGCCCGTTGCCTCCAAGAGCTCATAGATGCGGCCAGCGCGCTCGCGCTCGCCCTGGCCGAAGAGACGGGCAAAGAAGTCGATGTTCTCACGCACAGAGAGAGTCGGATAGAGATTGCGCCCAAGACCTTGCGGCATATAGGCGATTTGCTCGCAGACGGCGCTGCGGTGGCTTGCATCGGCCAGGTCACCGCCCAGCACATGAACCGTGCCTTCCTGGATTTTCCGAACGCCCGCAATGAGCGCAAGCAGCGTCGATTTGCCGACGCCGTCAGGGCCGATCACCGCCAGCATCTCGCCCCTTGGAATGCTCAGCGAGACGGCATCAAGGGCGAGATTGCCGTTGTAGCGATGGGTGACATTGGTCAGCGTTGCCAAAGGCGCCGGGCTATCCATGGGCCTCAAGCCTTAGTCAGGGGGTTTCTGGAAGCCTGATGCTCAAAGCCTCAGGCCAATGCGCGTTCGGATCCTTGCGGAAGTAGGCGGTTCCAGGAACGCCGGCCTTCACGATCGCTTGGTATTTCTCCAAGATCTCGACGGGAACGGTGATCTTCACCCGAAAAAGGAGCTTCTCGCGCTCGCTTTCGGTTTCGACATATTTGGGCGTGAACTGTGCCTCTGTCGCGACAAAGGTGACCCTTGCCGGCACAACATATTGCGGGGCGGCATCGAAAATGATCCTTGCCTCCTCGCCATATTGAAGCCGCGCCGCGATCGCGGTGGGCAGATAGACCGTCATGTAGACATCGGTGATATCGAGGAGCGACAGGACCCTTCCGCCCGAGGCCACGATCTCACCAGGCTCGGCCAGGCGATACTGCACGCGGCCCTCGCGCGGCGCCTTCAGCGCGTGTTCGGCGATCTCGGCTGCGAGACGGTCGAGGGTCGCCTCGGCGGCGGCGATCGCGGCCTTGGCCTTCTCGATGGTGGCCTGCGCGGAGACCATGGCCGCTTCGGCGGCCGCCTTCTGCTGAATGCGCGTGTCCAGGAGCTCCTGGCTTGCAACGCCCTTGCCGCCAAGGGCGCGGGCACGAACCAGTTCCTGGGCGGCCAAGGTGAGTTCGCTCTTGCGCAGGCTCAATTGCGCCTGCGCTTCGGCGAGGCTCTGCTCTGCCTGGGTGACGCCAGCCTTCGCCTCTCGCCACTGCGCCTCTAGCGTTGTTGCGTCCAGACGCACGAGCACCTGGCCCTTGGTGACGAGTTCACCTTCCTTGGCCAGGATCTCCGTCACGCGGCCCGCATATTTGGCAGTTATGTCCACGCGCTCAGCCTCGATACGGCCGTTGGTCGAGACGACGCCGTCGGGCCGTCCATCGTGCGAGGATTGAATCCAGAACCATGCCAGCGCGGCGATGACCGCGACGATCACAGCAATACCGATCCGGGTGCGCGTGAGAGGCATGCCATTCCCTTTGATACTTCGGCCGTTGAGGCAAATTCGCCGCGAGTCACTGACGGGGGAGGGGGGCGTTCCGCAGCGACAGTTGAACCCAATATCAGTGCGGCGCGTCCGCTAAATTGACCGAAGTCAGCTTGACGAAATTTTCCTGATGCGGATTACGGATGCGTAATACTTGGTGGTTGGCGGCGGTCTCAGGAAACCGCTGTCACATCGACCGCGACCTGGATCCCTTGCGCGCCGGAGCCGAGGAAGACGCCCTGGATCGGCGGCACGTCGGCATAGTCCCTACCGGTGGCAACGGCGATGTGGTCGTTGGAGACCCTCAAGGCATTGGTGGGGTCAAAGCCGATCCATCCCAGACGCGGGCCGCACCAGGCTTCTATCCAGGCATGCATCGCGTCGGCGCCTTCGAGCCGAGGCTGGCCGGGCGCAGGCTTGGTGCGCAAATAGCCACTCACATAGGCGGCAGGCAGACCCAGTCCGCGCAAGGCTGCGATCATAATATGCGCGAAGTCCTGGCAGACACCGTGCCTGCGGGCAAACGCTTCGGCCAAGGGGGTCGTGACAAGCGTTGCGCCGGTGTCATAAGCGAAGTCCTTGTGGATCCGCTCGGCCAGTTCCATCAGGGCCGGCAAGATCGGCCGACCGGGGGTGAAGCTGGCGCGGGCATATTCCGTCGCGGGCTCATGAAGCGGCGTCATCGCTGCGGGATAAAGGAACTGGGCGGGGGCTTGCGGCGCCCAGGCGGCCGTCTCGAGGGACGCGGCCTTCACCTCTTCCCAGGGCGAGCCCACATCGTCGGGATCAGGCTCGTCGCGGGTCACCTGCGCACGGGCGCGGGATTCAACCTTCAGCGTTTGATGCGCGCTTTCAATTTCAATGCACATGACGCGCTCGCCGAAAAATCCGGCCCGCTCCCACATGCGCTGCGGCGTCGGCGTGATCTGAAGCGCGTGGGCAAGCAGCTCCTGCGCACCGCCATGGGCGGGCGTCAGCCGGATGACACAGCGCGCGTCGGCAACGGGTGCGCCATACTCATAGATCGTCGTGTGGCGAATGTCGTAGATCACGCGGAGCCATCAATGCGATAGGGGCGTTTCGCCGGCGCGCGGTGAGGGAAGAAGCGCTCCGCGATTGCATCGGAGAGATGGAGAATCTCTGCCTCGATCTCCTTTGCGCCTTCCGTGCCAATGGCGATGCCATCGACCGTCTCGACTGCGGCGGCAAGGCGGATCACCACACGCTGCGGCTCCTCCAGCACGCCGTCCTCGTGCAGACGGGGAAGCGCCTCCATGTGCTCCTTCAATTGCCGGATCTGAAAGGCCGCCGAGCGCGGATTGAACGGATCAAGCAGCACGAGGTCGCGCACCGGCGCAAGGGCAAGGCCGCCCATGTAACGCGAGCGGTAAATGATCTGGGAATCGATGAGGTCGAGCAGGACGTCGAGGTCATCAAGACCGGCATCCTCGCGCGCGAAGATCTGCATGTATTGACAGCAATGGATCGCCCGCTCGAGGCGGCGGCCAATATCGAGAAAGCGCCAGCCCGCCGCGCGGTTCATGTTCTCCTGGGCGAGACCGGAAAAGGCGGCCAACGCCTGAAGGCCACGATCGGCGCGGGCAAGGGCTTCTGTCTCGGTCATGCGCACAGCGTCGTCGTCGCGGCTCGTCAACTGCGCGATATCTCCCAGCACCCGCCAGGCGTCGGGCGAGAGGCGCTCGCGCATGCCGGAGGCCGTGCGGCGGGCAGCCGCAACGAGGTTGTAGACGCTACCCATGGCCTCGCGATTGACCATCACGGCGGCGACGACCTCCGGCGCGGTTGCCTCCAGAAGCGCGCGGGGGGCGGCCTCCCAGGTGATGAGGAGATGGTGCAGGTGCTCCAACGTCGCGCCTTCGCCATGCCGGGGGCCGTCCGATTCCATCACGCTTGCGCAAGCCGTGCGGACAAGCCGCAACGTGCCTTCGAGACGCTCCAAGTAACGGCCGAGCCAGAAGAGATTGTCGGCGGCGCGGCTGGGAAGTGGGCCCGTGAGGCGCCTCACACGGGTGTGTTCGCCGCTCGTCAGAAGCGAGACGCGCTCGACCGGCTTGCTGCTCAACACCCAGACATCGGCGGATCGGACGCCTGCACCCATCGAAATCGCGCGCGCGTCGGCCTTTTCAGAGATGCGGGCAAAACCGCCAGGCATGACCGTCCAGCCCTGCGCGGTCGCGGCCGCGTAGACGCGCAGCACGAAGGGTTTGGGTGAAAGCCTGCCGTCCGCCCAGATGGGGGTCGTCGACAGACGAACGACTTCCTGAGCGACGAAATCCATGGGCCGGTCCTTGAACTGGCGGCGCAGGCGTGCCTTGGCGGGGGCGTCGAGCTCGGCAGGCAGGATATGGGGACCGCCGGTGAACGCGGGCGCAATGGCAAGGGCATCGAGCTCTGCTTCGACCTTTTGACGCTCCTTCGTCTGACCGCACCACCATGTGGCGGTATTGGGCAGGCGCAAAGGTTCACCCAGCAGCTTTTCGGCCAGCGCCGGCATGAAACTCAAAAGGGCACGCATCTCGATGAGGCCGGAGCCCGGCATGTTCGCGACAACAACGCCGCCCGCACGCATCGTTTCAAGAAGGCCGGCCGCGCCCAAATGCGAGGTGCTGTTCAGCTCCAGAGGATCGATGAAGTCGGAATCCACGCGGCGCAGGATGATGTCGGCGCGCTTTGGCCCTGCAATCGTGCGCAGATGCGCGCGGTCGGCGGAGGCCACAAGGTCATCGCCCTCCACCAGATCAAAGCCCAGATAGCGGGCGAGATGGGCCTGTTCGAAATAGGTTTCGCTGTAGATGCCCGGGGTCAGGAGGCAGATGCGCGGCTCGCTGCGCTTTGCCGTCTGCGCGAGGCCCGCGCGGAAGGCAGAGAAGAACGGCGCGAGGCGCTGCACGTTCATGCTGTTATAGACGGCGGGAAAGGCGCGCGATTGGACGAGGCGGTTCTCAAGGGCATAGCCGGCGCCCGAGGGCGCCTGTGCGCGGTCATCAAGTATCCACCAGCGGCCGTCAGGTCCCCGGCCCAGATCCGCGGCATAGATGTGAAGGTAGCGCCCGCCGGGCGGGTTCAACCCTACCATGGGGCGCAGGAACTCGCGCGAGCCCGTGACGACGGCGGCGGGGAGTGCGCCGCTGGTGACAAGGTCCGCCTTGCCGTAGAGGTCCTTGAGGATGATCTCCAGCAAGCCCGCACGCTGCACGATGCCGGCGGTGATCTCCTGCCACTCGCCCTCCTCCAGCAGCAATGGCAGGTGGCTCAGCGGCCAGACGCGCTCGCTTTCATCACCATAGACGCGAAAGGAGACTCCGGCCTCACGGATATGGCGGTCGGCGGCGGCAAAGCGCGCGCGCATCTCCTCCTCATCCATCGCCGCCATCAGGGGAAGAAAACGCTTCCAGGCCGGGCGGATCTTGCCGCCCCGGTCCGTCAGCTCATCGGGAATGCCCGGCAAAGGCGCATAGCCCGCGGTCCAGGTCGCGACGCGGGCAGCCGCCAGGCGGCTGGATGGCTCGTCTTGTTTTGCAAGGCCCATGGCGTCAGGTTAGCGGGGTGCGCAGGTCCAGCGTCAAGGGGAAGTCCCCATTCCCAGAAGCATGTGTCAAAGCAACCATCCCGGGACTGTGGCCGTGATCCTCGAAACGCGCAAGGCGGCGGGCTTCGGCTTCATAGGCATTGACGGGATAGGTCTCATAGTTGCGGCCGCCGGGATGCGCGACATGGAACACACAACCGCCCAGCGAACGGCGGTTCCATGTATCAACGACATCAAAGGTTAAGGGCGAATGCACGGGAAGCTGAGGCTGAAGCGCGCGGGCGAGGCGCCACGCCTTGAAGCGCACCCCTGCGACCGCCTCGGCAAAGCTGTCGCAAGGGGTCATCGGCATCAGCCGGCCGTTGCAGGTGATGATGTGGCGCCCGGGGATAAGGCCCCTTGCCTTGAGCTGGAGACGCTCGAGCGAGCTGTCGACAAAGCGGGCGGTGCCGCCAAGGGTGCCTTCCTCGCCCAGCACATGCCAGGGTTCGAGCGCCTGGCGCAGCTCAAGCTTCACGCCCGCATGCTCAACCTCGCCAAGGACGGGGAAGCGGAACGTGCGCTGCGCCTCGTACCAGTCGCGCTCGAAGGCAAATCCCGCCCGGTTGAGGTCGGCGATTACGTCCAGAAAGTCCTGCCAAACGAAGTGCTCCAGCATGAAGCGGTCATGCAGGGCCGTGCCCCAGCGCACGAAGCCGCCTTCAAGCGGCTCCCGCCAGAACCAGGCGATCAGACCGCGCAGGAGAAGCTGCTGGGCAAGGCTCATGCGGGCGTCGGGCGGCATCTCGAAGCCGCGGAACTCGACAAGCCCGAGGCGTCCCGTTGGGCCATCGGGAGAATAGAGCTTGTCGATGGAGATTTCGGTGCGGTGCGTATTGCCGGTGACATCGACGAGCAGATTGCGCAGCAGGCGATCGACGAGCCAGGGCGGCGGGCTCCAGCCCTTGCCGGGCGCGGGGAACTGCGCGAGCGCGATTTCCATCTCGTAAAGCGCATCGTGCCGCGCTTCATCGATGCGGGGCGCCTGGCTTGTGGGGCCGATGAAGAGACCTGAGAAGAGAAAAGACAGCGAGGGGTGGCGCTGCCAGTAAAGGATGAGGCTCTTCAAGAGGTCAGGGCGGCGCAAAAAGGGCGAATCGGGCGGCGAGGCCCCGCCAACGACGACATGGTTGCCGCCGCCGGTGCCGACATGGCGCCCGTCGGTCATGAACTTGTCGGCGCTGAGACGGCTTTCGCGCGCATCCTCATAAAGACCCATCGTCGTCGTGACGCATTCGCGCCAATTGGCGGCGGGGTGGATGTTCACCTCGATCACGCCTGGATCAGGCGTGACCTTGATAACGTTGATGCGAGGATCATAAGGCGGGGGATAGCCCTCGATCTGGATGGTCAGGCCGGTGTCGCGCGCCACCGCCTCGATGCGGGCGAGAAGATCCAGATAATCCTCCAGCCATGAGACGGGCGGCAGGAAGGCGTGCAGTATACCGTCGCGCTCCTCAATGCTGAGCGCGGTGCGCACATAGCCGCCGATGGGCGAATCCTCGATGCGCAGCACCGCCCGCTCCATTTGCGCGCGCTGTTCAACCGCTTCATGGAAATCGGGCAAGGGCTCGCGGTCATCCATCGGGTCCTGCGGGATGATCTGGGGATAGTCGATGGTTGCGATGAAGGGGAGCGCGTTCAGGGGCAGGCGGAAGCCGATGGGCGAGTCGCCGGGGACAAGAAACAGCCGTTTCCTGCGCAACTCCCAACGCTCGCTCAGCCAGCGGCGGTCGACAGCGGCGGCGTTCCAGGGTTGAAGCGGCAGGATATAGCCGACGGGATCGGTCAGACCGCGCTCAAAGGCGCGAACCATGCGGGCGCGCTCCTCGGGGTCCTTGAGCTTGGGGTCGAGCGGATCGACATTGATGGGAAGCTCGGCCTCCTTTCCGGCCCAATGGAAGGGATCCTCATAGGCCGGCACGGCAAAGGCGGGGTCGACCTCCAGGCGCTCAGCCAGTTTCTCGATGAAGGCCTGCGCGTCCTCTCGCCGGGCGGGATTGGCTGGGCGCTCACCGGCAAGCAGCGCGGGGTCGCGCCAGATGGGCAGGCCGTCGCGGCGCCAGTAAAGCGCAAAGGCCCAGCGGGGCAGGGTTTCTCCTGGATACCATTTGCCCTGGCCATAGTGGAGGAAGCCGCCAGGGGCAAAGCGCGCGCGCAGACGGCGGATGAGCTCATCAGCGCGAAAGCGCTTGGTGGGGCCGACGGCTTCGGTGTTCCATTCGGCCGACTGGAAATCGTCGATCGAGACAAAGGTCGGCTCGCCACCCATGGTGAGGCGCACATCGCCCGCCTTCAACGCCTGATCGATGCGATGCCCGAGCGCGTCCAGCCGCTCCCAGCTCTCATCGCCGAAGGGCTTGGTGATGCGCACCGGCTCAAGGATGCGGCGCACGCTCATGTCGAAGCTGAAGTCGCAATGCGCCGGCTCAACAAGGCCGGTGATGGGGGCCGCGGTGCGGAAATGGGGGGTCGCAGCAAGCGGCAGGTGGCCTTCACCTGCAAAAAGCCCCGAAGTCGCGTCGAGCCCGATCCAGCCCGCGCCCGGAACATAGACCTCGGCCCAGGCGTGCAGATCGGTGAAGTCGTGATCCGTGCCCTTGGGTCCCTCGATCGGATCGATGTCCGCCTTTAACTGGATGAGATAGCCGGAGACGAAGCGGGCGGCGAAACCGCGCCGGCGCAGGGCATGGACGAGCAGCCAGGCAAAGTCGCGGCACGAGCCGCTGCCCGTTGTGAGCGTTTCCTCTGGCGTCTGCACGCCCGGCTCCATGCGGATCACATAGGCGAGCTCGTGCTGGACGCGCTGATTGATCGCAACGAGAAAGTCGATCGTGCGGTCGGCCCGCTCCGGCACGGACCGGAGCCAGGCCTCATAGCGGGGCCCCGTTTCATCCGTCTTGAAATAAGGCGCCAACTCGGCACGCAGTTCCTCCGCATAGGCAAAGGGCAGCGCCTCGGCCGATGGTTCAATGAAGAAATCGAAGGGATTGATGACCGCCATGCGCGCGGTCAGATCGACTTCGATGCGCAGCTCGCTCACCTTTTCGGGGAACACCACCCGGGCGAGCCAGTTGCCGTTTGGATCCTGCTGCCAATTGATGAAGTAGCCCGCAGGGGCGATCTTCAGCGCATAAGCGGGAACCTTGGTGCGGCAATGGGGGGCTGGTCTTAGGCGGATCGTTTGGGGGCCAATGCTGACGGGGCGGTCATACTGATAGTGCGTGACGTGGTGGAGCGCGACGAGGATCGACATGAAGCCAGCAATTGGGGTGAGACCGTTTCAGGCTCATTGAGCCCTGATTTTTGCGCCGCAGCAAGGGCGTTCGGAAAGGGGCACTTGCCTCGGCCTTTGTATTGGTATTGCCGTGAGCGGTTGTTGCCGCAGGGTCCTCACCTGCCTTCGCGTACATAGCCCGCCAATGCCTCGCAAAGGTGATCAAACACGACACGCATGCGTCTGCTGGCACGGAGGTCCTCGTGCATCGTGATCCATGTCTCGAGCGGAAACGCCGCCTCCTTGGTGAATAGGCGCGTCAGGCGGGGCTCGCGCCTGGCCAGCGCCACCTGGCATACGCCGATGCCAAAGCCGGCGCGAATGGCCGTCAGTTGGGCGACCTGATTGTCGGTCCGGTAGGCGAACGAAGCGGGCGCAAAAGCCTTGGCCATAGGCCCGAGCACAGCCGCGCCGCCAACATCACGGTCATAGCCCACGATCGCGTGGTGTTTGAGTTCGTCTACACTTTTCGGGCGCCCATGCGCCGCGAGATAATCGGGATGGGCGAACACGCCCAGCATCACATCGCCTATTTTTTTCGCGGTCAGCGCCGCCTGCTTCGGGCGCACCATCCGAATGGCGATGTCGGCCTCGCGCCTTATCAGATCGGCCGACTGGTTGGAGAGCACGACCTCAAAGATGAGCGCCGGGTGCTTGACGCGCAGATCGCGCAGCAGGGCTGGAAGCACTTCGCTGCCGATCACTTCGCTGGCCGCGATGCGCACCGCGCCGGCAATCCCTTCGGCCGCGCCAGAGGCGGTGCGAATGAGCGCTGAGGCGGAAGACTCCATGGTCTGCGCGTATTCTTCGATCGCGCGGGCGATTTCAGTTGGCGCTAGCCCCTGCGGTGATCGCGTGAAGAGCGGGCCGGCGCCAAGCGCCGCCTCCAATTCCGCAATGTGTCGGGAGATGGTCGGTTGCGTCAGCCCCAGCCTGCGCCCAGCCGCCGAAAGGCTTCCGGCGCGGATCACCTCCAGGAATGAGCGATAGAGCTCCCAGCTGATCGGCAGGTTTTTGTCCATACGCATATGTATAACTGCTCAACATATTATAACAATTCCGTATATCGTGCTTCAGGCGCAATCTCCTCGCCAGCAGAGGAGATGAGCATGGCCGACGATTTGGTTCTGGTGTTGGGGGCAACCGGCGGTGTCGGCGGCGCGATCGCGGACGCGCTCCATGCACGTGGATGGCGGGTGCGGGCGATGGGCCGCGATGTGAAGACGGCGGCGATGCGGCATCCACGATTTTCATGGGTGGAGGGCGACGCGCTCAATCGCGCAGATGTCATTTCCGCCGCTCACGGCGCGAAGGTCATCGTGCACGGCGTCAACCCGCCGCGCTATCGAAATTGGGCCGGTACGGTCGTGCCGATGATCGAAAACACTATCGCGGCTGCACGCCGGGAGAAAGCGCGCATCGTGTTTCCCGGCACCCTCTACAATTACGGGCTCGAGGCTTTTCCCATCGTCGCCGAAGACGACCCGCAACGCCCGCACACACGCAAAGGCGCCCTGCGCGTCGCGATGGAGCGCAAGCTCGAAGAGGCTGCACGCAGTGGCGCTTCAACGGCCTTGATCGTTCGCGCCGGCGATTATTTCGGTCCAGGCAAGATTACCAATTCGTGGTTCACAGAAATCGTGAAACCCAACAAGCGGGTCTCGGCCATCACCTATCCCGGGCTGCACGATGTCGGCCATGCCTGGGCCTATCTGCCCGATCTGGGTGAGACGGTCGCGGCCCTGCTGGCGCGGGAGCCGGAACTGGCCGCCTTCGAGCGCTTTCACTTTGCCGGCCATTCCTTCGAGCGCGGCATCGCGTTCGCGGAGCACATTCGTACCGTATTGGACAGAAACGTCCCGATCCGGCCTCTGCCATGGCTGGCGTTGCGCGCGCTCGCGCCGTTCGCCGAGACCTTAAGGGAGACGCTTGAGATGCGTTATCTGTGGACCAACACGCTTTTGCTCGACAATCGCAAACTCACGCGCTTCCTTGGCCGGGAACCGCACACGCCGATCGCGGAGGCGCTGCGCGTTACGCTGGCGGCGCAGGGCAGCCTTATGTGACCGCCATCGGCGAATGCCTGACCGATGACGGGGCGGGCGCGAAGAGGGTGCCGGTTCAACCTGCTGCGCCTCTATCCCATGAGGACACGGCCGGGGTTCAAAATGCCCTTGGGATCGAACAGATCCTTCAGCTTTTTCATCCAGGCGATTTCCTCCGGCGTGCGCGAAACGGCGAGGTAGTCACGCTTTTCTATGCCGATGCCGTGCTCGGCCGAAACCGAACCGCTGATCGCGCGCAAAGGCTCATAGACGAGGCGCTCCACGCTGCGCTTCGTTTCCTCATCCTCCGCGCCCGGCGCAATGACGAGGTGGAGGTTGCCATCGCCCAGATGGCCGAAGACGAAATTGCGGACGCCCGGAAAGCGTGCCGAGAGGCTCGCTTCCAGCGTGTCGATATACCCCTCCATCGCCGTAATGGGCAGCGAGACGTCGAAGGTTTGCAGCGGCCAGAACTGCGCGAATTGCAGGACGTCGTCGCGGATACGCCAGAAGGCGTCGATCTCGGCCCCGCTCTTGGCCATCGCGGCATCTGTAATGAGACCCTGGTCATGGGCTTCGGCGAGCGCGGTTTCGAAGCGCTCGGTGTCGGCGGCCAGATCGCCGCCCATCGCCTCTACCAGCACGGTGAAGGGCGACCCGTGTGGCACGGGCGGACGACCTTTCGCGGGGGGCGATGTCAAGACCTGATAGGCCTCTGGCCACATCACCTCGAAGGCCGAGAGCATGCCGCCCAGCCTCTGGTCCATGTGACGCAGAAATGATTTGAGGCTGGCAAAGGAGGGAACCGCGGCAAAGGCGAGGCACTGGCTTGTGGGTTTCTCAGCCAGGCGAAGCGTCGCCGCCGTGATGACGCCGAGGGTGCCTTCGGCGCCGATCAACAGGTCCTTCAGATCATAGCCGGTATTGTTCTTGATGAGCGTGTTGAGCGCGCGCAACACCGTGCCATCCGGCAGGGCGGCCTCGATGCCGAGCACTCGGTCGCGGGTCATGCCCCAGCGGATGACGCGGTTGCCCCCTGCATTCGTCGATAGGGAGCCGCCGATCGTGGCCGAACCTCGCGCGCCGAAATCGACCGGGTAGAAGAGCCCCGCCTCGTCTGCCGCCTTCTGGGCGGCCTCGACCGTGACGCCGGCTTCGGCGATCATGACACGGCCATCGGGATCGATGTCCCTGATGCGGTTCATGCGCTCGAGCGACAGGATCAGCTCGTCCGGCGCTGAATCCGTTGCATGGACAAGCCCCGTGAGGCCGCCGGCCACGACGATGCGCTGGCCCGCCTCCGCACATAAGCGCAAGGTGAGCGCCGCCTCCTCCAGGGTCGCCGGGCGCACGACGCCCGCGCCGGCGCGAGGCACGGGGGTGGGCCAAGGCGGGGCGCGCCAGGCGGACACCTCCTCCGGGCCACGGACAGCCTTCTCGCCCAGTGCCTCGCGCAGACGCGTCAGCAGCCAGGTGTTGTTCTGCTCGGCCATGGTCTTCCCCCTTTTGGTTCTTCTCCAGCGCGTCATTTGCCGTGCACGGAGTTTGGCATCATCGGCAGGCTTTGAGAACTCTCAAAGGTCATCGCAATGCCGCTTGACGGCCGCCCTGAATCGCCCGACACACGGGGCGACAGGATCAGCCGCATGCTCTCTCAGAAGGCCAAATACGCGCTGCGCTCCCTCCTTGCCCTTGCGGCGCACAAGGAGGGCGATCCGATGATGATCGCCGACATCGCAGAGGAGGCGAACGCGCCGCGCAAATTCCTCGAACAGATCCTCTTGGACCTGAAGCGGCGCGGTATCGTGCATAGCGTGCGCGGGCGCAGCGGCGGCTATCGCCTCGGCCGTCCGGCGAAAGAAATCACTTTCGCCGAGGTGATCCGGGTGATCGATGGACCACTTGCCCTTTCACCTTGTGCCAGCCGCACCGCCTATCGCCGGTGCGAGGATTGCTTCGATGAAACGACCTGCGCCATCCGCAAGGCGCTGATCGAAGTGCGGGACGTGTCGGCCGAAATCCTTGAAAAGCGCACACTGGCGATGGCGCTTGCCGACAAGCGGAAGATTCCACCGCGCAGTTAAATGCCCACCCCCGCCTTTACGATCGGCCTGTATTTCTATTGCCCTAAAGCTCTATTGACTCAGTCGAGTTTATGGAGATTATCTCCGTCAGCGGGGCTGCTGGCATAGTCCCTTTAGCGAAACGGAAGGACGCATTCCCATGTCTCGATTCCTGATTGGCCTGGCCGCCGCTGTGGCCATCGGCTTCACGCCGGTAGCTCAGGCCGCCGAGGTCAAGCTCCTCAATGTCAGCTACGATCCGACGCGCGAGTTCTATAAGGAATTCAACGCCGCCTTCGCCGCCGAGTGGAAGGCCAAGACCGGCGATGACGTCGTCGTCGATCAGTCGCATGGCGGCTCGGGCAAGCAGGCCCGTTCAGTCATCGATGGGCTCGAAGGCGATGTGGTGACGCTGGCGCTGGCCTATGACATCGATGAAATCGCAGCCCGGGCGAGCCTTCTCCCCACCGACTGGCAGAAGCGCCTGCCCGATAACAGCTCGCCTTATACCTCGACAATCGTGTTCCTGGTGCGCAAGGGCAATCCCTGGGCCATCAAGGATTGGTCCGATCTGGTGAAGCCGGGGATCCAGGTGATCACGCCCAACCCGAAGACCTCGGGTGGCGCGCGCTGGAATTATCTCGCCGCCTATGCCTATGCCCTGGCGCAGCCGGGCGGCAATGACGACACCGCCAAGGCGTTTGTCGGCCAGCTCTACAAGAACGTCGCGGTGCTCGATACGGGCGCGCGCGGTTCCACCACGACCTTCGTGCAGCGCGGGATCGGCGATGTGCTGATCGCGTGGGAAAACGAAGCCTATCTCTCGATCAAGGAATTGGGTCCGGATCAGTTCGAGATCGTCTATCCGACCCTCTCCATCCTGGCCGAGCCGCCGGTGGCGCTCGTCGATAGCAATGCCGACAAGCACGGTACGCGGGCGGCGGCGGAGGCCTATCTCCAGTTCCTCTACTCGCCGACCGGGCAGCAACTTGCCGCCAAGCATTACTACCGGCCCCGCGACAAGTCGGCGCTCTCCGCCGCGAGCGTGAAGTTCCCGGACATCAAGCTGATCACGGTCGATGATGTGTTCGGCGGGTGGCAAAAGGCGCAGGCGACGCATTTCTCCGATGGCGGCGTCTTCGACCAGATCTACCAGGCGAAGTGACCGGAGAGGCGTGCGCCATGACCCTGGTGACCCTGACTGCCCCCCGGACGGCTTGGCGAGAGCCCAGTGCTCTGCCCGGGTTCGGGCTCGCCATGGGCTACAAGCTCGTCGCCCTCTCGATCATTGTCCTTCTGCCCCTGGCCGCACTCGCGCTGCGGCCATGGGAGCTGGGCTTCAGTGGCTTCATCGAGGCCGTCACATCGCCCCGGGTGCTGGCGGCACTGCGCCTCTCCTTTGGTGCGGCCCTTATCGCGGCTTGCGTGAACGCCGTGTCGGGCTCGTCACGGCCTGGGCGCTGGTGCGGTACGAATTCCCGCTGAAGCGTCTCGTCGACGCGCTTGTCGATCTTCCCTTCGCGCTGCCCACCGCCGTTGCCGGCATCGCCTTCACCGCCGTCTACGCGCCCAATGGCTGGATCGGGTCGGCGCTGATGGATTGGTTCGCGCTCAAGGTCGCCTATACACCGCTCGGCGTCGTCGTTGCGCTCATCTTCATCGGTCTGCCCTTTGTCGTGCGCACGGTGCAGCCGGTGCTGATGGACCTTGATCGCGACATGGAGGAGGCGGCCGCAACGCTGGGCGCGACGCGCGTGCAGACGCTTTTGCGGGTTATCATTCCAGCGCTGGCGCCCGCG
>JACADY010000021.1 GCA_013389115.1 Alphaproteobacteria bacterium
ATGGACAACCTACTGAAAGCTCACAGCTAGCTCTTTGATTGTCGCGTGATTTTGCGGAAAACCGGTACCCATCCCCGCCTTCGCGGGGACATGCTTTTCCGCATCACGCTCCAGGTCTTTGATTGTCGCGTGATTTTGCGGAAAACCGGTTCCCACTTTTCCGCATCACGCTCCAGTTGTCCCACGCCGGGACGCGCGGGGCGATCGCGCCTCAATTACTTAAACTTCGCGCGGCAGGTCCTGAAACACCTTGCTCAGCATGGCCGCGTCGGCGATGAAAACCTGGCTTGCGCGCGCAAGGCGGGTCTGTGCGGCGGCAAGCGCATCGCGGGCGCGGTCTATGCTCATCGTGTCGGCGAATTCATCCTCAATGGGTGGGAGGCCCAGGCCTTCGGCAGCCCTGAGGTCGACGGGGCCAATCGCGATCGCGCCCTGACCGCACTTGCCGAGCGTGATCTCGATGCCGGAGCGAGCACCCGCGATGAGGTTGAAGCCGCCGCGCTCGGCCAAGGCCGCGGTTTCATCGATCGCCTCGCGCAGTTCGCGATATCGCGCGGCGGCAAAGGCTCGGGCGCCTTCGCCGCCTTCTGTTGCATTCACGAGCGTTTCTTCGATTTCGGCGAGGCGTTCGCGGATGAGGTCAAGCGCGGACAAGGTCGCTTCCAGGACCATCAAGGCTTCAAGGATGACCTGGCGCAGCTCCGGTGCGCGCCTGGTGCGCTGTACGGACATTGCGCGCCAGCGCTCCACGCCTGAACTCGCAGCGGCGGCGAGCGCATCAGTATTGACCTCGGCGGGTTTTTGCCACCGTCTGAATATGCGCAACATCGGGGTCTCACTCGGCCGGCGATGGCGCAACTATTGCCCGCCGGATGGCGAGAAAGGCTATTGAGCAATGGTTAGAAAAGACTTGCTTGCGTCCCAGTTTCAAAAAACCCGGGGCGTTGCGCCCGGCGCGTTTTTCGGCCGGGAAATTGTGCACTCTTTCGGTGAAAGCGCTGTTCCATGATCCGGACCGGATATCGCGCGGCCTATTTTCTGCGCAGCCTCTATTGGCGGGCATTCTCTCCCATCACACTCGGCGTGCGGGCGGCGATCTTCGATACGCGCGGGCATGTCCTGCTCGTGCGGCACAGCTATCGCCCGGGCTGGTATATGCCAGGGGGCGGGGTCGACCGGCGTGAGACGATCCGCGATGCGCTCTTCCGCGAGATCTGGGAAGAGGTCGGCGTCGTGCCGCAGGACGAGCCGCAGCTCGTCGGGGTCTACACGAACCTCATCGAGCACAAATCGGATCACGTGGCGCTCTACGCGGTTCGCCAGTTCACCATCCAGCCGCAGCCAAACATCGAAATCGCCGAGAGCGGTTTTTTCGATCCCGAGGCGCTGCCGGGTGATGTCTCTCCCGGCACCAAACGTCGGCTAGATGAGATCGCGGGCCGCGCGCCCGTTGCCCCTATTTGGTGAGGATCACAGCGCAGGCCGCCGGTCCTTCCAGGGTGCCGCCTCCTCCACCTGCGCGGCGAGGCGGAAAAGCATGTCCTCGCGCCCGCAGGCGGCCATGCCCATGACCCCGATGGGAAGGCCGCTCTGCGACATCGCGAGGGGCAGAGACATGGCCGGGCAGCCCGTTTGGTTCGCCAAGGTCGTGAAGGCGATGGCCGAGCCCAAATCCTCAAGCCAGCCCGCGATGTCGGTGCGCGCAAGGCTGAGGCGTCCCACCGCCATCGGCACGCAGCCCATGGTCGGGGTCAAGAGAACATCGAAGCTTTCGAAGAACTCGCCAACCACACGGCCCGCGCGGTGAACGGCGCCGATGGCCATCAGATAGTCAACGCCCGAAGTCTTGTTGCCGATCTCGGCGGTGAGCGCGTTGATGTGTTCCATCTCATCGGGTCTCGGCTCACGGCCCAACTCCATCGCCCGCTCCTTGAAGGCGGCGGCGGTCGAAATGCTGACGATCGTCGCCTGCGCCTGGCGCAACGCGGCGGCGTCGATGGCGGGGCGGGCCTCCTCCACATGATGACCGAGGCTTTCAAGCAGCCTTGCCGCGCCTTCCGCCGCCGCGCGGCATTCCGGATCGACGGCGGCGCCGTTCTGCGCGGTGACATTGAGGGCGATGCGTAGGCGGCCGGGTTTCTCGTTCAGCTCCTCGGCATAGGGGCGCAGCTTGGGCGGCGCGGCATAAGGATCGCCCGAAGCTGGGCCATCGGTCGCGTCCAGCAGCGCCGCGCTGTCGCGCACGGAGTGACTTACCACATGCGCGATCGACAGGCCGGCCCAGCCTTCTCCGCGCTTAGGTCCTGAGGGCGTGCGCCCGCGCGTCGGCTTCATGCCGAAAAGGCCGCAAGCGGAGGCCGGGATGCGGATCGAGCCGCCGCCGTCGCTTGCATGCGCGGCGGGGACGATGCCGGCGGCAACCGCCGCCGCTGCGCCGCCGCTTGATCCCCCGGGCGTGTGGCCAAGGTTCCAGGGATTGCGACAGGGACCGAACAGGGTCGGCTCGGTCGAACAGGTGGCGCCGAATTCGGGCGAACTCGTCTTGCCGAAGATCACGAGGCCGGCGCGCTTGTAGCGCTCGACCAGGGTCGAATCATGGTCGGCGACCGCGTCCTTAAAAAAGCGCGAGCCTTGCGTCGTCACGGTACCCTTGAGCGCGGCATTGAGGTCCTTGAGCAGAAAGGGCACGCCCGCAAAAGGGCCGCGCGGCAGGCCGTCGGCGATCGCCTTCCGCGCGAGGTCGCGGTGCTGGAGCACGACGGCGTTGATGCTGGGATTGACGGCTTCCATGCGCGCAATGGCGGTGTCGAGCAGCTCCGCCGCGCTCACGTCCTTGCGCGCGATGAGGCCTGCAAGGCCGACCGCGTCATGCGCGGTATAGTCCTTATGGGTGATCATGTCGTCCGCTCCCTCGTTCCCCTGTTTTCATTTGGGAAAGAGACTAGACGAGTTTGGACGGGGGTGGGAATGGGGTTAGGCGCCTTCCTCGCACGGCGAAGTCGCGCGCCGGCCATCGCGGCCCCAGCGGCGGGCGCGCATCGTGTCCACATGAAAGCGCAGTCCATCGTAGAAACCCAGGCCGAACCCGGTCGCTTCGGCGCGGGCGTCATGCAGGGAACAGAGGCTCTTGATGAGCGCTGCCCTGGAGATGGGTTTCAGTGGCACGAGGTCGAGTGCGAAAAACCCTGGATGCGCGCCCTTGGCTCTGCCGCCGGCGCAGGCATTGAAGAGTGGATTGCGATAGCCCGAGACCGCTTCAACCGGGCCGATTGTCGGGATGATGTCGTCGCGAATGAGGCGCAACGTCGGCACGATATGCGTCCAGGTCTCGAGTGGTGGTAACGCGAAGGCGGAGGCGGCGCATTTCTCCCAGTCGGTGCCCGTGCGCAGCAGTTCCGAAGCCGGGATTATGTCGGCGACCCCTTGCGCCTTGAGATAGGTCTCGAAGGCTTCGACGCCAGCAGAGTTTTCCGGTTTTGCCAGGAAGGCTGCGAAAGCGGGATCGATGGCGGGCGCATGCACCGGCGCGATCCGTGGGGCATATCCGGGTTCGAGGGTCGAGCAGGCCGTGGCGAGCGCAAGCGCGGAGCTTGAGGCCAGCCCCGTCACTGCGCGCCGCCACGAGCCCTGCTTCACGTTCAGATCGGGTCCCAGGTGAAGACGCTGCCCGTCGCGCCAAGGTCCAGCATGTCCTTCTTGAACGCCGCCATTGCATGGTCGGCGATCTCCTGCGCCGTCCAGTCATGGGTGCGGCCAATGCCGCGGATCGGGCGGGGCTGGCTCATGAGGAAATACTCATTGCCGCGCGCGACGAAGACCTGGCCCGTCACGTCCTTGGTCGCGGGGCTTGCAAGCGCGATGGCGAGCTTGGCCACCTGATCGGCGCGCATGTAGTTCTTCATGCGCTCGACGCGCTTGGCGCTGGCCTCATCCTTGACGGGGATCGTCGCGATCATCCGTGACCAGGCAAAGGGCGCAATGATGTTCGAGCGCACGTTCTTGGCCGCACCCTCCATCGCGACAATGCGCGAGAGGCCCATCACGCCCAGCTTGGCTGCTGCATAATTCGCCTGGCCGATATTGCCGATGAGGCCGCTGGTCGAGGTGAAGAGCACATAGGCGCCGTCCTGCTGCTCACGGAAGAGCTCGATCGACGCGCGGGTGACGTTGTAGGCGCCGTTCAGATGCACATCGATGACGAGGTCCCAGTCGGCATCCGTCATCTTGTGGAACATCGCGTAGCGCAAGATTCCGGCGGGGTTGATGATGGCGTTGAGACCGCCGAAGCTGTCCTTCGCCTGTTCGATCATCCGCTTCACGCCCTCGCGGCTCGTCACCGAGTCCGAGTTGGAGACCGCTTCGCCGCCCGCCGCCTTGATCTCACGCGCGACCATTTCGGCGGGGCCGGCCGAGCCTTCATCTCCCCCTGAGACGCCGCCGCCAAGATCGTTGACGACGACCTTCGCGCCTTCCCTTGCCGCCAAGAGCGCGCATTCCTTGCCGATGCCATTGGCGCCGCCCGTCACCAGCACCACTTTTCCGTCCAGAAGCCCCATCGGGATTTCCTCCTTTTTTTCAATGCAAATCTGGCGGGCGACGGTAGCCTTGCGCCCCCCGCTTCGCCAGCCACTTTTTCTGGCGAGCCCGTCGCCTTCGCGGCGGTGGCAACACCATTCCCCATCTTGCGCGGCGCACACTTGTGTTGTCATTTGCGCGCCATGAGCTGGACCATCACACCTGAAAAAATGGCCGACGCGCCTCTCATCGAGGCGCTTATCGATCTGTGCTTTGGGCCAGGCCGGTTTGCCAAGACGGCCTATCGCCTGCGCGAAGGCGTGCAACCCGTCGCCGCGCTTTCCTTAACGGCATGGGAGGATGGCACCTTGCGCGGCTCGCTGCGGTTCTGGCCGATCGCGATCGCAGGCGTACGCGGGCTGATCCTGGGGCCGCTCGCCGTGCAACCCGATCAACGCGGTCGTGGCATCGGCATAGACCTGATGCAGCAGGGCATCCTCAAGGCGCAGGCGATGGGGGTTCCCTTCATCATTCTCGTGGGCGATGAGCCCTATTACGGCAAGGTGGGGTTCAAGCGCCTGCCGCAAGGTCAGATCGAGATGCCGGGGCCGGTCAATCCGGCGCGGCTTCTGGGGTTGGAGCTGGTCGCGGGCGCGCTCGCGGCGGCGCAGGGCCTCGTCCTTCGTGTCGTCCCCGATGAGCCCGTCGCGGCCGCCGGCGCGCCGCTTTCCCAGCGCTCAGCGGCCCTCGACCCGCCAGGCCCAAAGTAGCGCGCCAAGAATGAGGACAAGCGCCAGCCAGGGCGAGAGCAGCGCCATCTCACTGACAGCAGTCACGATATAACGGCCATTGTCGCGCAGGCCCAGCCAGCCGCTGCCACCCGTATCGCGGCCTGGATCGACGAGGCGGATTTGCGGGTCTGGCACATCCCTCAGCCACTGGATCTGGCCGCCCGAGGCGGCGGCGGTTGGCTTAAGAATCGCGTCCGTCGCGCGGACGTCGGAAAATTCCCGCGCATTGAGCGATCCTGAGGCCGCGACCGCCGATAACTGACCCTGCTTCAGCCGGTAGAGGCCCGGCTCCTCGGCGGGCAATTCGGTCTTGAAGCGGCCTGGCGCGTACTGAGTGAGCGCGATCGCCTGCGTCTTGCCGCTGGGCGTGGTGAGAGAGAGCGGGGGAAGGCTGTCCTCCATCGTCTGGCGCTCGATGCGCAGCTGGCCGTTCTCAACGCGGCCGCGCAGCAACTCCTCCTCGAGGTCGGGCTCCTTCATCAGCCAATGGGCAAGACGGCGCAGCAACTCGGCCTGTGGGCCGCCGCCCTCGACGCCGCGGGTCCACAGCCAGGCATGATCGGACAACATCAGCGCGACACGGCCGTCGCCGACACGGTCGAGAATTAACAGCGGCAGGTCGCTTGGACCCGACATCAGCGTGCGGCCGGAAATGCGTTCGGCCTCGGCAATGCGGAACCAGCGGCCCCAGCTTGGCGGCTTGCCGTCCTTGTTGGCGCCGGGCAGCCCGGCCGTGACCGGGTGCTTGGCGCCATCTGGCGAAATGAGGGGCTTGTAGCCGCCATCGACAGTCTGGCCGGAAGGGCGGCCGGGCAGAACGGCGCCCAGCGCCGTGCGGTAGATGGAAAGCGTCGAGGCATAATCCTCGCCCGAGGCGACGAGCAGCGCGCCGCCATTCTCCACATAGCGCGCGATGTTGCTGTAGTAGGCGGGCAAGAGGATCGCGCGGCGCCGATAACGGTCGAAGATGATGAGGTCGAACTCATCGAGCTTGTCGACAAAGAGCTCACGGGTCGGAAAGGCGATCAGCGAGAGTTCATCGATGGGCGTGTCGTCCTGCTTTTCCGGGGGGCGCAGAATGGTGAAATGAACGAGATCGACCGCCGGGTCCGCCTTCAGGAGATTGCGCCAGGTGCGCTCGCCCGCATGCGGCTCGCCCGAAATGAGAAGCACGCGCAGGCGGTCGCGCACGCCGCTGACGACGGCGACGGCGCGATTGTTGAGGAGCGTCAGTTCACGCGGACCCTCATTCACCTCAAGCTCGATGACGTTCTCGCCGCCATGGGCGATGGGAAGGCGCACCTCCTCGGTGCGGCCGGGCGCGACGCTGAGGCGCAAGGGATCGCCGCCGTCGATGGTGACGGTGAGCGTCGCCTGGGCGGGCGGGGTATCGGTGCCAAAATCATCGACCCGGATCTTCAGCGTCACCTGCTCGTTGACGATGCCAAAGCGCGGCGCCTGTTCGATCGTCAGCTTGCGGTCGCCCTCATCGGGCGCGCCCGTCAGCAGCATATGGATGGGGGCACCGATGGGGCTCTCGCCCAGGGGCGGGACGTCATGGACCTGACCGTCGGTGATGAATATGGCGCCGGCGATGCGGTCGGGCGGCACATCACCGAGCGCGCGATTGAGGGTCGCGAAGAGGTCCGTGCCGCCGCCTTCCGCGCCCGCGGTGCCCGATTCGATCACTCGTACATCGAGGTTGTCGAGCGCGCGCATGCGGGCGGCGATCCGGTCGGCCGCCTCCCGCGCGGTTCTCTTGCGGTCGTCGATATCCTGGCTCGCCGAGGTATCGACGACAACGGCGGCGACGTCGGGGAGTTTCTTCCTGTCTTCCTTTACGAGAACGGGGTTGGCGAGGGCGAGAAGAACAAGACCCAGCACGAGCGCGCGCCAGGGCGCGCCTTGCGCCCGGCGCTGAACCGCAATGAGCAGTATCGCAGAGGCGAGGATGCCCAGAATGGCGATGAACCACCATGTCAGATGCGGTTGCCAGGCGAGGGTCAGGTCCATGGCCGCGCCCTCACTGGCCCAGCCGCTCAAGCAAAGCGGGCACGTGAACCTGGTCTGACTTATAATTGCCTGTCAGCGTGTACATGATGACGTTGACGCCGAAACGCGTCGCCATCTCGCGCTGCCGCTCGCCGCCGGGCGTAACCGGCGCCAGCGGACGGCCGCTCTCGTCGCGCGCCCAGGCGGAAGCCCAGTCATTGCTGCCCACGATGATGGCCGACACGCCGTCGCTGGAGGATGCCGTCGCGGCATTGGGGTCATCCTCGATGGGGACGCCTGAGGGCGCCTCGACCCAGACCTGGCCGGTATCGTAACGGCCGGGGAAATCGCTGAGCAGGTAGAAGGCCTTGGTGAGGACATGGCCCTCCGGCACCGGCACCAGCGGGGGAATGTCGAGGCCGCGCAACAATTCCCGCAGTGATTCCTCGCCCGGCCCCGTCGTGCCGCCCGTCGTCATGTCGGCATCGCGGGTGTCGAAGAGTATGGTGCCGCCGTTCTTCATGAAGGCATCGACCTTGGCCAGCGCCGCGGGCGAGAGCGTCGAGGGTGTGCCCCCCATCGGCCAGTAGAGTAAGGGGAAGAAGGCAAGTTCATCCCTCTCGATGTCGATGCCGATCGGCTCCGCCGCGTCGACGGCCGTGCGCTGGTTGAGAATCTGGGTGAGCCCGGCAAGGCCCGCCGCGCTCATCTCATCGACCGCGCTATCGCCCGTGATGACATAGGCAAGGCGCGTCTGCAGCGCGGCCTTGAGCGCGAAATCATCCCCCTCCTGTGCCATCGCCCTGGGCGAGGCCAGCAGCGCCACGATGAGCGCAAGCCCGAGGCCGGCCGCGGTGCCAGCCGCCCGTGCGGGCAGCGGCGCCAGGCCACGCAAGATCAGCGAAATCAGAAAATCGGCCAGCATCATCGCCAACGCCACGGCCAAAAGACCGTGGGAGAGGTCCCGTGCCGCCCTTTCGCCCAGTGTCGTCATTGCCGTGCCATCTGGCAAGGGCGGCAACGGGCTGAGGCTCGCGTCTTGACGCAAGAGATTGAACGCGACGGCGCCGTTCTGCGGGCCATAAAGGCCGGGCGGGGCGCCAGGCCCCGGCGTTCCCATCGTGATCAATGCGGCGGGAACGGGTGCGACGGTCGAGGGCGGCGGCAGGAGGCGGCCAAAGCCATCCAGCGCCAGGCGGGGGGGAAGGGTCGCCGTCTCCTGCATGGCCAGCGCCGTTCCCGTCTCGATGCCGCTCGATAAATCGATCAGACGGCGCAGCATGTCGAGGAAGAGACCTGAAAGGGCAAGATTCGACCAATCGGCGTTGGCGGTCACATGGACGAGGACGAGCATGCCCTTGCCCCGGCGCTGTGCGGTCACGAGCGGCGTGCCATCCTCAAGGCGTGCCCAGGTCTTCTCGGCAAGATCGAGCGAGGGCTCGGCCAAGACCTGCCGCGTGACGCGGACATCCTTGGGGACGGCGAGCCCGGCAAAGGGGCTGTTGGCGGCAAAGGGACCAAGGCCTTGCGGCTTTTCCCAGGACATGGCGCCGCCCAAGGCTCGCCCGCCCGTGCGCAAGGGGGCGGGGACGAGGTCATCGCTCTTGGCGGCAAGGCGGGGGCCGGCGAAACGGACGAGCCAGCCGCCTTCCTCCACCCACTGTGCGACCGTGTCGTGATCGCTGCCGACGATCTGGCCGACATCGGCGAGGATGAGGACGGAGAGCCCGCCCTTGAGGAGAGAGGAAATCGATCCGCGGCGCAGTTCGGCGTAAGGCTCGAGCGCGCGGTTGAGATAGTAGAGGTCAGACAGAAGCGGCTGGGCGCGGTCCGCCTCGCTGCCCGAGACGAGGCCGACAGGGCGGCGGCGGAAGCGGTCATCGAGCAGGGTCACGGCCCCCGCCGATGCCCGGCCCTCGATCGCAACCTTGCCGATCGCATTGCGCAGTTCCGGCGGCAGGGTGAAGCTGACCTGTGTTTCGCGCCCGCCTTCTGCAAGGCTGAAGGGCGCATCACCGATGAAGCGGCCATCGCTCGCGCTGGCGCGCACGGATCCGGACAAGGCCGGGCCACCATTCGGGCGCAGGATGCGAAAGGTGAAGGCCGAGGCGGAGGGTTGCGGCATCGTGATCGCAGCCGGCTCATGGCCCCGCGCATCGCCGATCACGCGCAAGGTGCCGAGCGCGGCCAGGCCCTTGGCGAAGGCCTCGCCCGCGCCATCATCGAGCCCATCGGCAATCCAGACGATCTCCGGCTCCGGCACGTTCGCGGCGATGATGGCATCGAGCGCCGCCATGCGGGCCGTCGCAAAGGGTTGAGGCTCAAGCGCCTGGGCTTTGCGCGCAGCCTCGGCGGCCGGGCCAAGGGTCAGTATCTCGGGGCTCGGGCGCTTGGCGGTCGCGGCAAGGAGCACAGGCCTGCCGGACCGGTCCGCGTCGCCCAGAAGATCATCGAGCGCGGCGCGGCGGCGATCCCATTCCTCGCCCGAGGCCCAGCCATTGTCGATAACGATGATGAGGGGGCCGGTGTGGCCGCTTGCCGGCTTTGCGTCCCAGACGGGACCGGCCAGCGCCAGGATGATGAGCGCGGCCAAGCCAAGCCGCAGCAGCAACAGCCAGAGCGGGGTGTGCGCGGGCGTCTCTTCCTTGGTGTTGAGACCCAGAAGCAGGCGCAAGGCGGGAAAGCGGACAAAGCGCGGCGCGGGCGGCGTCACGCGCAGCAGCCAATAAATGACGGGCAGGCTCAGGAGGCCTAAGAGAATCCAGGCATTGGCAAAGGCGAGGGGGCCGAGCGCGAGCATGGATCAGTCCCCGATACCGGGCTGGAGCGCGTGGTGCTTGACGCCAAGCGCCGTGTAGATGGCGAGCAGGGCGAGATTGGCCGGCCTGTCGGTGCGATGGATCGAGAAGGTCCAGCCCTGACGGCGGCATGCGTTGCTGAGGGTGTCGCGGTGCGCGGCGAGGCGGTCCTTGTAAGCGGCGCGCAAATTCTCAACCCGGCCGATGGTGAGGACCTGGCGTTCCTTGATGCCCTCAAAGCGGGTGCGGCCCTCGAAGGGAAGATCCTCTTCGCTGGGATCAAGGATCTGGATCATGTGGCCGGAGATGCCCTTGGCCCCCATGGCGGCCACGCGCGCCGCCAGCTCGTCAGCAGGGGCGAGGAGATCGCTCAGCAAGACGGCCTTTGCATGGCGCGGAAGATTTGCGGCCGGCGGCAGGTCGCCTTGCGTGCTCAAGTGGGCGGTCAGGTGATGCGCGATGCGGCGCAGCGCCACGCGCCCGCCCGCAGGCGGGTTCGGCTCACCCATCAGCGCGATACGCTCGCCCGCGCGGATGAGGAGCGAGGCAAGCGCCAGCGCGAGCACGGTCGCGCGCTCAACCTTTCGCACCGGCGCGAAGTCCGAGCGATAGTCCATCGAGGGCGAGGCATCGCGCCAAATCCAGACGCTCTCGGCCGCCTCCCATTCGTTCTCGCGCACGAAATAATGCTGGGACTTCGCGGACTGGCGCCAGTCAATGGCGCTTGCCGGATCCTCCGCGCGGTGGCGGCGGAACTGCCAGAAGGATTCGCCGGAGCCGACGCGGCGGCGCCCGTGCACGCCCTGCGCGATCGTGGCGGCGATGCGCTCGGCCTCCACCATCAACGGCGGCAAGGGCGCGGCCAGGCGTTCGGCCTCCTCGCGAAGGGCGTTCCAGCGTCCGGGCCGTCTTTCGTCGAAACCTGAGCACCGATTGTTCAAGCGATCAGCTCACACAGGCGGCGAATAAGTCCGGGGATCGTCACGCCCTCGGCCCGCGCCGCAAAGGAAAGCGCCATGCGATGGCGCAGGATTGCGGGCGCAAGCGCAATGACGTCATCGACGGATGGGGCGAAACGCCCCTCCATCAACGCACGCGCGCGCACCGCGAGCATGAAGGCCTGGGCCGCGCGGGGGCCCGGTCCCCACGCGACATGCATGCGGATCTCATCGGTCCCTGCCGTGTCGGGCCTCGCCGCGCGCACAAGCTTCAGGATCGCGTCAACGACGCTGTCACCCACCGGAATGCGCCGCACCAGGCGCTGAACCTGCAACAATCGATCTCCATCCAATACCGGGGCGGGGGCCTCCTCGCTCACGCCCGTCGTCGCCAACAGCATACGCCGTTCTGCCCCCTCCGTGGGATAACCGACGTCGATCTGGATGAGAAAGCGGTCCAATTGGGCCTCGGGGAGGGGATAAGTGCCCTCCTGCTCCAGCGGATTTTGAGTGGCGAGCACATGGAAGGGCGCGGGCAGGTCATAACGCTGGCCGGCCACAGTCACGTATTTTTCCTGCATCGCCTGGAGGAGCGCAGACTGCGTGCGCGGCGAGGCGCGGTTGATCTCGTCCGCCATCAAGAGCTGGCAGAAGACAGGACCCTTAATGAAGCGAAAACTGCGGCGGCCAGTCTCGCTTTCCTCCAGCACCTCGGAGCCCACAATATCGGCAGGCATGAGGTCGGGGGTGAACTGGATGCGCTTCGTCGATAGTCCAAAAACAGTGCCGATGGTGTCGACAAGCTTGGTCTTGGCCAAGCCCGGCACGCCAATGAGCAGGCCATGGCCGCCCGAAAGCAGGGTGACGAGCGTTTCCTCGATCACATGCTCCTGGCCGAAAATCACCCGCTCGATGCCGGTACGCGCGGCCTTCAGCTGGCCCTGGGCGCGCTCGATATCCTCAATCACTTCCGCTGCGGGACGGTCGCTTGCATCTTGTAACGCTGTCACGGGCGCTCCTTAAAAACTCTTCCCGATCAATGGATCATCACTCATGTTGCCGTCATGGTTTGGCAACTCATAGGTTCTCGTGTCGTTTCGATTTCGTAGTCCGCACTGACGGCGATATCGCGCATGATGCGGACTTCGAAATCACGACACCAGTGAAAATGGCTTTACGGCCCATCACAACCCCATGACCCGATAAAACCATGGCAAATTCAGGGCTTAACGAAGAAGGCGGTTTGCTGCGCGGGCTCGCAGAGGCCCAGGCCGAAGCGGCAAATGGGCGCGGGCTGCCGCCCGTAGAGCGATGGAATCCGCCTTTTTGCGGCACCATCGACATGCGAATCACACGCGATGGCACCTGGACCTATCTTGGCACCCCCATCCGGCGTCCCGCTTTGGTGCGACTGTTCTCCACGATCCTGAGGCGCGAGGAAGACGGGAGCTATGTGCTTGTCACACCCGTCGAGCGGGTGGGGATTACGGTCGAGGACGCGCCCTTCCTTGCCGTGCGGGCCGAGCGGCTGCTCGATGGCAAGGGTCCGCGCATCACCTTCCTCACCAATGTGGGCGATATGGTGATCGCGGACAAAGCGCATCCGATCAGGGTCGTGACGGACGCCAGAACGGGCGAGCCGCGGCCTTATGTGCATGTGCGAAAGGGGCTCGAGGCGCTCATTGCCAGGCCGGTGTTCTATGATCTCGTCGCCTGGGGAACAGAGGCGCAAAGCCCGCAAGGTCCCATCCTCACGGTCGAGAGCGAAGGGGTCGCGTTTTCGCTGGGGCTGCTTTAAAGCAAGATGCGTTCAAATTGAATCGGCATCTTGCTCCGTGGTCTTTGATTGTCGCGTGATTTTGCGGAAAACCGGTACCCACTTTTCCGCATCACGCTTTAGGACATCACCGCATGACGGAACAGGAATTGCGCGTGCTTGTGACGCAGAAGCTCTTGCCGCTGAACAAAGAGGCGCGCCCGCCCGTCACCTCCGACTTCGACCTCAATCCGCAATATCGTGCCGTGATCGGTCCGCGCACGCTACGACAAGCGGCGGTGCTCGTGCCGCTCATCACGCGGGAAGCGGGTTTGAGCGTCCTTTTCACGCAGCGCGCCGCCGATCTCCCCTCGCATGCGGGCCAAGTCAGCTTCCCGGGCGGACGGGTCCAGCCGGAAGACGATGGGCCAGTCGGCACGGCCTTGCGCGAAACGCAGGAAGAAACCGGCATCGCACCACGCTTCGTTGAGCCCCTGGGCATGCTCGACCCTTATGAAACGGTGACGGGCTTTGCCGTTTCGCCGGTCGTCGGCCTCGTCCATCCCGGGTTCGACCTCAAGCCCGATCCGCGGGAGGTGGCCCATGTGTTCGAGGCGCCCTTTACCTTCTTGATGAACCCAGCCAACCAGGAAACGCATACGCGCGAATGGGAGGGGCGCACCCGCGTCTTCTATGCCGTGCCCTATGACGGGCATTACATTTGGGGCGCGACTGCGGGTATGCTGATGAACTTTTACCGGCGGCTTTTCGAATCATGATCCCTGCACCGACACGGCTTTCGCCGCAACTATGGATGACCGATCAAGCCGCGCAGGCCGTGATGGCGGCGCTTTCGCGCGGGGGGCAAGCCGTCGCGCTTTGTGGGGGGCTGCGTGCGCAACGCTCTCCTCAAGCGCGAGGTTGCCGACATCGACATCGCAACGGCGTTGCAACCCCAGGCCGTGATGGAGCTTGCGGCCTCGGCGGGACTTCATGCCGTGGGCACGGGGATCGAGCACGGCACGGTGACGATCATCGCGCAGCACAAGCCGTTCGAAGTGACGACCTTGCGCGAGGATGTGGAGACGGATGGGCGGCGCGCGGTCATCGCCTATACAGATGATTGGCTGGCGGATGCGCGCCGGCGCGATTTCACGATGAACGCCATCTATGCCGATGCCGATGGCACGCTCTATGATCCCACAGGGGGGATCTGCGACCTCGAAGCCGGCCGGGTGCGGTTCATCGGCTCGCCCGAGCAGCGGATCGCCGAGGACTATCTGCGCATCCTGCGCTTTTTCCGCATCCATGCCTTTTACGGGCGCGGGCCGTTCGACCGCGAGGGGCTGGCAGCCTGCGCGGCGCGCATCGAGGGCATCGCGCGGCTCTCGGGCGAGCGGATCCAGAAGGAAATGCTGCGGCTGCTTTCGGTCGATGCGCCTGGCGAGACCTTGCGCGTGATGGCGGCAAGCGGGGTACTAGGCGCGGTGCTTCCCGGCGCGCTCCAGATCGAGCGCTGCGCCCGCGTCGCGCTCATCGAGGAGGATCATTTCTTCGCGCCCGACCCCGTCCTCAGGCTGGGAGCGCTCTTGAGCGAGGCGGAGGATGCGCGCAGCGTCGCGGTGCGCTGGCGGCTCTCCAATGCGGATCGAGCGCGCCTCATCGCCATGCATGAGGCGGAGCTGAAAATCGTCTCCTATCTCTCGATCCGCGAAGTGCGCCGGCTGCTCTACCGTCACGGAGTGAGGCTGTTCAAGGACGTGACGATGCTGCGCTGGGCGGAAGATCCTCGACCCGTCTTGGCCCAGCAATGGCGCGCGCTGCTCGCCCTTGCCGATAGCTGGGTCAGGCCCGAATTTCCGCTTACGGGACATGAGATCATGGCCGCCGGCGTGCCCGGCGGGCCGATGGTGGGGAAGGTGTCCGCCGAAATGGAAGACTGGTGGGTCGACAGCGATTTCACCGACGACAAATTCTCGATCATCGAGCGGCTGAAGGCCGTTGCGCAGGCCCTGGTGACACGATGAGCCTCTTTCGCATCCACGTGCTCGACGCGTTGACCGCGCCGGGCAATCAGGCCCGTCCCAATGATGATGCGTTTGCAACGGCAGCGCGCTGCGCGTGCGTGCTCGACGGCGCGACGGGGCTTGGCGATGCGCCTCTCATGCCCGGTGCGAGCGATGCCTCGTGGCTCGCGGTCGAGGCGGCCGCGATCCTCGCGCCGATGGCGGATGATCCGCGTCTTTCAGCCCGGGCGCTGATCGCAGAGACGGCGCGGGCGCTGAGAGAGCGCTTTTGCGCTTTGCGGGTGCGGCCGCCCAGGGAAAATTATGAGATCCCGTTTGCCTCGCTGATGATGCTGCGCGCATGCGAGCATGGGCAAGAAGCGGCATGGTTCGGCGATTGCCGCGCGATCCTGCGCGATGCCTCCGGCGCGATCTCGGCATTCGGCCCGGGCTCGGCGCATCGCGCGCAGGAACTGGCGCGGGCGCGGGGGTTCAAGGGGCTTTCCTCCGACACGCTGCGGGGCGAAGCACTGCCCACCTTGCGCCGCCTGCGCAATTTCGTGAACGGGCCTGAAGGCTATGGGCTTCTTGGGCCAGACGAGCGGTGCGCGGATCTGCTCAAAGTGCGCAGGATCGAAGCGCAGCTTCCCTTCGAGGCGCTTTTGATGTCGGACGGGTTCTATGCGCTCGTCACCGACTACAAGCGCTATAGCGACAAGGGGCTGTTGCGGCGCGCGCTGGATGAGGGCCTTGCCCCGCTCTATGCGGAATTGCGCGGCATCGAATACGAGGACAAGGACATGCGCGTCCATCCCCGCTTCAAGGTGAGCGATGACGCAACGGCGCTGCTGGTCCGGGCCGAGGCTACATGAAGCCAAGACGGGCGCCGACATCGTGGCCGCCCTCATAGATCATCCGCAGTGCGACAATGGCAATGACGGCCAATCCCACAAAGCCAATCCAGCGGTAACGATTGAGCAGGCGGGCGATATAGGTCGCGGCCGCTCCCATCAGGGCCACCGAGAGCACAAGGCCGATGACGAGCACCTCGGGGTGCTCCATCGCGGCACCGGCGACGGCCAGCACGTTATCCAATGACATCGACAGGTCGGCGAGGATGATCTGCGTCAGCGCCGTTCCGAAGGTCTTGGAAGGCCGTTGCAACTGCAGCGTCTCGATTTGCTCAGCCGTCGCATGATCCGCGGCGAGCTCGGCCCCTGCTTCCTCGGTCTTGGGCTCGGCGAGTTCGCGGTAAAGGCGCCAGGAGACCCAAAGGAGCAGGATGCCGCCCGCTAGCATCAGGCCGATGATCTGAAGAAGCTGGGTTGCGACGACCGCAAAGGCAATGCGCATCAGAACGGCAGCACCAAGGCCAAGGGCGATCACGCGGGCGCGCATCTCGGGCGCAACGCCCGCCGCAGCGATCCCGACAACGATGGCGTTGTCAGCCGCCAGCACGATGTCGATCATGATGACCTGTGCGAGCGCCGAGAGCGCCTCGGGCGAAGTCAAAAACGTGAAGTCCATGCGGTCCGCCTCGTCGTCTTTATGGCCATGCCGCCTCTGGCGGGAGCGACATCAAGATCGCCTCCGTATTGCCGCCAGTCGCAAGGCCGAATTTCGTACCCCGATCATAGAGTAGATTGAACTCCGCGTATCGGCCACGGTAAACGCGCTGTTCCTCACGCTCGCCTTGCGTCCACGCTTCGTTCATGCGCCGTCCCACAAGGCCTGGATAGACGTCCAGAAAGGCCTGACCCACATCTCGGGTGAAGGCAAAGTCCCTCTCCCAATCACCGGTTGCGAGGTCGTCATAGAAAATGCCGCCCGCGCCCCGCGCATGGCCGCGATGGGGAATGTAAAAATAGGTGTCGCACCATTCCTTGAAGCGCGGGTACCACTGCGGGTCATAGCGGTCACAGGCCGCGCGAAGGGCCGCATGAAAGGCAGCGACGTCGGGGTCCCGTGGATCGCGATGCCCGGCCAGTGGCGGGTTGAGGTCGGCGCCGCCGCCAAACCAAGCCTTTGCGGTCACGATGTGCCGCGTGTTCATATGGACGGCGGGCGCGCGCGGATTGTGCAAGTGCGCAACGAGGGAAATGCCGCTTGCCCAAAAGCGGGGATCCTCTGCGGCGCCGGGCATCTGCTTTGCGAAATCGGGCGAAAAGCTGCCATGCACGGTCGAGATGTTGACGCCGACCTTCTCAAAGACCCGGCCGCGCATGATCGCCATCACGCCGCCACCGCCGGGCGCGCCGCCCATATCCGCGCGGTCCCAGGCCTTGCGCTCAAAGCGGCCCGGCGCGCGGTCGCTCAAGGGGCCGGTCAGCGTGTCCTCCAGATGCTCGAAGGCCGCGCAGATACGGTCGCGCAATTCGGCGAACCAAGCGGTTACTCGGGGTTTGCGGTCATCGTTCATGCCGTCCTGGTCCCTGGCTGTCCCGTCATTTCCCCGCCTCTCGTTTATGGGCCGAATCGGGGGGTGGGGGAAAGGCCTGGGTTTGGCGCAGAGCTTCTGAGAGTACGATGGCGCCGGCGAGCGCGACATTGATTGAGCGCAGGCCCGGGCGCATCGGGATCATCACCTGGTCAGGCACTGCTTCGCGCAGCCAGGGGGGAAGCCCTTCTGTCTCGCTGCCAAGCACCAGGATGTCATCGCGCGCAAAGTGGAAATCCGTGTAAGGGCAAAGGCCGTCCGTTTCGACCAGCACCGGGCGGCCGGGGACACGCGCGCGGAAGGCGGCCCAATCGCTGTGCCGGGCAAGGGTGCCCTTTTCGACATAGTCCATGCCAGCGCGGCGGAAGGCGCGGTCTGAGAGCGCGAATCCCGCCGGCTCGATGATGTCGAGAGCAAGGCCCCAGCAGGCGCATAACCGCATCAGCGTGCCGGCATTCTGTGGAATATCAGGGGCGAAAAGCGCCAAGCGCATGGATCGGTGTTCCCAAAGTCACTCTTTACGGCAAGCCTATGATCTTGCGCATCAATCCCTGGGCATGGGCTTGACTTTGTGCGGCATCGTGCCGCAAGACCCTGGTTGAGGGGCGCCACTATGTTGCGCGCTGCTTGTCAGACCGCGTTCTTGTTCTCCCGCCGGTATTTCCAGCGCCGTTGCCGCATTGCCTTGCGCGCGCGCGTCGCCCATAAGTGCCGGGTTCAAAAATGACGTTCATGAGGTTCGCTGCCGTGGCGCATTCCCCGTCCGAAACTGTCAACCGCCGCGATTTCATCTACATCATGTCGGCCACCGTCTCTGCCGCGGGCGCGGCAGTGGCGGCCTGGCCGCTGATCGATCAGATGAATCCGTCCGCCGCCGCGCAGGCGCTCTCCTCGACCGAGGTCGATCTGAGTGCCATCCAGCCCGGCCAGATCGTGACCGTGACCTGGCGCAAACAGCCGGTGTTCATCCGCCGGCGCACGGAAAAGGAAATCGCCGAGGCGCATGAGGGCGACACGGCGAGCGACCTGAAGGACCCCCAGCCCGACGCCCAGCGCGTGTTCAAGCCGGAATGGCTGGTGCTGGTCGGCATCTGCACGCATCTGGGCTGCGTGCCCTCAAGCCAGGTGCGGGGCGATTATGACGGCTGGTTCTGCCCCTGCCATGGCTCGCACTACGACACGTCGGGCCGCATCCGCAAAGGCCCCGCGCCCAAGAATCTCGCGGTGCCAAACTATGAATTCGTTTCCGACACAAAGATCGTGATCGGCGAAGGCAAGACGCCCGCCGAGACCTCCAAGGAGCATACGGCATGAGCGGGGGACACTCGACCTACACGCCCACGAACGGTTTTACGAAGTGGCTGGACAGCCGCCTGCCGCTGATTCGGGTGATGAATGACAACGTCACGAACTTCCCGACGCCGAAAAACCTGAACTATTGGTATACGTTCGGCGCGATCCTGACGTTCTGCCTCGCCGTGCAGCTCGTCACCGGCATCGTCCTTGCGATGCACTATGTCGCCTCCGCCGACAAAGCCTTCGCCAGCATCGAATACATCATGCGCGATGTGAATTACGGCTGGCTGATCCGCTATGTCCACATGAACGGCGCCTCGATGTTCTTCCTGGCCGTCTATGTGCACATGTTCCGCGGCCTCTATTACGGCTCCTACAAGGCCCCGCGCGAGATCCTGTGGATCCTCGGCGTCATCATCTATTTCCTCATGATGGCGACGGCGTTCCTCGGCTACACGCTGCCCTGGGGGCAGATGTCATTCTGGGGCGCGACCGTCATCACCAATTTCTTCAGTGCCTTCGATCAGGTCATCCCGGGCCTCGGCTCGGGCGTGCTCGAATGGCTGCGCGGCGATTTCGCCGTCGATGATGCGGCGGTGAAGCGCTTCTTCGCACTGCACTATCTGCTGCCCTTCGTGATCGCGGGCGTCGTCTTCCTGCATATCTGGGCGCTGCATGTGCCGGGGAACAACAACCCCACCGGCATCGATGTGAAGGGGCCGCAGGACACCGTGCCGTTCCATCCCTACTACACGGTCAAGGATGGGTTCGCGACCGCCATCTTCATGATGCTGTTCGCGGTCTTCGTCTTCTATGCGCCCAATTACCTTGGGCATCCGGACAACTATGTCGAGGCGAACCCGCTCGTCACGCCGGCCCATATCGTGCCTGAATGGTATTTCCTGCCCTTCTACGCGATCCTGCGCGCGGTGCCGGACAAGCTCACTGGCGTGCTCCTCATGTTCGGCGCCATCGGGGTACTGTTCTTCGTGCCCTGGCTCGACTGGTCGAAGGTGCGCTCGGCGAGCTATCGCCCGGTCTTCCGGCAGTTCTTCGTGCTCTTCGTCATTGCCTGCCTTGCCCTTGGCTGGGCGGGGGCGCAGCCGGCCGAGGGGGCGGCGCTGCTGATCGCGCAGGTCGGCACCTTCTATTATTTCATATTCTTCATCTTCATCATGCCCGTCGTCGGACTGTGGGAAACGCCGCGCAAGCTGCCCGAGAGCATCGCCAAGGCCGTGCTCGCCAAGAACGGCCATGCGGCCGTCCAGCCCGCGCAATGACCCGCCGCACAAGGAACACACCGATGAAAATCCGTTCCATGCTTGCCACGGCCGGGCTTCTTCTTGCCGCCCTTGCCGCGCCGGCCCTCGCCTCGGAATCCGAGGTCGCGCTGAAGACCGCCGAATGGAGCTTCGATGGCCCCTTCGGCACCTATGACGCGGCACAGATCCGCCGGGGCTTCCAGGTCTACAAGGATGTCTGCGCGGCCTGTCACAGCCTCAAATACGTATCCTACCGCAATCTCTCCGGGCCTCAGGGGCCGTTCCATACACCCGCCGATCCGAAGCTGGGCGAGGATGCGGTCAAGGCGCTCATCGATGGCATCGAGGTTCCCGATCTCGATGATGCGGGAGAGCCGATCACGCGTCAGGCCCGGCTGTCCGACCCATTCCGCTCGCCCTTCGCCAACGAGAAGGCGGCGCGCGCGGCCAATAATGGCGCCAATCCGCCGGATCTGTCGGTCATGGTCAAGGCGCGCGCGGGCGGCGCGGATTATCTTTACTCGATCCTCACCGGCTATGAAGAGGCGCCCGGCGATGTCGTGATGCAGCCGGGCATGAGCTACAATAGATTCTTCGCCGGGCATCAGATCGGTATGCCGCAGCCGATCGTGAGCGATGATCAGGTGACCTATACCGAACCGGGTGCGCCCAAGGCCAGCGTCGATCAGATGGCGAGGGACGTGACGGCTTTCCTTGCCTGGGCCTCGGAGCCTCACATGGAAGAGCGCAAGCGGATGGGGCTTTCCGTCCTGCTCTTCCTCGCTTTCCTTGCCGCGCTGCTCTATCTTTCCTATCAGCGCATCTGGGCCGATGTCGAACACTGAGGGTTGCGACACCTAGCCCAAGGCATTTTGAGTGGCTTGAGACCAAGAACCACCCGCATGCGCGGGTGGTTACGTCTTTGGGTTAAGCTGGATGGCCCTCTTGCACTGGCCATGACCGGGGGGGCCTCCCTCCCCCCTTTGCAAGGGGAGGGGACAAACCCCCACCCCTGCCCCTCCCCACGAACGGGGGAGGGGTTTTTCATGGCAACCACCTCCCCAATGGGGAGGTCGGACGCCGTCAGGCGTCCGGGTGCGGTCGCTGTTTGTGACGCATGGTTGGCCCGGTCCTTTGCTTTTGCGGGGATGCCGGGCCATGACAGTCAAGGGTGTTCCCTGACCCTTCACTGCCCTTGCGCTTCGCGGATGACCCGAATAGCGGTGAATGGCCCAGTTTTGCGGCGGAGGCTGCGGCGAAATGGCCCGTCGGTGCGCGAATTGTTCAATCGCCTTAGCAAAGCATTAGAGACGCGATCCTAGTCTTGCGGCGGATCTCCTTGGCCGCAGAATGATTACCTCCCGCTCCACTTCCCGGCTTGAAGCCTGGCGCCAAAGGGCGACGCTGGAAATCATCGTGCCCGCCGCCGGCGCCTTTCTCGCCATGGCCGCGGTCATCCTTTTGCTGGTTGCCAACACGGCCTCGCAAATGGACCTGGTCGCCCGCCAGGCCGAGGAAGAACGCGCGCGCAATGTGATCGACCATCTCAAGGAGTCGATGGCCGTCCTCACCGGCAGCTATAGCTTCTCGGACCGGGCCGTTGGCGGGTTGATGACGTCTAGGGCCGAGGAAGAACATATCCAGGAGGAGCTGGGGAATTTCATCTATTCGACCTTCGGATGGTCGGATATCGTCGTGCTCTCGCCGCAGGGTGAGGTGATCGCTGAGATCAACTCCGACACGGCGGGTGCTCCGCAAGACATTGCGGGCGACTATGTGCAGGCTGCGCGTCGGTTTTCGGACAGGTTACGTTCCGCGCCGGAGGTGTGGACGCCCGGCGCCATCGCCGATCTCATCGAAGTGCGCGGCGAACTCTACCTGTCCGCCGCGGCCTTCGTTCACCCGAGAAACGCCAATCCACTCACACAAGCCATGCCGTCGCTGCCCGTGCTGGTTTCCTTTGCAAGGGTCAACGGGCCGCTGCTGAGTTCGTTCTTCAGCAAGTTCGGATTTGGCAAGATACGCGCGCAAAAGGGAAGCGGCGTCCCCGCGGGCGATGCCGCCCTTGCCCTCACGGTCGACAATTCGCAGACGCTCTGGCTGTTGCACTGGACACCGAAGCGGCCAGGGGAGGCGATCTGGCGGTCGCTGCTGCCCTGGCTGCTTTGCGCCTTTTTGGCACTTGGCGCGCTGACCTGTCTCATCCTTTGGCGGGCCCTTGTGATGTCGGACCGGCTTCGCCTCGCTGTCATCCGCACAGCCGAAGCGCAGGCGGCTGCGCGAGAAAAGGACAAGTTCCTGGCGATGATGAGCCATGAGCTTCGCACGCCGCTCAACGCCATCATCGGCTTTTCCGATCTCATGTCGAACGAGACATTCGGCGCGCATTCGCGCCCCGAATACCGGTCATTCGCGCGCGACATCCTGTTCAGCGGACGGCAGCTCCTGTCGATCATCGATGATATCTTCATCATGGCGAAGCTCTCGGGCGGCAACTATCCGCTTGAAATCGACGCGCTCGATGCAGGAGCGGCGGCCGAGGCCGCGGCGAAGCCTTTCGGCGGCGCCGCAGCGGGCGAAAGCCAAGTGCTGCTGCGGTTGCCGGCAGAGCCCCTCTTCGTTCGTGGCGACAGGCAGGCGCTCTTGAAGGTGCTGCGCGTCATGCTTTCCAATGCCATCAAGTATTCCAGCGGCGGCACTCCCGTCGTCCTCGACGTGAGCGGCTCACCCGATGAGGGAGGGGTGCGCTTTACCGTCAAGGACAAAGGCATCGGCATTCCCGAGGATCGCTTGATCCAACTGGGCGAACCCTTCACGCAAGTGGAAGATGCCTATGCGCGCAGCCATGGCGGTCTGGGGCTTGGACTTGCCATCGCGCAATCGTTTGTGACGCTCATGAAGGGCTCGCTCGACATCGAAAGCACGGAAGGGGCCGGCACAACGGCGACCATCACACTTCCGGCGGCTGTAGCGGCGGCAAAGCGAAAGGCCGCGTAATCTTCTTGCGCGGGGGGCCGCGCATGATACAACCCCCGCCGGTTTATGGGACCTGGAGGGGCGCATGGCACGCACCGTTCTTGGCATTATCGGCGGCAGTGGCGTTTACCAGATCGACGGGCTTGAAAACCCGCGATGGGAAGAGGTGCGCAGCCCCTGGGGCGAGCCGTCCGACGCGCTGCTCCTGGGCACGCTTGCGGGCGTCGACATGGCGTTCCTGCCCCGGCATGGGCGGGGCCATGTGCACTCGCCCAGCTCGATCAACTATCGGGCCAATATCGATGCGATGAAGCGGGCGGGCGTCACCGACATCATCTCCGTTTCGGCCTGCGGCTCGTTCCGCGAGGAATTGCCGCCCGGACACTTCGTCATGGCGGATCAGTTCATCGACCGTACCTTCGCGCGGGAGAAATCCTTCTTCGGACCGGGGTTCGTCGCCCATGTCTCGCTTGCCCATCCCATCTGTCCGCGCCTCAATGACGCCCTGTGCGAGGCCGCGCGCGAAGAGGGGATCAAACACACGCAAGGCGGAACCTATCTGGCGATGGAGGGGCCGCAATTCTCAACCCTCGCGGAGAGCCTGCTCTACAAGAGCTGGGGCTGCTCCGTCATCGGCATGACGGCGATGCCCGAGGCCAAGCTCGCACGCGAGGCGGAAATGCCCTACGCCATCGTCGCCATGGTCACGGATTATGATTGCTGGCATCCGGGCCACGACCATGTGACGGTCGAGCAGGTCGTCAAGATCCTCAACCAGAATGCGGAGAATGCGCGCGCCGTGGTGCGCCGCGTGGCGCCGAAATTGGGACCGCATCGCACGCCTTCGCCCCTCGGAATCGAGACCGTGCTCGATACGGCCCTCATCACGGCGCCGGAAAAGCGGGATCCGGCGCTCTTTGCCAAGCTCGACGCCGTGGCGGGGAGGGTGCTCAAAAAGGGTCTCAATTGATGCGGCCTGTCCCGGTGGAGGCCATCGCGTGGGAGACCTGGTCGGAAGGTGAGCGTTATGGCGGACGCGTGCGCCGGCTTGCGCCACGCGGTGCCAATGTCGGCGTGCATATCGAGGAACTGCCGCCGGGGCGGCAATCCTGTCCCTTCCACTATCACCTGCACGAAGAGGAGCATCTGCTGGCGCTTTCCGGCGAGGCCCTGCTGAGGCTGGGCGGGGAAGTCTTGCGGATCAGGGCGGGCGACTATGTCTGCTTTCCGGCGGGCGAGCCGCAAGGGCACTGCCTTGTCAATGACGGCACCGCGCCCTTCCAATTCCTCATGATCGGCGAGAACAAGCCGCACGATGTGTGTCTTTATCCCGACAGCAGCAAGATCAATGTGCGCTTGGCAAGGCTCAATTTCCGCGTTGCCGACGCGCGTGACTATTATGACGGCGAGCGCAGCGGGGAGAGCCCTCTGCCCTTGAAGGAGACCTGAGAGACGATGGACATCAAATCCGCGATCCGCACGATCCCGAACTATCCCAAGCCCGGGATCATGTTCCGCGATGTGACGACGCTGATGGGCAATGCCCGGGCGTTACGCACTACCATCGATCAGATGGTGCAGCCCTTTGCCGGCGTGCGCATCGACAAGGTCGCGGGTATCGAAGCACGCGGGTTCATCATCGGCGGCGCGATCGCGCATCAGCTTTCGATCGGCTTTGTGCCCGTGCGCAAGAAGGGCAAGCTGCCCTACAAGACAATCGCCCAGTCCTATGACCTTGAATACGGCCAGGACATGATTGAAATCCATGAGGATGCGATTGCGCCCGGCGAAAACGTCATCGTCGTCGATGACCTCATCGCCACGGGCGGCACCGCAGAAGCGGCGATCAAGCTCATCCGGCGATCGGGCGGAAATATCGTCGGCGCAAGCTTCATCATCGATCTGCCAGAGCTGGGCGGGCGGACGCGGATCGAAGCCATGGGCGTCAAGGTGCTCACACTCGTGCATTTCGAGGGGCATTGAAGGCAATTCAATCCGATTTCCTCTTCAGGTGGCATTTTCATGGGAAGAGGCTGAGACAGCGAGGTAACCCGCGATGAAAATCAACGGCCGGCACACACGCACGATCTGGCTGAACGCGGATGGGTGGAGCCTCACGGTCATCGACCAGACGAAGCTGCCGCACCGCTTCGCGACCTTGACGCTCGACTCGATGACGGCGGCGGCGCAGGCGATCAAAACCATGACCGTGCGCGGCGCGCCGCTGATCGGCGCCACCGCCGCCTATGGGCTTTGCCTTGCCTTGCGCGAGGATGCATCGGACGAAGCGCTGGAGCGGGCCTATCATGTGCTTATCGAAACCCGGCCGACGGCGATCAATCTCAAGTGGGCGCTCGACGAAATGATGGCAGGGTTGCGCAATATTCCGCGTACGGAGCGTGTTGCCGCCGCCTATGCGCGCGCCGGGCAGATCTGCGATCAGGATGTCGAGATCTGTCGCAGGATCGGCGAGAACGGCCTTGCGCTCATCCGCGCGGTGGCGGCGAAAAAGCCTGGGCAGCGCGTCAACGTTCTCACCCATTGCAATGCCGGATGGCTCGCCTGCATCGACTGGGGCACGGCGCTCGCGCCTATCTATATGGCACATGATGCGGGCATACCCGTGCATGTGTTCGTCGATGAGACGCGGCCGCGCAATCAGGGCGCCTCGCTCACGGCCTATGAGCTGGGCGCGCATGGTGTGCCCCATACGATCCTCGCGGACAATGCGGGCGGGCACTTTATGCAGGCAGGGCAGGTTGATCTGTGCATCGTCGGCACCGACCGGGTGACGGCGAACGGGGATGTCGCAAACAAGATCGGCACCTATCTCAAGGCCCTGGCGGCAAAGGATAATGGCGTGCCCTTCTATGTCGCCCTGCCGCATACGACCATCGACTGGACAATGCCGAAGGGCGTTGGCGTCATCCCGATCGAGGAGCGCTCGGCGGCCGAGGTTCTCACAATGTCCGGGCGGCTCGCCGACGGCTCGGTCGCGGTCGTTGAGATCGCGGCGCCAGGCTCGCCGGCGGCCAATCCCGGCTTCGATGTCACGCCGGCGCGGCTCGTTACGGCCTTCATCACGGAGCGGGGCGTCGCGCCCGCTACCGCGGAGGGGCTTTTGTCTCTATATCCTGAGCGGCGGTAGACGCTTGCCCCATCCTTCGAGACGCTCCTTCGCCTCACCCAGAGGTGCTGAAGCGCCTCGACGGGCGAGGCGACGGGTCGCCTCAGGATGAGGTTTGGAAGGGTGTTGCCATGAAATCTCTTTGGTCGGATGCGGATGCGAAGGACTTTGTCTCGCGCTATGCGCCCAAGGGCATTGCGGAAGACCTCGCTTTGCGCGTCTACACGACACGGCTTTTGGGCGGCGATCCGCGCCTTGTGCTGCATGGCGGGGGCAATACCTCGGTCAAGACACGGATGACCGACATCCTGGGCGACAGCGTCGAAGTCATTTGCATCAAGGGTTCGGGCTGGGACATGGGCCAGATCGAGCCGGCGGGCCTTCCGGCCGTGCGGCTGTCACCCTTGCGGCGCCTCCTTTCGCTGCCCGCGATGTCGGACGAGGAGATGGTCAATTATCAGCGCGTGAACCTGTTGGATGCGAGCGCGCCCAATCCTTCGGTCGAAACGCTGCTGCACGCGTTCCTGCCGCATAAGTTCATTGATCACGTCCATTCGACCGCCGTGCTGTCGCTCGTCGATCAGCCGGACGGCGAGGCGATGGCGCGTGAGGTGTTCGGCGATCGGGTCGCCTATGTTCCCTATACGATCCCGGGCTTCGCGCTCGCCAAGAGCGTCGCCGCAGTCTATGAGCGCCATCCGCGCGTCGAGGGGCTGGTGCTCTTGCAGCACGGCATCTTCACCTTCGGCGACACGGCGCGCGAGGCCTATGAGCGCATGATCGCGTTCGTGACGATGGCAGAGGAGCGCCTGCAAAAGGGGCGCAAGCCGCTGCGGCCCGCGAGCCTGCCGCAGGGGCTTGCTGGGGTCGCCGATATTGCGCCGATCCTGCGCGGGCTTTGCGCGCTCTCCAACGACAAGGCGAGCGGCGCGGCGAAGCGGCAGATCCTCGATTTCCGGACGAGCCCTGCAATCCTCTCCTATGTGAACGGTGCGGAGTTGGAGCGCTATTCGCAGGTCGGCGTCGTCACGCCCGATCATACGATCCGTACCAAGAATTATCCGCTCATCGTGACCGCGCCAGTTTGCGGGAAGCTGGATGAATGGCGCAAGGCGTCGGCGGCGGCGGTCGAGGCCTATGTCGCGCGCTATCACGCGTATTTTGAGCGCCACAACAAACGCCACAACGGCGCGAAGGTGGAACTCGATCCGATGCCGCGCGTGATCCTGGTGCCGGGCCTGGGGCTTTTCGGGCTTGGCGCCTCGGCTAAGGATGCGGCGATCGCCGCCGATATCGCGGAGAACACGGTCGAGGTCATCACCGATGCGGAAGCGATCGGGCGCTATCAGTGCATCAGCGAAGACGACATGTTCGATGTCGAGTACTGGTCGCTCGAACAGGCCAAGCTCGGCAAGGGCGCGGAAAGACCGCTCGCGCGGCAGGTCGCAGTGATCACGGGCGGCGGCTCGGGCATCGGCGCGGCGACAGCGCGGGCCTTTGCCAAAGAAGGCGCGGAGGTGGCGGTGCTCGACCGCGATCTTGCGGCGGCGGAGGCGGTGGCGGCCAAGATCGGCGGCAAGGCGCTGGCGATTGCCTGCGACGTGACGCAGGCCGGCGATGTGAGCGTCGCATTTGACCAGATCGCGGCCACCTTTGGCGGCGTCGATATTCTCGTCTCCAATGCAGGCGCGGCCTTCCAGGGGCGCATCGGGCAGGTCGATGACATGGTCCTGCGCCAATCGTTCGAGCTGAATTTCTTCGCGCATCAAACCGTGGCGCAGACGGCGGCGCAGATCATGCTGGCGCAAGGCACCGGCGGGTGCCTGCTCTTCAACACCTCGAAACAGGCGGTCAATCCGGGCAAGGATTTCGGCCCTTATGGCCTGCCCAAGGCGGCGACGTTGTTCCTCGTCAAGCAATATGCGCTCGACCATGGGCGCGACGGGATTCGCGCCAATGCGGTCAACGCGGACCGGATCCGCTCAGGCCTGCTCACCGATGAGATGGTGGCGAGCCGGGCGAAGGCGCGGGGCGTGTCGGAGGCGGACTACATGTCCGGCAATCTGCTTGGACGTGAGGTGACGGCCGAAGATGTCGCGCAGGCGTTCCTGTTCCTCGCGCTGTCGCAAAAGACGAGTGCGGCGGTGCTTACCGTCGATGGCGGCAATATCGAGGCGAGCCTGCGCTGACGCTGGGTCAGTTGATCGACATCAAGCGAGCGTTCTGCCGCTCCCATAAGGTGACGCTTGCGTCATTTAAGCTGGTCGGGCTTCGTACGCCCGAACCACAATAAAAATGGGAGTGAAGCCGATGATCATACCGACCGAAGTCGCGCAATCCGTCGCCGACCCCAAGGCCTATGCGGATGACAAGCGCGCGCACGATGCCTTCACCTGGCTGAGGAAAAACATGCCGCTCGGCCGGGCAGAGCTCGACCTGTTCGACCCTTTCTGGGTGGTGAGCAAGCACGCTGACATCCTGGAAATCGAGCGGCAGAACGAGCTTTTCCACAATGGGGATCGCGCCAGCGTGCTGACCCCCAAAGAGGCGGACCGCAAAGTGCGGGAGATGATGGGCGGCTCGCCCCACCTCGTGCGTTCGCTCGTGCAGATGGACAATCCCGATCATATGAAATACCGCCGCCTGACCCAGGCGTGGTTTCTGCCGCAGAACATCAAGAAGCTGGAAAACCGCATCCGCGAAATCGCGCGAAGCTTCATCGATCGCATGGAGGACAAGGGCGGCGCTTGTGATTTCGCGCGGGACATCGCGTTCCTCTATCCGCTGCACGTGATCATGGAGATCTTGGGGGTGCCCGAAGTCGATGAGCCGATGATGCTGAAGCTCACGCAGGAGCTGTTCGGTTCGGCCGACCCGGAGCTCAACAGAAACAAGAAGGCGGTCGATGATGTTGCCGCCAACGTCAATGCCGTCGCGGCAACGGTCGCCGAGTTCATTGCCTATTTCAACAAGATGACCGCCGACCGGCGGGCGAATCCCCGCGATGACGTGGCCTCGGTGATCGCGAATGGCGAGATAGACGGCAAGCCGCTCGGCGAACTGGAGGCGATGTCCTACTACATCATCGTCGCGACTGCGGGACATGACACGACGTCGAACACGACCGCAGGCGGGATGTGGGCGCTTGCGGAGAGTCCTTCGGAATTCGCAAAGCTGAAAGCGAATGCCGAGCTCATTCCGTTGTACTTGGAAGAATCGATCCGCTGGGTGACACCGGTGAAGCACTTCATGCGCACGGCAACGGCGGATGCGACCGTCCGTGGGCAGAAGATCGCCAAGGGTGATTGGATGATGCTCTCTTATCCATCGGGCAATCGCGACGAAGAGGTGTTCGAGGAACCCTTCAAGTTTAAGGTGGATCGCTCACCCAACAAGCACATCGCATTTGGCTATGGCGCGCATGTGTGTCTTGGCCAGCATTTGGGCCGGATGGAAATGCGGATCCTTTGGGAAGAGCTTTTGCCGCGCCTCAAATCCGTCGAACTCAACGGCAAGCCGCGATGGATGGAAGCGAATTTTGTCTGCGGGCCAAAGACGGTTCCCATCCGCTACACCATGCATTGAGGGGAGGCCCGCCATGGCCGAACCCTTCAAGGTGTGGCAGTGCTCGAATTGTGGATTTCTCTACTACGAGGCCAAGGGGCTCCCCGAAGAAGGCATTCCACCCGGCACACGCTGGGCCGATGTGCCGGAGGGCTTTGAGTGTCCGCTTTGCGGCTTTGCGAAGCGGGATTTCGAGATGGTGGAGGTTTGAGGGTTTCGGGAAGAGGGGTGCCGGCGGCCTCCTCATCCTTCGCGGCTCGCGAAGTGCTCGCGCCTCAGGATGAGGTTCGTTGGCTCCCTTCCCTTGGACGGGGGAGGGGCTACGCGTTGGCGAACAAGGCCAGCGTCCGCTCACGTGCGAGGCGGGACGATGGTTCGTGATAATCCGTGCGCCGGTCGGAATTGAAGCCGTGACCCGCCTCATAGACATGGACGGGCACATGGGGACGCGCGGCTTTGATCGCCTCCACCAGCTCCATCGGGATCGAATGGTCGGTGCGGCCGAAATGGAGAATGATGGGGCATCGCGGCGCCTCGTGCACATGCTCGGCAATGAGGCGGCCGTAATAGCCGGCGGCGGCGGTGAGCCCCCTGCAACGGCATGCCGCGACCCAGGTGACGCTGCCCCCATAGCAATAACCAGTCATGAAGACCTTCTCATTACCCTTTGCGCGCAGCCAATCGATGCAAAGCTGCATATCGGCGATCGATGTCTCCATCTTGTGGGCGTCGCGCAGCCTCAGCGCGGCGGCGATGCCTTCTTGGGTATAGTCTGCCTCAAAGCCCTTGTGCTGACGGTCGTAGAGGGAGGGGGCGATGACGTCATAGCCCTCACGCGCAAATCCGTCGCACAGTTCGCGAATATGATCGGTTACGCCGAAGATTTCCTGAACGAGGACAAGCCCGCCCTTGCGCTGGCCCAAAGGCTCCACGTGATAGGCGGTGATCGTCGCGCCATCGGTGGTGATCAGGTCGCGCATCGTTCCGTCCGGCATGGCCGCCACCTTCTTAGGTGTTAAACCGGAACAGCATCACATCGCCGTCTGCAACGACATAGTCCTTTCCCTCAAGGCGCATCTTGCCGGCATCCTTGGCGCCCACTTCTCCCTTGAAGGCGATGTAGTCCCCGAAGGCGGTCGTTTCGGCGCGGATGAAGCCCTTTTCAAAATCGGTATGAATGACGCCCGCGGCGCCGGGGGCCTTTGTGCCGCGCGCGATCGTCCAGGCGCGCGCTTCCTTCGGACCGACGGTGAAGTAGGTGATCAATCCCAACAGTGCATAGGCGGCGCGAATGAGGCGATTGAGGCTCGGCTCGGCAAGACCCACGGCCTCAAGAAAGTCCGAACGCTCGGCCGCGGGCAATTGCGCCAGCTCCGCCTCGATCTTGGCCGAAATGACAACCGTTCCTGCGCCTTGCGCCTTGGCATAGTCCTCGACGCGGCGGGACTGCGCATTGCCGGTTGCGGCCGCGCCTTCCTCCACATTGCAAACGAAAAGCACGGGCTTACCCGTCAGCAGCATCAATTGCCGGAAGGGTTCCACCTCCTCGGGCTGAAGCGTGGCGAGGCGGGCGGGCTTGCCCTCGCGCAGGAGATCGAGCGCCTTCGTCATCAGCGCGACCTGCTCCTTTGCCTCCTTGTCGCCAGACTTCGCCTTCTTCTCCAAAGGCTGGATGCGGCGCTCGAGGCTTTCAAGGTCGGCGAGCATCAACTCGGTCTCGACCGTTTCGGCATCGGCGATAGGGTCGATGCGCCCCTCGACATGGGTGATGTCGCCGTCCTCAAAACAGCGCAAAACATGAATGATCGCGTCGACCTCGCGGATATTGGCCAGGAACTGGTTGCCAAGGCCTTCGCCCTTGGAGGCGCCGCGCACGAGGCCCGCGATATCGACAAAGGTGATGCGCGCGGGGACGAGAGATTGCGACTTGCCGATCGCGGCCAGCGCTTCAAGGCGCGGATCGGGCACGGCCACATCGCCCACATTGGGCTCGATCGTGCAGAAGGGATAATTCGCCGCCTGCGCCGCCGCCGTCTCGGTCAGCGCGTTGAAGAGCGTGGACTTGCCGACATTGGGCAATCCGACGATCCCGCATTTGATGCCCATCTCAGCTCTCCTTCGGCTTTGTCTCTTTGGCGGCGCGCGCCGGTTGGGTCAAAAGCGCAATGCCGTTCATCACGCCCATGTCATCGCCCTTGGCAAGAAGCGGCGCCGTTTTCACCAGCGCTTCGATGAGCGGTGCCAGCCAGACCTGATCCGCCTTCGAGAAATCATGGAGCGCATAGGACTGCACCAGTTCCTTTGCACCAGGATGACCGATGCCGATGCGGACCCTGCGATAGCCCGGACCCAGCGCCGCCGTGATGGAGCGAAGCCCGTTGTGGCCCGCATCGCCGCCGCCCGCCTTCACCTTCAGTTTTCCCGGCGCAAGATCAAGCTCATCGTGGATGACGACGAGGCTTGAGAGCGGGATCTTGTAGAATTGCACTGCCTCGATCACGGCGCGGCCGCTGTCGTTCATGTAGGTTTGCGGCTTCATCGCCAAGACCTTCGTGCCGGCGATGGTGCCTTCGGCCAGCTCGGCATGGAACTTCTTGCGCCAAGGGCCAAAGTCATAGGCGCGCGCGATGGCGTCGATCACCATGAAGCCGACATTGTGGCGGTGGCCGGCATAGGAAGGACCGGGATTGCCGAGGCCCACGAGCAGGAGCATGGCGCGGCAATCCCTTGTTCAGGTCCTTGATGGTTCCCCTCGCGGCAAGGAGGCGGTGAAGGGCCGGTGGTTACTTCTTGGCCGGAGCCGCCTTTTTGTCGCCCGCAGCTGGAGCCGCCGCGGCAGGCGCCGCCGCAGCCGCCGCCTCGGCGCGCTTTTCTTCCGCATAGCCGGAGGGCGGGGCGATCGTCGCGATCGTGAAGTCACGGCTCTGAATGACGGGCGTGACACCCTCGGGCAGGGCGAAGGCGGAGATGTGCATCGATTCGTTGATCTCCATCTTGGAGAGATCGCCCTCGATGAATTCAGGAATGTTGTCGGCGGGGCAGAAGAACTCCACCTCGTGGCGCACGACGTTCAGAACGCCGCCGCGCTTCAGACCGGGCGACACGTCGTGACCCTTGAAGCGCACGGGCACCTTCAAGCGAACGACCGCGCCTTCCTCGAGGCGCATGAAATCGGCGTGGATCGGGCGGTCGGTCACGGGGTCGAGCTGAACCTCGCGGGGGAGAACGCGCTGCTCGCGCCCCTCAAGGTCAAGAACGACCAGCATCGAGGTGAAGCGGCCCGTGTTGACAAGGCCGGTGAGCTGCTTCGCGTCGACCGCGATGGGCTCGTTGGCCTTTTCTCCCCCGTAGAGGATGCCGGGGATCTTGCCATCGCGGCGGACGGCGCGGGCGGCACCCGTGCCGGTGCCGGGGCGGGTATAGGCTGACAGTTTCTTGATCTCGGCCATGGCGTCTTTCCGTTACTTCCGAGTGGTTGATCGAAGGGGCGCGTTCTAGCGGATGGAAGGCGGGCGCGCAAGTTCCGGCGCGGCAACAGGCCTTCAGCGTTAATCAAACAGGCTCGAGACCGATTCTTCATGCGTGATGCGGCGCATGGCCTCGCCGATCAGCGGGGCGATCGGAATGGTCCTGATATTGGTGCATTTGCGCACGGCTTCGGGCTGCTGGATGGAATCGGTGATCACCAATTCCTTCAGCGAGGAAGAGCGGATGCGCGCCACCGCGCCGCCAGAGAGCACACCATGGCTCACATAGGCATAGACCTCGCGCGCGCCCTTGGCGAGCAGCGCATCGGCGGCGTTGCACAGCGTGCCACCTGAATCGACAATGTCGTCAACGAGCACGCAGACGCGGCCCGTCACATCGCCGATGATGTTCATCACCTCGGATTCCCCTGCGCGCTCGCGGCGCTTATCGACGATGGCAAGGTCGGCATTGAGGCGCTTGGCAAGGGCGCGGGCACGCACGACGCCGCCCACATCGGGCGAGACCATGATGAGTTGGGAGGCATCGACCCGCTCGCGGATGTCGCGGTCGAAGACGGGGGCGGCGAAGAGATTGTCGGTCGGGATGTCGAAGAAGCCCTGGATCTGGCCGGCATGCAGGTCGAGCGTCAAAACCCGGTTGGCGCCCGCATGGGCAATCATGTTGGCGACAAGCTTTGCCGAGATGGGCGTGCGGGCGGAGGGCTTGCGATCCTGACGGGCATAGCCGAAATAGGGGATCACCGCCGTGATGCGCCGTGCACTCGCCCGGCGCAGCGCGTCGATGATGATCAGCAGCTCCATCAGATGGTCATTGGCAGGGTAGGAGGTCGACTGAATTACGAAAACGTCCTCGCCGCGGACATTCTCCTGGATCTCGACATAGACCTCCATGTCGGCGAAGCGCCGGACAATGGCCTTGGTCAGCGGGACTTTCAAAAAGTCCGCGATCGATTCAGACAGCACGCGATTGCTGTTGCCCGCCAGCAGTTTCATGATTCCAGCGCCCAGTTCTTGCCGAAATAAATGCGTGCGCCCGCCGCCGCTTCAGTAACCTTGCTGCGACAGAAGCCTGCCTCGCCCGATGACAGATTATTGACGTCCGCGAGGCGTATCTATCAAGTCGTTTTCGCACATGCAAACAGAGTCTGCGCGGGATCAGCCCTTGCGCGAGACTTGCCTCAAGAGATCGTAGAGGCCAGAGGCCGTTGCATTGGCGATATCGAGCGCGGTCGGCCCCCAGGAGCCGTTCAGCGAACCTTTGGCGATGTCGTTGGCCTGTTTCAGCGTGCCCAGGACGCGGCCATCGGGCGCCCGAAGGCGCCATTCGATGTCAATCCGCTCCCGGCCGGGCGTCGACAGCGCCGACATGACGACACGGGCGTCGAGGAGAAGCACGTTTTCGCCGGGCTCTTTCACGAGGCGGATGCGTTCGTCCGCGGCGAGGATCGCGTTCATGGCCGAGGCAAGGGACTTCGCGCCATCGCCCGGCGCGCCTACGACCGGCAGAAGCGCCAGGGCAAGGCGATTGTCGGCCGGCGTCTGGGCTGAGGCGGCGACCTTTTCCGGCACCGGGGTCAGCGCCTTTGCAAGCTCGTCCAGCGTTTGGGTTGCAAGCGCGGTCGCTACACCCTCGGGCAGGGCATGGCCTTGCGCTTCTGTCGCCATCCAGCTCGAGCCGACCTTGAAGCTGCTCACGAGACGACCCTCGGGATCGAGGACTTCCCAATCGAGGGTGACGCCTTGCTCGCCGCCCTGGGGCGGGGAAAAATCGGCAAGGCCGCGCAAGGCATAGAAGTGTTCGCTCTCAGTGGGGACGGCAAGCACGTCATGCTCATCGGCGAGGCGAAGGATGGCGCCGCCAAGGCTTTGCGTGCTTTGCTCATCGAGGCCGTCGACGTTCTTCAGCGCGATCGTGCGGCTCGTCTTCACGGCCATCACCGTGGGGGCGAAGCGGTTCTCTCCTGCAAAGGGCCGCGGCACGGCAAAGGTGTCCTGCTCGCCGAAGATGCCTGCGCATCCGCTCAAGGTCAGGGCCGCCAAGGCGGCGAGGGCCGGGGCCGTCAGGCGAGCGGCTTGCATCTCAAATCCTCAAGGTGATTGCGGAGAGGTTGCGGCCATAGTCAGGCTCGCCGCGGTGAGTCGTGCGACGAAAGCTAAAGTAGTCGGCCTCTCCCGCATAGGTGCAAAGGCCGATGCTCTGCGGCGCCTCAAGGCCGGCGCGGCGCAGGCGCAACTGTGCGTAGAGGGGCAGGTCGAACTGCGCCTTCCCGGCCCTCTCACCCGGCACGAAACAGCCCGCGCTGAGGGCATCGCTGCTGAGAAAGGTTTCCTTGAACTCCATGCCGACTTCATAGGCAGCCTGCGAGATTGTGGGGCCGATAACCGCCTTGATATGCGCCCGGCGCGCGCCGAGGCGCTCCATGGCCGCAATCGTTTCTTCAAGCACGCCGGCAAGCGCGCCCTTCCAGCCGGCATGGGCGGCGCCGATGACGCCGGCCTGCGCATCGGCGAAGAGCACAGGCGCACAGTCGGCGGTGAGTATGCCAAGGACGATGCCTCTTTCCTTCGTCACCATGCCGTCCGCCCTTGGCGCATCGGCGCGCAGCCATGGCTCCTTCACCTCGATGACGGCGGGGCTGTGCACCTGGTAGAGCGTGACGAGGTCTTCTTCGCGGCGGTCGAGCGCGGCCATGCAGCGGCGACGGTTCTCGCGCACCGCGTCTGGATCATCGCCTAAACCGTAACCCACATTGAGCGAGGCATAGACCCCTTGAGACACACCGCCAAGTCGGCCGAAGAAGCCGTGTGCGACACCGTTCGAAAGGGGCAAGTCCGGCGCAAGAATCATGCAGCAAACCCTGGCGGCAAGGGCGATCCCTCGCCCGCGATGCAAAGCACCTTGAAGACGCTGCCCATCTGGGCGGGCGCGGTCAACCTCTCCCTTGCGGCGGCGAACTCCGCCGCCCTTTCGGGATGGGCCTGGGTGAGCTGCGCGACGCGCAGATCAAGCCCGAGCCGGGTGAGGAACTCGCCCTGTCCGGCAGGTCCGAAACACCTTGCGCCTTCCAGACGGGCAAGGCTTGCTAGATGGCCGAAATCCACATGTGCGGTCAGATCGGCGCTGCCTGGATCAGCCAGCGGATCGGCGAAGCGATGCCCGCGCACGGCCTGAAACGTGTCGCCAAAGGCCGGACCCTCAAAGCCATAATCGATGATGAGCGCCGCACCGCCATGGCGCCTGATGCGTGCGGCGATGGCGCGCAGGATCGGCTCATCGCTCGGGCGGGTTTCGAGGACCGCGCCTTCCTCTCCGTGGGGCAGGAGCGCGCGCGTGGGCTGAAGGACATACGTGAAGCTGTCACCATCGAGGCCCACAAGGCGCTCGCACCAGCCCGCCGCCGTCTTCACATACTGGCGAATGGGCAGCGCATCGAAGAACTCATTGGCGATGAGCAGCAGGGGCGCGTCGTCCTCGACCCTCTCAAGCGTTTCCGCCCAGGCGATGCGGCGCGCATGTTCGCGCAGCAATGCCTGTTGTCGCGCACGCAAGGCAGGGCTCGTCTCGATGAGGTGGCCGTGGCCTGCCTTAAGGAAATCGGGGCGGATGCGCGCGATGCGCAAGATGTCGGCGAAGAGCGTGCCCCGGCCCGGCCCCAGTTCCACAAGGTGAAAGCGCGGCGGGCGGCCGATCGCCTCCCATCGGTCGATGAGAAACAGTCCCAGCATCTCGCCGAAAATCTGGCTCACTTCGGGCGCTGTGGTGAAATCGCCAGCGGTGCCCAAGGGATCGCGCGTCCGATAATAGCCAAGGGTGGGGTGGCCGAGGCACTCGCTCATATAGACCGACAAGGGGATCGGGCCTAGCTCCTCGATGAGACGCCGAAGGTGCTGCTTTAAGGTCGGCAAGGCGAAGCGTTCCTTTGCTTGGCGCCACCACTGCGTCACAGGGCGCGCACATTGCGGGTGGCGCGGGCGGCGCCTATATCTCTGACAAGCATGCTTTTTACGACCGTTGCTCACTCACTTCGTATTGTCACAACGTTTTTTGCGGAATACGGGTAACCACTTTTCCGCACGTTGCTCACTGTCTTTGTCTTGTCGCAACGTTTTGCGGAAAACCGGTACCCACTTTTCCGCACGTTGCTCTATCGCGCGGAGAACCTCGCCTCATGCAAACGCAGAATCGGCTTTTCGATGAATTCGCCAAGTTCCTCACCAATGCCGCAGGCGCAGCGCGCGGCATGCGCGAAGAGGCCGAAACAATGTTCCGCACCCAGATGGAACGGATTGCCGGGCAAATGGATTTCGTCAAGCGCGAAGAGTTCGACGCCGTGAAGGCCATGGCCGCGAAAGCCCGCGCACAGGTGGATGCGCTTGAGGCCCGTATCGCCACGCTGGAAGCCCGGGTCGGCGGCGGGCGGGTCGTTCGCGCGCCCATCGCCGCCAATCGTCCGCGCCGAAGCCCGCGTAAGCTTAAGCGGCGTTAAGAGCATCCACAGCTTTATCGCTTATCCCTCTCTGGCGGGACTTGCATCAGCGACGGCAAATCAGGCAACGTCCCGGTTGATGGTGTATTGCTTCGCCTATGACCACAACATGTGGGAGCCCCATTTCCGGCAGGGGCGGGCGGCGTTTGCCACTTCGCCATCTTCTATCCCGCACACTCGCCGTCCCACGCCGTTTGACCGAAGGGGGCTTTTTCACCATGACCACGACCGATTTCGAAATCGACGAGCCCAAGGCCAACCCGATCGACCTCATCGAGAATCTGGTCAGCACGCAAGGCTGGCCCTATGAGCGCAACGCCGATGATGAACTGAGCATTTGTGTCGCAGGCAAGTGGTGCGACCATCACCTTTCCTTCACGTTCCGAGCCGACATCGAAGCGCTGCATATCGCCTCGACCTTCGATTTCAAGACGCCGGGCGACCGGCGGCACGACCTCTATGCCTTGCTCGGCATGATCAACGAGCGCCTCTGGCTCGGCCATTTCGATCTCTCATCCGATGACGGCACGGTCGTCTACCGCCATGGCATGCTGCTTCAGGGCGGCGCGGGACTGACGACGCAGCAATGCGACGGCCTGCTTCACGTCGCCGTCGAGTGCGCCGAGAAATACTACCCTGCCTTCCAGTTCCTCATCTGGGGCGGCAAGTCGGCGCGCGACGCGATGGATTCCTCCATGTTCGACTGCGCCGGCGAAGCGTGACAGCGCGCCGGCCGATCATTCTTGTGGGCGCCGGCCGCATGGGCTCGGCGCTGGCGAAAGGGTGGTGCGCGGCGGGGCTTGGCCCCCGCCTCATCATCATCGAGCCTTCGCCTTCATCTGCCTTGCGCGCGCTCAAGCGGAAGGGTGCGCGCATCAACCCCAAGGCGCGCGACCTCGCGGCGATGAACCCCGAGGCCATTGTCCTTGCCGTCAAACCACAAATGATGGAAGCTGTGACGCCCGCCTACGCGCCGCCTGCCCGATCGGCGCTGGTGTTGTCGATCGCGGCGGGAATTTCCCTTTCAAGCCTCGCCCGGCTTTTCGGGCGCGACGCCGCGATCGTGCGGGCCATGCCCAATCTTCCCGCATCCGTCGGACAGGGGATCACCGCCGCCGTCGCCGCGCCCTCGCTTACGATGCGACAGAAATCGCTCGCCACACGCTTGCTGGCAGCGGGGGGAGAGGTCGTCTGGGTGCGGCGCGAGGCTTGGCTTGATCCCGTCACGGCGGTTTCAGGCTCAGGCCCCGCCTATGTGTTTCTTCTCGCCGAGGCGCTGGCCAAAGCCGGGCGCGAGCAGGGACTGCCCGCGGCGCTCTCCGATCAGCTTGCGCGCGCAACCGTCATCGGTTCGGGCGCGCTTCTGGGCTTGAGCGCCGATGATCCGCGCGCCTTGCGGGACAGCGTCACCAGCCCCGGGGGAACGACCGCCGCGGCGCTCAGCGTGCTGCTCGAAGGCGGCGGTTTTCAGGATCTGATGTCGCGTGCGATCGCCGCCGCCACCTTGCGCTCGCGCGCGCTTGGCAAATAGTCGCGCCCGATTGCCTTTGCGCCTGCTATCACGCAAGCTTGTCCCATGGCACGCACCCCCAAGGCCCGGCAGGCCAAACCCCCAAGCGATCTTCTCGATGCGGCGCTCGCGCTCATCGCCGAGAAGGGCTGGACGCCCTTCCGCCTCCATGAGCTGGCCAAAGCGGCCGGTGTCAGCGCGGCGGAAGTCTATCGCGTATTCCCCGAGCGCAGTGCCGTCCTTGCCGCGTGTCTCGAGCGGCTCTTCACGCGCATGCTGGAGGCGGAGCCGGTGGCCGAAGAAGGGGCCGTGCGCGATCGCGTGTTCGATGGCGCGATGCAGCTCTTCGATGCCGCGCTGCCCGAACGCGATGCGATCCGCGTGATCGTGCGCGAAGCCTCGCGCGAGCCCTTGAGCGTACTTGCGCTGCGGCCACAGGCGTCGCGGATCGCTTCCTTCATTCTCGAACAGGCCGGTGTCTCAGCGGAGGGATTTGCAGGGCTTTTCCGCGTTGCGGGCCTTATCGGCATCCTTGCGCAGACATTGCAGGTGTGGATCGATGACGGTGATGACCAGGCGCGCACGATGGCGGCGCTCGACAAGGGGCTGCGCCGCGCGGAAGGGCTGATGCTGCGCCTTCGCCGCACGCCGGCCGTTCCTGACCAGCCCGCGCCGGAGGAATCCGATACCGTGCATTGAGGCAAGAGCGGGCACGCCTTGCTCCCTCTCCCGCGAGGGGAGAGGGTTGGGGTGAGGGGGCTGCCCGCTAAAAGCCCTTCAAGACGGCGAATTCTTCCAGCGGCGCGCGCTCGGCGCGGAAGGTGTTCACCTTTGCCGCGTCATCGGCGTGGCCCAGCGCCATGCCGCAATAAAGGCGCAGCTCATCGGGGATTTGCAGGAACGTGCGGATGGGGCCGTTCCAAAGGGCCCAAGCCTCCTGCGCGCAGGTGGCCAGGCCGCGCTCCTGCGCCAACAGCATGATGCTTTGCATGAACATGCCCAGATGCGCCCACTGGTTGAGCCCCATCTGCCGGTCGATGGCAAAGAAGAGCGCGACCGGCGCGCCGAAGAAGTCGAAATTCTTGGCCATCTGGCCAAGGCGGCTAAGCTTGTCCTCGCGCGGGATGCCGAGCGTCGCGTACAAGCCTTCGCCGACCGTATAGCGCCTTGTGCGATAGGGCTCCTTCAAGTCCTTGGGGTAGATTTCCAGCTCGGCGCCTTCTCCCATCGGGTTCGTCGCCATGCGCGCGGCGATCATCGCCTTGAACTCACGCAGCGGTGTGCCAGCTATCGCATAGACATGCCAAGGCTGAAGGTTGCCGCCAGAGGGCGAGAAGCGGGCGATCTCCAGGATCTCCTTCACGAGGGCTTCGGATACGGGCGTGTCTTTGAAGGCGCGGACCGAGGTGCGGGCCTTGATCGCTGCTGTGACGTTCATGGCGTGTCTCTTCGAATTGGTGAATGGCGGATGCGCCTTTATCGGCGATCACACGGGAATGCGCAATTCGGCGCGAAGCCCGCCCCAGTCGCTCTTACTCAAGGCGATATCGCCGCCATGACCGCGCGCAATGTCGCGCGCGATCGCAAGCCCCAAGCCCACGCCCGGCTTGTCGAGGTTGCGCGCGGCATCGAGCCGGCGGAAGGGGCGAAACACCTCTTCATGCAGTTCCGGGGGAATGCCCGGGCCATCATCCTCGATGGCGATGAGGATCGCGCCATCCTCCGCAATCATCGAAACCCTTGTGCGGCTGCCATACTTGATGGCGTTCTCGAGCAGATTGTCGATGCAGCGCTTGATCGCATTGCGCCGGATGAAAGCCTTCACGCCGGGCTCGATGCGCGTCTCGATCGCCTCGGGATGGGGCGAATGCCGGCGCGCGGCGTCTGCGATCTCCTCCATCAGTTCGGTGACATCGGTGCTCGATGCCGGTTCGCCGCCTTCGCCGCGCACGAATTCGAGATACTCATCGAGCATGTGCTCCATTTCGAGCACGTCGCCCTTCATATCCTCGATCTCAGGTCCACCCATCATGGCCAGCTGAAGCTTCATGCGGGTCAGGGGCGTGCGCAGATCGTGGCTGATGCCCGCGAGCATGTCGGTGCGCTGCTGCAAGTGGCGGGAGATGCGGTCGCGCATGTCGATGAACGCGGCGCCCGCGGCCCTCACCTCGGAAGCGCCAGAGGGGCGGAACGAGGGCACTTCGCGGCCCTTGCCGAACTGCTCGGCGACCTTGGCGAGGCGCAGGATGGGGCGGATCTGGCCGCGCAGGAATGCCACCGAGACGCCAAGGAGCACGAACGCCGAGACGATCATCCAGCCGATGAAAATATGCACGTTCGTCGCCACGACATATTTGCGCTCGACGATGACGCGCAGCACGCCCTCCCTCAGCTTGATGCGAATGTCGACATAGTCGTTGTTGAAATTGGAGTTCAGCCAGAAGGGGTGGCGGATCTGATAGCGCAGCTCACGCGAGAGCACATCGTAGAGAAAGCCGCTGTCGCTCGCGCCGGTCGGGAGACTTTCCTCGGGCAAGAAGATGAGCGTCATGCCGGGCGTTTCGCTTGCGGTTTCGGCCACCGCATCGACGGGCAGGATGGCGCCGAAGCGCTCATGCAGGCGGACGAGCGTGCCAATGTTCGAAGCGACCGAACGCGACAGGCGCGTTGTCGTCACATCGAAGTGGCGCTCGAAAAACAGATAGGTCACGACGATCTGCAACAGCACGACCGGCGCGATGATGATGATGAGCGAACGCGCGAAGAGGCCGCGCGGCATGACGCTGCGCAAGATGCCGCGAGGCTCCGGCGGGGCGAGGTTCATGGCAGGCGGTCCGGCAGCAGCATGTAGCCGATGCCGCGCACGGTCTGGAGATAGATGGGTGTGCGCGGATCTTCCTCGATCTTGCGGCGAAGGCGGGTCACCTGGACATCGATGGAGCGCTCGAGCCCGGCGCTCGTTCGTGCGCTCAGATCCATGCGGCTGAAGGCTTTTCCGGGTTCGGCGGCGAGGATGCGCAGTAGCGCGACCTCCGCAGATGTGAGGCGCACAGACGCGCCGGCGCGGGTCAGTTCACCCCGCTCGATGTTGAAGCGGCACTTGCCCATTGCGACCTCCACCGGCGGAGGCCCGGGCACCTTTGCCCGCCGCAGGATCGTGCCGATGCGCAAGAGCAGTTCGCGCGGCTCGAAGGGCTTTGGCAGATAGTCGTCGGCACCGCTTTCAAGGCCGGCGATGCGGTCCTTTGCTTCGCCGCGTGCTGTCAGCAGCAGGACAGGCACGTCGGAGGTCTCGCGCAAGGACCGCGTGAGGGCGATACCGTCCTCGCCCGGCATCATCACATCGAGAATAATCAGGTCGAAGCTGAGACCGGACAGTCTTGCGCGCGCATCGGCCGCATCGCCGGCCGCCGTCACCCGATAGCCATTCTCGGACAAGTATTTCTGCAGCAGCGAGCGGATGCGCGTGTCGTCATCGACGATGAGGATGTGCCGCGCCTCGCTTTGCGCCGAATTCGCGACTGCGCTTTCACTCATGATCGGGCTCCGGCGTTCTGGCGTTTGGGCGGATCGCCGCGATCGCGAAGGCCGCCGAGCACTTTGCGAAAGCCGGCGACAGCGTCCGGCCCGGCGTCGCGGAAGGCCTTGGCAATGCGGGCACGCTGCATGGTGAAAAGCCGCGCCTCGAGCGCGGCGCCCGATTGGGTCAGCCGCAAGAGGCGCTGGCGGCGGTCCTCAGGGCCTTGCGTCTGCACGACAAGGCCCATCGCGACCAGTTCCTTCAGCACACGCGACAGGCTCTGTTTGGTGATGCGCAGGACGCCAAGCAGCTCTCCAACCGTGATGCCGGGCTTGCGTCCGATGAAGTAAAGCGCGCGGTGATGCGCGCGGCCCATGCCGCTTTCAGCGAGCAGCGCGTCCGCCTCGCTGACGAAATCCCGATAGGCGAAAAAGAAGGACTCGATGCCCTCGCGCAGTTCCTCCTCTCGAAGGAAGAGGAGAGAGGCGGCCTGTGGGGCGGGAATGGATTTTATGTCAGTCATGTTGACATATTTACTCTTTGCGCCTAGCCTCTACAAGCCTCTTCGCGGAAGGTCACTCCCGGCCCGCGCGGCGATTCTGCCGCATTTTTAGATTCTGGATAGCACAATGTCCGCACTCATACCCTTCGATGATCGTGACGGTTTCATCTGGTACAACGGCGCGCTCGTTCCCTGGCGCGACGCCAGGATTCACGTCCTGACACATGGGCTGCATTATGGCTCGTGCGTGTTCGAGGGGCAGCGGGCCTATAACGGGGTCGTGTTCAAACTGAAGGAGCATACCGAGCGCCTGTTCTTCTCGGCGCGGGCGATGGGCATAACCATTCCGTATACGGAAGATCAGATCAACGAGGCGGCGTGCGCGGTGCTGAAGGCGCAAGGACTCGCGGATGGCTATTTGCGGCCTGTTGTGTGGCGGGGCAGCGAGATGATGGCGGTCTCCGCGCAGCACAACAAGATACATGTGGCCATTGCCGCATGGGCGTGGCCATCCTATTTCGATCCCGAGGTCAAGCGCCGGGGCATCAAGCTCGATATCGCGCGGTGGAAGCGCCCTTCGCCCGAGACGGCGCCTTGCCATGCCAAGGCCGCGGGGCTTTACATGATCTGCACGCTCTCCAAACACGAGGCGGAGGCAAAGGGCTACCAGGATGCGATGATGTATGATTATCGCGGGCTCGTTGCCGAGGCGACAGGCGCCAATGTGTTCTTTGTCAAAGACGATGTGCTGCACACGCCGACGCCCGATTGCTTCCTCAATGGGATCACGCGCCAGACAGTGATCGAGCTTGCCAAGACGCGGCAGATCGCGGTCGTCGAGCGCGCGATCAGGCCGGATGAGATGGCAGGCTTCAGCGAGTGCTTCCTTGTGGGCACGGCCGCCGAGGTGACACCGGTGTCGGAGGTGGGGCCCTATCGCTTCACGCCCGGGCGGATCTCGCTCACGCTCATGGACGATTATGCGGGTCTCGTGCGCGCGCAAAAGGCCTGAGGGGCCGAACCTCAGCGCTCCGCCCAATTGTGCGCTGCGTCGCTGTCGGCGTCGCGCGCTTCGACCCAGGTTTCGCCCATCAGGCCGCTTTCGCGTTTCCAAAAAGGTGCCTTGGTCTTCAAGAAGTCCATCATGAACATGGCGCCCTCGAACGCCTCGCGGCGGTGGGGGGCGGCTGCGAGCACGAGCACGATGGGCTCGGCGGGCCGCAAGGGCCCGAAGCGGTGAATGATGCGCGCCTCGGTGAGGGCAAAGCGGGTCATCGCCTCCTCGCGGATGCGGCCAAGCTCCCGCTCGGTCATGCCGGGATAATGCTCAAGCTCTAGCGTTCTGAGCTCGCCCGTCTCGCCCAGCTCACGCACCAGCCCAACAAAGGCGATCGCGGCGCCCGCGTCCTTGCGCCCCGCGATCATCGCATTCAGCTCGGCGCCGGGATCGAAGGCCTCGCGCTGTACACGGATGTTCACGGCGCACCTCCTGTGACGGGTGGGAAGAAGGCGACCTCGTCGCCCGGCGCAATCGCAGTTGTGAGCGGCACGTGCGCATGGTTGACGGCGGCGCGGACACGCC
>JACADY010000007.1 GCA_013389115.1 Alphaproteobacteria bacterium
ACCTTCATTCAGCCGAGCCAGGAAATCCGCGATCTCAGCGTGAAGATGAAGCACAACGCCAATCGAGCCCAGGTCGATGGGCGGCGGATCGTGCTCGTCGATGATTCGATCGTGCGCGGCACGACCTCGCGCAAGATCGTGCAGATGATGCGCGAAGCAGGCGCGCGCGAGGTGCATATGCGGATCGCAAGCCCGCCCACCACCAATCCCTGCTTTTATGGCGTCGATACGCCCAGCCGCGACAAGCTGATGGCCGCAACCATGAGCATCGAGGATATGTGCCGCAAGATCGGTGCCGATTCGCTCGGCTTCATCTCGATCGAAGGGCTTTATCGCGCGGTCGGCGAGGCACGGCGCAACGCCGTCGTACCGCAATTCTGCGATGCCTGTTTCACGGGCGAGTATCCCACGACGCTGACCGACGAGACGGAGGGCAATGACGGGCATCAGCTCTCATTCCTTGCGCCGGAGGGTCGGCGCCGGCGGCCGGCGGCCTGACGCGCATGACCTCTCCCCTTCCCTTTGACGGGCGCCTGGCGCTCGTGACGGGTGCGACGCGGGGCATTGGCCGCGCGGTGGCCCTGCTGCTTGCCCAAGGCGGCGCCCATGTGATCGCGACCGGGCGCACGGCAGGCGCGCTTGAGGAACTGGACGATGCGATCCAGAAAAGCGGCCGGGGGCCTGCGACCCTTGTGCCCATGGATCTGCGCCAGCATGAGGCGATCGACAGACTCGGCGGCACCATCTTCGAGCGCTGGCAGCGGCTCGACATCCTCATCGGCAATGCCGGCGTGCTTGGCCCCTTGACGCCGGTCGCGCAGATCGAGCCCAAGGCCTTTGCCGAACTCCTCGATGTCAATCTCACGGCCAATTACCGGCTGATCCGGTCGATGGATCCCTTGCTGCGGCTGTCGCGCGATGGGCGGGCGCTGTTTCTCACCTCCGGCGCAGCGGGACGGCACCGGCCCTATTGGGGTGGCTATGCGATGACGAAGGCAGCGCTTGAGGACCTCGTCCTCACCTATGCCGCCGAGGCGGCCTCATCCGGCGTCAAGGTCAATCTCTACAATCCGGGCGCCACGCGCACGGCGATGCGGGCGAAGGCGATGCCGGGCGAGGACCCGGCAAGCCTGCCCACCGCAGAAACGGTTGCCGCGCATCTTGTCGGCGTGCTCACCCGCGATGATGCGCGCAGCGGCGAGATCATCGCCTTTCGCGGGACTTGACCTTCGCGGAAGGGTGCCGCGCGCCCTCGCCCTTCGCGGCGAAGGGGTTGGCACTGGTGCGCAGGACGATCCTGATCGGCGTGCCCGGCAGGCCGAAATCCTTGCGGATGCCGTTCACCAGATAGCGCAAATAGGATTCGGGCAGGCCGTCCAGCTGATTGCCGAAGATGGCGAAGGTCGGCGGCCTTGCCTTTACCTGCGTCATGTACCGCAATTTGATCCGGCGTCCGCGCATGGCGGGGGGCGGGTTCTTCTCCAGCGCCCATTCGAGATAGCGGTTGATGGTGGCGGTCGGCACGCGCTTGTTCCAGATGCGATGGGCCTCGAGCACCGCCGTCATCAGCCGGTCTAGGCCATCGCCGTGAAGGGCGGAGACCATGACGAGGCTGGCGCCATGAAGCTGTGGCAGGAGCTGGTCGATCCGGTCGCGCAGCGCGCGGCGGGCGAGATTGCGGTCCTCAACAAGGTCCCATTTGTTGACGGCAAAGACGATCGCCCTGCCCTCGCGCTCGACAAGGTCGGCAATGGCCAGATCCTGGGTCTCGAGCGGCGCTGTCGCATCGATCGTCATAATCGCCACTTCGGCAAAGCGGATGGCGCGCAAGGCATCCGCCACGGCGAGCTTCTCAATCTTTTCCGTCACCCGCGCCTTGCGGCGCAGGCCCGCGGTGTCGAAAACGCGAAATTCGCGGTCCCGCCAGCGATAGGGAACGGCGATGGCGTCGCGGGTCGTGCCGGCGATGGGGCTCGTTACCAGCCGCTCTTCGCCCAGCAGCGCGTTGATGAGCGTGGACTTGCCCGCATTGGGCCGGCCGACAACGGCAATCTGGATGGGTTTATCGGGCGATACGCCCTCTTCCTCATCCTCTTCCTGCGCGGACTCCTCGGGGGCCGGCTGCTTGAAGTCTTCCGCCTTGGCAAAGGGGGTGAGCCGGTCATAGAGCTCATCAAGGCCCAGCGCGTGCTCGGCCGAGAGCGCGATTGGATCACCAAGACCCAGCGCATAGGCCTCCGCGTGTCCGGCCAGCGCTTCGCGGCCCTCACATTTGTTGGCCGCGAGGATGACGGGAATCCTCGCGCGGCGCAGGCGGTCGGCGATGGCGGTATCGATCGGCGTCACGCCCGCCCGAGCGTCAATGATGAACAGCAAAACATCGGCCTCTTCCATGGCCTTAGCCGTCTGCTCCTGCACCGATGCTTCAAGCGATTCGCCCTTCACCTCCTCATAACCCGCCGTGTCGATGACGGTGAGGAGGAGATCTCCGAGCTCAGCCTCTCCCATGCGGCGGTCGCGGGTCACGCCCGGCGTATCATCCACGATGGCGAGTTTTTGCCCGACAAGGCGATTGAACAATGTCGACTTGCCCACATTGGGCCGCCCGATAATGGCTAGGTGCAACGCCATGGTCCGGGCCAGGCCCTCCCCTTCCCCGTCAACGCAACGCGATGAGCTGGCCCTCGTCGGTCAGCACATAGAGCGTGTTGTTGGCAATGACGGGCGCGATGAAGACGCCGGCCGGGATCTCGATCTTGCCGAGCATCTGGCCCGTATAGGGTGAGACCGACATCATCTCGCCCTTCGAGCTGGCGACGAGCAGGCGATCGGAGGCGAGCACCGGACCGCTCCATACGATGGGTTCGTCCTTGTCGTCCTCATCGACCCAGCGCGGCAATTGGGTGACCCAGCGGATGCGGCCATCGGCGCGGTTGAGGCAGATGACCTGCGCACCCGTCGAGACGATATAGACGACATCGCCCGCAACCCACGGCGTCTGCGTGCCCGCGATGTCGCGCGTCCAGATGCGCTCGCCTGAGCGGGTGTCGATGCCCACAAGGCGACCAGAATGGCTGATCGCGATGACGATGCCGCGGTCGATGACGGGCCGGCCGGCAATGTCGGTGAGGCCGGCAAGCGCGTTCGAGGTCGAGGCGGGCGAGAGCGTGTCCGACCATACCTGCCGGCCGTTTTGAACCCGAAGCCCGAACAACTCGCCCGATGTATAGGGAACGACGACGAGATCGCCCGCAACCGCGGGGCTCGTCGAGCTCAGCATGCCGGCTGTTTCGGCAATGCCTCTGTGATCCCAGATCATTTCTCCCGTCTCGGCCGAGAGCACCAAGAGCTGGTTCTCCTGGGTCGAGATGAAGACGCGGCCGCCATTGACGGTGGGCGCGGCGCGGAAAGGCACGCTGGCCTTGTGGCGCCAGATCTCCTGGCCGCTGTCGGCCGAGAGCGCCACGATGAAGCCGAAGCCCGTCGAGACATAGAGGCGGCCGCCGTCAAAGGCGATGCCGCCGCCGAAGCCGACGTCGGAATCCTCCTCCTCCGGCGTCAGGTCGATCTCCCAGAGCAGCGCGCCCGTATCGGCGGCAAAGGCGCGGACCTGGGCCTCGGCATCAAGGACATAGGCGCGGCCGGCGGCCACGATGGGGGTCGCGATCAACCGGGCGTCGGCGGAGGAGCCGGTGCCGGCCTCGGCCTCCCACGCCACGCGCAAATCGCCCGAAGCCGACAAGTGATGCAACACGTTATTGGCAAAGCCGCCCGGCTGTTCCCAGCTCTCGTTCACATAGGGCGCGGGCAGTTTCACCGGCTCGTTGGTCGCAACCGCGTCGAGCTGCAGCTTATTCTCGGACGCGATCACCGGAATGCGCTCGCCAGGGATCCGATCGCGGTCCTTTGTCGTGAACACGCTGTCCACCGTTTCGCAACCGCCCAGGGCCAGAGCCGCGACCAGCACCATCGTCAATCGTTTGAGGGCCACAGCCATGGGGGCGTCCTTTCAGCCACTAAAGGTTCCGGTCAAGGCAGGTTTAGTCCTATCCGCAGCTAAGGCGCAGGCGCCGGGTCGGTGGCGCTGCTTTGCGCAGGCGCGGCGCGCGCCATGTCCATTTGAGCAAGGAGGCGCTGCGCGCGATCACGCAATCCCGCCGGCGCGAGGAGGTCGGCAGCAAGCTGTTCCAGCCGTTCCCGCGCCTTCTCACGGTCGCCGCTGCGCAAGGCCGCATAGGCCAGGACCTCGCGGGCCGCATAGCGCCAGGGGAGGTTGTTCCCCATCAGCGGCTGAAGGCGGGCTTCGATGTCGGCCAAGGGCGCCTTATCAGCCAGAAGGATAGCCGCACGCAGCCTTGCATAGCCACCGAGCACCGGGTCGTCTTCCCTCTCGCCCGCGATGCGATCATAGAGCTTGACCGCCGCGTCCGCCTCTTTCTCGCTCAAGGAGGCCGCCTGGCGCAGCATGGCGATCGTGCGATAGGCATCGGGGCTGTCGGCCGCGAGCTTGGCAAGCGCATCCATCCCCGCGGTCGGGTTCGTCTCGATGAGGTCAAGCGCCGCGGTGAGGGCGCTGGAGGCGGCTGTCGTCTCAGCACGCGCATGCGCGCGCCACCATTGCGCACCCGCCACGGCCAGGATGATGAACGCGGCGCCACCCAGGATGTAATAGCGATACTCCCGCCACAGGCGCTCAAGCCTTTGGCGGCGGACGTCTTCTTCCACTTCGCGGAAGATGTCGGACAATCAGGTCCCCCTCATGGAACTCTTGAGATGTTCTTGGGCCGCCGGCTGAGGCAGAACCCGGCCGCAGGGCGCCGAAAACTATCCTTCGCGTCTCAAGAAGGCAAATGACTTCCCCACAAGGATCATCAGGCCTTCATCGCATAGATGTTTTCAGGCCCAGGGAAGCGGCGGGCGCGCACGTCGGCGACGTAGTCCGCCACCGCCTGCTCGATGGCAGGACCCAGGGCCGCGAATCGCTTGACGAATTTGGGCGGCGAGGGATTGAGGCCCAGCATGTCCTCCATCACCAGGATCTGACCATCGCAGGCGGCCGAGGCGCCGATGCCGATCGTCGGTATGGGGATGTCGCGGGTGATCTTGGCGGCCAGGGGCTCGGCCATGCCCTCAAGCACGACCGCAAAGGCGCCTGAGGCCGCGACAGCGCGGGCGTCTTCCTCAAGCGCGGGCCACTCGTCCTTCGTCCGGCCTTGGGTCTTGAAGCCGCCCATCACCTGAACCATCTGCGGCGTGAGGCCGATATGCGACATGACGGGAATGCCGCGCTCGGCGAGGTAGCGGACCGTATCGGCCATCCTTGCCCCGCCCTCCAGCTTGACGGCGGTGCAGCCCGTCTCCTGCATGACACGCGCGGCGTTGCGGAAGGCGATCTGCGGGCTTTCCTCATAGGTGCCAAAGGGCATGTCCACGACCACCAGCGCGCGTGATGATCCGCGCATGACAGCCTTGGCGTGCAGGATCATGAGGTCAAGACTGACGCCCAGGGTGTTCTCCATCCCGTGCATGACCATGCCCAGCGAATCCCCGACGAGCATTAGGTCCACGTGGGAATCGAGCAGCCGCGCCGTGTGCGCATGGTAACAGGTCAAGCAGGCGATCGGCTCCCCGCCCTTGCGCGCGCGAATGCTGGGCACCGTAATTCGCGTGGTTCTGGTTTCAACCGACATCGATGACCTCCTTCAAGCGCAGGCGATGGCGCCTCCATAGGGCGGGCAGCCGGGAATGGCAAACAATCCTGTTCCTCACTCCCATGCACTGAAATCGCCACGCAGGTCCCCACACTTAACCCTTTGTCGCGAAATCCATGCCAATAATGTCACAGTCGGGGGATATGGGCGGATTAATCGAGCACTCAGCCTTGAGATTAAGACTCTCGAACCCTAAAATACTCAATTGTCGATGCGGTTCGCTGGAATCGGCGGACCCGGCAGGGGAACGAGATGAACGCTTCGCACACATTCGCCATCGCCGCGGCCCTTGGGGCTGCCTCGTGGCTGTTTGTGCCGGGCGGCGCTTCCCTCGCGCAGCAACAAGACCAATCCGTCTGGTTCAAAGGCGGCGCCTCGTCCGAGCCGGAGCCCATCATCCTGCCGCATAGCCTGACCGCGTCAACCGTGCTCGCGCATGGCGGGAACGTCGATGCGGGCTTGGCGGGCGATTACTGGATCGGCGGCACGATCAAGGTGAATGGCGCGACGATGGAGCGCCGGACGGGCTCTCTTCCCCTCATCCTCGACAAGCCGAGCGATTCGGCGCTCATGGCTACGGGTTATGTGGCGGGCGAGATCTGGGGCCTCACGCCCTATGTCGGTGCCGGCGTCGGCGCAACGCCCAGCTATGGCGCCGTGCCTTTCGGCCTCACCAACGGGGAGACGAACTGGGTGCTCGCCTATCAGGGTGTGGCCGGCCTCTCCTTCAATCTGACGCCCTGGATGTCGACCGGGGTCGAGTATCGCTATTTCGCGACGGCGAACGATATTTCGCTGGCCCCGGGCGTGCAGCCGCAGGGACCTTATCAGTCGCACGACGTCATGCTGCGGATCGATTTCGGCTTCTAATCCTTAGACTTAGCCGGTCGGGGCCGAGAACTTATCCCCCCCCCTTCGCCCACCCTATATTTCTATTGCTGAGACCTTTGAGTGAGGCAAACCTGCTCGTCAGGCCTTCGCCTCTCCTGAGGCTCATTAAAAAGGCAGGGTTGAAGGAGGAGACGTGCAGTTCAAGGGTTATCATCGGCTCAAAGCGATCGGGCAACGCCGGCGGCTGGCGGGGCTTTTATTCCTGTTCGTGATCGCCGCTGCCGGGTTTGCCGTCTATGCGAGCGCCAGTATTTTCGTGCGGGCAGGAACGCATCCGGACGCCGCGCAGTGCATGGCGAGCCCACCCTCGGCCGAGACGTGGGGCGATACGGGCAGGGCCGCTCATGACGGCATGATCCTCGTCCCGGCTGGGGCGATAGCTCCCCATGACTTCTGGCTCGATGCGCGCGAGGTGAGCGTCGATGACTTCAACGCCTTCATCGCCCTCACCAATTATCGGACGACGGCGGAATGTTTCGGCAGCGGCGCGGTCATGACGATCGGGACGGGCGCCTGGGGGTTGCGGGAGGGGGCGGATTTCCGCCATCCGCAAGGCCCGTCGGGACCGGAAGCGCCCGCCGATCATCCCGTCACGCAGGTATCCTATGCCGATGCGGCCGCCTATTGCCGCTGGCGGGGCGCTCGGCTGCCGAGCGAAAGCGAGTTCGAAGCGGCCATGCAGAGCGGCACCACCACCGCCCGCGAACACGCCTTCGAGGGCGAGGTCGACCACAACGGCACCTTCATGGCGAATGTTTGGACGGGGCTCTTTCCCGTTCTCAACGATGAGGCGGATGGGTTCCTCTATACGGCTCCCGTCAAGAGCTATCCGCCAACGGGCCTTGGCTTTTACGATTTGTCGGGCAATGTCTGGGAGTGGACGCAGAGCTGGTATGATCCGGGTGCGGATCAACCAGGCTTCACGCCAAGCCCGCTCAGCGAGAAAGTGCAAAAAGGCGGATCGTTCCTGTGCGCGCAGGCCGTGTGCCACGGCTATCGCGCCGTCGCGCGCGGGCACGCGACGCCCGACTCCTCGCATTTCCATGTCGGGTTTCGCTGTGCCGCGGATGCGCGGACAGGGGGTTAGCGCTGGGCCATCGCCTCTTTCGAGGCCGCGCGGAGCTCCTCCTCGGACAACTTGCGAATCGGTGTCGCCACCGACCAGCGATGGCCGAAGGGGTCCTCCACGATGCCATAGCGGTCGCCCCAGAACATATCAGCGACCGGCATGACGAGCTTGGCGCCCGCGCCAACCGCCGTGTCGATGAACTTGTCCACATCGGCGACATTGAGGTGCAGCGTCACCGGTGTGCCCTTGAGGCTCAATGGCCCCAGCACGTGGTGATCTGGAAACTCATCGACCAGCATGACACGCGCGCCGTTGATCGATACGGCCGCGTGCATGAGCTTGCCGCCCTCGCCCGGGATGCGCATCATCTCGACCGCCCCAAAGGCCTGCTTGTAGAACTCGATCGCCTTCGCCGCGCCCGCGCAGACCAAATGCGCGGTCACGCCCGGCATCGCTTCTGATTTCACGTTTTCCTAAGTGCCTGTCATCGCGTCTTCTCCCTTTTGTGGATGCGCCTGTCTGGCCGCTGATGTCTTCGCCATCGCATTGGAAAGCGAACTCGAGCAAGAAGCGTCCATATTGAATCGGCATCTTGCTCCAGGTCTTTGATTGTCGCGTGATTTTGCGGAAAACCGGTACCCACTTTTCCGCATCACGCTCCAGGTCTTTGATTGTCGCGTGATTTTGCGGAAAACCGGTACCCACTTTTCCGCATCACGCTCTCGCTTGGAGATCGAATACCCCTGCGCGCGTGCGCGCACGCGCTTTCACGCTGTCATATTGGCACGATGCCAGCGTTAGAACCAGACTTTGTACATTCAAGGGTTGTCCTCACCAGCTCACGCGGTTATCAAAAACCATGGCTGGTCCGATGGAATGGAATACAAGGTCTGACGGCCTTGCGCCTCCGCCGCTCCTTGATCGCGCGCGCGATGCCCTGTTTCTTGATTTCGATGGCACGCTCGTCCCCATCGCGGAGCGGCCCGACGCAATCGCGCCAGACCGCCTGCTCCCGCCTTTGATCGCGCGATTGCGCGCAGCGCTTCAGGGACGCGTCGTGATTGTCAGTGGACGGAGGATCTCCGACCTCGATCACTATCTGCAATCAACAGGATTGCTTGCGGCGGGACTGCATGGCGCGGAGATGCGGGGCACAGAGCCCCATGAGATGCATCCCGACATTCACCGGGCGCTCGCGCGGGCGCGTACGGATGTGTCGCGCAATGGCGGGGGGCTCCATATCGAGGACAAGGGACTTGCCATCGCGCTTCATTTCCGCGCGCGGCCCGAACTGCAGGTGCTTGCCGAAAAGCTGGCGGCGCGCGCGGCCCGCGAGAGCGAGGGGCTGCTCGAGGTTCAGCCGGGTAACATGGTCGTCGAATTGCGCCCTTGCGGCGCGGACAAGGGATCCGCCCTCCAAGCCTTTCTCAAAGAGCCACTCTTTGCCGGTGCCCGACCGATTTTCGCGGGCGATGATCTGACCGATGAGGCCGGGTTCGACGTGGCCAGGCAGGCAGGAGGCCATGGCATCATCGTCGGCGCGCGCCAGCCGACCGGCGCGCATTATGCCCTGCCTGACCCTGCGGCCGTGCATCGCTGGCTTATCGCCTCGCTTGAGGACATGACGGCATGAGCCGGCTCATCGTCATCTCGAATCGGGTCAATGTGCCCGCCGCGCGCGAGAAGGCACAGGCAGGCGGGCTTGCAACGGCGCTTGCCGCGACATTGCGGGAGTATCGCGGCGTCTGGTTCGGCTGGAGCGGACAGACCGCGCCCACCTTCACCGGCCAGATCTCCATGCAGAAGCGCGCGGGCGTGACGACCGCCCTTGTCGATCTCGATGAAGCGGACGTGCTTGAATATTACAACGGCTATGCGAACAAGACGCTGTGGCCGCTGTTTCACTATCGCATCGATCTGACCGCCTATGACCGCTCGTTCGATCAGGGCTATCAGCGGGTCAATGCGCGCTTCGCCGAGACCGTGCGGCCGATGATCGACGCGGACGACCTTGTCTGGGTGCACGACTATCACCTCATTCCGCTCGGGCGCGAGTTGCGCCGGCGCGGCGTTGCGGGGCGGATCGGCTTTTTCCTCCACATACCCTGGCCCGCGCGGCAATTGCTGGTGACGCTGCCGCGACACGCAGCGCTCGTCGAGGCGCTGTTCGCCTATGACCTCATCGGCTTTCATACCGAGGAATGGCTCGATGCCTTCGTCTCCTATGTGGTGCGCGATGCGGGCGGCACAATCCTTCCCGACGGCCGGCTATCCTGTTTCGGGCGGACAGTGCGCGCGGCGGCCTTTCCCATCGGCATTGATGCCAAGGAATTCCGCGCGATGCCGGATAGCGGAGATGGGCGCCGTTCGTATCAGAGGGCCGAGCAGAGCCTGCTTGGGCGGAACATGATCCTCGGCGTCGACCGGCTCGACTATTCCAAGGGCCTCGAGGAACGCCTGCTCGCGTTCGAGCATCTGCTTTTCCAGCACCCCGACCTCCTGAGCAAAGTCTTCATGCTGCAGATCGCGACGCCCAGCCGCGAAGACGTCGAGAGCTATCAGGTCTTGCGGGCGAAGCTCGATGCGCTTTCGGGGCGGATCAATGGGCGCTTCGCGGAAGTCGACTGGGTGCCCGTGCGCTATGTCAATCAGACCTATCGCAGGCCGGAACTCGCCGGCATCTTCCGTGCTGCATCGGTCGGCCTCGTCACGCCGCTGCGCGATGGGATGAACCTCATCGCCAAGGAGTATATCGCCGCGCAGGCCGAGGAAGACCCGGGCGTCCTTATTCTGTCGCGCTTCGCAGGCGCGGCGGCGCAACTGAAAGACGCGCTGATCGTCAATCCCTTCAGCCGGGAGGAAGTGTCCGATGCCCTTTGCCGCGCGCTCAAGATGGGCCTCGATGAGCGCCGGCGGCGGTTCGAGCCTCTGCTCCACAACGTGATGACCGAGGACGTCACGTGGTGGCGCGACGCCTTCGTGGCGGGATTGAGGGCGAGCGATCCTGAACAGGATACCGGCTCCGACCGGGCGCGGGTGGGGGTGCAGAGAAGCGGTACGGCCGGCTGCTGAAGCTCCTTTATCTCCAGGTGACACCGAATTTCGATCACGAACGCAATTGGTGACGCGATGATCCTGCACCGACCGCCAAAGCCAGCGCTTCGACCTTTCATCGCCATGATGTGGGCATCGGATGGTGCTCCACTCACGGCGGGCGTGACGCGCGAAATGGCCTTGCCCATCGGCGCCATGCATATCGCGATCAGGCTTGGCGATCAGCCTTTGTGCATTTTTGCCGATGCCAGGGATGAAAAGGGAGAGAGTGTCGGCACCAGCGTCCTTAACGGAGTACGCGTGCGGGCCTATTGCAGGCAAGTCGGTGATCCGGTCCCCAGCGTCGGTGCGGTGCTGCGGCCGGGGGCGGTGGAACTGTTGTCACGTGCGCCGGCGGGCGTGCTCGCCAGCCGGCATACGCGGCTTGAGGATCTCTGGCCGGCGCGCGAACTCTCACGCCTGCTTCAACGCCTCCATGAGGCGCCGTCACTGGACGCGCGCCTGCTTGTGCTCGAAGACATGCTCTCGGCCCGGCTGCCGCATCTGCGCGGGATCGATCCGCTCATCGCCCATGCGCTCATGCGCTTCGATGAAGGCGCGACAGTCAAGGCATTCGTCATCGAGAGCGGGTTCAGCCACCGCCATGTGGCGCGCCAATTTACCGAAGCGGTTGGGGTGGGGCCGAAGACCTATCTGCGCCTCTTGCGCTTCAACCGGACGCTGGCGCAACTGCATGCGCGGCCGGAACTTTGCCTTGCCGAAGTTAGCATAGCCATGGGGTACGCCGATCAAGCGCACATGACGCGCGAGTTCAAGGAATTCTCCACATTCTCGCCGGACAGATTCAGGCGCATTGCCCCTGCCCATCCGCGCCATGTGCCGCTCTTTGCAAACGGTACCCATGTCAGTTTTCTTCAAGACACCTCAATGGATCAGCGAGAGAGTGACAAGACCAACTGAATGTGTGGAGGCATACCATGACGATCCACGAAGTGTTCCCCTATCTGCGCGCGCAGAATGCCGAGCGCGCAATCGCCTTTTACGCCGAGGCCTTTGGGGCCAAGGAAAAGTTCCGTTTGACCGAACCTGGCGGGCGTATCGGGCATGTCGAGCTGCTATTCGGCGATGCGACGGTCATGCTGTCGGACCCGTTTCCTGAATTCGGCATCCATGCTCTTAGTCCAGATGGGCCGAGCAGTTTCGTCATCCATCTGCATGTCGATGATGCCGACACGGTCATCGCCAATGCCCTCAAGGCCGGGGCCAAGCTTGTGCGGGCGCCGCAGGACCATTTCTATGGGGAGCGTTCTGGCACCGTGCGCGATCCCTTCGGTTATGACTGGTTGATCGGCCATTCGATCGAAGAGGTCGAGCCGGATGAGATGCAACGGCGCTATACGGCGATGACGCGCTAGTGTCCCGTTCCTAAAATTCACTCGATACGGATATCGGCATTTAGCGAATTTCGGATGCGATAGGACACGAGCAACTCGTTGATTCTCGTATCGCTTTGATTTTGAAGTCCGCGCTGGCGGCAATATCGAGAATGACGCGGACTTCAAAATCACGACACGTGGGGTGCGACGGGGGCTCGTCCTTAACTGAAATGCAAGCGGTGCGCGCGAGTATGGCGCCCAGACGCGGGGGCGCGGCGCCATGACGCTTTCATTGAGCAGACTGCTTGACTATCTGGCCCTTGCGGCTGTCATTGCGACGTTCCTGCTGTGGAACAACCTTGGCGCCGGCCTCATCTTCGGCTTTGCCATCACGATCGTCGGCATTCCGATTGCAATTCTCATCGCCGCGCTGCCGGCGATCGCGCTGTGGCTCGGTCTGTTCCGGCTTGCGAGCTTCGTGCTTGGTTTCATCATCCCTTTCGGCCGGGAATGGCTCGCCGCCGCGTTGGCGATGGGTTTCCTCATCCTTCCAGACTATCAAGGCACGAGCCGCATCAGCGCGCGGATCGAGGCCATCGATGCGGCAAACGCGGCGCAGGCCATGCCACGGGGCGAAGACAGATCGCTGACGCTCATCGTCTTTGATGGCAAAACCGCCGAGGCGATCTTCACGCATTGCCGTGCCTGCCGCGACGGGCTCATCGCCGGGCGTTTCGATCGCTTGCAGATCGCCAGCGCCTATGACGCCTTCATGGAGGGGAAGCGAGACTTCGAGGCTCGCTCCTATGCGTTCGCGCCAAGCTCGGCGTGCAATCTCGATGCCGCGCGCGCCGTCGTCGCGGACCGCTCCTTCACTCTTGCCGATATCGGATCGATGGATGCGACCGTGTTCCTGCGCGGACTTGCCGGCAATTGCTTTGTTGAGTCACGCGGTACCTATCACCCCTCTGGCCTCATCATCGCGATCCCAAGGCTCGGCGATGGCTGGATGCCGGGGATGCTGCGCGGCCTTTCGCCCAGTATCGAAACATCGTGGTCGAAATTCTATGAGAACCCAGTCACGCTCATGCGCCAGCAAGGCGGCGCCGGGCAGAAGACGACGGAAATCGCCTATTACGGCACCTGGCCGGGGCCGTATCTTGCCCTGCCCTATTTCGTTCCCATCATGGGCGCGGGCATTCCCACCGGCATCGAGTTGGCCTGGTTCAGCGAGACGCGGCAGCAGGGCGTTTGGAGCATTGAAGATCTTTCCTTACTGATCGAGCGCGTCGAGGGGCCGATCCCGCCTTATGGCATCCTCGAGCGACGCGAGGATGTGGCGCGCGCGACGGCCGTCATCCTGTCACGGCCAGGCGAGCCGGACGAGGCTGAGCGCGCGGTCGTCGAGCGGTTCCTCTTCATGCAGCCCTTGCGCGATGATCCGCCCTTGGAGCGCGAGCTGCGCGAGAAACTGGCCAGCGATCCCCGGTTTCAAGTGAAGCCGAAGCCTCAGCGCCCGAAAGCACCAAGCGAAAAAAACGGTCCGAGGCGCTTCTAGACTTGTATTGCGCGTGCTCACGAGGGCCTTTTTTTGCCAGATTAGCTTTGTCCACTTGTTTTACTTGCAGTATCTTGATACAGAACCCCTTGGTAACATGGTAAACAAGTAAACTCATGCTTGGGGAGCTGACCCATGCGCCTTGCCTCCTACAATGTCGAAAACCTGTTTCAGCGTCCCAAGGCCCTTAATGGCGAGACCTGGAGCGAGGGCAAGGAAGTTCTCAAGCAGCACGCCGATCTCAATGCCATTCTGGGCAAGGCGACGTACAGCACCACTGATAAGACGAACATCATCACGCTGATGAAGGCGCTCGGTCTTGAGAAGTCGGATGACGGAAAGTTTGTCGTCGTGCGCCAGAACCATGGCCATCTCGTGAAGCGCGGCAAGAAGGGACTGGAAGTCGTCGCGGACGGGCGCTCAGACTGGATCGGCTGGCTTGACCTCGAAGTCGAGGAGGTCAACGAGGTCGCCACTCAGAACACCGCGCGGGTGATCGGCGATGTCGCCCCGGACGTGCTCGGGATCATCGAAGCCGAAAACCGGCCGGCGCTCGTTCGCTTCTCGAAGAATATTCTCCAGCCCATCGGCGGGGAAGGTTTCGGCCATATCATGCTCATCGATGGCAACGATGAGCGCGGCATCGTTCAGCCGCAGCCAGCGGATTGCAGCCTTGGTGTCGACCACGGCCGCCGGCGCACCCAGATCCAGAGTGAGCTTGACCGCCGCATAGGCGCTCGTCGCGCCAATTGTCGCCAACGCCGCGCCAGCGAGCGTCGAGATCGTCATGATCTTCTTTGACATGTGTGTCTCCAGTTGGGAATGACCGCAACAGTGCGGCTGGAGAGACAACGGGCTGCCGAGACGATTATTCCCTGAAGACTTGCCCCTGCCCAATCAAGCGCCGCTTCGTCAACCTGAACGCGCCGCTTCTCGAGCTGCATCCGCAAAGCGCTTGAACAGGCTTGTCATCGCCGCCGTCACATTGCCCGGCGCCGTGTCTGGCGTCCCTGATTCAAAGGGCGGTTGGGGTGCGTACTCAGCCTGAAGCTGAATCGCGCGGGCGTAGTTCTCGCCCCGCAATGCCGCAAGAAGTGCCAGACCAAAATCCATTCCTGCTGAAACGCCAGCCCCAGTCGTCACATTCCCGTCGGATACGACGCGCGCGTCGACGGGTGTCGCGCCAAATTCTCTCAAGATGTCGCGCGTGACCCAATGGCTGGTCGCCCGGCGGCCCTTGAGCAAACCCGCCCGGCCGAGGATGAGCGAACCTGTGCAGACACTGGTCACGAAGCGACTTTTCGCCGCCAAGCCCCGCAGGACATCCAAAACCTTCTGATCCTTCATCACGGCAATCGTGCCGAAGGTTCCGCCCGGTACAAAAAGGACGTCGAGCTCTTTCGGGCATTGATCGAGGGTCATGGTCGGCGCAATCGCAAGTCCCAAATCACTTTCGACTGGAGCTTTTGACGCTGTCGTCGTCACAAGATGCACTGACGCGCCGATCATGGAGGCGAACATGTAATGGGGTCCGACCAGGTCCAGCGCCGTGAATCCTGGATAGACCAACATAGCGATGACTTCGTTTCCGGATAGTTTGAAGTCCTCGATCCTCCCCAAGCCAGCACGTTCGGCAGCGGCTGCATGATCGGGGGGAGGCTCGGCCAGCGCCGCGCCCAAGGTTAGGTAAGGCGCTAGAGCCGCCCCCGCCCCAAGCGCCAGCATCATTCTACGATCTATCGTCATTGGCCCAACTTTCTTTCAGCCGCGCCGCGCAATGCTTGCGGCCACGTCCCGAACCTGGCCGGGAAATGCAACCACCATCGCTTCGACCAAGGCTTTCACGTCAGGTGGAGCGGCGTGAACGGAACCCGCGTTGAAGGGCGGTTTGGGATCATATTCACACATCAATTGAACCGCTTCGGCATAGGTGCGGTCGCGCATCTCGGCCAACATGGTCAAGCCGAAATCCAAGCCGGCCGTCACGCCCGCGCCGGTAATGCGATTGCGATCCCGGACAATACGCGCATCGACGGGCGTGGCGCCAAATTCGCTCAAGGATTGGAGTGCGGCCCAGTGCGATGTCGCCTGATAGCCTTTCAAAAGCCCCGCCGCGCCCAGGATCAGCGATCCGGTACAGACTGACGTGACATAAGTGGCTCTTGAACCACGATCTGCCACAAAGGCGCGCGTCGTGTCGTCATCCATCGCAGCCAGTGTTCCGTCGGTTCCGCCCGGAACAAACAGGACGGTGATATCCTTTGGCACCTCGTCGAATGTATGGGTTGGGATCATCGTCACGCCCGTGTCGCTGATGATCGGATCACGGTTCTTAGCGACCAGGTAGTTTGTCGCCCCCATCAGGCCTGCGAACATGTATTGAGGACCAATCAGGTCCAAAATGGTCATGCGTGGGTAGCACAGCATGGCCACGTGGTCTGGCCTCGTCCAATGCGCCGGCATCGCGCTCATGTCGTGGGCGGGCGGCGGCGATGCGCCTCCATCTCCGGTCACTTGCGCCCGCGCGGCAGTCGACATCGCCACAGGAAGCATCAACGCAGCCAACAGAGCCGTACGGCGATCAATGTTTGTCATGTGCGGCTCTCCTTAGAAACTGGATTTCAACGTGACAAAGGCCGAACGGGGCTGGGTCGGCATGACAACGGCCCGGCCGAGATATTGGTAGGGCTCGTATTCCAACGCGTCGGTCAGGTTGACGATCGACAAGGACAGCGTGGCCGGCCCAAGATCATAGGACGCCTGGGCATCGAAGAGGACGAACCCATCCACCGACGCCGAGTTCGGCAAGGTCAGCTCACGCTCGCCGGCATAGGTCAAGCCCGCACCCAGCTCGAGCCCCGCCATGACCTCATCCTGGAAGCGATAACGGACAGCCAATCGTCGGGAGTGCTCAGGCACACGCGTGAGACGGTCGCCAACTGGAATTGAATTATCCTGGGTCACTTCGGCGTCGGTGTAGGCGTAGGTGCCCAGAATGGAGAGGGCGGGCAACGGCTCATAGATCAAATCGATCTCAAAGCCATTGGCCTGTTGCTCTCCAGCCTGAACAGAGAGGAAGGGATTGCCCGGATCCGGCGTGCGCACGTTCTGGCGCGTAATCTCATAGATCGCGAGCGTTCCTGTCAGACCTTCAATGGGTGCTGCAAATTTTATCCCCGCTTCGTAGGATTGCGAGGTTTCCGGCTTCGGCGGTTCAGCGCCGGAGAACACCAGAACGCCTTGGAATCCCTCCGAGTAACCGGCAAAAAGTGAAATCCCATCGACAAGCTCAAGCGTGGCGCCGACACGGGGCGTCAGACGGTAATAGGTCTCGCTGGTGTCGGCGAGGCTGAAACCAAAGCTTGAATAGGCGCTGTCAATCTCAAGTTGGGACCAGCGCAAACCCAATGTCACGTCCAAGCGCTCACCCAAAGCGATTTGATCCTGCAGGAAGACCGCGACAGTGCTCATGGAGTCGGTCTGAATGTCGGATACGGCAGGCTCTATCCACGGTTGGTTCGTCGATGGATCGGCATAATCGATCGGCCCCAACAAACCGGTGAAGGTGAAATCGGCAAGGAAGCCCAACCCCGCGCGATAGTCGGTCTCGTCGTAATCCAGCCCCATCAGAATTTGATGGTCGATCCCGCCCGTTGCCGTGCGCCATAGGACGCTTACGGTGGCAAAGGTCTGTTCCACATCCGTCGGCAAGACGGCGGAGCCGAAGTTATAGGTTGTGCCCGCAATTGGAACAAAGGGCAGTGGGAATGTTCCATACTCACGGAACTCGCTGTCGTAGTGCCGAATTGCCATATCGAGCGTGAGTGCGTCAGTTAGCTGATGACTGATTTCGGCCGTTACGAGCCTATTTTCAATCGTGGTCGGGGGTGCATCCTGCGATCCCGCAAAGGTAAAGGGATCGACGCCCGGCGCACCGATCAGCGTGAAAGGCAATCCGGAATATTCGAGCTGCTCAATCCGCGTCCATTGTCCACGCAAGGTCATTTGCGTGGCCTCGTCGAGCTTCAACACCAATGTCGGAAAGAGCGACCAACGCTCACTGTCGACGACATCGATGAAGCTGTCAGCCTGCTCGGCCGCTCCGGCCAGGCGAAATCCCCCTCCATCAAATGCCAAGTCGAATGCACCGCCCGCACCTAAGGTTTCATAGCTGCCTGCGCGCACGAATATCTCGGCACCTGTTTCATCGTTCGGCGCTCGCGAGACGAAATTGATGAGGCCGCCTAAGGGCGCGCCAGCGCCACCCCCATAGAGCGTGCTTGTTGGGCCCTTGGCGATCTCCAGTCGCTCCACATTGATGAGCGTGCCGGGATCGACCACGCTGTCGGGCAGCCCGTAGGCCGGGAGCCCGTCGATAAAGTATTGCGCCTCAAAGCCACGCACGATAGGTGATTGCAGGACGATTTCGTTGGTGGGCACCGGCACCACGCCCGACACGTTCCTCAACGCATCGGCGGGCGTTTGGAGCTCCTGCTCTTCGATCAAGGTTCGCGTGAGAATCTGGATCGACTGAGGGATCTTCTCAATCGGTGTCGCGGTCCTTGTCGCCGTGGCCGCATCGGGCACGGCATAGGCGTCGCGTTTTCCGGTGACGACGACGTTGTCAATCGCCCAGGAGCCGCTGTCGCCGGCTTCATCGGCAATGGCCAGAAAGGGTGTGAAGACGACGGCGGCGGCCGTCAGAAGGAGATGGTTTTTCATTGGTATTTCGCTTTGTGTTGAGGCCAGCTCCCTGGCAAGGCTTGGCCTTGCTCGTAAGCCCTGTGTCATCGAAGAATGGATGGCGAGACCCGAGACGCTGAGCACGTCGCGCCCCATGCTTGGATTTACGTGCCGAAGGCACGGCGGCTGCGGATGCACGACAATTGCCATGCCTCGCTCCATACCCACAGGGGCAGGTTTGGGTCTTGTCAGGCTGTGCGCGGCGGCCCTGTCGACCAAGGCGGCGGTGCGGCCAAGCCGCGGCCCGGGGCCAAATCGAACCAGTGATCCAAAATGACAGGCAAGGCCTGTCTCTTGACCGTCAGGCCTGACTCGCTCTCGACGCCAGTCTGGGCCGTCGCCATCGCAAAGGCGCAGAGGTCATTGCCGTCACGGGAATTCGACGGGTCGGCGGGGTTGGCCTTGTCCTTTGCAATCCACTGGCCTGAAGCCAGATCGAGGACGCGCGCGCCGCCTCCGTCCAGGGTACAAATTGTGATCGTGATGAAGCGGCCTTCCTCATCCGGCGACAGCATGTAGCCGGCCGGTACAAAGGCGCGCAAACCCAAGGCCACCAGCGCAAACACCGCCAGCGACCGGGCAAAGACAGACCGACGGATCCCCCACATCCCGCTCTGACGAGCAATTAGCCATGTTCAAGGGACGCAAGCCAGCGCCAAATCGTCGCGACATTTCAGTCGGCGAGCCGGGGTGCCGTGCCCGCCTCACTCCCACTCGATCGTGCCGGGGGGTTTTGAGGTCACGTCATAGACGACGCGGTTGATGCCGCGCACCTCATTGACGATGCGGGTGGCGACGCGGGCGAGGAAGGCGTGTTCAAACGGATAGGACTCCGCCGTCATGCCATCGACGCTCGCCACCGCGCGCAAGGCGCAGACATGGTCGTAGGTGCGCTCATCGCCCATCACGCCCACCGTCTTCACCGGCAACAGCACGGCAAAGGCCTGCCAGATCGCGTCATAGAGCCCGGCCTTCCTGATCTCATCGAGATAGATCGCGTCGGCCTTGCGCAGGATCTCGAGCTTCTCCTTGGTGATTTCGCCGGGCAGGCGGATTGCAAGACCGGGACCGGGGAAGGGATGGCGGCCGACAAAGGCTTCAGGCAGGCCCAGTTCGCGGCCGAGCCTTCGCACCTCATCCTTGAAGAGCTCGCGCAACGGCTCCACCAGCTTCATGTTCATGCGTTCAGGCAGACCACCCACATTGTGGTGCGACTTGATCGTCACGCTGGGGCCGCCGGAGAAGGACACGCTCTCGATCACGTCGGGATAGAGCGTGCCTTGGGCAAGGAACTCGGCGCCGCCGATCCTCCTCGCCTCGGCTTCGAAGACATCGATGAAGGTCGCGCCAATGATCTTGCGTTTCTGCTCGGGGTCCGCAACGCCGTGCAGCTTTTCCAGGAACAGGCCCTCCGCCGCCACATGCACCAAGGGAATGTTGTAGTGGCCCTTGAAGAGCGCCACGACCTCTTCGGCCTCGCCCGCCCGCATCAGCCCCGTATCGACAAAGACGCAGGTGAGCTGATCCCCGATCGCTTCATGCACGAGCACCGCCGTCACCGCGCTGTCAACGCCGCCTGAAAGGCCGCAGATCACCTTGGCCTTGCCAATTTGCGCGCGCAGCTTCTCGATCTCGGTCTTGCGGAAGCCCTGCATCGTCCAGTCGGCCTTGAGGCCCGCGATCGCGTGCACGAAATTGGCGAGCAGCGCCGCGCCGTGCGGAGTGTGCACGACCTCTGGGTGGAATTGCACGCCGTAGAAGCGGCGGCGCTCATCGGCGATGGCGGCAAAGGGCGCGTTCTCGCTGAAGGCGATGACTTCAAAACCGGGAGGCAGGGCGGTGATGCGGTCGCCATGGCTCATCCAGACGGTGTCGGTTTCGCCCGGCTCCCACACATCGCCGAAGAGGGGCGAGAATTCCTCAATCGTGATCGTGGCGCGGCCGAATTCACGGTGATGGCCGCTTTCAACCTTACCGCCCAATTGCGCGGCCAGGAGCTGCTGTCCATAGCAGATGCCGAGCACGGGCACGCCGCGCTCGAAAACGGATTGGGGCGCGCGGGGGGCTTCCACCCAGGTGGCGCTGGCCGGGCCGCCGGAGAGGATGATCGCCCTTGGCTCCTCGCGCGCGAGCCAGTCTTGCGCCTTCTGAAAGGGGACGATCTCACTGTACACGCCAGCCTCGCGCACGCGGCGGGCGATGAGCTGGGTCACCTGGGAGCCAAAGTCGATGATGAGAATTTTGTCGGTCATGGCGGGTCTTTCGATATCTTCGGGCAGCTTCAATCTCAGTTCCGCTCCAGGATGGCGATACCAAAGCCATCGCAATCGCCGGAGGCAGGGGAAAGGCGGTGCTGGGCGGCAAGGCGAAGGCCCGCGGGGCGGGCGAGCGCGCCCGAAACGACGTCCTCGTTCTCACCGCACAGCAGCGAACAGGTGACGTAGGCGAGCGTGCCGCCGGGTATGAGCCAGGGCAATGCGGCATCGATGAGGGTGCCTTGCAGGCGTGTCAGTTCCACGAGGCGCGCCTGCGTCAGCCGCCACTTGGTTTCGGGATTGCGCCGCCAGGTGCCCGTGCCCGAGCATGGCGCATCGATAAGGATGCGATCGATGCTGCCTCGCGCGATATCGGGCGCAGCAGCACCGCCCATCCAGTCGGGATCGAGCACCTTAGTCTTGATGATCGATGCGCCCGCGCGGCGCGCGCGCAAGCTGAGTTCGGCGAGGCGCGCCGGGCCGATATCGCAGGCAATGAGCGCGCCCTTGTTCTCCATCATGGCGGCGAGGGCGAGCGCCTTTCCGCCACCGCCGGCGCATAGATCGAGGACCGTTTCATCCCGGCCCGCCCCCAGAAGAAGCGCGGCGCGCTGGGAGCCCATGTCCTGGACTTCGAACCAGCCCTCGTCGAAGGGATCGGTGCGGGTCACGGCGCGGGCTGGGCCGCCAGTGATGCGCAGGCCCCAGGGCGAAAGCGCGTGCGGCGCGGTCTCGATGCCCTCATCGCCCAGCGCGGCGGCCAGCGCCTCGCGCGAGGCCCTCAAGGTGTTCACGCGCAGGTCGACGGGCGCCCGCCGCAGGAAAGGCGCCATCTCTCGCGCGAGATGGCCCTTGAAGGCGCGCTCAAGTTCGGGCGCAAGCCAGGCGGGAAACGACAAAGCGATCTCGGGCGATTGCGGCGGCACGGGCGCGCGCAGGCGCCTTGCCTCATCCGCGCTCAGCGGCGATGGCCCATGGCCTTCGCCCGCGAAAAGGCGCGCGATGTCGGTATCCGGCAGACGATCGATCACCTTCAGCGCGCCCAGCACCCAGTCGCGCGGGCTTGAATTCTGCATCGCCCAAGCGCATTCGCTGCGCCGGCGCAAAATCTCGAACACGCGCTCAGCAATGGCGGCGCGGTCCTTCGATCCGGCGAAGCGATGCGCTTTGCCCCAGGCATCCAGGATCCGGTCGGCGGGCAGCGTGCTTTTTTCTATCTCTTCGAGGATGTCGATCGCTGCCTGAAGCCGTGCCGCCGGGGTCATGGAATCAATCAGGAGCCGCCTGGATAATTGGGTGCCTCACGCGTGATCGTGATCGAATGCGCGTGGCTCTCGCGCATGCCGGCGCTGGTGATGCGCACAAACTCGGCCCTCGACTGGAAATCCCCGATCGTGCGGCAGCCGGTATAGCCCATCGCCGCGCGCAGGCCTCCCACAAGCTGATGGACCACAGTGCCGGCTGGGCCCTTATAGGGCACCTGACCCTCGACACCTTCGGGCACGAGCTTCAGCGTGTCCTGCACTTCCTTCTGGAAGTAGCGGTCGGCCGAGCCGCGCGCCATGGCGCCAAGCGAGCCCATGCCGCGATAGGCCTTGTAGGAGCGGCCCTGATAGAGGAACACATCGCCCGGGCTTTCCTCCGTGCCAGCCAGCAGCGAGCCGATCATCGCGCAGTCCGCGCCCGCCGCGATGGCCTTGGCAAGATCGCCCGAGAACTTGATGCCGCCATCGGCAATGACGGGGATGCCATCCTTGCGCGCCTCGGCCGCGCAATCCATGATCGCGGTCAGCTGCGGCACGCCGACGCCCGCCACGATGCGCGTCGTGCAGATGGAGCCAGGGCCAATACCGACCTTCACCGCATCGGCGCCCGCCTCGATAAGGGCGCGGGTCGCGGCGGCGGTGGCCACATTGCCGGCGATGACCTGGGTGAAATTGGAGAGGCGCTTGATCCGCGCCACGCTGTCAAGCACGCCCCTTGAATGGCCATGCGCCGTATCGACGACAATGACATCACATCCCGCATCGATCAGCGCCTCGGTACGCGCAATGCCGTCATCGCCCACCGTCGTCGCGGCGGCGACGCGCAGACGTCCTTGCGCATCCTTGCAGGCAAGGGGGTGAAGGCGCGCCTTCTCGATGTCCTTCACGGTGATAAGGCCGATGCAGCGGCCCTCATCGTCCACCACCAGCAGCTTCTCGATGCGATGCTTGTGGAGGAGGCGCTTGGCCTCATCATGGGTGACGCCTTCGCGCACGGTGACGAGATTGTCCTTCGTCATCAGCTCCGCCACGTGCTGGAGCGGGTCGGAGGCGAAGCGCACATCGCGATTGGTGAGGATGCCGACAAGCTTGCCGGCGCGCGTCTCGGTGCGGCCCACGACGACCGGAATGCCCGAAATCTTGTGCCTTTCCATCAGGGCGAGCGCGTCAGCAAGCGTCGCTTCGGGCGGGATGGTGACGGGATTGACGACCATGCCGCTCTCGAATTTCTTCACGCGGCGCACATGCTCGGCCTGCTCCTCCGGCGTCATGTTGCGGTGAAGCACGCCCATCCCGCCTGCCTGCGCCATGGCGATGGCGAGCGGCCATTCCGTCACCGTGTCCATGGCGGCGGACAGCAAGGGGACGTTCAGCTCAATCGATTTGGTGAGGCGGGTGCGCGTGTCAGCCTGACCTGGGAGCACCTCGGAAGCGGCGGGCTTCAGCAGGACGTCATCGAACGTCAGGGCTTCCCGAATCTGCACGCGTGCACTCCTTGGTCAGTAATAGAGTGCGCGGCCTCATAGCAGGGGTGGCCCCGCTTGGCAAGGGCTCGGAACCACCGGCGCAGGTCAGTTTGAATTCAGGATGCCGGCCAGGCGATGCGGCGCTCAATATCGGAATGCCAAAGAAGCTCCCGCGCGACCTTGTGGTTAGGGAAGGTCACAAGCACGACTTGCAGACCGTTGATGCGCGCATGCTTCATCGCCGGAAGGCAGTCAGTGTCCCCCGACACCAAGATCAGCCGCTCAACGGATCTCATGGCCGAGAAATTGGCCATATCAAGCCCGATCCGCATGTCGACGCCTTTTTGTTCAAAATCAGGCCTGAAATCGTCGTCTGTCAGCGGCGCGTTCGCTATGGGGATTTTCTTAGGCTTGAAGCCTCGGAATTTCAGAACGCCGCGGCGAACCGCAAAGAGGTTTTTCTCGGCCAGCGTCCGGAGCCAATGGTCCGAACCCTTAAACTCATGCGGCTGCCCGGAAACCGGGAGCGTCGCCGTGCCGACATAGGGCGCACAGTCGTAATAAAGTACACGAAGCAAGGATTCGGGTTGCTCGACACATGCATGGGCAACCTTTTCAATGTAATCTGGATTATAATTATAACCAGCCTGCCGTGCGAGGACACGGAGATGGCCGCCATCGATAAGCACGCAGACCCGCATTATAAAACCCCCGAGCGTTGCCGCGCGGGGGTTCGCATACGTGCCCGCCTACGGGCGTAGCGGATATGAGCCACATATGGGGTGACTCAACCTTTATTGTCAACGGACTCGGTTAAAAAAACCTCCCCCCGGAGGGCCACAACCTTGCCGGACCTTGCGCCCGATTTCCGCACGTTACTCCGGCGGTCCGGAACTCGAAAGCTCACATCTAGTTGAGATCGGTTCCCGGGCGCGCCCTTCTCGCCTTCACCTCCGCGCGCTTGGCCTTGCTTTCCAGGCGGCGGGTCTTGGAGGCTTTGGTGGGCTTCGTCTTCTTGCGCGCGGGCAGGATGATCGCCGCCTTTTTCAGCATGTCGACCAGGCGCTCAACCGCCTCGGCCTTGTTGCGCTCCTGGGTACGATGGGCCTGCGCCTTGATGATGATGACGCCTTCAGCGGTCGCGCGATTGCCGGCGATCTCTTCCATCTGCTCACGCACATGGTCGGGCAGCGAGGGGGAATGGCGAAAGTCAAAGCGCAATTCGACGGCGGTTGCGACCTTGTTCACGTTCTGACCGCCCGGGCCGCTGGCGCGGATGAAGCGGAACTGAAGCTCCTCCTCATCGAGCGCGATCATGGGGGTAATGAGGATCATGCCCCCTCGCCTTCCTTGCGCCCCCTGAAGCCCTTGGCGAGCACATACATTTCGGCCGAGTCGGCACGGCTGGCGGGCGGCTTGACATGGGAAACTGAGGCGAAGCTCTTCTTCATCCGGTTCAAGAGCTCATTCTCGGCGCCGCCGCGCAGCACCTTTGCGAGAAAGGCGCCGCCCGGCACCAACACCGTCTCGGCGAAATCGAGCGCGGCTTCGCACAAGGCCATGATCTTCAGGTGGTCGGTCCGCGTGTGGCCCGTGGCCGAGGCCGCCATGTCGGAGAGCACGACGTCAACCTTGCGGTCGAGCAGCGCTTCGAGCCGTCTGAACGCCTCCTCAGAGAGGAAGTCGCCCACAATCAGTTCGGCGCCCGGGATGGGCACGATCTCCTGGAGATCGATGCCGACGACCTTGCCCTTTTGTCCCACACGCTCAAGCGCGACCTGGGTCCAGCCCCCCGGCGCCGCGCCCAGATCGACGATGAAGGCCCCCTGCTTCAGGATGCGGGCCTTGTCATCGATCTCCCGCAGCTTGAAGGCGGCGCGGTAGCGATAGCCGCGGGACTTTGCCTCGGCAACGTATGGGTCGTTGAGCTGGCGCTCGAGCCAACGCCTTTGCGAGGTCGTGCGGCCCTTGGCGGTCTTGACGCGCACTTTCATCCGGCGCTTTGGACCATCCTTGCCATCGTCTCTCACCGGCGCCGTCTCCGCTTGCGGCGGCGACGTTCCTTGTCCGCCTGATCCATGAGCGCAAGCAGAATGCCCTCGCGCAGGCCCCTGTCGGCGACGCGCAGGCGCGGAACCGGCCATGCCTCCGCCACCGCCAGAAAGATGGCACAGCCGGGCATCACAAGGTCGGCCCGGTCCTGGCCGATGCATGGCACGGATATCCGATCCTGATGCGAGAGCGCCGTGATGCGCCTTGCGATCGCGACGGCATCGCCCGTCTCGATCCAGGCGCCATCGACCCTGCGCCGCTCATAGCGCGGCAGACCCATATGGATGCCAACAATCGTCGTCACGGTGCCCGAGGTGCCCAGCATGTGCAGATCGCCCGGCGCCAGTCCCTCAAGGCTCGGCGCCTCGATGGCGGCGAGGGTCTCGCGCGCGGCGGCCAGCATTGCGGGGAAGATTTCGGGCGTCAGCCCGTGACCGCCAAAGCGCTCGGCCAAGGTCACGACGCCAAGGGGCAAGGAGGCGATGGCCTCGATCTGAGGCAGACGCTCGGCGCTGTCCTTGGCCATGCGCAGCCAGATGAGCTCTGTCGAGCCGCCGCCGATGTCAAAGACCAGCGCGCCAGCATAGGAGCGCTCAACGAGGCCGGAGCAGCCCATGACGGCCAGCCGCGCCTCTTCCGAGGGTGTGACAATCTCAAAGGAAATGCCGGTCTCGCCCTTCAGCCGGTCGATGAAATGCATGCCATTGACGGCCGCACGGCAGGCCGCGGTGGCGATGGCGCGGCCCCTCGTCACGCCGAGGCGCTTCATCTTCTGCCCGCAGATCTTCACCGCCTCGATCGCCCGGCTCATGGCGGCGTCGGATAGCGTGCCGGACTGGCCCAGCCCCTCGCCAAGCCTCACCGAGCGGGAAAAGGAATCGAGGATGGAAAAGCCGTCCTCCTCCGCCCGCGCGATCAGCAGGCGGCAGTTATTCGTGCCAAGGTCCAAGGCGGCATAGATATGCTTATACCGCCCCTTGCCGGGTGCAGTCTCCAGTGCCTGCACGTGGCGGCGGTATCGATCCGCACGCCTCTGAGCGCGGTTCCGGCGAGGTGCCGGCCGCGAAGGTCCAATCGTCTGATCCATGGCGTCCTGCCTGCCGGGCGTCCGTCTTCCGGCCAGCGCCGCCAAATCGGCGTCGGGGTGATTTTAACCTCAGTTTGGGCCCGGCCCCAAGCCCTGTTCGCGTCTGGCTCTTGCGCCGGGGGCACCGGCCGGATTAGAAACCTCCCCTTACGCGCGACGAACGCCTGTTCGCTGCGCCCGTCCAGGGCCTGCCATGCCCCTCATTCTTCCAAGGGGATCGCGTGCAGGGCGCTTGGGGGATCGTCTAACGGTAGGACAGCGGACTCTGACTCCGCCAGTCTAGGTTCGAATCCTAGTCCCCCAGCCAAGTCTCACTCGCGTACGTGGTTAGGCGCGCCATCGGCAGCTTTCTGAGGCGCCGGACCCCTCGGCCAGGCTCAGAGGACATGGCGCGTGAGGCTCTTGATCGCAGTCGTCGTCCGCCCCCCGCCCTCCACCGTGCAAACGTCCATGACGAAAGCACAGCGCTGCCCATAGGGCGTGACGACTTCGAGATCGTTGAGGTCGGCGGCACGTGCCATACGGTGCCGCACGTATCGGGGGCCATATTTCCGCGGTGGCAATCGGGTCTTGATGAATGCCTCGATCTCAGACGCTCCTAAAATGTCCCCGAACGCCGAGGCGGTCGACCACACGCCATCCGGATGGAACAGGCTCGCCGCTCCCGCGCCGTCCCGCCGGTCCACGCAATCGAGAAAGCGCATCAGCAGCGAACGTTTGGACTGTCTTGCCGCGTAGTGGGTGTGGAGCAATTTGTGCGCTGCGGCTGAATTAGGCTCCTCAAGCTCCGACGCGTAAAGCCGCTGAACATCCTGGTTTTCGTAGGAGCGGCGCCGTGGCGCATTCTGGTCAATGGCGTAAATGGATTGGCCGCGCTTCTGGAGGATGTGGGGGTCCATGGATCGGGGTTCGCCGCCGCCGCCCAGGCAGCCGCCGACACATGCCATCACCTCGATAGCGACGTAGTCCGATCGCCAGTCGTCCGTCTCAAGCATGCGCTGCGCCGCCGCGATTCCGTTGCAGACGGCCACAGCTCCGATCCCTGGGATCTCGGCCGACTTGATGCCATCGCGGACGCCGCGCAGCTGATGCCACTCCAGTGGAAGCGAGCCTTCCAAGCCTTTGAGATTAGCGACCGTTCGCACGATCGCTTCCATGACACCGCCGGAGGCGCCGAAGATCTGCGCGGCGCCCGTGCTTTCGCCGAGGGGACTGTCGAACCGGCCGTCGTCCGGCAGCGCGCCAAATGCAATCTCGCGGGAGCGGATCATTCTGGCGAGCTCGCGCGTGGTTAGAACATGATCCACATCGCCCGACATGCCCGGCCGCGACGCCTCGTCTTTCTTCGCCGTGCAGGGCATGACGCTAACCACGTAGGGTTCGGTTCGTCCTTCCGCAAAATCCGGCCCGAGTAACCGGGCGAAACTGCTCCGTTTGGCGATGGCGCCATGCATCTGCTGCGGCGATTTGGCGGTGCTCAAATGCGGCAGAAGTTCTGGACGGTTTAACTCGACCCAGTTCACCCACCCCGGACAGCAGGACGTGAATAGTGGCAGACCTTCCCCGGCCACGAGGCGGGCCAGAAACTCGGTCCCTTCCTCCATGATTGTGAGATCTGCTGCGAAGTTCGTATCGAAGACATAGTCAAAACCAAGCTGCCGCAACGCATTGATCAGCCTGCCTGTGCTCACCGTTCCGGGCTTCAGGCCGAACTCTTCGCTGATGGCGATGCGTGTGGCAGGCGCCACCTGAACCACGGACATGCGCTGGCGCGAATTCAGGGTGCGAAGGACGTCGTGCCAATGCGGGGTTTCGATGAGGGCGCCGACGGGACAGACAAGCGTGCATTGGCCACAGGAAATACAATTGGTATCGCCCAAGCGTTTATCGAAAACAGTGACGGGCAGGCGATCGCTTCCGCGTTCCGCGAACCCGATCACGAATTGCTGCTGGCCAGCGTCACCGCAAACGTCCGCGCAGAGACCGCACTCGATGCATTTCGCAAGATCGCGCCAAATGCTCGGAGAAGTGTGGTCGTTGTTCAAACCTTCGGAACGCTCCGGAGGTCCAGCCGGGACCTTTTCCCATCGCTCCCCCCACTGGTTTTCGCTGATTAGACGCTGCAGCTTGCAGGAGCCGCTGACCTCGCAACGCATGCAATCGTTGGGGTGACGCATAAGCAGCCATTCGGCATTGGTCCGCCGAAACTCCCGCAAGGATGACGTTTCTGTCTCCACCTTGTCGCCGTTTCGTGCAGGCGTGTGGCAGGCCGGCTGCGGTTTGGGTTCGCCCTCAACGTCCACGAGGCACATGCGGCAGACGGCATGCGACGGCAGGCCCGGATAGTGACAGAGCACGGGAACATGCACTCCTGCCTTCCTGGCCGCATCAAGCAGCGTCGCGCCGTCATTGACCTCGACACGCCGCCCATTGATAGTCAGCGCGATCATCGATGACATCCTGGATGTCCTTGCCGTAGTGCACTTACCGGCCGGCGTGTCGAAATGGATTGACCATCGGCACGCCTATCGGGACACGGTGAGCCGTCGCTCGAAATCGTACACCAAACCGGAAAAATTGGGCAAATTGCGAATGCTCTGCCCCAGCGGAGCGACACGGAACCATTTGCGGGCGCCTTGTTCGCTGCATGCCCCAAAGCGCGCCCTTACTTCATAGGTCCATCCCACCTCACGCTTGGGTTTCCTCTTGCACGGTCTAGTCGACATGCTTACACTGAACCATATGGTTCAGCTTTACGAAACGCGCCTCGATGCCTCGTTCACCGCGCTGTCGGACGCTACCCGGCGCGGCGTGCTGGAGCAGCTCGGGCGCGCCGACGCGTCAATCACGGACCTCGCCGAAAAATTCCATATGACCCTCACGGGCATGAAGAAGCATGTCGGCGTGTTGGAGCGTGCAGGGCTCGTCATCACTGAAAAGGCCGGGCGCGTCAGAACCTGCAGGCTCGGCATGCGCGTGCTGGAGGAAGAGGCCGCCTGGATCGAGCGGCACCGCCAGCTTTGGAGCGCACGCTTCGACGCGCTGGACAAGATAGTCGCGCAAGTGAAACGCAAGGAGAAGGCCGATGCCCGAAGGAAAAGAAGGTAGCTCCGCCATGAACCGCACCACCGTCGAACGCAAGTCGGACCGTGAGTTCGTCGTAACGCGAATGTTCAACGCCCCTGCGCGCATCGTCTTTGAGGCGTGGAGCAAACCTGAATTGTTCAAGCGCTGGTGGGTTCCGAAGTCCGCGGGGCTGTCGCTGCTTTCGTGCGACATGGATGCACGCACCAGGGGCTCGTATCGCCTTGTTTTCCGCCATCCGGCCTCCGATCAACCGATTGCATTCTTCGGCACGTATAGAGAAGTGACGCCGAACAAGCGCATGGTCTGGACGAACGACGAAAGCGATCAGGGCGCCGTGACCACGGTGACGTTCGAAGAAAATGACGGCAAGACGCTGGTCACCTTCCACGAACTCTATCCCACAAAAGCGGCCCTCGATGATGCCCTTGCCGGTTCTGCAGAGGGCCTGCCCGAACAATTCGCGCAGCTCGATGAACTGCTCGCAGGCGGATCGTGACCGCATCGCGCGCTAACGCGACCGTCTGAATCGGAAGAAGTTCGGCCCCCAGCCAACGCGCTCTCGCTCGCAGGAACCCACAATTCGCCGAGGCGCTCATTCGCCACATTGGCGGAACCGCACTCCTCAAACAGGATTTTCGCCAATAGCTATCATCCTGCCCGCGCCGCTTCGATCGCATTGTCCTAGGTGACCGCAATGATAAGCGTGTTTCTCTGTCTCGCCGCGGCCGCGATGGTGGTCACTGCCCCGGCGCACTCCATCCTTGGCGAGATTCGTCTCATCCAACCCATTCTCCAGTCGGAAATGGCGGTCATGCGTCACGCGCATGCACGCCAGGTGGTCCGCTTCGCGTGGCATCTGACCAGCGTCTTGTGGCTCATTCTGGCCTATTTTCTGCTCCGACCGGTTTGGAGCGGCGCGGCGCCTGATCGCGAATATATTCTTGTCGTGGGGATCGCTCATCTTCTCGTCGGTGTTTTCGACGCTGTCTCCACGCGCGGACGGCACGTGGGCTGGCCCCTCGTCACCGCGACGGGGGTTTTCGCGCTGGCAGCGCTGGCGAGCGGTGGTTGATCGAAACGCGGCAATCCGAAGCCAGTTCTTTCGGCGGCAAGCGCACCTCATGCATTTGCTCCCTTCCCTGGCGTCAAAATTGTCCCAATTCAAGGTTGGGCATTAAGGAGTTTTCCACAACCTGCCGTCAATCTGTCCGCTGTTCTTGACGCATACCAACTGAAACATCGGATCATTGACTCCAATGGGGACCATCACGCGCCTTCAATCCGCGGTTCGCGGACTGAGCATCTCAGCGAAAGTGATCTCAGCCGTTCTCGTGCCCGTTCTTTTCGGCTTCGGCCTGCTGGTCTTCCTTGCCAGCGCCAGCATGGATGCCGCCTTGCGCGACGCCGCCACACGCGCCGAGATGCAGCTCGTTGATGCCATGCGGCCCGAACTTTCCTCCCCCACGCGTTTCAAACAAGCCTCGGCCGTCAAGCAAGCGCATCAGGGCATGACCGGCAATGCCGAGTATGCGATCGCTTCGCTCACGGTGCTCGATGCCGAGGGGAAGACGCTCGACATCTTCAATTCGGACAATTTTGCACCCTTTGATTTCGCCAATGCTGGAGCGCTTGCCGATTCCGGCGAGATCGTGGCGCGCGATTTCGGTACGCATATGCTCTTCATCGCGCCCATCACGGCGGGTGCGAACAAGAACCGGGTCGGCACGCTTGCCATTGCGTTCAGCCGCGCGCCCTTGTCCGGGCTCATCTTTGAGACGCGGCTTCGCAGCGGGGCGATGGCCCTTGGCATCTCGGTCGTCATCGCGGCCACACTCGTCTTCATGCTTTCAAGCCTCATCCGCCGCCCCCTCACCCTGCTCGGCGGCGCCATGCAGCGCCTGGCAGCAGGTGATCTTGAGGCCGAGATCGGAGGAACAGAGCGTCGCGACGACCTTGGTCAGATGGCGCGCGCGGTCAAGGTGTTCCAGGAAAACGCGCGGGAAGTAGAACGACTGCGCACAGAACAGTCCCGCCAGGAGGAGTACGCCGCCTCTGCCAAGCGAGAAGCGATGCGAAGCCTTGCGACCTCGTTTGAACAATCGATCAAACGGGTCGTCGCCGAGTTTGCCGAAGACAGTGCCCGGGTGCGCGGTGCGGCGGAAACGCTGACCCACGCCGCGCAGGAAGCGCGGGCGCAAGCAGGCAGCGCCGCCGCCTCTTCCCTGCAAGCAAGCGCCAACGTGCAGTCAGTCGCCAGCGCGACCGAGGAACTCGCCGCCTCGGTCAACGAAATCACGTCCAAGGTCCAGGTCTCAACGCAGGTCGCCCGCTCCGCCACCGCATCGGCCGAGCGCTCGAACACGGCCGTACTTTCGCTGCAGCAGCAAGCGCGCGCGATCGGCGATGTCGTCAAGCTCATCTCGGATATCGCGAGCCAGACCAATCTGCTTGCGCTTAACGCCACCATCGAAGCGGCGCGCGCAGGGGAGGCGGGCAAGGGCTTTTCCGTCGTTGCAAACGAAGTGAAGACGCTGGCCAACCAAACCGCCAAGGCGACCGAGCAAATCCGCGCACAGATCGCAACCATGCAGAACGCGACGAGCGAAGCGGTGGAGACCATCGTCAACATCTCTCACACGATCGGCGAGATCGATACGATCACGAGCCAGATTACCGGCGCGATCGAGGCGCAAGACGCCGCCACCAAGGAAATCGCCCGCAATATTCAGCAGGCCTCGACCGGCACAAGCGTCGTGTCCGGCGCCATGAACAAGTTGGGCCATGCATCGGCGCAAACCGGCGCCTCGGCCGATGAGATGTTGAAGGCTGCGCTCGCGCTCACCAGCCGCACGGCGGCGCTCGATTCAGAAGTCGACAAATTCCTCTCGCAGCTTTTGGCCGCGTGAGGCGATGAGGCTGAGAAAACACGTTACACATGGAGGATGATGCGATGCGTTCAATGCTTATGGGTATGGTCTGCGCGGCAGGCCTGTTCCTGGCAATGCCTTCGGCGTTGGCGGAAGACGGCGTTACCCCCACCGAAATCCGCGTCGGCCAGGTTGCCGCCCTTGAAGGTCCTGCTTCCGCACTCGGCAATGGCATGCGGATCGGGCTGCTGACCGCCTTTGCCGAAGTGAACGCCAAGGGCGGCGTCAATGGACGCCAGATCACTCTTGTCAGCCGCGACGACTCCTATGAGCCGGAGGACAGCGCGGCCCAGACGAAAGCGATGATCGAGGAGGAAAAGGTCTTCGCGCTTATCGGCCCTGTTGGCACGCCGACGACCAAGTCGGCCCAGCCCATCGCGACCGCGGCGGGCGTTCCCTTCATCGGCCCCTTCACGGGCGCCGGGTTCCTGCGCGATGGTGCACTGACCAATGTCGTCAATGTTCGCGCCTCCTATAATCAGGAGACGGAGGAATGGGTGAAGCGCCTGACCGAGGATCTTGGCGTCAAGTCGATCGCGATCGTCTATCAGAACGATGCGTTCGGCCAGGCCGGGCTCTCGGGCGTCGAAGCTGCAATGACCAAGCGCGGCCTTACGCTGAGCGCCAAGGCGACCTATGAGCGCAATACGATCGCGGTTGAGGAAGCCGTCGCGTCGATGGTGGCGACCAAGCCTGACGCGGTCGTCATGGTCGGCGCCTATGCGCCATGCGCCGAATTCATCCGTCAGGCCCGCAAGGCAGGGCTCGATGCGACCTATGTGAACATCTCCTTCGTCGGCAGCGATGCCCTTGCCGAAGATCTCGGCGCGGATGGCGAAGGCGTCGTCATCACCCAGGTCGTGCCCTTCCCTTGGGATGAAAGCCTTTCGATCGTGAAGGACTATCATGCCGCGCTCGCAGCCCATGGCGGCGGCGAGAAGCCGGGCTTCGTCTCACTTGAGGGTTATCTCGTGGGCCGCTTCTTCATCGCGGCGCTCGAGAAGGCGGGTAGCGAACCCACGCGGGCCTCGCTCCTCTCCGCCATCTCTTCGACCGGGACCTTCGATCTTGGCGGGTTCACGCTCAACTATGGCGCGGGCGACAATCAGGGTTCGGACCAGGTGTTCTTCACCGTCATCAAGGCCGATGGCAGTTTCATGGCCATCGACAAGCTGCCGGGCAGCCAAGCCGCGGTCCAGTAAAGACTTCATGCCTCAGAAAAAGGGCTCCGGCATTGCCGGGGCCCTTTTTTCTTGGCGGATCGGTCAGGCGCGGCCGCGCGTGGACTTGGCCGGCTTGACCGCGTGCTCGATCCAGTTGCGAATTTCAAGCGTGCGCAGAGCCTTGTCCGTGACGGCAGGTCCAAGGCCAAAGCGCCAGACGAGAGCCGGATCGGTCGGACTTGCCTCCAGCGTCGCCAGATCCACGACAAAGGCCTGCTTTTCTTCTTCGGTGCGGAATATGCCCTGCTCGAAGAGCGGCTTGCCATAGCGGCGGAACACCGAGGCGATTTCACCAAAGGTATATTCGGGATGATACTGCACGCCCCAGAACAGGCCGCCATCGTGGCGGATCTCGGCCGCCTGCACGGGCGACCAGGCGTTGGCGGCAAGCACGGTCATGCCTTCGGGAATGAGGGCGACCTCATCGAGATGGACGGCAATCGCGTCGAAATGCGAGGACTTGCCCTCGTACATGGGGTGACGAAGCCCAGCTTCATTCAACGTGATGTCACGCGCAAAGCCGATCTCGCGGCCGCGCGGATTAGCGATCACCGTGCCCCCAGCGGCGACGGTCGCGACCTGCAATCCCCAGCATGAGCCAAAGCACGGCGTGCCGGAGCGATAGATCTGGCGCATAAGTTCGACCTGCGGCTCGATCGCGGGGCCGCCATCATAGACGTTTAGCGCAGAGCCCGTGATCGCTATGCCGTCATAGTGCGCCAGCCCCATCCTGTCGGGCAAGTTGGCGCCGGGATCGGCCGGATAGCAGATATCGATGACGGCGCCGGGACTGAGCGCGCGCAACACCTCCGCGTAGTGGTCGCTTGCAACCGTGCCTCCGCTCGCGGCGGCGCGCGCGCGGCCCTCGCTTGTATTTCCTTCGATCACGAGAAGGCGAAGTATCGTCATCGGTCCTTCAAACCTCGCGCAGGTGGAAGCTTTTCGGCCGCGTCAGCATGTGAAAGCCGATGGGTGAGAGCGAGGCGCCGCGCCCCGTATCCTTGATTCCCGTCCAGGCCAATGCCGGATCCAGGTAATCGCAGCGGTTCATGAATACGGTGCCCGTTTCCACGCGACGGCCGATCGCCTCCGCCGCGTCGGTATCAGAAGTCCAGATGGATGCGGTGAGGCCATAGTGACTGTCATTCATGAGGCTCACGGCCGCGTCGTCGTCCTTTACCTTCATGATGCCGACGACGGGACCAAAGCTTTCCTCGCGCATCACACTCATGGTGTGGTCGACATCCGTCAGAACCTGCGGCGGTAGATAGGGGGTGCCATCGCGCCCGGCGGCGAAGGTCTTCGGATCAAGATGGGCGCGGGCGCCCTTGGCCAGCGCCTCGGCGGTTTGGCCCCGGACAATGTCGGCAAAACGCGCATGCGCCATCGGCCCCAGGGTCGTTGCCTCATCGAGCGGATCGCCGAGGCGGTACTTTCCCGTCAAGGCGACGAAACCCTCGACAAACCGGTCGTAGAGGCTCTCATGGACATAGATGCGCTCGATGCCGCAGCAGCATTGGCCCGAATTGTAGAAGGCGCCATCAACGAGATTCTCGATGGCAAATTCGAGCCTTGCATCGGCGCGGACATAGGCGGGGTCCTTGCCGCCCAGTTCGAGGCCGAGCGACGTGAATGTGCCGGCGGCGGCGCGCTCGATCGCCTTGCCGCCCTCGACCGAACCAGTGAAATTCACATGATTGATCGCACCCGATGCCAAGAGGCTCGCGGTTTGATCATGGGTCAGCACCAGGTTCTGGAAGAGGCCCTTGGGCAGCCCGGCCGTGTCCATCGCCATCTGAAAGCGCTCGCCTGCCAGGATCGTCTGCGAGGCGTGCTTCAAGATCACGGCGTTGCCCGCCATGAGCGCCGGCGCGATCGTGTTCACCGCCGTCAGATAGGGATAGTTCCAAGGCGCAACGACGAGCACGAGGCCCAAGGGCTCACGCGCAACATAGCGGCGAAAGCCCGGCCTTGGATCGGCCGGGGGCACGGGCGCGAGGCTTTCCTGCGCAATCGCGCCCATATAGCGCACGCGCTCCTCAAAGCCGCGAAACTCGCCGCCATAACGCACGGGCCGGCCCATTTGCTGGGCGAGCTCGGGCACGATCGCCTGGTTCATGGCCAGCATCGCATCGAGAAAGCGCAGCATGGCCGCGACCCGTTCCTGAAGGGGGACATACGCCCATTCCCTTTGCGCCTTGCGCGCGTCCGCGATCGCCGCCTCGACAGCTTCTGCCCTCGCCGCGGGGCGGCGAGCCAGTTCCTTGCCGTCGATGGGGGAAATGCAAACGATGTCGGTCATGCTGGCGATGCTCCTCGATGCGAGAATCCCTGACCCTTATAGCCGGAAATGGCCCAATGCGACGAATGGCCAATTGCGCGCGAACCGGCACTCAGCAAAAAGGGCCCGTGCCTGTCATGCGGAGGATCCTATGCGACGCACCGTTGCTACCGCCTTCCTTCTTGCCGGATGCGCCCTTGCCGGGGCGTTTCGCGCTTGGCCTGCACGCGCTGAAACGGCTGTGGTCCAGCCGGCAGACCCCGCCCAAATCGAGGCTGCACGCACCTCCGCCCAGGAGCTCGGCGCCGCCCTTAAGGACGCCCTCACCCAAGCGCTCAAGGCCCAAGGTGCGCTCGGCGCACTTCAGGTGTGCCATGAGGCCGCGCCCACCATCGCAAGCGGCGTTTCGGCAAAGTCCGAGATGCAAACGGGGCGCACCGCGCTGCGCGTCCGCAATCCAGCCAACGCGCCCGACGACTATGAGCGGGCGCAACTGGAAGACTTCCTCGCCCGGCAGGCGAACGGGGAAGATGCAACCACGCTTGAAAGCGCCGCCATCCTTGAGATCAATGGCGTCAAGGAGTTCCGCTGGATGAAGGCCATCCCCATGGGCGAGATGTGCATGCAATGCCACGGCACGGCGGTCGCGCCCGAAGTTCTGGCAGAAATCAACACGCTCTATCCCGAAGACCAGGCAACCGGTTTCAAGCCGGGCGATATTCGCGGGGCGTTCACGGTGCGCAAGGTGCTCTCCTCACCCTAGCGCACGTGCTCTGGTCACCCTAGCGCCGTCGCCAAGAGCGGCGCCAGGTGCACCGCGTTCGTTGGATGAGGAACGCTGTCGCTCGAGAGGATCTCGTGCACGCCTGCCTGCTTGAGCGCGGCCTCTATGGCCGGGCTGAAAAGCGCATGGGTGACAAGGATCGTGATGCGCGAGGCCGCTTCCGCCTTGAGGTGCCTCACCGCCTCAAGTAGCGTGCCGCCGCTTGAACTCACATCATCAATGAGGCAGACGGAGCGGCCGCTCAGCGCAAGACATGCGGGCAGCGACAGGCTCACCTGCGTGTCGGAGTGGCGCTGTTTTGCAAAGACCGCGTGGGCCAGCCCCAACTCCTCAGCGATCGGTTTCACCCAGGCGATCGCTTCGCTGTCCGGTCCCATCAGGATCGTATCCCGATCCAGCGCGCGCTCACGCAGCGTTCGTGCCCATAAGGGCGCGGCGTGCAAATTATGCGCGTCATAGCCGGGCAGCAACTGAGCGAATGACGGCGTGCGGTGAAAATGCGCGTCCACTGTCACGATGCGATCGAAGAGGCGCGCGAGCAGCGGAACGATGCTCCGCTGACTGACGGATTCGCCCGCATGGAACGCCTTGTCCTGCCGCATATAGGCAAGATAAGGCGCCACGAGTTCGAGGCGCCGGGCGCCCTCACGCCGCCAGGCCTCCGCGCAGAGGATCAGCTCTATGAGCTTCTCATTGGGATTATCGAGCGAGCGATAGACAATCGTGCGAGGGGCCGGTTTGGGCACGCGGGTCAGCGTCTCACCATCGGGAAAACGGCGCGTTTCGATGAAGGCGAGGTCGGCGCCTAGCACCTTGGCGAGCCGGCCCGCAGCCACCTCTTCGCCCTTGAAGGCATGCAGGGCCATGCTCATGCGCCCACCGTGATGCCGCAATCGGCCTCGGCGACCTCGCGCGCGAAGGCGAAATCGGCCGGCTCGGTTGCATGGATGCGATAAAGGGGATCGCCCTTGCGCACCTTGCCGCCGACGCGGGTCAATAGGTCGACGCCCGCGCCCTTGTCGGTGGGGGCGCCTGCGCGCTGCGCGATGCGGGCGATGCGCTCACAGTCCATCGCTGTGACAATGCCCTTGCGGGGCGCCACGATTTCCAGGACCAGGTCTCCCAGGACGGCGCGTTGCGGCGGCGCGCCCTGCGCCTCGCAGATGCGCTCGAAAGCCGCGCGGGCGGCACCTGAATCAAGCAATTCGTGGGCGCGGCGCTCGCCCTGCCCGCCCGGCAACGCGGGATCGAATTCAAGCAGCCGGCCGGCGAGACGCAACGCCTTTTCCCGCAGATCCACTGGCGCATGGGGATCGCCTGCGAGCACCGCCATCACATCGCGCGCCTCAAGGACCGGCCCCACGCCCCTGCCGATGGGCTGGCTGCCATCCGTCATCGCGACATCGATCACGAGCCCTAGCCGCGTGCCCACAAACTCAAACAGCTTTTTCAGGCGCAGCGCCGCATTGGTGTCGCGCAATTTGGCCGAAGCCCCCACCGGCATGTCGATGAGCAAGTGACTCGATCCGGCCGCGACCTTTTTTGCCATGATGGAGGCCACCATCTGCTCAGGCGTATCGAGCCCCAAGGGCCTCTCGACGGCAATCAGCACATCATCGGCGGGGGCAAGGTTCACATGACCGCCCCAGATCACGCAGCCCTTATGCGCCTCCACGACGGCGCGCATCTCATCCCCCGTCAGATCGACGCGCGCAAAAACCTCCATCGTATCGGCCGTGCCTGCGGGCGAGGTTATCGCGCGCGAAGACGTCTTTGGAATGGTGAGGCCGTGCGCCGCGATGATCGGTACCACAATCATCGAGGTGCGATTGCCGGGAATGCCGCCGATACAATGCTTGTCGACGATGGGCCGCTGCTTCCACGCCAGGCGTTCACCCGTATCGGCCATCGCGCGGGTCAGGGCGAGCGTTTCGTCCATCGAGAGGAAGCTTGCGCAGGCGATGAGAAAGGCGGCGAGCTCCATATCGGCATAGCGATAGGCGGTGACGTCGCGGACGATGTCGGCGATTGCCTGCGCGCTCAAGGTGGCGCCACGGATCTTGGCATGCACGGCATCGCGGCTCGCCGGCACAGGCGCAGGCGCGATGCGCACGTGTTGGCCCTCTTCCAGGCCCAGGCGGCGAAAGGCAGGTTCTGGC
>JACADY010000016.1 GCA_013389115.1 Alphaproteobacteria bacterium
ACGCGCTCCGTGCCGTCAGACCCAGTCTCAAAAAGACCTTGCCTTAAAGGCCGGCACAGCCCGCGCCAAAGCACAACGCCGCCCGCATCTCCCTTCCTTATTCAATTGTCAATGAACCCTCCACAGGCGACGACACGACCGACCCGGCAAAATCACCAGGCAGGATGTCTACACCACGCAAAGGAGAGGCCTTTCGGCCACGGCAATGCGAACCACGTCGTTAAGACATATTCAACACTGCGGAAACCCCATGATTACGAATCTCCGCATAGGATGTCAAGCGGACATCATCGTTAAGTGGAAAGTATTGACAAGGTGGGGTCTCGCGGGCACGGTCCCACCTGTTGCGTCGCCCTTCCGCTGGCCCCCAAGCAGGTGGATAGGGTCCCAGATCAGTTGCGCTGTCCAGTTCCGTTACGCTTTGACGTCAACTCAAGCGCCAACCAACGAGGCTCCGGCTTGTCGCACCCGTCCTTGCCAGCACGTGCCGATGCTCTGCGCACCGCCGGTCACGGCCCGCAGCGCCCGGACAGTTCCGCTGGCCTCGCAAAGGCCAAAAGAGGCCCGGCACCCTTTCCACCGGCATCGCTTCGGGCAAAAGCGGGACATCACCAAGGCCAATCGCCCGCGCGATCAACGCCACCCGCCGGTTCAGCCACCCCGGCCAAGCCCCGGCTCAGCGCGGCGCAGCAGGCGTCGAATCGCTGGCTCCTCGCCTCCGCCGCCTTCGCAGCGTTGCTCTTCTCCGGCATGACTGTATTGGCAAGCCTTGACGCCGATATGACGGCGCAGGCGAGTCAGGCCGTCCGTCCCATTGATTCGTCCCGTCTATGGAGCAAGGTTGCCGAAAGCCGCGCCGAGCTCCTCCCGGTCAGCGCCGCGACCGACCTGCCTGCAGCGGAGGCCGTGTCGAAAACACCCGCCCCGCGCCTCATTGCCGAGATTGATTCGGGCCTCCAGCCGGATATGGAGGTGCTCTATGCAGGGATCGAGAGCCCAGGCGACGACAATATCCGCATCGTGACGGCCGAGTCAGGCGACACGCTGGCGAGCATTCTCTCCGACCTCGATATCGCCTCGAAGGATGTGAAATACGCCATTCGCGCGCTGAAGGCGGTGTTTGATCCGCGCCAATTGCGCCGCGGCCAGCGAATCACTGCTGAGCTGAAGCCGCTGGAATATGCAGCGCCCCAGGGCGGCGAAGCCTTGTCGCCCGCCGAAAAGCGTGAACTCTTGACCCTCGTGATCAAGCCCTCGGTCGACCGCGAGGTCACGCTTCGCTTGCAGCCCAATGGCGAGTTCGTGGCGAAGGAAACCGTCCTCACGCTGAGCTCGCGCGATTATCGCGTCGATGGCACGATCGAGACGACGCTTTCCGAAGCGACCGTCGATGGCCGGGTCCCCTCCGCCGTCAGCTCGGACTTCATGCGCCTTTTCGCCTATGACGTCGACTTTCAGCGCGACCTCAAGGCCGGCGATTCCTACGAGATCTTCTTCCGCCGCTATTTCGACCGCTTCGGCGATCCGGTGAAGGAAGGCGAGATACTCTATGCCGCGCTGACGACCTCTGGCACCGAGCGTGCACTCTATCGCTTCGTCACCGAGGACGGCACGGAAGACTATTATGACCGCGAAGGCGTCAACGCGCGAAAGTTCCTCTTGCGCACGCCCGTCGACGGCGCCCGGGTTTCTTCCGGTTTCGGCATGCGCCGCCACCCGATCCTTGGCTATTCGCGCATGCATCGGGGCGTCGACTTCGCCGCACCAACGGGCACGCCCATCATGGCCGCCGGTTCTGGCGTCATCGAGTATGTAGGTCCCAAGGGCACCTACGGTAATTACATACGCATTCGCCACAACGGTGAGTACGAGACCGCCTATGCGCATCTCTCGCGCTTTGGCGCCGGCATTCGGATGGGCACGCGCGTCCGCCAGGGTCAGATCATCGGCTTTGTCGGCACGACGGGCATGTCCAAGGGGCCGCATCTCCACTATGAGATCCTCGATGGTGGCGAGCAGGTCGACCCCACCCGCGTCAAGGCCGCCGGCAGTCAAAGGCTGGAGGGCGCAACGCTGGCGGCTTTTGAGGCCGAGCGCGACCGTATCAACAAGATGATGTCGCTTTCGCCGCTGAACGGCCCCATCGCCTCGGCCAACGTTTCCTCGGTCAATTTCTCGACCGAATAGCGCATCCGCGCTCCCTCGCCCTGCCCGATCACCCGCGCCCCGGCGCGGGTGATTTGCTTTGCGCAAGGATGAACGTACCTCGGGCGACGGCGCGAAGATGAACGCAAGACAACAGCCACTGTGACTGCGCGCACGAGAAGATTTGTTCACCGCTAACCAAACGACAGGCCAAGAAGGTGCCGGCGTTTGAAGGGAACGGGGCGCGGAAAATGACTTTGCAAGACCCCAACAAAAGGACGAGATCATGAAAAAGATCATGCCAGCTCTTGGCGCAGCGCTGCTACTGGCCGGATTGGCGGCCAGCCCTGCTATGGCGAAAGACTACGACAACAACCCGCCCGGCCCTGCCGGCGGTCCGGGCACCAACTGGGAAAACCCACGGGGTCCCGTCGGCGGCCCGGGAGCTTCCCCGCATCGCCGGCCCTGGCGCTATGCGGTGACCTACCGCCACGGCGGCTGGTGGTACTACTACCCAGCCTATCGCTGCTGGTGGACGGACCCGGACTGGAACCCGCCCGGCCCGGCTGGCGGTCCTGGCACCAACTGGGAGAACCCGCCCGGTCCGGTCGGCGGACCTGGCGCCTCGCCCGATCGCTGGTACACCTGCCGCTGAGCCCTGCATAGGACAGAGGAGCCCATCATCGCGCTTGCGGGCGCAAGACTTCCCATCGACACTGAATGGAAGAACGGCGGCAATGAGAGCGTCTTTGCCAAGAAAGCATGACCGCCTGTCGATGAGGGGGACATAGGATGGGCTCCGGTTCTGTGCGCTGCGCACTCTTTTTGCTCGTGGCGGCAATGGCCCCGCACGCCGCGCAGGCAACGACGATCAGCCTGGTTCCCGCCACCTGTCCGGTGGGTGGTGAGCGTTATGAGCGCATTCAAATCAACTCGACCTCGCAGTTTGGCATTCGCCTGGATTTGCGCCCCGTCGGACCGATTGCCTATCTGCCCTGGGACGAATGCCCTAATGGCTTCATTCTTACGCGGAAGGCCGAGGACTATTCGCCTGACGATATCGACAAGCTGACGCCCCTCGTCGAAAGCGCGCAGTTCCAGTCTCTGCGCACGAGCGACATGCCGGCAATGCGTGTCGTTGCCGAGGAGCGCGCGCTGGGGACAAGCGATGCCGAGCTTGCGGGCTATCTCATGCGCGCCGCATGGGAGGCCGAAGATGCGCAGAGGCAAGACCTCCGCCTGCGTTATCTGGCACAGGCCACCGACGCATTCGCCAAGTACGTCGCGCAAAGTGAAAAGAACAGCGAACCTTGGTGGTTGGCGCAAATCCAGCGCGCGGATGTGCTGCGCCAACTGGGCCGGCATGAAGAGAGTCTTCGCGTACTGGGTTCGTTGCCCACCCCTGGCGAGGACTTGGCGATCTTTGCGGTATACGCAAGCCAGATCCGAGCGGCCGCTATGGCCGCAGATTCTCAACCGCGCGAGTTCAAGCCGCCGTCGCCCTGACGGCGTGCGGGCCTTCGCTGCGTGCGAAGGGTGAGGGGTACCCCACGTGATCCGTCAGCCTCATCCTTCGAGGGCCGCGAAGAGCGGCCACCTCTAGGCATGAGGACAATAGAGTAGTCCTTACCCTGAGGTGCGAGCGCTTGCGAGCCTCGAAGGGTGAGGTGCGAGCGCCTGCGAGCCGCGAAAGGTGAGGTTTCCATCCCCCTGCTGAATGTCGATACCGCCTAATGCACCCGCACGCTTGGGCTACGCACGCTCGGCGCTTCGCTGTTATCGGCAAACTCGCGCCCGTTCAACAAGAGGCCATGGTCGCCGCGCGAGACCTTCACCGTGTCGCCATCGCCGATCGCGCCCTCGAGCAATAGCTGCGCCAAGGGATCTTGCAGACGCCGCTGGATCACCCGCTTCAAGGGCCGCGCCCCATAGACGGGATCATAGCCCGCTTCGGCAACCCAGGCCCGCGCCTTCGCATCAAGTTCAAGTGCGATCTTGCGATCCGCAAGGAGTGCGCCGAGCCGCCCGATTTGAATATCGATGATGGTTGCCATCTCCGAACGGCCAAGCCGGTGGAAGAGGATGATTTCATCGAGCCGGTTGAGGAATTCGGGCCGGAAGCGGCTGCGCACCACCTCCATCACCTCATCGCGCACCGCGCGCGTGTCTTCGCCCTCGGGCTGATTGGCGAGGAACTCCGAGCCGAGATTGGATGTGAGCACGATGAGCGTGTTCTTGAAGTCGACCGTCCGCCCCTGCCCGTCCGTCAGGCGCCCGTCATCGAGCACCTGGAGCAGCACGTTAAAGACATCCGGATGCGCCTTCTCGATCTCATCGAACAGGATCACCTGATAGGGCCGGCGCCGCACGGCCTCGGTCAGCGCTCCCCCCTCCTCATAGCCGACATAGCCGGGCGGCGCGCCGATCAGCCGCGCGACGGAATGCTTCTCCATGTATTCGGACATGTCGATGCGCACCATCGCCTGATCATCATCGAAGAGGAACGCGGCAAGCGCCTTGGTGAGCTCCGTCTTGCCGACGCCCGTCGGCCCCAGGAACATGAAGGAGCCGATCGGCCGGTTGGGATCCTGCAAACCCGCGCGGGAGCGCCGCACGGCCGCCGAGACGGCGCGCACGGCTTCCGGCTGGCCAACCACGCGCCGCTGCAGCGCATCCTCCATGGCCAGCAGCTTCTCCCGCTCGCCCTGCATCATCTTGTCGACGGGAATCCCGGTCCAGCGCGAGACGATCTGCGCCACATGCTCCTCGGTCACGACTTCGCTGACGAGGCGCGCATTTGACTTCTCGGCCATCTCCTTCAGTTGCTTCTCAAGCGAGGGAATGAGCCCATAGGCAAGCTCCCCTGCTTTGCCAAGTTCGCCCTGGCGCTGCGCCACCTCCAGCTCGTGCCGCGCGGCCTCCAGCCTTTCCTTGAGCTTTTGCGTCGCGCCGATCGCATCCTTGTCTTCCTTCCAGCGCGCGGTAAGGCCAGAGGATTTTTCTTCCAGTTCGAAGAGTTCTCGCTCCAGCTTCACCAGCCGGTCCTGCGAGGCCGTATCGCTTTCCTTCTTCAGCGCCTCGCGCTCGATTTTAAGTTGGATGATCCGCCGGTCGAGCTCATCGAGCGCCTCGGGCTTTGAATCGACCTGCATCCGAAGCCGTGAGGCCGCCTCATCGATGAGGTCGATCGCCTTGTCCGGCAGAAAACGGTCCGTGATGTAGCGGTTGGAGAGCGTCGCGGCCGCGACGATTGCGCCATCGGCGATCCGCACGCCATGATGCAGCTCGTACTTCTCCTTCAGTCCGCGCAGGATCGACACCGTGTCTTCGACGCTGGGCTCGTTCACATAGACGGGCTGGAACCGGCGCGCCAATGCCGCGTCCTTCTCCACGTGCTTGCGATATTCATCGAGCGTCGTTGCCCCCACGCAGTGCAACTCGCCCCTGGCAAGCGCGGGCTTGAGCAGATTGGAGGCATCCATCGCGCCCTCCGCCTTGCCGGCGCCGACAAGCGTGTGCATCTCATCGATGAAGAGGATGATGCCGCCCTCCGCCGCCGTGATCTCTGTGAGCACGGCCTTGAGGCGCTCTTCGAACTCGCCGCGGAACTTCGCGCCGGCGATCAAGGCGCCCATGTCGAGCGCCATCAGTTTCTTGTCTTTGAGGCCCTCGGGCACATCCCCATTGACGATGCGCAGCGCAAGGCCCTCGATGATCGCGGTCTTGCCGACGCCCGGCTCGCCAATGAGCACGGGATTGTTCTTGGTACGGCGCGAAAGCACCTGGATCGTCCGGCGGATTTCCTCATCGCGCCCGATCACAGGGTCGAGCTTGCCGCCGCGCGCTGCCTCGGTGAGGTCGCGGGCATACTTCTTCAGCGCGTCGTATTGGTTCTCCGCCGTGGCGCTATCGGCCGTGCGCCCCTTGCGCAAATCGTTGATGGCGGCGTTGAGCGCCTGCGCGGTCAAGCCCGCTTCCTTGAGGATCGCGGCGGACGCGGCCTGCGGCGTCAAGACAAGCGCAAGCAGAAGCCGCTCGGCCGTGACAAAGGAATCGCCAGCCTTCTGCGAGATTTGTTCGGCGCTCTCGAACACTTTCGCCAGTTCGGGCGAGAGATAGACCTGCCCCGCGCCCGAGCCTTCGACCCGCGGCAATTTGCGCAAGGCCGCCTCGGTCAATTCAAGGGCGGTTTCCGGCCGCCCGCCGGCGCGCCGGATCAGATTGGCCGCCAAACCCTCGCCATCTTCAAGGAGGATCTTGAGCAGGTGTTCAGGAACAAAGCGCTGATGCCCCGACCTCAAGGCCAGGGATTGCGCAGATTGCAGAAATCCGCGAGAGCGTTCGGTATATTTCTCGAAATCCATGTGAGGGCGCCTTTGACTATGAGCACGTCCTTGACGGACCACCCCCGGGAGGCACAGTCCGCCTCTTCTATGTTGGGTGCCGTTTCCCTCACACAAGGGGTAGAACTCATGCCCGTCACCATCACGCAACTCTACCGCTATCCGGTCAAGGGCCTCAGCGCCGAACCGATTGCGCAGGCCACCTTGACAAAAGGCGAGGTCATCCCGGGCGACCGGGCCTATGCGATCGAGAATGGCACGCGCGACCTCGATCCGGAGCGGCCGCAATATTTCCCCAAGACGAAGTTCCTGATGCTCATGCGCGACGAGCGTCTGGCGACGCTGGAAACGCACTTCGATGATGCGACACAAACGCTCACCATCCGCCGGGCGGGCAAGGACGTCGCGCGTGGCCAGCTTTCAACCCTGCTCGGCCGCCAGCTCATCGAGCAATTCCTCGCCGCCTATATGAAGGACGAGCTGAAGGGTCCGCCGCACATTGTGCACGCGCCCGGCTTTTCCTTCTCCGACGTGCCGATGAAGGTCGTCTCGATCATCAACGGCGCGAGCCTGGATGACCTCTCCCGCGTGATCGGCCAGAAGGTGCATCCCTTGCGCTTCCGCGGCAATGTCTATCTGGAGGGGCCAGAGCCCTGGGCCGAGCGTCACTGGCTTGGCAAGACGCTCGCGATCGGCGACGCGCGTCTCAAAGTGGTGATGGGCATCGTGCGCTGTGCCGCCACGAACGTGAACCCGGAGACGGGCCAGCGCGACATGAACATCCCGCGCACGCTCGGCACGGCCTTTGGCGAAAATCTGTTCGGTGTCTATGCCGAAGTCACAAGCCCCGGCACGATCCACACCAAGGATGCGGTGAGCGTGTTGGAAGAATAGCCGGACGTGACGCGCGAACGGTCAACCGATCGCTAGCTAAACCCGCGCGTCCTCGCCCTCTTCCTCGCCTTCGGCCAGATCATCGCCCTCATCGCCCGGGAAGGCCGAGCCGGGAAGGCCCTGGAAATCACCTGGCTGCCCCGGTGCGCCATTGCTGGGGCGGGCATGGTTTTGGCCGTTGCCATTGCCATTGCCATTTCCGGGCTGCGCACCCTGGCCCGGCGCATTCGGTGCCGGCGCGAAGGCCAGCATCACCCGGAAATAATGCTCTGCGTGCTGAAGATAATTTTCGGCCATGATCCGGTCGCCGGTCGATGCCGCGTCGCGCGCGAGCTGCTGGTACTTCTCGTAGATGTTCTGGGCGGTCCCACGAACCTTCACATCGGGTCCGTTCGATTCCATCGTCCGGTTGCTGAGGTTCTGCGGCTTGTGACGGCCACGCCCCCGCGAGCGCTTCATATTGTGTTGTGGTCTCATGGGTCTCTAACTTTGGTCGTTTCTCTGCGGTGCACGGACTATCCGCCGCGGCAGCGGTGGAGCCCTAACGTCTTACTGGACCGCTTCAGCAACCGGCGATGCCGGAAGTGCCACCATCGGCGTTATGGACGGCACGCTGCCGTTCCTGTCCGACTATCCGATCTTCACAAGCGATCTCTATCGGCCGAGGCTTCAAGCTTTTATCGGGATCTTGCCCGGTAAGCGAAGCGACAACGCGTTCATTGCCCCGCGCGGAAACTAGCGATTCTGCCGGCACAATCCAACAGGTTTTTGAGCACCACCGCGCCGCACTCAATCGGTTTGGCCCACAACGGCACGTGCCCGCCCGGTAAGATCGTTAACCGCAGTAACGGATTTGAGACCTGCTTGCAACAGGAGAGACTGGACCGCCTCGGACTGGCCGATCCCGACCTCGAGGATGAGCCGGCCTGAGGGGCGCAGCAGAGACGGTGTTTGCTCGGCCAATATCCCGTACGCGGAAAGTCCCAAACGGCCGCCATCAAGGGCGAGCAGCGGCTCGAATTCTCGCACTTCGCGCGCAAGTCCGGCAATCTCGGTGGGCGCGATATAAGGCGGATTGGAGACGATGAGATCGAAAGGACCGCGCAAGGCCGCGCACCACGAACCGCGCATGAAGGCCGCGCGGTTTGAAACGTCAAGCGCCGCCGCGTTCTCTCGTGCCACCGCGATCGCCGGTGCGCTCACATCGACGCCCACGCCCCACGCAAGCGGAAACAATCGCAGCAGCGTGAGCAGAAGGCACCCGCTTCCGGTCCCCAGATCGAGGATGCGCAAAGGCGCCGCGCGGTCCTTGAACGCGGCAAGGGCCGCCTCGATGAGCGTTTCGGTATCCGGACGGGGGATGAGCACGCCTGGCCGAACGCCGAAGGGAAGGCTCCAGAATTCCTTGGTGCCGGTGATATAGGCAAGCGGTTCGCCCGCTTCCCGGCGCGCCACCATCGCGCCGATCCGTTCAAGCTCCGCCGCATCCAATGGCCGATTGCCTTCGGTGATCAGCGCCTCGCGCGAGAGGCAAAGCACATGCGCCACGAGCACGCGCGCATCCGTTGCGGGCGCATCGGCGCCGGCGGCGGCAAGACGGTGCTGCGCCTGCCGGATGGCCTGTGAAATCGCGATCATCCCTCGGCTTCAAGCTGCGCAAGCTTGCTCGCCTGATGCTCGGTGACGAGCGCATCGACGAGCTTGCCGAGCGCATCGCCCGTGATCACGCGGTCGAGTTCATAGAGCGTCAAATTGATCCGGTGATCGGTGACGCGCCCTTGCGGGAAATTATAGGTGCGGATGCGCTCCGAGCGGTCGCCCGAGCCGACCTGCCCCTTGCGATCGGCCGCACGTTCCCGGTCGAGCTTTTCGCGCTGCATCTCATAGAGCTTCGCTTTCAAGAGCTTCATCGCGCGTGAGCGGTTCTTGTGTTGCGAGCGCTCGTCCTGTGTCGCAACGACGATGCCCGTCGGCATATGGGTGATGCGCACCGCCGATTCCGTTTTGTTGACGTGCTGGCCGCCCGCGCCGCTCGCCCGATAGACATCGATCTTGAGATCGGCCTCGTTCACCGTGATGTCGACATCCTGCGGCTCCGGCAGGACGGCCACCGTCGCGGCGGAGGTGTGGATGCGCCCTTGCGCCTCCGTCGCCGGCACGCGCTGCACCCTGTGCACGCCGGATTCGAATTTGAGCTTGGCATAAACGCCCTGCCCCGTGACTTCGGCCACGGCCTCCTTGACGCCACCCAGCACGCCCTCAGACAGGGACGCGATCTCAAATTGCCAGCCCTGAAGCTGGGAATAGCGCTGATACATTTGCAGCAGATCGCGCGCGAACAGCGCCGCTTCGTCCCCACCCGTGCCCGCGCGGATTTCAAGGATCACGCTCGCGTCGTCGTCGGCATCCTTGGGCAGCAGCATCAGCTTCAGCGCATGCTCCATCTCGGGCAGGCGCTCTTTCAGTTCGGCAAGCTCTTCCTCGGCCATTTTTGCAAGGTCGGGCTCGCCCTCATCCATCATCGCCTTGAGCGCCTTTTGCTCCTCGCGCGCGGTTTGATAGTGCTGGATCGCGCGCACGAGCGGCCCGAGATCGGCATATTCCTTGGCGAGCTTTGGGAACTGCGCGCTGCCGGCTTCGGCTGAAAGCCGCGCCTCCAGTTCAGCATAGCGGTCGATGAGCCGGTCGAGTTTCTGGGTCGGGATCATGCAATCGGATTGGCTGCGCGCGAGGGTCTATTGAGCGGCGGCGGGCGGCGGCAGGGCGCGCTCCGCTTCGATCTCTGCCGCCTTCTTCTCGCACAGGCTGACAATGTGGTCGATGAGATCGGTATTGGGCAGTTTATAGGATGGCTCGCCATTCAAATAGATCATGCCGGCCCCGGCGCCGCCGCCCGTGAAGCCGATATCGGTTTCGCGCGCCTCGCCCGGTCCGTTGACGACGCAGCCGATGATGGAAAGCGTCATTGGCGTTGCGATGTGCTTCAGCCGCTCCTCGAGCACGCCGACCGTCCCGATGACATCGAAACCCTGCCGCGCGCAGGAAGGGCACGAAATGATGTTGACGCCCCGATGGCGCAGGTTGAGCGTCTTGAGGATGTCGAAGCCGACCCGCACTTCCTCGGCCGGATCGGCGGAAAGAGAGACGCGGATCGTATCCCCGATCCCCGACCAGAGCAGCATCCCCATCCCCATCGCCGATTTAACGGTGCCGGGAATAAGGCCGCCCGCCTCCGTGATGCCGACATGAAGCGGATAGTCACACGCCTCTGCCAGACCCTGATAAGCGGCAACCGCCAGGAACACGTCCGAGGCCTTCACGCTGATCTTGAACTCAAGGAAATCATTGTCCTCAAGAATGCGCGCATGATTGAGCGCGCTCTCGATCATGGCCTCCGGACATGGCTCGCCATAGCGCTCCAAGAGCTCCGGCTCCAGCGATCCCGCATTGACCCCGATACGCATCGCGCAGCCGTGATCCTTTGCCGCCTTGATGACCTCGCGCACCCTGTCGGAGGAGCCGATATTGCCAGGATTGATGCGCAGGCACGCCGCGCCCGCCTCCGCCGCCTCGATCGCGCGTCTGTAATGGAAATGGATATCCGCGACGATGGGCACCTGAACCGCCTTGACGATGCGCGCCAGCGCCGCCGTCGAATCCGCATCCGGGCATGAAACGCGCACGATATCGGCGCCCGCCTCCTCGGCGCGGCGGATTTGATCGATGGTCGCGCGCGCATCGCTCGTCAGCGTGTTGGTCATGGTCTGCACGCTGATGGGCGCATCCCCGCCCACGGGCACGTGGCCGACCATGATTTTCCGGCTCTTCCGGCGCGCGATGTCGCGATAGGGGCGGATGCTCATGCGCGTGGCTCCAACATGGAGCTAGTGTCGCGATTTCGAAGTCCGCTTCATTCTCGGTATCGTCGACTGCGCGGACTTCGAAATCAATACGACACTAGATTCAATGCGTTGCTCGTGTCCTGTCGCTTCCGAATTTCGCAAGGCGCCGATATCGGTATCAAGCGAATTTCGGAAGCGGGACACTAGAGGTGATGCACGCGGCGCTCGCCGTCAAGGGCGGCAAAAGCAAGCGCCTTTCGCCCTATTCGGCCTGATCGCGCTGGGTGAGGAAGCGCGGGTTGAGCGGCAACCCCGTCAGCACCATGCCCGAAGGCCCCGCCGCGCCGACCGAGCGGCCATCGACGAGCAGGTCGAGCGACCCTGCGTCACGGGCCATCAGGATGAGGCCGGACCGGTTCGGCGCCTGATAGCGGTCGCCCGCCTTGATGTTCCGGTTGATGAGGACTTTCCCGCCCGATTCCTCGATGCGCAGCCAGGTGTCGACCTTGGCGACGACCGTGATGCGGGAATCGGTGTATTGCGCGCCATAGACCTGTCCGGTTCCGGCCGCCGGTGCCGGGCTCGCCGCCGCCGTCTGATCGGGAGCTGCCGCCGTTGCCGCCGCTTGGGACTCGCCGGAGGGTGTTTCGCCGACCAGGCCGTCGCCAGCCTGTGTTTCGCCCGCGGCCGCATCGTCTTCGGCGGGTGGCAGCATGCCATCCTGGGCCTGGAGGGCAAGGTTTTCAGACGCCGTCGCAGGCACGCCGCCTTCGGGCGTCGGGCCCGTCGCAGGCACTCCGCCGGCCGGTGGGACTGCCGTGCCGGCTGCCGCGTCCGCCGCGCGGGGGCCGGGCGTATCGCCGGGCGCAATCTCGCCCGTCTGTTGCAGGCGCTCAGGCACTTCAGGAACGCCGGTGACCGCCATGCGGTCATGGCTGACCGACAAGTACCAGCCGCCCCAAATACCCGCGACCAGCAGGGCCGCGAGCACGAACAGGGACATGGTGCTGAGCCGCGCCTCGTCCGCCGCCTCCGGGAATTGAAGCGTCACCGGCTCGGCCTTCACCCCCATTTCGCGCTTGAAGCGCGTCACTGAAATGTCCGGGTTGAGGCCCAGATGATCCGCATAGGCGCGCACGAAGCCGATGGCATAGGTTTTGCCGGGCAGGCTGTTGAAGTCGTTGTTTTCAAGCGCCTCGATATGTTCCTTGCGGATGCGCAAGGCCTCCGAGACCGAGCCGATATCCTCGCCCTGGCGCAGCCGGGCCGCGCGCAGTTCGGCGCCGATCGTCTCGGCCGAGCTTGTTTCGTCAGGCGCGTCTTTGCCGCGCCGGCGTTCGCCGCCGCGGTCGGTGTCCAGCGCCACTCGGGTGGATTTGTTCATCCGCCTCAGATCTCAATCGTTGCGAGGCCGCTCGAGCGAGGCGCATTGCCGTGTTGCAACGCCACACCCAACGTCCGGCTTAGTGGAACAAATAAACCAAAACAAAAGCTTAAACGCAAATGCGGATGAATTGTGACTAAAGTGCGACACCTTTGTTTAGCGCGAATTCCTTAAGGGATTCCCGCACCGACCGCTGAGGCGAGGCACAGAGCTTTGCCACAAACTCCGACAATTCATCGATGCGCAGCGAGCGCACCATCGCCTTGATGGGACCGACCGCGGCGGGCGTCATCGACAGCGAGCGGAAACCAAGTCCCAGCAAGGCCATGGCCTCGATCGGACGGCTGGCCATCTCGCCACAGACGGTGACCGGAACCTTGTAGGCGGCGCCTGTCTTCACGATCTGGGATAGTGCGCTAAGCGCGGCCGGGCTCAACGCGTCATACCTGTCGCCGAGCCGGGGATTGCCGCGATCCGTGGCGAACAGGAACTGCAGGAGGTCGTTCGTGCCGACGGAGACGAAATCGGCGAGCGAAAAAAGTTGCCGCAGTTGCCATAAGAGCGCGGGGACCTCGATCATGACCCCAAGGCGCAGCCGCTCCGGCGCCGCCCGCCCGCTCTGCGCGAGCCGGTTGACTTCGCGCATGAAGACCTCTTTTGCGCGCACGAATTCATCGACTTCGGCGACCATGGGAAACATGACGTTGAGTTCGCCCCCTTGCGCCGCCAGCAGGAAGGCGCGGGCCTGATAGCGAAGCAGGGCCGGCCGGTCGAGCGCGATGCGGATGGCGCGCCAGCCAAGCGCCGGGTTCTCCTCGCGCAGCGCCTCAGCATAGGGCAGCACTTTGTCCCCCCCGACATCGAGTGTGCGAAAGGCAACCGGCCGCCCATTCGCCGCGGCAAGCACCGCACGATAGAGATCGGCCTGGGCCTGCAGGCGCGGCATGCGGGGATTGATCATGAACTGGAGCTCGGTGCGAAAAAGCCCGATCCCCGCCGCGCCCGTCTCATCAAGGTGTGGCAGATCACTGCGCAAGCCCGCATTGAGGTTGAGCGCGATGCCAACCCCATCGAGCGTGACGGCTGGCAGATCGCGCAAGGCCGCATAGGCCGCCTGGCGTTGCGCCCGCATGGCCAGCTTCGCCTCATAGGCGGCGCGCACTTCGCCCGTCGGGCGCAAATGCACATCGCCCGTTTCGCCATCGACGATGATGGCATTGCCGGTTTCCGATCGGTCGAGCAGCTCGCCGCAGCGCCCGACAAGGGGAATGCCAAGCGCCCGCGCCACGATGGCGACATGCGAGGTGGGAGAGCCTTCCTCCAGAACCACCGCCTGGATGCGCGCCCGATCATACTCAAGAAGCTCCGCCGGTCCCATCGAGCGCGCGATCAAGACCGCGTCTGGCGGCAGCGCAAGCCGTGACGCGGTATCGGCGACGCCCGCCAGATGGCGCAGCAGGCGATTGGCGAGATCATCAAGATCGTGCAGCCGTTCGCGCAAATAAGGATCGCTCTGCCGCAACAAGCGCGCCCGCGTCTCGCTGTGGACCTTTTCGACCGCCGCCTCGGCGGTAAGGCCAGTGTCGATCGCCTCGCGGATGCGCTCAACCCAGCCCGAATCGTTCGCGAACATCTGATAGGCTTCAAGCACGTCGCGCGTTTCGCCCTCGAGCGTTGGTCCCGCCGAGAGGATGTCGTCGACGAAGGCGCGCAGCTCCTCGATCGCGCGGGCGAGCCGCTGGCGCTCATGCCCCAGGTCTTCCGCGATCAGGCGTTCGACGACGACGCGCGGCTCGTGCAGCACGACCTGTCCGATCGCGACGCCATCGGCGATGGGCGTGCCCCTGATCCGGAACGGGCGGTCGCGCCTGAGGCCTGTTTCCTCAAGCACTGTGGGATCGACAAGATCGCCTGCCCCGACCATCTCGGCCAGCACCATGGCGATCGTCTGCAGCGTCTCGACCTCTTCCTCGTCATAGACGCGCCGCGTCTTGTTCTGAACGACGAGCACGCCAAGCGCCCGTCCGCCACGCAGGATGGGAACGCCGACAAAGGATTGGAACGGGTCCTCGCCCGTCTCCGGCTTGTAGGAGAAATTTGGGTGGCTCTGTGCGTCGGCGAGATTGAGCGGCCGCGCATTGAGCGCGATGTCGCCGACAAGACCCTCGCCCTTTTTCATGCGCGTGCGATGCACGGCCGAAGGGTTGAGGCCCTCCGTGGCAAAGAGCTCGAGTTCGCCGCCCGGCACCACGATGTAGATGGAGCAGACTTCGGCGACGACATTGGCGGCGACGACGCGCACGATCTTGTCGAGCCGCGCCTGCGCGCTCGTTCCCTCGGCCATCACCTCCCGGAGGCGTCGCAGGATCAGCCGCGCAGCTCCGGGCGTTGGCCCGGTCATTTTTCCTGCTCCTGGATCACGGGCGCACCCTTAAGCAGCATCGAGGCCATAGGCCGTGTGAAGCGCCCTGACGGCAAGCTCGGTATATTCGGCCGCGACCAGAACGCTGATTTTGATCTCCGAGGTCGAGATGACCTGGATATTGATGCCCTTTTCGGCAAGCGCGCGGAACATGGTCTGCGCGACGCCGGCATGCGTGCGCATGCCAACGCCAATCACCGAGATTTTGGAAACATTCGTATCGGAGAGGATCTTGCGATAGCCGATTCTGGCGGCCGCCTTCTCGATCACCTGCATCGCGCGCTCATACTCCGAACGCGATACCGTGAAGGTCATGTCGGTCGCCTGCCCGTCTTCCGAGACGTTCTGCACGATCATGTCGACATTGATGCCGGCATCGGAAAGCGGCCCGAAAATGGCGGCGGCGACGCCCGGTTTGTCGGCCACCTTGACAAGCGTGATTTTGGCCTCATCCCGGCTATAGGCGATGCCGCTGACAAGTCTTTTTTCCACGATCTCGTCCTCATCACAGACAAGCGTCCCCGGGCGATCCTCGAATGAGGAGAGAACCTGGGTGCGCACGTTATGAACCATAGCCAACTCGACCGAGCGCGTCTGCAAGACCTTGGCGCCCAGCGAAGCCATCTCCAGCATCTCTTCATAGGAGATGCGGTCGAGTTTTCGCGCCTGCGGCACGATGCGCGGATCGGTCGTATAGACCCCATCGACATCCGTATAGATGTCGCAGCGTTCCGCCATGAGCGCGGCGGCGAGCGCAACCGCGCTCGTATCGGATCCGCCGCGCCCCAGCGTCGCGATCCGGTTGTCGGGGGCAACCCCTTGGAACCCGGCAACGACCGCGACCTGGCGTTGCTGGGCAAAGCGCGTCTCGATGCCCGCAGGATCGATGCTGAGGATACGGGCGGTGCCGTGCATCGAATCGGTTTTGATCGGCACCTGCCAGCCCATCCAGGACCGCGCGGGCACCCCGATCGCGTCGAGCGCCACCGAAAGCAGGCCCGCCGTCACCTGTTCGCCCGAGGAGACGATCGTGTCATACTCACGCGCATCGTGAAGCGGCGAAAGCTCGCGCGTCCAGCCGACGAGCTTGTTCGTCTCGCCCGACATCGCCGATACGATCACGGCAAGCTCATGGCCCGCGTCCCAAAGCGTCTTGACCAGCCCCGCGACATGGCGGATGCGGTCGATGCCGGCGACGGAAGTCCCGCCGAATTTAAGGACATAACGAGCCATGGTTACCTGGGGCCGAAAATGGCCTTCCCTGCGGTGGCCGAAGGCGGGAAAGCGCTCTGAAACGCAAGGCTGCCACGCGGCAGCAAGCCGCGCATGCAAAAGCGTTTTTTGGCCTTTCCAGACCCCGGGCGGCGCATACATAAACGGGGCGTATCCCGGATGCAACAATGGAAAAATGAACTTCAGGAGGGAATATGACGGCCAAGGCCAAGGCATCCGCGACCACGATCGACCCGGCTGAAATTGAGCGTTTCGCGGCGCGCGCGGCCGAATGGTGGGACCCCAAGGGCAAATTCGCGCCCTTGCACAAGCTGAACCCTGTCCGGCTCGCCTACATCCGGGAATGCGCCGCCGCGCGCTTCGATCGGGATGCGAAGGCGCTGCGGCCCTTTGCCGGTCTCCGCCTGCTCGATATTGGCTGCGGCGGCGGCCTGCTCTCCGAGCCGATGGCGCGCATGGGCTTTGACGTTGTTGCCGCGGACGCTGCCGAGGCCAATGTGAAGACCGCCATGGCGCACGCCGCCGATCAGGGCCTCGACATCGATTTCCGCGTCTCGACCGCAGAGGAAATCGCGAGCGCCGGCGAAAGCTTCGATGTCATCCTCAACATGGAGGTGATCGAGCACGTCAGCGATGTCGATTTGTTCTTCAGGACCTGCGCCTCGATGATCAGGCCCGGCGGCATGATGATGATGGCGACGCTGAACCGCACGATGAAGGCCTATGCCCTGGCGGTCATCGGCGCCGAATATGTGCTCGGCTGGCTTCCACGCGGGACGCATGACTGGAGGCGCTTCATCACCCCGGCTGAGATGCGCCGGCTCGCCGGTGAGAATGGCTTGAAGGTCAAGGACCTCTGCGGCGTCTCCTATTTTCCGCTTGGCGATGAATGGCACCGCACCGCCGACACGGGCGTCAACTACATGATGTGCCTCGAGCGGATTTAGGGAAGCGAATTTGACATCTGCGCACCATCTCGCCGCAATGGGATGCGAGAGGCGGAGTAGGACCGCTAGAACCGGCCAAAGACAAGCATGGTCGCGCCAAAGCCGCACAGCGCGGCAAAGCCCGTCAGCGCCACGCCCCAGCCAAGATCGACCGCGGCGACAGCAATGGGCCAGTTCCGCAATGTCGCAAGATTGGTGATGTCGTAGGTGCCATAGGCGATAAGCCCCAAGAACGCCCCGCTCATAAGCGCGGCCACCCAGTTTCCCGCGGTGACCGCCGGCATGACGGCGAAGTGCACGATGCCCGCCACATAGACAAGATAGAAGAGGGCCGCCGCGCCGATATTGGGCTCATCGAGCAGCATGGCGCCGATGCGGCTCTTGTAAAAACTACCCGCCATGGTGGAGAGCCACAGGAAATCCAAGCCGAGGAAAACGACGGCCGTCGCGGCATAGGCGGTGGCATAGAGTGCGATCATGGCAGCGCTCGTGCGATGGGCCGATCGTGAACGGTCAAATACCAAGCACCGGCTGAATCAAGCGGACGATCCACTTGCGAAAACGCAGCGGCGCGTCCGTGACCGCAAGACAGATGCAATCCTCAAGGGGCGTCGCGATCGGCTGATGGGTGAGGCTCGCATCGGCGTCCTGCAAGTCGCCGCGTGCAAAGAGTTGATTGCCATCCCGAAAGCTGCCGCGCAGCACAAGGGTCAGCTCACGCCCCCCATGTCCATGTTCGGGCACCGGCTTTCCCGCTGGAATGCGCAACAGCCGCGCGCGCGTTTCACCATCCCCGATGGGAAGAAGGATCTGATAGGCACCCCGTCCAAGCGGCTGCCAGCGCAAGCTGTCGGCATCCCCGCCGGCATAGCGGCGCAACGGCTCGGGCAGAACGGCCGCATCGCGCCCCGTCGCGCCCACCGCCGGCTGAACGCGTTCGGAAGTCTCTGCAGGTCTTGCAGCTTCAAGGCGGGCGCGGACAAGCGCCCACGATGTATCAACGGGCGCGTCGGGCGCGAGCGCTTCAAGCATTTCGCCACCGATGCGCTCAGCCGCGCGCACGCGATTGCGACAGTGAGGGCAGAGCGCAAGATGGGTGGCGACCGCGAGGCTCCACCCTTCGGCAAGACTGCCAGCGGCATAGGCAAGCAGCAGATCATCGCTGACATGGTGGTGAATGGTCATGGCGCTTCTCCCGCGTGGCCAAGCGCGGCACGCAACTTCTCAAAGGCAAGGCGCAGGCGGGACTTGACCGTGCCTAAGGGGATGTTCAGCCGCGCCGCGATGGCGTTGTGAGACACATCCTCAAAGAACGAGAGCCTTAACAGCGCCGACTGTTCCTCTGGCAACTTTCCGATCGCGTCATGCAGGCGCGCGGAAGCCTGCAGCGCCTCCAGCTCATCATCGGCCGGAGGCGCCTCGTCAGGCACGAAGGCAGGGTCGAGAGGATCGAACTCTGGGCGCCTGTCGCGCCGGAAGGCATCGATCCTGTGGTTGCGCGCGATGGTGAAGATCCAGGTAGAGGCCGCGCCCTTGGTCTTGTCGAACTGGCCTGCCTTGTTCCACACCGCGATCATGGTTTCTTGCATCAGCTCTTCGGCCGCCTGACCATCGCGGGCCAGCCGCATCATGTAGGCCTTCACCCGCGGCGCGAAATGGCGAAAGAGGGCTTCGAAGGCTTGCACGTCGCGCCGTGATCCCACGGCGTGGAGCAATTCAGCCATGTCGGTACTGTCGACGGCTTCGCTCTGAGGAGGCATCGGCACTATCCCCGTTCTGGTCCGCACGCGCGCGCGTAAGCGCCGAGGCCGCAGCCTGGAATTGTACTGCCACGCCGGGGCGGCCATGGGATTGACGCAGGTCATGCCGCTTCTACGCCGCGCGGTTTGCGCCGGATCACCCGCAGGATATTTCATGCCGCCGCGATCCAAATGACCACGCTGGACGTATGCCTTTCCATGTTTCAACGAAAAGGTCGGATCGTGGGATCAAGGAACAGGCAGCCGCCGGGCGCCGCGCGTCATGTGGCGGTGATTGGATCGGGCATCTCGGGTCTCTCGGCAGCCTGGCTGCTCGGCAAGACAACGAAGGTGACCCTCTATGAAAGCGAGCCGAGGCTCGGTGGCCACGCCCACACCGTAACGGTCGCGGCCGGTGACACGCAGATCCCGGTCGACACCGGCTTCATCGTTTACAATGAGCGCAACTATCCCAATCTGACAGCGCTGTTCGACACCTTGCGGGTCGAAACGATGGCCTCGGACATGTCGTTTGCCGCGTCCTTGAGGGATGGAAGCCTCGAATACTCCGGCACCGGCCTGAATGGACTGATCGGCCAGCGCGGCAACATCGTTCGCCCACGATTCTGGCGCATGCTGGCCGATATCATGCGCTTTTATCGCGAAGCTCCGCCTCTCCTTGCAATCAACGATCAGGAGGGAGTGACGCTGGGTGCGTACCTCGATCAAAATGGTTACTCGGACGCCTTTGTCGAAGATCACCTGCTGCCGATGGGCGCCGCCATCTGGTCCGCGACGCTGGGAGACATACGCGCCTATCCCCTCAAAGCCTTCGTGCGCTTCTTTGCAAGCCACGGTCTCTTGAACCTGACCGACCGCCCCCAATGGCGCACGGTGCGGGGCGGCGCACGAGAATATGTCCGCCGCCTGACTGAGGACTTGCCCGCGGAGATCCGTGCAGGCGCAAAGGTCGTGTGCGTCAAGCGAGAGCAAGAGGGCGTGAGCATAACTGATGCATCCGGTGAAACCCGGTCGTTCACTGACGTCGTCATCGCGGCGCATGCCTGCGACGCTTTGGGCATGCTTGCCGATCCCGATGAAAGCGAGCGCCGGCTGCTCGGTGCCTTTCGCTACACCATGAACGAGGCGGTTCTTCATGCCGATGAGCGGCTGATGCCCAGGCGCAAGCGCGTCTGGTCAAGCTGGAACTATATTGACGGCGACGGCACGGACGGCTCCCGGTCACTCTGTGTGACCTATTGGATGAACCGCCTTCAAAGCCTTGATCCACGTCACCCGCTCTTTGTCACGCTCAATCCCGTCCGGCCCGTCGAAGAGCGCAAGGTCATACGACGCTTCACCTATTCCCACCCTGTGTTCGACGGCAAAGCCCTCGCGGCGCAGGCTGATCTCTGGAGCCTCCAGGGTCGCCGCCGCACCTGGTACTGCGGCGCCTATTTCGGCTATGGCTTTCACGAGGATGGTCTTGAGGCGGGTCTCGCCGCGGCCGAGCACCTCGCAGGGGTGAAACGCCCCTGGCACGTGGGGAACGCGGCGTCCCGCATCGTACGACCGCAAGGACTGGAAGCTGCCGAATGACGCTGCGTTCGGCCATCTATCATGGCAAGGTCATGCATCGCCGCCTGCGGCCGAAACCGCATAGCCTGACCTATCGTGTTTTCTCACTCCTGCTCGACCTCGATGAGCTGCCCGCGCTTTCCGCCAGTTCCTGGGTCTTCGGTCACAACCGCCGCGCGCTTGTCAGCTTTTTCGACAGCGATCATGGCGAGGGGATCAAGGGGGGTCTGCGCGCCTTTGTTGAGGCGTGCCTGCGCGAGGCCGGCCGGCACGAGGAGGGGATGCGGATCGAGGTCCTCTGCTATCCGCGCATCCTGGGCTATGTATTCAACCCGCTCACGGTCTACTTTTGCTATGCGCCCGACGGCCAACTGCGAACAATCCTTTACGAGGTGAGCAACACCTATGCCGAGCGTCATACCTACGTCATACCCGTTGACGAGGCGCGGGCGCCCATTCGCCAATCCTGCGACAAGATGTTCTACGTCTCGCCGTTCATGCCCATGGCGTGCAGGTACCACTTCGTGATCGCGCCGCCGGGCGAGCGCCTGCGCGTGCGCATCGATGAGACGGATACGGACGGCCCCCTCCTCGTGGCCACCTTTTCAGGGGAAAGGGCCCCTCTCACCGACCTTGGCTTGCTGCACACCTTTCTCGCCCACCCCTTGATGACGATGAAAGTAACGATGGGCATCTATTGGGAGGCGTTGCGCCTCTGGGGCAAAGGTGTGCCGGTCCATGCCCGCGCCAAGCCGATATCGAAAATCGCGCGGACCATTGCCGTGTCGTCAAAGAGCTGAGGAACCGGAGGCCGGCCAGGCCCGCAAATGCGGGCTTGGCTTGAGTGGTTAATCGGCGCGGCGCATACTTGTCATTCAGCACTATGGCAACGAGATCGGCGGAGAACAAAGTCATGCGGCCGAAAATCGGTGTTGCGTTGGGCAGCGGTGCGGCGCGCGGTTGGTCCCATATCGGGGTCCTGGAGTTCCTCAATGCAATAGGTGTCGTTCCTGACATCGTTGCTGGCAGCTCGATCGGCGCGCTCGTGGGTGCCGCCTTCGTGACGGGGAGGCTTGCGGCGCTCAAGAGCCGGATGGAGAATTTCAGCAGAATTGACGTGGCGGCCATGCTGGACGTGCAATTGGCGGCCGGTGGCCTCATTGAAGGCAAGCGGATCGAGAGTTTTCTCGAAGGTCTCGGCATTCGTGGTGCCATCGAAGGGCTCGTTCCGCGATTTGGCGCAGTAGCGACCGATTTGGCTACCGGGCGCGAGGTCTGGTTGAAGACTGGGGCCGTCGGGCGCGCCGTCCGCGCTTCCATCGGCATCCCCGGCGTCTTCAGTCCGGCAAGGAACGAGGAGGGCGGCGGCTGGCTGATCGATGGTGGCGTTGTCAATCCGGTGCCCGTGTCGCTTGCCCGCGCGCTTGGCGCCGACATTGTGATTGCCGTCGATCTGAGCATGGACATGCTCGGCCGCCGCTTTGTTGAGGCCACGGGGCCTGCGGACACCAATCCGCCGGCGGCTCAGGCGATCGCCTCGGGGATACCGCAATGGATGAAGGGCGCGCTTGATCCCCTCCTCTCACACATGCTCCTGCCGGCGCCGGCCTTTCCAAGCTACTTCGAGGTCCTGGCCAACACGCTCAACATCATGCAGGACCGGATCATGCGCGCGCGGCTCGCGGGCGAACCGCCCGACATTCTGCTGCGTCCACGCCTTTCAGACTTCACCTGGCTCGATTTTCATCGCGCCTCAGAAGCGATTGCGGAAGGCGCCGCTTGCGCTGCGCGGGCCGAGAAGGATATCCGCCACGTCTGTAGGGGAGCGCATGGCGGCCCCTGATGCCGCGCGCCCTTCCGGAGGCGTGAGCGCCAGCGAACCGCCGTGAGAGAAGACAAACCCCTTCAAGCGCCCGACCGGGCGCCGCGCGGCCAGCGCGCCCTTCCGGAGGCGTGAGCGCCAGCGAACCGCCGTGAGAGATAAAGACTGGTGCCCCTGGCCGGACTCGAACCAGCACGTCATCGCTGACAACAGATTTTGAGTCTGCCGCGTCTACCATTCCGCCACAGAGGCACGGGAGAGAGGATCGGGTAGAGCGCGGCAATATGGAAGTGTGCGCCCCCGTCGTCAACGTGGTCGATGTCCGCCGCCCAAGGGGTCGCACGAAGTCCAATGTTTGATTCGGTTTGGGCGCGATTCATTCGCGAGTCTCGCGCGGCCTTCGCAGCGAGAGGTTGAGCGTTTGCCCAACGCTTGGGCACGCTCCATTGAAAAGCGTGGCACGCCGGCAACGATCGTGGCGGCGCCCGCACGTTGCAGAGAAATTGTCATCAAACTGAATCCGCCGCGTCACCGCCCCCATGCCCTATAGCCCCGGGTAATGGGCAAACCGCCCGAACGGTTGGGGGTACTATGCGTCGCTGGGATGACGAGCGGCAGGAGCGCGCGCGCGTCGAGATCATTCCGATGATCGACGTGATGATGTTCCTGCTCGTGTTCTTCGTTCTCATCTCGATCAACGTCATTCCGGCGTTGGGTCTGCGCACAATGCTGCCGCAGGCCGCGGCGCCCGATGACCTTGAAGAGCGCAAGCGCGTCGTGATCACGCTGGCCGCCGACGGCACCATTCAGCTCGATGGCGCGACGGTCTCGCTTGAGCTTCTGCCGACGCTTCTGAAACAGCGCCGCGACGAGGAGGGCAAGGACCTCTCCGTCACAATCAATGGCGATCAGGGCGCGACACTGCAATCGCTGGTCAGCGTCTTTGACGTGCTGAAGGCCAATGGCTTCTCGTCCGTCGCAATCGCGACTGAACGCAAAGCCGGTTAACCGATGGAGTGGCTCTTCACATGGCGCCATCGGATCGCACTCTCGGTAACGGGCGTTCTCCTCGCTGTGATTCTCATCGGCTGGTTCACAGGCGTGAACTTCATGCCGGAACCCAAGCCCCTGCCGCAGGGGCCGGAGATCATGATTTCGCTGGGCGCGCCGCCCGAGCCGACACCGCCCGAGCCCGAGCCGCCGCCGCCGCCGCCGCCCGAGGACATGCCGCTGGAGCCCGATCGCCCGCGCGAGCCCATCAAGCCGCGCCCGCCAAGGCCGCCTCAGCCCCAACGTCCCCCGACGCCTCAGGCCGTCCAGCCGCCGACGAACACGCCCGCCGCCGCCGCGCCGACGACGCAGCAGGCCGTCGACCCGATCCGCGTGATGGAGGCGGCCTATATCGCCGCCGTTCGCGCCCAGCTCGAGGCGATCAAGCGCTATCCGACCTCGAAGGAGGCGCGGCTTCAGCGCCCCAAGGGCGATGTGACGATCTGGTTCGTGCTCTCGCGCAGCGGGGAAGTCATCGATTCCGGCATCGAGCAATCGGCCGGCAGCATTCTCGATCGCGGCGCGCAGACGGCGTTGACGCGCGCGAAATTTCCGCCGTTCCCGGCCGAGGCGTGGCGGGGACAGCAGACGCATCGCTTCACCGCGAAGATTGGTTTTACGCCGGGCTAGTCGCTGCCCATTGGGGGTTGGGTTCTGGTTCGGTTTTTTTTGTGTCCTAAACGGTCTTGAAGGGGGTCGTAATGATGTGGAAGTTCTCAACCGCCCTATTGATGGGCGCCAGCGTGTTGGCCATGTCGGCCGCGCACGCGCAGCAGGCGGCGACGCCCACTGCGGAAGAAGAGGCGGCCAAGACGGAAACCTCGTCTTACGTCGGCCGCATTGAGGTTCAGGGGGCCGGCACGGCGCTGGGCTCTGGCTACATCATCCGTGAAGAGACGCCCAAGGCGCGCTCGACGGTGACGCGCGAAGGCCTCAACAACATCGTCCCGTCCTCGAACCCCTATCAGGCGATCAACGTCCTGCCCGGCATCCGCCAGGACCAGGATGACGCCACGGGCCTGTTCGGCGGCGACATCACGGTGCGCGGCCTGCGCGCCGACCAGCTCGGCTTCACGATCAACGGCGCGCCGGTGAATGACAGCGGCAACTTCGCCGTCTATCCGCAGGAATACACCGACAACGAAAACCTGGCTGAGATCTTCGTCACCCAGGGTTCGGCCGACACCGACGCCCCGCATGTGGGCGCCTCGGGCGGCAATATCGGTATCGTCTCGACGCAGCCGCTCGACTACCTCAACTTCCGCGTTGCGCAGACGATCGGTGAAGAGAATCTGTTCCGCACCTTCGGCCGTTTCGACACCGGCTGGATCTCGGGCGGCGATGCGAAGATGTTCATCTCCTACTCGCTCTCGGACGCCGACAAGTGGCGCGGTGAGGGCACGGCCGACCGCGCGCATGTCGATGGTCAGTTCTACCTGAAGATCGCCGACGCCTCCTCGTTCAGCGTCAACTGGCTCTACAACGACGCGATCAACAACTTCTACCGCCAGATGTCGAAGTCGCAGTACGAGACTCTTGGCCGCGACTTTGAATATGACACGTTCTGGGGTTCGGCCGGCTATCCGATCCATCTCACTGGTGTGAACGGCGTTGCGCAGAACGAATCATTGAGCGTCGTGAGCCCGGAATACGGGATCAACACCACACGTTCGAACTTCTGGCCGCTTCAGGTCAATCCGTTCCGCAATGCGGTCGTGAACGTGAAGTGGAACCTGCAGCTCGCCGATGATCTGCGCCTCGACATCGAACCCTATCTCTGGTGGGGCTATGGCGGCGGCGGCTTTGGTCGTACGGAGTCGGAAGCCGGCAGCGTCAACGGCATGGCGTTTGGCGATCTCAACGGTGACGGCGATCAGATCGACACCATCCTTCTCTATCGCAGCTCCGTGACCCGTACGCGCCGTCCCGGCGTGATCACGAAGTTCACCTGGGAAGCGACCGAAGACCTCACGTTCAAGGTCGGCGGCTGGTACGAAAAGGCGCAGCACCGTCAAACGCAGCCCTACTCCTACGTCGATGACAATGGCGTGCCGCTCGATGTCTGGGCTCTCTCTGAGAGCTGCAACACGGTTGTTTGCGTTGACGGCCAGACCTACGCCGTTCAAGGCCGCGACCAGTTGACGAAGACGACCGGCTACTCGTTCTTCGGCGAAGGCACGGTTGAGCTCTTCGATGACGCGTTGAAGATCACGGGCGGCCTTGCCTATCGCGCCATCGAGCGCGACGGTTATGCGCTTCTTCCCATCGCGATCCTGACCGAGGGCAATCCGTCTTACGATCCCGACGCGAAGTACCCGCAAGTGAACTATAATGAACTGCTGCCCAGCGCGGCGGTCAGCTATAACCTGGACGAAACGAGCCAATTCTTCGCCAGCGCCACGAAGAACATGCGTGCGCCGTCGAACTTCGTGCTCTTCACCTATAATGGTGCTGGCACGGCGCAGATCATCGACGACAACATCCGTGCGGAAACGTCTTGGGTTTACGAAGCGGGTTATCGCTACACGGGCGAATTCCTCACCGCGTCGGTGACCGGCTTCTACAACGACTTCCAGGACTATCTCGCCACGGCGCAGATCGACCCCACGACCAAGACGACGGCCAACATTGGCGGCGTTGTGATCCAGGGCGTTGAACTCGAAGTGGGTACGGCACCGTGGGAAGGCTTCACCTTCTATGCGTCGGCCACCTACACCGACAGCGAACTGCAGGACGATCTCGCCAACGGCGTGTCCGGTGGCATCATTCGTTACCTGCCCACCGCTGGCAAGGAACTGACCGATACCCCGGAATGGCTGCTTGCCGCTTCGATCGGCTATGAGAACAGCGGCTTCTTCGCGTCGATTACGCCGAAATACGTTGATGAGCGCTTCTTCACGCTTATGAACGATGGCTCGGTCGACTCGTATGTGACGGTCGATGCCTCGCTCGGTTATCGTTTCGACGAAAGCTGGGGCATGATGAAGGGCGCGAAGATCACGCTGTTCGGCCGCAATCTGTTCGACGAGGACTATCTCGGCCAGATCGAATCGACCAGCACGCCGAATGCGACATCGCAACTGGCGACGGATGGCGTCTACGTGTTCAGCGCCGCTTCGACCAACTTCACGCCCGGCTCTCCGGCCTTTGTCGGCGTGACGCTCACGGTTGACTTCGGCGAGTCCGAATAAATCCGCATGCAAGGGAAAGGAGGGAGCAAGCGCTCCCTCCTTTCACGTCACGCCTTCCTGACTTTTGAAATGCCGCCTTTTTGCAATGCCGACTTGCTGTTCGTGAGGTCAGTATGAAGAACGAGATCCTGCTCGCTCAGGCGAGTGAGCCAAGCCCGGCATCACCCGCCGCGCAGCCTTCAGAGGCCTCGCCCGCGTCCCCGGCCTCGCCCGCGTCCCCGGCTTCGCCCGACGCGCCGCCGGCATCGCCCGATGCGCCGCCGCCGGCCGATGGCACCTTGACTATGCCGCAGGAGGTTCCCGCCGATCACGGCTGGTTCGCCCAGCTCATCGACACCTTCACCTCCTCGACCCAGTGGATGCATGAGGCGAGCTTCTATGTGCTCTACGCCTTTGCCCTCATCATCACCGTCATCATCATCGAGCGCTTCATCTTCTTCTGGGTGACGGGCTGGCACACGCGGGGTCTTGCCCGCGCCCTTGCCGCGCGCGGCGCCACGCTCGACAGCATCCCCGCCCATCTCCTGAAGCGCCGCACCGCCGCCGTCGCCGCCGTGCGCGATCTTCTCGATCATGTCGAGCTCACGAAATCGCATGAGGACCTGGAAGACGCGCAGGACGCGGCCTTCACCGAGGCCCGCGGCAAGTACAAGCGCAATCTCTGGGTGCTCGACATGGTGATCACGGCTGCCCCGCTGATCGGCCTGCTCGGCACCATCCTTGGCATCATCGACACCTTCGTCGCCCTGGCCGAGGCGGGCATTTCCGATCCCGGCGCGGTATCGGCCGGCATCGGCGTCGCGCTGTTTGCAACCGCTTTGGGTATCTCCGTCGCGCTCTACGCGCTGCTCTTCTTCAACATTTTCCAGGCGCGCGTGAACGGCCTTATCGATTTGACGAAGGTCATCCTCATCCGCGCCGGCCTCTCGCTGAAGCACAAGGCGGGCTGAGCCACGCAATTCTGGTAGGACATGAGGCCCGGGGGCACCTCCCCGGGCTTTTTTTTCGGCAAGAGCGCCCGCATATAGGCCGATCCGCGCCGCTGCGGCAGCTTGGCCCTTGTCGAAAGAGCGCGCACCCCCCCAATCTCATCGCCAGCCCATGTTCGACACCCTGCGCACTAAGCCCCATCGCCTCGCGCTCATGCTGGCCGGCCTCGCCGCGCTGACGCTCGCGGGCGCCTTCGTCTTTCAGTTCGGCTTCGGCATCGAGCCCTGCGCGCTCTGCTATCAGCAGCGTTACGCCTATTACGCTGCCCTTCCCTTGGCGCTCGTTCTCGCGGGGCTGGCGGCGCGGGAGGAAACGCCAGGCCTTTGGCTCGTGATCCTATTCGCCCTGTGCGCCTTGGGCTTTGTCGCGAATGCGGCGCTCGGGGTCTATCACGCGGGCGTTGAATGGCACTGGTGGCCGGGGCCTGTGACCTGCGCCAGCGGAGCGACGGGGCTCGATGGCGAGCAAGGAAGCCTGTGGGACGCCATCGGCGCGGCCCGCGTCGTTCGCTGCGATGAAGCGGCGTGGCGCTTTCTGGGCCTCTCCCTAGCGGGTTACAATGTGCTGATATCGCTCGGCCTTGCGACAATAGCCGCATGGGGGGCCGCGCTATGCTGGAGGAAATGACGATGGCCGCAACCAAGCCCCTCCCCCGCCCTGGCCGCCCGGGTCCCTCGGTGGACGCGATGCTGCGGGTCGATCATGCCGGCGAATACAGCGCCGTGCGCATCTATGACGGTCAGCTCGCTGTATTCGGCCGCAATCCCCGGCATGCGGCGCTCGCGCGGATGATCAAGCACATGGGTGAGCAGGAACAAGTGCATCTCGAAGCCTTCAACCGCCTCCTGAATGAGCGCGAGGTGCGCCCCACCGTAATGGCCCCCGTATGGCATGCGGCGGGCTATGCGCTGGGCGCCGTCACCGCCTTGATGGGCGAGAAGGCGGCGATGGCGTGCACGGCCGCGGTCGAGGAAGTGATCGATGGCCACTATGCGCGCCAGGAAGAGCGCCTGCGCAAGGAGGATCCCGCGCTCGCCGACCTTGTTGCAAAGTTCCGAGCCGACGAGCAGGAACACCGCGACACGGCGATTGAGCACGGCGCTAAGGAAACGCCCGGCTATGGACTTCTCTCCGCGGTGATCAAGACGGGCTGCCGCCTTGCCATCCGCATTTCGGAGAAGATCTGATGGCAGATGAGAGCGTGGCTGAGGCGATCCGGCGGGCCCGGCCGGAGGAATGCGACGACGTGGCGCGCCTTCTCGCCGCGGCGTTTGCAAGCGACCCTGTCATGTCCTGGCTGCTGCGCCGTGACGAGCGCCAGGACAGCGCCCGCGCGCTCATGTTCCGCACCTTGCTGCGCTATTTCGGCTTTCCGGGCGGCGAGGTTTGGCTGGACACCGGCCACAGGGCCGCTTCGCTTTGGGTGCCGCCTGCGCGTTCGGATTTGAAACTCCCCTGGTGGCAGGAACTGGCCCTATTCCCAGCGATCATCCGCGCCGTGTCGGTGACGGGGTTGAAGCGCATGGATGCCTTCCGCGCCGCCGTCGGCCGGCACCATCCAAAGGCGCCGCACTGGTATCTGATGACGCTGGGCGTTGATCCTGCGATGCAGGGAAAGGGCTTGGGCGGCGCCATGCTGCGCGCGACCCTCGCTGAGGTCGATCGCCAACACATGCCCGCTTATCTTGAATCCTCAAGCCCCCGCAACGTGCCGCTCTATGAGCGCTTCGGCTTTGTGACGCAGGCCGTGTTCAATCCCCCGCCCGACGGCCCACCCCTGTGGGCCATGTGGCGCGAGGCAAGAATAGCCAGCGCTTAAGGCTCCAATTCGCTGTCCCAGTAAAGATAGTCGTTCCAGCTCTCATGCAGATAATTGGGCGGAAACAGGCGCCCATTGGCGTGAAGCTCCTGCACGGTCGGCCGGTGCGGCTTCTGGAAGGGATGCATTCCCGCCGCATGCGGCAGCCGCCCGCCCTTGCGCAGGTTGCAGGGGCTGCATGCGGCAACGACATTGTCCCACGTCGTCAATCCCCCGCGAGAGCGCGGCACGACATGATCGAAGGTGAGGTCATGGCCAGAGTGGCAATACTGGCACTCGAAGCGGTCGCGCAGGAACACGTTGAAGCGCGTGAACGCGGGCTGCCGGGCGGGCTTCACATATTGCTTGAGCGAGACGACGGAGGGCAGCCGCATCTCGAAATTGGGCGAGCGCACTACCCGGTCATAGTGTTCAACGATGTTGACCCGGTCGAGAAACACGGCCTTGATGGCGTCCTGCCACGACCAGAGCGACAAGGGATAATAGCTCAAGGGCCTGAAATCGGCATTGAGCACCAATGCCGGACACCCCTCCGGAAGCCTCTCACCGGCTTGCACGATACGCTCCGATCCTGAAGGCCTGCCTCCGTTTAGCGTTAGACGTTGCCCAAGAAGCCGTTCTCCAATCGAGGCAGCACTCTATCAATCCACAGCCTCGTGCGCCAATGATCTTAACATACTACAGAACGTATGACGCGACGATGAACCCTCAAGCGCTATTCCTAACTCACGGAAGACCCATCGCCGAACGCAGCCGCCAGGAACGCGGCGCCCATCGCCATACCCTCCGCATCGATGCCGTGGCCAAGGCCGGGCGCCGTATGAAACTGCACGGGCACGCCGTTGGCGCCGAGCGCCGCGACCGCCTGATGCAGGGCGCCCACAGGGACAACCGGATCGGCTTCACCATGAATGAGGAGCACGGGCGGCCGGGCTGTGATCTCGCCCGCCAGCCGATCGGGCGCGGCAAGCGCCCCTGAATAGCCAAGGATCGCCGCCGGGGCCGGGCGCCGCCGCAATCCCACCTGCAACGACAGGATCGTGCCCTGGCTGAAGCCGACAAGCGCGAGGTCAGCGCCCCCAAGACCAAGCGCGGCAAGCTCGGCATCGATGAAGCGCGACAGCGCCGGCGCCGCAAGCTGGGCGCCGGTCGCGATCTCACGGGGATCGAGGCGCGAAATCGGAAACCACTGATACCCGGCCGGGTTCATGTCGCAGACCTGCGGCCCATTGGGGGCGACAAAGGCGGCATCGGGCAGCATCCGCGCCCAATGCGGCGCAAGTCCGATGAGGTCCGCCCCGTCAGCGCCATAGCCGTGCACCAGCACGATGAGCTGCCGTGCCGCGCCTGACAGCGGCCCGACCCTTGGTCCATCCAGCTCTTGCGTCATCTCAATCCCCCCTCGCCCTGCAAGAGGCGAATAGCTAGAGCAACGTGCGGAAAAGTGGGTACCGGTTTTCCGCTAAACGTTGCGACAATACAAAGCGATAGAGCGGCGTGACGATTCCGATTGAGGGCACGCCGCTCTCGAGCGTTTTCCCGAAAAGTGGCCACCGGTTTTCGGCAGAAAACGCGGTCTTACGCATGAACCTGGCGCGCGTACCCGACCAGCATTGGTGGGAACGTGCGCTAGATGTGAGCTTTCAGTAGGTTGTCCATTCGGTCCCGACCGAGGAAGCTGAGGTTGCGAAGCTTCAGTG
>JACADY010000017.1 GCA_013389115.1 Alphaproteobacteria bacterium
AACTGGCACCGCCCACATGGTAGCTTGAAGGCAACTACACCCATCAGCCGACTCGGCCTCACCGAGAACAACCTATTGAGGCTCCACAGCTAGAGCATTTTGATGCGATAGGGGACCGTTTCGGCAAAGAGAAAAACCACCTCGTTCAAGTAGGACCTCATACCTAGTGGTCCGATTCCGACATTTGCATCTCGATGCAGCGAGCCGTTGAGCAAATGTCGGAATCAAAAGGCTCCACTAGAGGGCGTTGACGCGCCACCTCTAGACACGCGGATTTTACATGAGCCCTCAACCTTGAGGTGCGAGGCGCAGCGGAGCCGCGAAGCGCGAGAGCCGCGAAGAGGATCCAGCACAAAAGACTTGAGGCCGCTTCACCTCTAAAAAAGGGACTGAGGAAACTGCGACACGATCGGCACTGACCCGCATGACGGCTGAGACCACACGCTTTGCCCCAAGCCCCACGGGGCGTCTCCATATCGGCCATGCCTACGCGGCACTCTACGCGGACAAATGGGCGACAATCACGGGCGGCCGCTTCCTGCTGCGCATCGAAGACATCGATGAGACGCGCGCCCGCAAGGAATTTGAGGAAGGGATCACGGGCGATCTCGCCTGGCTCGGCCTTCGCTGGGAGACGCCAGTACGGCGCCAATCCGAGCATTTCGATGAATACGCGGCCGCCCTTGGGCGTCTGAAGGCGCGCGGCCTTCTCTATCGCTGCTTTTGTACGAGGGCGGACCTCGCCGCACAGGCCGCGGCGATCGGGCACGCGCCGCATGGGCCACAGTTGCTGCGCTATCCAGGCACCTGCCGCGCCCTGTCAGACGGCGAAGCGAACGCCCGTGCCGCATCGGGCGCGCCCTTCGCCCTTCGCCTCGACGGGGCGCGCGCTTTGCAGGAAAGCGGCAGCCTCACTTTCGTCGAACAGGGCGAGACGGGACTTGCAGGCACCATTCCCGTTGATCCCGAGCGGATCGACGACGTTGTTCTGGCAAGGAAAGACACGCCCGCGAGCTATCATCTCTGCGTCGTGCTCGATGACGCGCTTCAGCAGGTGAGCCTCGTGACGCGCGGCGCCGATCTTCTCGAAGCGACCCATCTCCACCGCCTGCTCCAGGCGGTGCTGGGCCTGCCCGCACCCCGCTACGCCCATCATCGGCTAATCACGGATGAAAGCGGCAAACGCTTTGCCAAGCGCGACAACGCCGTCACCCTCTCTCATTTGCGGGATGAGGGGCTGAGCGCGGCCGCGTTGCGGCAGAGGCTCGGATTCTGAGACTTAGGGCTTCGGCTGAGGCTGCGGCGGGTTCTGCTGCTGCGGCTGCTGATGCTGCTGTTGCTGCTGCTGATCCTGAGGCGCGGGCGGCGCCTGCAGCGGCCCTTTGCGCCCGCACGCCGAAAGTCCAAGAGCGGCAATGACAAGGCCCGTCACCACAATGCGCGCGATCATGCAAGTTTCCCCCGCCAGAACTGGATTTGGGATAGCACATTTTGCGGCGCCGTGCCCCCGAAACTCGTGCGGCTGCGCACCGAGGCATCGACGCTCAAGACCGAATAGACATCGCCGTTGATACGGGCATCGATGGCCTGCAATTCGCCAAGCGGCAGGTCGGGGAGCTTGAGGCCAAGGGCTTCGGCACGCTTGACCGCGCGTCCCGCAATGTGATGGGCCTCGCGAAAGGGCACGCCCGCCGCGCGCACCAGCCAATCGGCAAGGTCCGTCGCCGTCGAATAGCCCCCTTCCGCCGCCTCCCGCATTCTTGCGGCATCGGGCGTCAGGTCGCGCACCATGCCAGCCGTGGCCGCGATCATGAGCGCGAGCGTATCGAAGGCCTCGAACACGGTTGCCTTGTCGTCCTGCATGTCCTTCGCATAGGCAAGGGCAAGGCCCTTCATGACGACGAGGAGCCGCTGACTGGCCGCAAACAGCGCGCCGGACTTCGCCCGCACCAGCTCCGCCGCATCGGGATTGCGCTTTTGCGGCATGATGGACGAGCCCGTCGAGAACGCGTCCGTAAGGCGCACGAACCCGAACGGCGCGGAGCACCACACGACGATTTCCTCGGCAAAGCGCGAGAGATGCACGCCCGCGATCGCCGCGGCGCCAAGGAACTCGAGCGCAAAATCTCGGTCCGACACGGCATCGAGCGAATTGCGCGAGGCCTCGGCAAAGCCAAGCGCCTTGGTCGTCATCTCCCGGTTGAGCGCAAAGCTTGTCCCGGCGAGCGCGGCCGAGCCCAGCGGATTGACGTTGAGCCGCGCCCGCGCATCACAGAACCGCCCGCGATCGCGCGCGAACATCTCGACATAGGCAAGGCAATGATGCCCGAAGGTGACGGGCTGCGCCGTTTGCAGATGCGTGAAGCCCGGCATGACCGTGTCCGCATGGGCTTCGGCCTGATCGAGAAAGGCGCGCTGAAGATCAAGGAAAGCCCGGTCGATTTCATCGCACGCATCGCGCACCCAGAGCTTGAAGTCTGTCGCGACCTGATCGTTGCGCGATCGCGCCGTGTGCAGCCGTCCAGCCGCCGGCCCGATCAGCTCGGCGAGACGCGTTTCCACGTTGAGATGAATGTCTTCATGCTCCTTGCGGAAGATGAACCGGCCTTCAGCGATCTCTGACGCGATCGTGTCGAGACCGTGAAGGATCGCCCGGGCATCCTCATTGCTTAACAGTCCCGCCGCTTCGAGCATGTTGGCATGCGCTTTGGATGCGGCGATGTCTTGCGCCCAAAGACGCTTGTCGACATCGATCGAAGCATTAATGTCCTGCATGATAGCGGCAGGACCAGCGGCGAAGCGGCCACCCCACAAGGCGTTGGGCGGCGGTGGCGTTGGCGGGCCTTTGCGGGAGCTGGAGCTCACAGGAATGATCAATAACCAGGTTAAGGTGTTGCTAGGGGTCGCGGCGCTCACCGTGGCCGCGCTGTCGCTCCTGGTTTACGAAAAGCCGGATGCCGTCGCAACTAAACCCCGAGAGGCGCGCCGTCACGAGCGCATTGTCTGGGCGGAACCTGAGACCAAGCCGCCTGGCACGCGCATCCGCGATGCGCAAGGCGAGCGTCACCGACTGAAGGATTTTGCCGGCCCGACGCTTGTCGTTAACCTTTGGGCGACCTGGTGTGCGCCGTGCGTCAAGGAAATGCCCTCCCTCGATCGGTTGCAGGCGGCGCATGACGAGGAGGAGCTGCGCGTGATCGCGATCAGCGTCGATCATAACGGCCCCGACGTCGTCCCCGATTTCTTCGACGAAAACGGCATTGAGGCGCTCGAGCCCTTCTACGAGCCCTCGATGAAGATTTTCAGGGATGCGAAGGCCGAAGGCCTGCCCCTGACGCTCCTGATCGGCCCTGACGGCTATGAAAAGGTCCGCATCAACGGCGAGTTCGACTGGGATTCGAGCGAGGCCAAGGCGCTTTTAGGCATGGTAAGGGGCCCCGCGACGGCCTCGACTCAATCGGGCAATTGATCGGTCAGGATATATTCGTCTGGCGAGGTTTCCGGTGCCTTCGGACGCTTGATCTTGATCGGCTGCGGTGCGGCCGGCGCCTTTTTGGGCGCTGAGACGACGACCGTCTCTGGCTGTTTAACCGCCTTCGGCTCCGCCGTGCGCTCGGACGCCGCGACTTTGGCGCTGGGAGCGGCCCCGCCCACCCGGATCAGATTGCCATCAAGATCAATGAGCGCGAATTCGCGCAGGCCCCAGGGCTTCTGATCGATGGGATGAAGCGTCCCGACCGCGGCTTCCTCGAAGGACTTGAACCAGGTGTCGATATCGTCCGCCCGGACATAGCAGCCACCATAGGAGCTTTCGGGATCAAGATCCGGCATGCCGAAGAAATGCAGCTCAACCGCCCCACGCGCAAGGATGACATAGGGAAGCTCCCCGTCATGGACATGCACCACCTTGAATCCCAGCGCCTTGTAAAAGGCGATGGTTTTCGCGAGATCTCGCATTGGCAAGGTTGGGATGGCGATATCCGCCATAGGCTCTACCCCATTTACGCAAACCGGAAGATGGGGAGCTTAGTGGGCCAGGCGCGCGCAGAAAACCAGAAATCGAGAAAGACGTTACCAAAGGGGCGAAAATTGTGCGGGCGCGCGCCTCATTCACTTAGGTCCGCAAAGGGTGAGGCGGCCTGTGACAAATGGATGGCCCGCGAAAGCGGGCCATCCATCTGATTTTCGTCCCTGAGCGGCACTACCGCGTCGGGACGGGCTTTTCCCCTCGATAGTCATAAAAGCCGCGGCCGGTCTTGCGCCCGAGCCACCCGGCCTCGACATACTTCACCAGCAGCGGACAGGGCCGGTACTTCGAATCCGCAAGCCCCTCATAGAGCACCTGCATCACCGACAGGCACACATCGAGCCCGATGAAGTCGGCAAGCTGCAGCGGCCCCATGGGATGATTGGCGCCGAGCCGCATCGCGGTGTCGATCCCCTCGACAGTGCCCACGCCCTCATAGAGCGTATAGACCGCCTCGTTGATCATCGGCAGCAGGATGCGGTTGACGATGAACGCGGGAAAATCCTCGGCATTGGCGGGCGTCTTGCCGAGCTTGCGCACGACCTCGAGCACCGCCTGGAAGGTTGTGTCCTCGGTGGCGATCCCGCGGATGAGCTCGACCAGCTGCATCAGCGGCACCGGGTTCATGAAATGAACGCCGATGAACCGCTCCGGCCGGTCGGTCGATGAGGCAAGACGCGTGATCGAGAAGGAGGAGGTATTGGAGGCGAGCAGCGCGTCCTTCTTCAGTCGCGGGCACAGTTCCGCAAAGATCTTGCGCTTGACCTGCTCGTCTTCGGTTGCCGCTTCGATCGCAAGATCGACCTGCCCGAACGGCTCGAGCGAGAGCGAGGGCACGATCCGCTTCATCGCTGTTGCAACCTCGCTGTCCGAGACTTTGCCGCGCGCCGCCTGGCGGTGCAGGTTGCCCTCGATCGTCTGCATCGCGGCATCGAGCCGCTCTTGCGAGATATCGTTGATGAGAACGTCATAGCCGGCAAGCGCGCAGACATGCGCAATGCCGTTCCCCATCTGGCCCGCGCCGATGATGCCGATCCGCTGAATGGACATGATGCCTTAAGTCCAACCCTGTGCAATCAAGAGAGCCTGCGAATCCGGCCGCCGAACGCCTGCACGTCGTACCAGTGAAGTGCCGTCACTGGCCGGGATTCGCCGTCTCTCGGTTTCAATATCCGGCTTTCTTCAGCTCCTCTTCCAGCTCCGGGACGGCTTTGAAGAGATCGGCGACGAGGCCGTAATCCGCCACTTGGAAGATCGGCGCTTCCTCATCCTTGTTGATCGCGACGATGACTTTTGAGTCCTTCATGCCGGCAAGGTGCTGAATGGCACCAGAAATGCCCACCGCGATATAGAGTTCCGGCGCGACCACCTTGCCCGTCTGCCCGACCTGATAGTCGTTGGGAACGAACCCGGCATCGACCGCCGCGCGCGATGCGCCCACGGCCGCCTTCAGCCGGTCTGCAATCGCATCGAGGAGCTTGAAGTTCTCGCCGTTCTGCATGCCGCGCCCGCCCGAGATCACGATCTTGGCGGAGGTGAGTTCGGGCCGCTCGGATTTGGAGATTTCCTCGCCCACATATTCCGACACGCCCGGATTGGCGGCCGCGCCGATTGCCTCGATCGCGGCGGACCCCGTCGCTTCGGCCGCCTTGAACGCCGTCGGGCGCACGGTGATCACCTTCTTGCCCGCGGCCTGCACGGTCTGGATCGCGTTACCCGCATAGATGGGGCGCGTGAAGCTGTCGGCGCCCTCAACCGAAATGATTTCGGAGATTTGCGGCACGTCGAGCAACGCCGCAACCCGCGGCATCGTGTTCTTGCCGTTCGTGGTCGCCGGGCAAAGAATGGTCTCGTAAGGGCCTGCGATCGACTGGATGAGCGCCGCGACGGGCTCGGCCAGCGCCTTTTCGTAGAGCGCATCCTCGGCGCAGAGCACCTTTTCGACACCGGCAAGCTTCGCCGCCGCTTCGGCGACGCCTCGGCAGCCCTTGCCCGCGACGAGAACATGGACAGGCCCACCGATCTTGACGGCGGCGCTGACGGTCTTCGCCGTTGCGTCCTTCAGGCTCGCATTGTCGTGTTCAGCAATGACAAGGCACGCCATTAGATAACCCCCGCTTCGTTCTTCAGCTTGTCGACCAATTCCTGCACGGTTTTCACCTTGACGCCGCCCTTGCGCTTGGGCGGCTCGCTGACCTTGAGCACTTTGAGGCGCGGGCTGGCATCGACGCCATAGTCGCCCGGTGCCTTCTCATCGATCGGCTTTTTCTTGGCCTTCATGATGTTGGGGAGCGAGGCATAGCGCGGCTCGTTGAGGCGCAGATCCGTCGTCACGATCGCCGGCAGTTTCAGCTTCACGGTCTGCAGGCCGCCATCGACCTCGCGCGTCACGAGGACGGCATCGCCCTCTGGCACCACTTTGGAGGCAAACGTGCCTTGCGGCCAGCCAAGCAGCGCGGCCAGCATCTGGCCGGTTTGATTGCAGTCGTCATCGATCGCCTGCTTGCCAAGGATGACGAGCTTGGGCGCCTCGGCCTCCGCGATCTTCTTCAAGATCTTGGCGACGGTCAGCGGCTCGATCTCACCTTCGGCCTTGACGAGGATGCCGCGGTCGGCCCCCATCGCAAGCGCTGTGCGGATGGTCTCCTGGGCGCCGGCGGCGCCGACCGAGACGACGATGATCTCGGTTGCGAGACCTTTTTCCTTCAGACGGATCGCTTCTTCCACCGCGATCTCGTCAAAGGGGTTCATGGACATCTTGACATTTGCGAGATCGACGCCCGTCTGGTCCGGCTTCACCCGGATCTTGACGTTGTAGTCAACTACGCGTTTTACCGGCACGAGGATCTTCATGCGCGCGTCACTCCAAAGACGGTAAGGGAACAGGGGCAAGCGCCAGCGCACGCGTTTTCGCGCAATCACACGAGCGCAGTGCCCCCACCAAACTCTTGTGCGCTGCAAAAACTAGTGGCACGCCCGAGCCCTGTCAACGAAACGTCATTCCCTTGACGCCAGGAACACTTAGCGCCGGCAAGGGTGCCAGGTCACAAATCTTGCACATTTCGAGAGCAATGGACCGCTCAACCGCTATGCAAGGGGCGGCGAAACGCCGACCCCTGCCGCTTCGGGGTCAAGAGCCGGATCCGAACAAGGGGACGGACTGCCGCTTGAAGAAGGGCGTGAGAACGGCGCCGGTGATGAATCCGCCCGCATGTGCCCACCAGGCCGTTCCGCTCTGATCCATGGCCGCGATGAAGTAAACCTGCACCGCGACCCAGGCGCCAAGCACAATATAGGCCGGCAGCTTGACGGGAATGCGCATCAGGATCAGCGACCACACGCCTGCGCGCGGAAAGAGCATCAGATAGGCACCAACGACGCCCGCGATCGCGCCTGAAGCGCCGATGAGGGGGATCGAGGAGTCCGGCTCGATCATCGCATGCGCATAGGCCGCTCCGACGCCGCAAAGAAGATAGAAGATCAGAAAGCGCACATGGCCAAGCGCATCCTCGACATTGTCGCCGAGCACCCACAGGAAGATCATGTTGCCGAGCAAATGCCAGATATCGGCATGGACAAACATGTAGGTGAAGAGCGTCGCCTCGGGCGGCAGATGCGCGAACTCCGCCGGCAGCGGAAGCTGCGCGACCCCGCCCGCCCCCTGCAACAGCATCGCCGGCGTAACACCTGCCGCCAGCGACAATGCGTAAATACCATCGGCATCGAGGGTCATCTGATAGAGAAAGACGAGCACATTGAGGCCGATAAGCCCGAAGGTCACCGCCTGGAACGGGATGAACTTAAGCGTATTGGAATCATGAATGGGCGTGAAAACCATCGCGCGACCCTCCCCCTGTCGACCTGTCGAAGTCCGCACCATCTGTGACGTCGCCGTCCGCAACGGACTTCGAAATCAAAACGACACGAGATCCAGCAACGAGGCGCGATCTTAAGCCCGGCCCGGCACCGCGTCAGCAGGCTTTGCGCCAAACTTATCGTGAGCGGCGCCCATTGCGGCGCCGATTACAGTGATCGGTTAGCGCCCGGTACCCAGAGCACATCCTTTTCGCCCTTGTCGTTGACGAAACGCGCCGCGACGAAAAGGAAATCGGATAGCCGGTTGAGATAGCGAATGCCGGCCTCGCTCACCGGTTCGCTCTGCGCGAGCGCCACGACCTGCCGCTCGGCCCGCCTGGCGATGGTGCGGGCAAGATGCAGATGCGCCGCGCCCGGAACGCCGCCCGGCAGCACGAAGGACGTGAGCGGCGAGAGATGCGCGTTGAGGAGATCGATCTCGCCTTCCAGTCGCTCGACCTGAACATCGGCGATCCGCAAGGCCTTGCCGGGCGCTTCGCCGCTGCGCACCGGCACGGCAAGATCGGCGCCAAGGTCGAACAAATCGTTCTGAATGCGTTTCAGCATCACATCCATGACGCCTGTGACGTGACACCGGGCAATTCCGATGGCTGAATTGGCCTCGTCAACGGTACCGTAGGCTTCGATGCGCATGCTTGTTTTGGGTACGCGCACGCCGTTGCCGAGCGAGGTTTCACCGCCATCGCCCGTGCGAGTGTAGATTCGGTTGAGTACGACCATGGTTATCCCCAAAAGTGAGATGCGACACAAAGTCTACACAAAGCCTACAATGTTCTCTTCGCAGGTGCAAAACTCTTGTTGCATCGCGAAAATGAATCGAGGCGATGGCGGAGATTGAGAATGCAAGTGGTTCTCGCAAGAATCGTGCTGGCCGGTTTGGCACTCGCCGCGCTGTTTGCGCTGCCGCCCGCGTCGATGGCGTTCAACGCCAATTTTTCAGGCTGGGCCGTTCTCGTCGTTGCCGGGGATTGGCGCGCGAATACCGGCAATCCGACGCAAGGCTTTGAGAACGCGCGCCGGGAAATGGCAGCCTCCTTCGCTTCGCTCGGCTTCCTGCCCGCGAACATCCGCCAATTGTCGGTCAAGCCGCCACCGGGTGAACAAGGCGTGGGCCTCGCGGTCGGTCCCAAATCGCTGGAGACAACCTTCCTGCCCGCGACCATGCGTGCGCCAAGCGGCTGTCTCATCTACATCACCTCGCATGGCAGCGAGGAAGGCGTCGTGCTCGGCGATACGCTGATGACGCCGAGCCAGATGCAACGCTTCTTGCGCACGACGTGCGGCGAGCGCCCGACCATCCTCATCGTTTCGGCCTGTCATTCCGGCATCTTCGCCAAGCCCGAGCTGCAAGCCCCGAACCGGATGATCTTTACCGCCGCCCTGCCCGAGCGTTCCTCCTTCGGCTGCGGCGAGACCGATCGCTATCCCTATTTCGATGGCTGCATGCTGGACACCTTGAGAGATGGCGCGGGCAGCTTTCTCGATCTGGCGCAAAAGACCATGAAATGCGTGACCCGGCGCGAGCGTGAATTGCGCGCACTGCCGTCTGAGCCGCAGCTTTTTGTGGGCGCGCGCATTCGCCCGCTGCTCGAAGCTCTGCGCTTCGATCTGGCCGCGATCGAGGATGGCAAGGCGGATGCGCCGCGTTACGCCTTGCGCTGACGCGAGGCCTTGACGCCAGATGCCGTCTCGCCGGACGGGCGTCGCCAGAAGATCCGGCGCACCCAGCCGGGCATGCCCCCCGAGGCGGCGCGCTCGGCCGCTTCGCGCTGGGCCCGCATGTCCTCTGCGCGTCTGACGCAAACCGCGATCACCCGCGCGGCGATTTCGTCGCTCTCGACACCTTGCGCGGATATGGGCAGCGCGGCGGCGGCCTCAAGCTCAACCGGCGCCTCGCGCTCCTGCCCCGCATGGCCGGCGGTGGGGTTGATGAGCGAGAAGCTGATGGGCGATTCATCATGCTCGATCGCGACGCTGTAGTGATAGGCGCGCACCGCGTGCTTGGTCGCGGCATAGAAGGCCTGACCCGCAACGGGCACATAGCTGGCGACCGTGCCGACATTGACGATGTGGCCCTTGCCCTCCTCGAGAAAGCGCGGAATGACAGCGCGCATCCCATGCACCATGCCGAAAAAGTTCACATCGGCCATGTGCTGCATTTCGATCTCCGGCTGCGAGATGGCATCGCCCACATAGCCCACGGCGGCGGCATTGACGAGCACATCGATGCCGCCCATACGCTCAAAGGCCTCATCGAGCGCCGTCTCCCAACTCTTTGTGTCGCGCACATCGAGCGCCACCGCGAGCGCGCGCACGCCAAGGGTGGCGGCAATCTTCTTGGCGGCATCGATATCGTGATCGGCGATGACGGCCTTGAAGCCGCGCTTCACCGCCAGCTTTGCCGTTTCCGCGCCGATGCCGCTCGCTCCCCCGGCGATGAACAAAGCCAGATCATTAGACATACGAAGGTCCCCTTACCGCCCCGAGAAATACAACGTCGCCATCAGCAAAATGATCGCGATGAACTGGAGCAGCACGCGCAGGCGCATCAGCCTGTTGGAATACGAGCGTGAGAAATCGCCTCCCACATAGAGGCTGTAGAGCCCCGCCACCAGCACGGCGGCGACGGCGAATAACCCAATGGCGCTCAGGACAGTCCAGATCGACACGCGTTCCCTGCCTTTCATCGGCATGAAGAGGCAGGCGCGTTGCTGAACCCTCGCGCCCGCTCTTGACGCGCGCACCTTAACGCGCCCCATCGCGCCCGGGAAGGCGCGGCGGCGTGACGCCGGACGCTAAAATCGTCACCCGGCGGCGGGCGGAGCCGCAGGCGCGCCTCGTACCCAAGAAGCGGCGCGCGCACCGAATTCGCGGAACTTGTCCGAGACGCCGGCAAGCCTTGCATCCCATGTGGGATCGGGCACCTGCCCCTCGATCTTCTTGAAATAGGCTTGCATGAGGCATGCAATCGCAAAGGGCTCGATCACCGCCGCCTTGACACTCCAGGCGATGAGTACGGCGACGACGACCCCAAAGCCGGTCATCTGTCCGGGGAACACATAGACGATGGCGAAGGCAGGGCCGATCGCCACGATGAAGACGATGGCGGTCAGTACCCACATGAAGATCATCAGCCACACGGCGTTCTTCAGGAACGCGCCATAGTTCTGCGCATAAAGGACGATCGCGTGGCGCGAGCTCTCGAAGGGATTGTCCGACCGGACGCGGAAATTATAGGCAAGGATCAGCTCGTCCACGTAAGTGAGCGACAGCGTGATGATCGTGTTGATGAGACGCAGCACCGCCTCGAGATAGGGGATCGGCAGGACCATGCCGATGGCGAAGATCGTCCCCGTGATCACCCGCAGCACACCTTTGATGATCTGGTCGAGTGCAAAGAGGATGTTGGCCTGCACGAAACGCTCGCGCACCATGCGCTGGGCATAGTCGATCTGCGAGCGCCCCTCGGGGATCGGCCGCCCGTCAAGCGCCTCGACCATCACCGCGATATGCCCGGCCTTGACCAGATAGAGCAGATACTCGCGGAACCAGTATAGGACGCCCGAGACAAGGCCAAATCCGATGATGCCGCCCCAGATCGTATAGGCCTCGGGGTCGTTCGCCGCCCATCCCGCGCCATAGCCGATGCCGGCGCCCGTGCCCGTCACCAGCACATAGGCAAGCGTGATGCCGAAATAGACCAGCAGACGCAGCACGATGAAGGGCCATGTGCTTGCAAGCACGCCAAAGGCACGGCCGATAGAAAAGTCCCACATCAGCTGTTCTCCCCCGTCCGTTGCATTTCCGCCCCCTTACTATGGGCTGAGAGCCCTGAGGCAAAGTTAAGCGGTCACAAATTGGGCCGGATGCACCACCGCTCGCCGACGCTTGTTGCGTTGCAACGGCCGCGAAAACTGCTTTACTCGCGCAACGCATATGAAGATTTGCGACGGCGTTTGACCAGACTGGATCCACACGAGGGATGGGGGTAAGGATGCTCTTTCGGCCGCAAAAGGCGCCGATCGATCGGCTTGTCGACGGCTATCGCAAGTTCAGGCGCACCACCTTCCCCTCCCTGCAGCGGGATTTCAGGCGCCTCGCCAAGGAGGGCCAGAGCCCCAAGATCCTCCTCATCGGCTGCGCCGACAGCCGGGTTTCGCCCAACCTCATCTTTGCCACGCCGCCCGGCACCATGTTTGTTGCGCGCAATGTCGGCAACATCGTGCCGCCGCATGACCCCAACACCCAGGCCCGCTCGATCGGCGCGGCGATCGAGTATGCGGTAAAGGTGCTTGCGGTCACCGACATCGTCATCAAGGGGCACGCCCGATGCGGCGGCGTCGCGGCGATGCTCAATCGCGGGGTCAACCTGCCCGAGACCGACTATTTGAAGCCCTGGGTCGAGATTGCCGAGCCCGCGCGCATGCTTCTGCCGGCCGACTATGAAAGCCTCAGCGAAGAGAAGAAGCGCCTCGCATCAGAGCTTGCGGTCATTCAGAACAGCATCATGAACCTGTCCGGTTTCCCGTGGGTTCGCGAGCGGCTGGAGGCCGGGATGCTGAAGATCCACGGCCTCCATTTCGACATGCATGACGGCAGCTTGATGCGGCTTGACCACGAAAGCGGCGAGTGGGCTCAGGTCCGCTGAGCCCCGCCCGCCGCCTCGCGCCTCAGCCCAGGAGGGCCCGCCGCTCGCCCCCTTGCCGCTCGAGCATCCAGCCGGGATATTCGCGCGGCAATGCGGAGACCGCATCGAGCGCTTTAAGTTCATCGGCCGTCAGCTTGACTTCGGTGGCAAGCAGATTGTCGGCAAGCTGATCCTCCGTCTTCGCGCCGATGATGACCGAAGTGACATGGCTCTGATGCAAGAGCCAGGCAAGCGCGATGCGCGCCACCGAGCAGTCCCGCGCCTTCGCCATCGGCTGGATCGCATCCATGATCGCAAAGGCACGCTCCCGCTCAATGGGCGGGAAATCGAACGTCGTGCGCCGGGAACCCTGCGGCCCCTGTCCCTCACGCAGGAACTTGCCAGAGAGGAACCCGCCGGCCAGCGGCGACCAGGGCAGAATGGCAAGCCCCTGATCCTTCGCGGCGGGAACAAGCTCGCGCTCGATGTCGCGCCCTGCGATCGAGTAATAGATCTGTGCACTGACGAAACGGCTGAGATGCCGTGCATCGGCGATCGCATTCGCCTTCACCGCCGCCCAGGCCTGCATGTTGCAGAAGCCCACATAGCGCACCTTGCCCGCCTTCACGCAGGCATCGAGCGCCTCCATCGTCTCCTCCAGCGGCGTCACCGGATCCGTGCCGTGCACCTGATATAGGTCGAGGTGATCGAGTTGGAGGCGCGCAAGGCTCGCATCGATCGCCGAGAGGATGTGTTTGCGCGAAAGGCCGATTTCATTGTGCCCCGGCCCCATGCGGCCAAAGCACTTGGAGGCGATCACGATCTGGTCGCGGGCAAGGGAAAGGTTGCGGATCGACTGGCCAAGGATCTTCTCGGACAGGCCATTCGAATAGATGTCGGCGGTGTCGAAGAAAGTGACACCACCATTGATACAGTTCTTGACCAAGGAATCGGCGGTGGCTTGGTCTTGGGTACCGATCGCGGTCCAGAAGCCGTCTCCGCCAAACGTCATGGTGCCAAAGCAGATTTCAGAAACGACAAGGCCAGTTGGCCCGAGCTTGCGATAGCGCATGCGGCAACTCCTTCGGATGGGCGTGAGTGAATAGACGAAGGTTAGCCCAGATCCGCCGGTCCGCCAAATCGCCGCCGCATAATGGCATTGTGGCAGATCGAGACGCACAATTAGATCCGGGCGAAGAGCCGCTCGTCCCACCACACAGGTTCAGGCATGAAGGTCGTGATCATGCCGAAATCCGGATGACGCGGGTTGATGACAAAATTCCATTCGATGCGGGCGACAAAGCTCGGCACACGCAGGACGGCTGACAGTCCCTCGGCAACGAACCGATCGCCAAGGCGCCGGGCCGCGACGGGCGGATCGCTGTCCCAGCCGGGCACCAGCGCTGGCGTGACAGTGAGGATGGAAAGCTTCGCCGGAAGAATGGCCCGGACATAATGCTGCCCATCCGGCAGGATGCCATTGAGATGGGCCAGCTTCTCCAGCATCGCCAGGGAATAGGATTGGGCGGCATAGATGACGGGCGATGAGCCTGAGTTCCAGCGTCCAGGAAAAACTGTCGAGCCGATCGCATCCCAAATGGGGAACCGGCCCTTGGGATCACCGATGCGAAAGACTTCAAGACTCTGCGCCAGCGGCTGCGGGATCACGCCGCCACGCCGGCAAGGGCACGGCCAAGAAGATCGCGAACGGCTTCGGCGCCAAAGCCGGTTTCAACGGCTTCGAGCGGCGTCCGGCCCCCCAAGGCAGGATGCGGCGACGACATGAAGCGGTCTGTCTTCTCGCGATTGCGAAACACCTCATTGGCGAGCTGGCGAACGCGAATCGCGCGCAGCATCGTTTCGACGAGTTCTGCGGGGAGTTCCGCCTTGGGCTGTTTCTTCAGTTCGAAGAACTTGGACCGGCTCATGAAACGTGTCGCGAGTGCCTCGGCCCGGAAACCCACATCCTCCGCCGCGCGGATGAAAGAGCCGAAAGTGAACTTGCCCCGAACCAGGCGGTCATAGTCGATCGCCGAAAGCTGCCCGCTCTCGGTCAGCGCGACGACTTTTTCCCATGAAGGAGCGCTGCGCAGGGCTTTTGCCATCGATCATACCTCGTCCAAAGATGGACAAATATAGTCCAAACATGAACAAGCGTCAAATCAGTTCCCGCCCTCTTCCAGAAGCCGCCTTGCGATCACCATCGCCTGCACTTCGGCCGCGCCTTCGAAGATGTTGAGGATGCGCGCATCGCACAAAACCCGGCTGATCTTGTATTCAAGCGCGAAACCGTTGCCGCCATGGATTTGCAAGGCATTGTCCGCCGCCGCCCAGGCGACCCGCGCCGAGAGCAGCTTGGCCATGCCAGCCTCCAGATCGCAGCGCCGGCCCTCATCCTTCTCGCGTGCGGCGAAATAGGTGAGTTGCCGCGCGATCATGATCTCAACCGCCATGGCGACGATCTTGTTCGCAACGCGCGGGAAGGCATAGATCGGCTTGCCGAACTGCACGCGCTCGAGCCCATAGGCAAGGCCAAGGTCGAGTGCGGATTGGGCAACGCCCACCGCCCGCGCCGCCGTCTGAATGCGCGCGCTCTCGAAGGTCTGCATCAATTGCTTGAAGCCTTGGCCTTCCTCGCCGCCAAGCAGATTGGCATGCGGCACGGCAAAACCGTCAAAGCCGATCTCGTATTCCTTCATGCCGCGATAGCCGAGCACTTCGATCTCGCCGCCCGTCATGCCCTTTGCCGGAAAGGGATTGCCATCCGTGCCGCGCGGCTTTGGCGCAAGCAGCATCGAGAGCCCCTTATAGCCGGGCGCCGGATTCGTCCGTACAAGGAGCGTCATCACATCCGCCCGTGCCGCATGCGTGATCCAGGTCTTGTTGCCCGTCACGATCCATTGCTCGCCCTCGCGCACCGCCCGTGTGCGCAGTGAGCCGAGATCAGAGCCCGTATTGGGCTCGGTAAAGACGGCCGTCGGCAGCAATTCGCCCGACGCGATTCTGGGCAGCCATTGTTTTTTCTGTTCCGCCGTGCCGCCGCAAAGGATCAGCTCGGCCGCGATTTCGCTGCGCGTGCCGAGTGAGCCAACGCCGATATAGCCGCGCGACAATTCCTCCGAAACGACGCACATCGCCGTTTTGGGAAGGCCCGCGCCGCCATACTCCTCTGGGATCGTGAGGCCAAAGACGCCCAGCGCCGACATCTCCGCGATCACGCTGTCGGGGATGAGTTCGTCCCTCAAATGCCAGTCATGCGCGAAGGGCGTGACCTTTTCCGTGGCGAACTTGGCGAACTGATCGCGGATCATCTCCATCGTTTCATCGAGAGCCGTCGCGCCCTGCGTCACCGCCTTGGGATGCTCGGCGATGAGCTGCGCGAGCCGCGCTTTCAGCGCCGGCGTATACCCCCCCATGAGCGGCCCCGCAGCCTGGATGAAGGAGACGACGTCATCGCCCTTAAGGCCGAAATCCGCCGGACGCACGATCTCGCCTTGGCTCATGGGAATGCCGAACGCGATCTGGTTGGCGTATTCGGCAAAGGCGGCTTGAAACAACAGCTGTTCCAATTCGCCGAACTTGCCCTCGCCCGTCAGCACATCGGCTCAGCGCCGCACCTGGCGCAAGGCCTCGACATAGGTCGCAAGCCACGCAAGCCCATGCGCTTCGCCTTGCGCCTTCTCGAAAAGGTCGGACGAGACCTTGCCGTTGACGCTGACCGCCGCCTGTACATGGGATTTCGCCGCCGCGAAGAGTTTCTCGGCCGCCGCCACGGTCTTGCCGGCAAGGGGAAGGAGATCGGGTAGGAGAAGGGATTGGCTCGGCATGGGGAGTGACATCCTGGAAGAGACACGACAGCGCCCGGCCGACGCCCTGGCAAGGCGCGGCCGGAAGCTGGATATGATCAGCTAATATTAGGCGCCTTTGCTGAGTTCGACCACGTCCTCGAACGTGCGCAGGCCCGTGCGCTGGGCATTGACGAGCACGGCCATGTTGCCGGGCAGATGCTCGTTCTTCCACATCTTGGTGTGGGCCTTCGGGATCTCCGCCCAGGAGAACACCTCCGACATGCACGGATCGATGCGCCGGTCGATGACGAGCCGGTTCGCCTGGCTCGCCTGCAGCAGATTGGCGAAATGCGATCCCTGGATGCGCTTTTGACGCATCCACACATAGCGGGCATCGAACGTGATGTTATAGCCCGTCGTGCCGGCGCAGAAGACGACCATGCCGCCCCGTTTCACCACAAGGCACGAGACGGGGAAGGTCGATTCGCCCGGATGCTCGAACACCATATCGACATCATTGCCCTTGCCCGTGATGTCCCAGATTGCCTTGCCGAATTTGCGCGCTTCCTTCAGCCACGCATCATATTCGGGCGTATTGACCGTGGGCATCTGGCCCCAGCACTTGAAGTCCTTGCGGTTGATGACGCCCTTGGCGCCGAGCGAAAGCACGAACTCCCGCTTCGTTTCATCCGATATGACGCCGATCGCATGCGCGCCCGAGACCGCGCAAAGCTGCACCGCGAACGAGCCAAGCCCGCCTGACGCGCCCCAGATGAGCACGTTTTGCCCGGGCCGCAGAATATGCGGGCGATGGCCGAAGAACATGCGATAGGTGGTGGCGAGGGTGAGCGTGTAGCACGCGCTTTCCTCCCACGTCAGATGCCGCGGCCGCTCCATGCATTGCCGGTCTTGCACCCGGGCGAATTGCGCGAACGAGCCGTCCGGCGTCTCATAGCCCCAGATGCGCTGGCTGGGCGAGAACATCGGATCGCCGCCATTGCACTCTTCATCATCGCCGTCGTCCTGATTGCAGTGGATGACGACTTCATCGCCAACCTTCCAGCGCTTCACCTTGGAGCCCACGGCCCACACGATGCCCGACGCGTCCGAGCCCGCAACGTGATAGGGGTTCTTGTGCCCGTCGATGGGTGAGATGGGCGTGCCGAGCGCCGCCCACACGCCGTTATAGTTGACGCCCGCCGCCATCACGAGCACGAGCACATCGTGGCTGTCGAGCGTCCACGTCGGCACGACCTCGACCTGCATCGACTGTTCCGGCGGTCCGTGGCGCTCCTTGCGGATGGCCCAGGCATACATGTTTTTAGGCACATGCCCGAGCGGCGGGATCTCGCCGATCTCATAGAGGTCTTTCAGAACGGGTTGAGCCGCCGTCGCGGCCGGCGCCAAAGCTGCCATCTTCCATCTTCCCCTTGCGTATCGACCTGCCCGGCGGCGGATCACGGCCCTCTTTTCAGGACCGCCCGCGTCATTCTCGGACCCCTCTGACCTGAGACAATGTCAGTCCGGTCGAGAATTCGTCATATTAGTGCGCAACGCAAGGGCATTTTTTGCATCGCAGCACGACAGAACGCAGTTCTGGTAAAGAAATTGGGGGAATATGCGCAATTTTATGACGAAAATAGACAGAAAATAGCAACGTAATTGTTTTCAGAAATTTTGCACCCCCTCCCGGGTGCAGGCGCAACAGGCCCATGGGTACGGGGGCCATGAAAGCGGTGCGCGGCCGCCGCAATGAGGCCCCAAAGAGATGGGAGTTGAACGCGCGTCATGCAAACGGGGGAAGTCACATGGTTCGCTGGTTCCGTATCGCTGCGCGCGTCCTCATGGCCGCGTTTCTGATCTTTGCGGCCTATGAGGCCTGGCGCGTCCTCGAAGCGCAAAAGATCGCCCGCGCCCGTATCGAGGCCGCACTCGCCGCGCAGGACCCGCAAGTGGAGAAGCTCTCCAAGGCGCGCCTCGACATGCTGGTCGCGATCGAGGATCCCACCTTCTGGGCGAATGACGGGACAGACTTTTCAACCCCCGGTCAGGGCTGGACGACGATCACGCAGAGCCTGGGCAAGCGCATCCTGTTCGATGATTTCACGCCGGGTTTTGAGAAGATCGAGCTGATCCTTGCCAGCAAATTCGCGATCACGCCCGCGGCATCGAAGCCGGAAATCCTCTCCGCCGCGCTCGCGACCGCCTATCTGGGGCACAAGGACGGCCGGCCGGTGATCGGCCTGGCCGAGGGGGCGCGGGCCTGGTGGGGCCGCGAACTCGATCAGCTCACGGATGAGGAATTCCTGAGCCTTATCGCCATGCTGATCGCCCCCAACGCGCTTGATCCCCTGCGTCACGAGGCCAAGAACGCCGAGCGCACCGCGAGACTTAAGGCATTGCTGGCCGGAACCTGCACACCCAAGAACTGGGGCGATGTTTGGCTGGAGGGCTGCAAGGAAAGAGGCTGACCGCTTTGCGCGGCGGACACCTCTCGCCGCCACCTCCCCGCCCCCTATCTCCCGTTGCATTGGGCTTCGACAGCCGTGGTGCGAGAGCATTCGCCGGCGGGGCAACGCGTCGTGGATGGAATATGCAACCGGGACATGAGAGCATTCTGCCGCGAACGGGCCACATCGCTGTGAGAATCGAGCGCCGGAGAGAAACAAACAGAACCAAGGGCCTATAAACAGTGAACGGCATTGGTCCAAGCAGGAGCGAAAGGGCATGAGCGACACGGTTCTCATCACCGGCATCACAGGCTTCATCGCCAAGTGGGTCGCGCGGGATCTGCTGAAGGCGGGCTTTAGCGTCCGCGGCACCCTGCGCACCGCCGCTCGCGAAAAGGAGGTGCGCGACACGCTGACTGCTGAAGGCGCCGACACATCCGGCCTTGCGTTCGCCGTCGCTGACCTGACCAGCGACAAAGGCTGGGCGGAGGCAGCCGCGGGCTGTCGCTATGTCCAGCACATTGCGTCGCCCTTTCCGCTCAATCAGCCGCGCGGCCGCGAAGACCTGGTGCCAGGCGCACGCGACGGCGCCCTGCGCGTGCTCAAGGCCGCATGCGATGCCGGCGTGGAGCGGATCGTGATGACCTCATCCATGGTCGCCATGACCTACCGCGCCAATCGTCCTCGCCATCTCGTCGTGCGCGAGACGGATTGGACCGACCCCGATTGGCCGCCCTGCACCCCCTACATCATTTCAAAGACCAGGGCCGAGCGCGCGGCATGGGATTTCATGACTGATCGCGGCCTTGCCGGAAAGTTCACCGTCGTCAATCCCGCCTTCGTGCTGGGGCCGGCGATGGACAAGGATTCGGGCACCTCGCTGGACGCGATAGCGCTGATCATGCGGGGCACCTATCCCGCCCTGCCGCCGGTTCATTTCCCGATCGTGGACGTCCGCGACCTCTCGCGCTTGCACGTTGCGACGATGACGGCGGACGTCGCGGGGCGCCGCCTGATTGGGGCGGGCGAAACCTGGAGCTTGAAGCGGATGGCCGGGGAACTGCGCGCCGCCTTTCCGGCCTATGCGGCCAAGATCCCGACGCGTGAGATGCCAGCTTTTTTTGTGCACCTGCTCGGCCTCTTTGACAGGCCGGTACGGGCCCTGCGGGCGGATATGGGCGTTGTTCCAGTGGCGGATTCGCAAGAGACGACCGCACTCACGGGCGTGACGTTCCGCCCCGCGGCCGAAGCCGTCCGCGCCGCTGGAGAAACGCTGATCCGCTTCGGCCTCGTGTAAGGCGAAAGCTTCCACTACTCAAGGTAAGCGCAATTCTGCATTGAGTGGGCACTATCGTTCAAATTGATTGTTACATTCGAGCCACGATAGGCGAATATTACAGCCGCGCCCAGCACGAGCCCCCGGGATTAAATATTATCCATTCAAGAAATAGGGGGACATCTAATGAGATACTCAGGCGCGGCACTCGCAGTCTTGTTCTTGACCGGCTGCGGCACGGAAGAGCTCTTCTTCAGCAAGCAGGTGGACCTCACGCCCGGCACGGGGCAAATGAGCGACATCAAACAGCGCGGCGTGTTTGTGGAATCACGTCCCGATCGCGAAGGCGTGCCCACGCCAGTTGTGTGTGCGGAACCTAGCCCCGACGCCATGGCCGCCGTCGCGGCCAGTCTCGCCGCCAGAGCCGACGTCACCGAGGAGGGCTCTGCGGGTTTCGCTGCCTCCCTAAACGAAAGCGCCGCATCGGTAGGCTTGCGTACCCAAACCATTCAGTTGCTGCGTGATGGGTTTTACAGGATTTGCGAAGGCTATATGAGCGGCGCGCTGACCGCCGAGGAATATTCGATGATGCAGCGGCGCTATCAGGCGAACATGCTGGCGCTGTTAGCAATTGAACAGCTAACAGGTACGGTACGGGCACCCGCTACGGCACTGCATTCGACGGCCATGGGCGAGGTCAATGAGCTCCAGCTCGACTATGCGATGTTGTCCGAGCAGCTGGATAGGCACCGGGACGACTTGCGCAAGGCCCGAGCGCAGACGCCTCCGAACCAGTCTCAGGTTACGGCGTTGGAGCAACAGGTACAGGCCGAGGAAGCTCAGTTGACGGTCTTGCGAAACAGGATTCAGGCGGCAAGCGCCTCGAGCGCTGGTATCGAGCTCATGACGCAGCAGCAGCAGCAACATGCGACCAAGGAGGTTGCGGACGCCGTCGTTCGCATCGCCGAGGGCGTAATCAAGAACGATTACTCAGGCCAGATGTGCTTTGACTATTTCAGATCGAAGGAGCGCGCCGCGCCTACCCAAGCAGCGAGTCGCGATCTTGAATCCTATTGCCGAAGTGTCTTCCAAAACAACATCGAGGTGATGCGGACATCCGTCGCCTATACCAACGATTGTCTCGCCCTTGCGAAATCACTGATGCAAAAGGGGCACGCCGATCTGGCGCAGGAGCAATTCAAGCTCTGCGCGGGCGCGTCGCCAACCGGTTCAGCAGTGCCGATGTTGGAAGGCATGCCGGTGACGCGCTGACCCGGTAAGCGTTATCTCAGCAAAATGCCTTTGCTCCTATTGCCTGCGAGGCCACTCGCTCCAAACGTCCCAGAACATTGGGGCGCCCGACACAAGGGCAAGGGCTGTCGCCACAAGCAGAAACCAGTATGGGAATGAAGTTCCGCATGCTCTGACATACAGTCCCATCACCTCATCAACGACACCTGCCCCGGCACGGCCGCTCGTTTCACAGGCGTCGGCATAGGGTCAGGGCGCGCTTGACCTTGGCGAACCTTCTCCAAAGGCGAGAGAGAGACATTGTAATTGACGACACACAGCCAGACGAGGGAGCCAAGGAAACAGCATAGGCCACCCGCTGACAAACGCTCACGACACTTGAGAGCCATCGCTTCACGACGCCCCCCTAATGCCCTGCGCCTTCGCCCTCGGCTGGGATCAATTCGCCCGCCGCGACCGAGAAGGGCAGCCGCGCCGTCGCCACCGGGCAGTTGAAATGCGCCGAGCGCGCGCAGGCCGGATTATAGGCATAGTTGAAATCGAGCGTGACGGTCTTAGGGCCGTCCGCCAACGCCAACGGCATGTCGATATAGCGCCCGGTCTGATAGGTCTCCTTCCCCGTCGTGTCATCGATGAAGAAGGCGCTCACCTCCTTCACCTCGGCCGGGTCCTCTGAGAACCCATAGAGCGGCAGGCGCACCCTCTTGCCCTCATGCGAGAAGAGAGCATGCCCGACGAGGTAGAAGCGCTTCCACCAGCCGCGCGAGGTCTGGAAATCCTCGGCCTTCGGCACGGCCAACGCCTCGAACGCGGCAGTGATGACGAAATCGGGATTATAGGGGTAATAGCGAAAGCCGGTGAACTGCTTGGCGCGCGGATTGTCCTGGTTGTAGACGGCGACGCGCAACCCTTCCTCGCCCGGCGCCACCTGCGCAATCCCGCCGATGACATCGATCGTGGCGGAATAGGCAACGCCGCCCTTGAGGCCGACGAGATCGACCGTCGTGCCGTTCCACGACCACATCCCCGTCTTGCCGTCGAACGCCACGCTGGGGCTTGGCACCGCGGGCGGCGAGAGGCGCCACGCGCAATGCGCCGCGCAGGTGAGATACGCCCGCTCACCCTTTTTCAGATAGATCGCATCATCGATCTTGAGCGTTGCGAGCCGCCTGCCCGCATAGGCCTCCTCACCCTCCGCGATCGAAGCCTTCCAGGCCTCTTGCGGCGACGTCTCCTGCGCGACCGCGTGAGCGCCTGTGAAAAACAAGAGTGTCGCAATCAGAACCCGTGCCGCCTTCCGCATCCCTCGCCCCATGGTTAAGCTTGCTAATCCCGGGCGCGATCTTAAACGGGAAGGGCCAAGGAAAGGCAAATCCTGAAGCCCCGGGGAGAGGCAAGCATAGACGAGACGTCGGCCAGCCCCCCTCCCCTCTCATGGTTCAGCGTGTGCGGGCCATCCACCCTTATCGAGTCATCCGCGATCCGCGAAGGGTGAGCGGCATGTTTGCCGCCCGCGTTGCACTAATGCACTCCCTTGCGCTTATATGCCCCCTGCTGCACTGCGGCGAAGGCGGGAGGAGTGACATGCGCGATAAACCCTGGATTTTCAGAACCTATGCCGGCCATTCCTCGGCCCAGGCATCCAATGCGCTCTACCGCACGAACCTGTCGAAGGGCCAGACGGGCCTCTCGGTCGCCTTCGACCTCCCCACCCAGACGGGTTATGACGCCGACCATGTGCTGAGCAAGGGCGAGGTCGGCAAGGTTGGCGTGCCGATCGGGCATCTGGGTGACATGCGCACGCTCTTCGACGGCATCCCGCTCGAAACCATGAACACCTCGATGACGATCAACGCGACCGCCCCCTGGCTGCTTGCGCTCTATCTCGCCGTCGCCGAGGAACAAGGCGCCCCCCGCGCCGCTATTCAAGGCACGACCCAGAACGATCTGACAAAGGAGTATCTCTCGCGCGGCACCTATATTTTCCCGCCCGGCCAGTCGATGCGCCTGACGACGGACATGATCGCGTTCACATCCCGCGAATGCCCGAAATGGAACCCGATGAATGTCTGCTCCTATCACCTGCAGGAAGCAGGCGCGACGCCGGGACAGGAACTCGCCTACGCGCTGGCGACGGCGACCGCCGTGCTCGACGCGCTGAAGGCGAGCGGTCAGGTGGAGGAAAAGGACTTCCCCCTCGCCGTCGGCCGCATCTCCTTTTTCGTCAATGCCGGCGTGCGCTTCATCACCGAGATGTGCAAGATGCGCGCCTTTGCCGAGATGTGGGACGCGATCACCGCCAACCGCTATGGCGTTGCCGATCAGAAGCAGCGCCTTTTCCGCTATGGCGTGCAGGTGAACTCGCTCGGCCTTACCGAGCAGCAGCCCGAGAACAATGTCTACCGCATCCTGCTTGAGATGCTGGCTGTGACCCTCTCGAAAAAGGCCCGCGCCCGCGCGGTTCAGCTTCCCGCCTGGAACGAGGCGCTGGGCCTGCCCCGCCCCTGGGATCAGCAATGGTCGCTGCGCTTGCAGCAGATCGTCGCCTATGAGACCGACCTGCTGGAATATGACGACCTCTTCGACGGCTCGCCCGTCATCACCGCCAAGGTCGAGGCGCTGAAGGAAGAGGCGCTCGCCGAACTGGCGCGCATCGAGGCCATGGGCGGCGCCACGAGCGAGGCGGCGCTCGCCTATATGAAGGAGCGTCTCGTTGAGTCCAACACCGCGCGCCTGAAGGCGATCGAGACGGGCGAGCAGATGGTCATCGGCGTGAACGCCTTCAAATCGACCGAGCCCTCGCCGCTCTCGACGGGTGACGGCGCCATCATGGTCGTCGATGCGAAGGCCGAGCACGAGCAGATCGAGCGCGTAAAGGCGTGGCGCGCCGAGAGGGACGAAAGGGCAGTCTCCCAGGCGCGCGCGGAACTGAGCCGCATCGCGCGAGAGGGCGGCAACATCATGCCGGTCTCGATCGCCGCGGCAAAGGCCGGCCTCACTACGGGCGAATGGGCCGAGTGCCTTCGCTCCGTCTACGGACAATATCGCGGCCCGACGGGCGTGGCGGCGCAAATCCGCCCCTCGAACGACGAGGGCATCACCGCCATGCGCGAAAAGGTGGCTGCGCTCGGCGGCAAGCTTGGCCACAAGATGCGCGTGCTTGTCGGCAAGCCCGGCCTAGATGGCCACTCGAACGGCGCCGAGCAGCTTGCCGTGCGCGCCAAGGATGTGGGCATGGATGTCGCCTATGAAGGCATCCGCTTCACGCCGGAGGAACTGATCGCGCAGGCAAGGGAGAACCGCCCCGACCTCATCGGCGTTTCGATCCTCTCAGGCAGCCACGTGCCGCTCGTTGAGGAGTTCATGGGCCGTCTCAAGGCGGCGGGCCTGTCGGACATCCCTGTCGTCGCGGGCGGCATCATTCCACCTGAGGACGCCGAAAAGCTGAAGGCGTTTGGCGTGGCGCGCATCTATACGCCCAAGGACTTCGATCTGAACGCCATCATGGGCGAATGGGTGGAGTTGGTCGCCGCCCGTCTGAAGGCTCCGGCCGCGTGATCCGCATGCCTCACTTCACGAACATGAGGATATAACCCGCGATCTCAAGCGCGAGCCCGGCATTTGACGCGGTTGAATCATAATCGAGCGGCCGCCCGACCCTCGCCCAGGCAACGACGCGCGCCACCTCCGCCGTGAAGGGATAGAGCCCCACGGTTTCCGGCTTCGCAAGGATGAGGATCGAGGTCTTAAGACCGAGCACATCGCCTTCCTCTCCCGCCTGCGCCTTGTTGATCTTCTCCAGCGTCGCGCTCGGCAGGATCAACTCGACATTGTAGAGAAACGCGTTTGTCACCGACGAGCATGTGACCGCGCTATAGCCCTCCGGCAACCAATAGGCATAGGCGGCATAGAAGGTTTGATCGAACACGATCACGCATTCCAGCGCGAACGCCCGCTTGCCGGCCCACCACCGCGTGATGGGATCAACGATTTGCGTTTCGATCATCTCGTCCAGGCTTTGCGTGGCGAAGGTCTTTTGGCTGAGGATCGGAAATTCCTCACCCTTGTAGAGGAAGGCCTTGCCGTCCTTGCTGGCCTTGAGTGCGCTCTGCTTCAGCCGCGGCATGGGCCGTCCGGGTTCATCAAACGCGAGGGCGGATTGAGGCCATGCGAGCAACAGACCGGTGGCGATGAAAAGGACGCAAAGGCGGCGCGCGAACCCGAACATTTCCCACTCCCCCCGCATGCTGATTGGCGTGGGGCGACAATAGCGCGAAACCTGGCCAAGGGACGCGGCCCGAAAGCGACACCGCACGGCAAAAAGGCAGCGCCTACCCCAACCGGTAGACGCTCTCGACGCCCGGTCCGAAAGGAAGCCCAAGCAGGTACCACGCAACGAAGAACGCGCCCGAGCCGATGAAGAACGCGACCGTATAGGGCAGCATCAGTGCGATCATCGAGTCGATACCGAAATCGGGCCTGTACTTGCGGGCGATGACGAGGATGAGCGGGAAATAGCTCATGAAGGGCGTGATCATGTTGGTGGTGGAATCTCCCACCCGATAGGCGGCCTGCGTCACCTCGGGCGCGACCCCGAGCAGCATCAGCATGGGCACGATCACCGGTGCGAGGATCGCCCATTTCGCGCTTGCCGAGCCGATGAGGAGATCGGTGCCCATGGCGACGAGAATGACGGCGATGAGCAGCAGGACGGGCATGGATTCAAATCCGGCGCTCTTCAGCGCCTCGGCGCCGGCGATCGCCATCAGAACGCCCATGTTCGACCATGAGAACAGCGCGACGAAAATGGCGGCGAAAAAGGCAAGCACGATATAGCCGCTGATCTCCCCGACGCCTTTGCCCGCAAGCTCCACCGCCTCGCGATCGCTGCGGATCGTGCCCGCGCCGATTCCATAGGCAAGGCCGCAGGCAAGGAACACGAGGAACATGATCGCCACCATGCCCCGGAACAAGGGATCAAAGCCGCCCGCATCGCTGCGCAAGGGAGAGCCGGGCTCGAAGGCAAGGAACACGGTAAGGCCAATGACGAGGAGAAACGCAAGCCCCGCAAGGCGAAGGCCAAGGCGTTCCCTGCGCATCGCGTGTGGGTCGTCCGTTGGCGGCGCGATCCGCACCCATGCCGGCCCCGCATCGAGCCGGGGCTCGACGATCCTGTCGCAGATGATGGTGCCGATGAGGGCATAGACGGGCACGATCGCGGCCATGAAATACCAGTTCGCGGTGAGCGCGACCGTGTAGTCCTCATCGATGAGCTGCGCGCCGGCCTGGGTGAGCCCTGAGAGCAGCGCATCGCCCGTCGTGATCGAGAGATTGGCGGCGAACCCGCCTGCGACACCGGCAAAGGCCGCGGACATGCCCGCAACCGGATGGCGCCCGACTGAGGCGAAAACGACCGCGGCGAGCGGCACAAGCACGACATAGCCCGCATCCGACGCGATCGAGCTCTGCACGCCCGCAAAGACGAGTGTGAAGGTGAGGAGATGGGACGGCACCGCCTTCACGAGGCCGCGAAGCGCGGCATTGAAAAGCCCCGCCCATTCCGCAAGGCCAACGCCGATGATGATGACAAGAACGACGCCGAGCGGCGGGAACGAAGCGAAGATCTGCGGCGCCTCGACGAACAGCCGCCGGATCTGCGCGGGCTCAAGCAAGCTGATGGCCTTCACCGTTTCGCCCGTCGCCGGATTGACGGCAAAGGCGCCAGCGCTTGCAAGATAGTGCGAATAGAGAATGACGCCGATAATAGCCAGGATGAAAAGGCTGACCGGATCGGGCAGCCGGTTGCCCGCCCGCTCGATGGCATTCAGCACACGGATCGTCAGTGTCGGGCGCGCGCCCGTCTCCTCAAGTATGCTCATGGCCCGCCCCCCGAACGGTCAGGATCGCCGCGTGAAGTCAGCCATCCCCCGCAATTTGTTGGCCGGGTTGAGGGCCGGGTCAAGCCCGGCCCTGCGTCGAGGACGCGGAACCCGCAAGGATCAAGGAGCCACAGGTGGTGTCGGCGTCGCGGGGGCCTCGGGCGGATCGGCCGTCCCGATATCGGCCGCAAGCTTCCACGCGCCGGCCGCATTCTTTGTCCAGACCGAGATGTAGTGGCCGGTGGCCCGCACGACCTCACGCGTGCCGCCCTCCTCGCGCACGCTTTCAAACACCCAGTGCCCGTTGGTCCAGCCCATCGTGCCATCGGCCGATATGAAGGCCTCGACGGGCTCCCAGGTGAGGCTGCCCTGCGGTTCCCCTTTGGTCGCCAGCTCGGCGTAATGCGCCTCGAGTGCGGCCTTGCCAATGACGGGCTCGCCGCCCGTGCCGAAGGCGCGGATGTCATCGGCCGCATAGGCGAGAAACGCCTTCGCTTGCCCTTCTTTTGCGCTCATTTCCGAGAACGCCTTGTCGGTGGCAAGCAGCGCCCCCTCGGCCTCGCTCTGGGCGGCGGCCGGCCGCCACATGAACGCGACGGCAAGGATGGCGGCGGCGATGACCGCCAAAGCGCGCAATCGTCCTGTCATGGGATCCCCCTGTGAGAATTCTTGCTCCGGTCACACGCCTGTGATCGCGAGCCTGCGCGGATTCATAGCATGGTGTGAGCAGAATGCAGGGTCTGACTGCCGCGGCAAAACCATTCAGATCGGAGCTGAACGCCAGATGAAGCCGGTCAGGATCACCGGACGATCCGCAAAGAATGTGGCCTACGCGGCATCTCTTCGCGGCCGCCGCATGCGCATCTGGTTTTCGCCACAATTTTACACTTAATTAACGATGCGGCCTTCGGCTGCGGCCCTTGCGTATTCAAGGGAGGTGTGAACCCAACAGCTTGAACACGTGGAAGGACGGCGCGGGGGCCGGAAGGGGAATATGGCTGAGGATCGTAGCCAGGAAGAGCTGAGAATACGCCTGTTGACGCCGCCCGACATCCCAAGCTGGGGCCCAAGCGGTGTCCGAAGCAGGCTGCGCCAGATATTCCGCATGCGGATGCTGCCCGAGACGCTGCGCGCCCGCTTCAAGGGGAAGGCGGCCGCCAATGGCATCGAGGCCGAGCACGCCCAGATCGTTGAAAACCTGGAATTGCATCACCGCATCTACAACTACCGCTGGTACTATGTCGTTGCCGCGGTCGCGAGCATGCTGATCGCGGGCCTCGCCCTCTTTGTCGACTACCACATCATCGAAGCCGATGTGTGGACCCGCGCGCTTGCCGACGAGTTCGGCGTCGTTCCCGATGCCATGCAGACAAGCGTCGTCTTCAAGAGCCTTCAGGTCGTCTTTGCAACCCTTGCCATCCATTTCATGCTGAAGATCACAGGCACGGTCGGGCGCTATGCCCTGGTCGTGATCGTGTTCATTCTGAGCACGGTCATGGTCGCCGGCCTCGGCGTCATCGTCGCCAACAA
>JACADY010000038.1 GCA_013389115.1 Alphaproteobacteria bacterium
CCTTGGACACTGAAGCTTCGCAACCTCAGCTTCCTCGGTCGGGACCGAATGGACAACCTACTGAAAGCTCACAGCTAGAGCGTTTTCCCGAAAAGTGGCCACCAGTTTTCGGCAGAAAACGACGTCCAACGCGTAAACCTGGCGCACCTATCCGACCAGCATTTAGGGGAACATGCGCTAGCGCGACAACCGCGCCAGCGCCTCCTTGAGCTTCAACGCCGACGCCTCGGCATCCGCTTTGCGCTCGCGCTGCTCAATGATGATCTCTTCGGGCGCGCGCGCGACGAAATCGGCATTCGAGAGCTTGGCCTCGATCTTGGCGATATCGCCTTCGATCTTTTGCAGTTCCTTCTTAAGACGCGCCAGTTCGGCGCCCATGTCGATGACGCCCTCAAGCGGGAGCGCGGCAATCGCCTCGCCGATGACGATCTGGGCCGAGCCCTTGGGTATCTCATCGCCCGCCTCGGCGGTGGATAGCCGCGCGAGCCTTAAGATCACGTCCTTGTGCCGCGACAGCCGTGCAAGACTGTCCGCGCCCGCGCCCTTGAGCACGAGCGCGATCTTGGCGGAGGCTGGCACGTTCATCGTTGAGCGCACCGACCGGATTTCTGAGATGAGCGCGATCACCCAATCCATTTCCGCCGCCGCCGCGATGGCGCCGATCGTGCCGTATTCGGGCCACGGCGCGAGCGTCAGCATCGTCTCGCGCGCAGGGCCCTCCGCCCCCGTCACCTGCCACAGCTCCTCGGTGATGAATGGCATGAAGGGATGCGCAAGGATGAGGATCTGATCGAGCACGAAGGCGGCCGTGGCGCGTGTCTCCGCCTGCGCGGCGGCGGAGCCTTCGGTGAGGACGGGCTTGATGAACTCCAGATACCAGTCGCAGAACACATCCCAGATGAAGCGGTAAAGCGCGCCGGCCGCATCGTTGAAGCGATAGGCCTGGATGGCCTCGGTCACCATGCGCTCCGTGCGCACGACCTCGGTCACGATCCACAGATTGACCGTTTCCTGCAGGCGCGCCGGGTCAAAGCCTTCCACCCGCTTCACGCCGTTCATCTCGCAGAACCGCGCGGCGTTCCACAACTTTGTGCAGAAATTGCGATAGCCCTCGACGCGCGAGGGCCCGACACGCACATCCTTGCCCTGCGCCGCCGCGATCGCCAGCGCAAAGCGCAAGGCATCCGCGCCGAACTGATCGATCAGCGTTAAGGGATCGACCACATTGCCGCGCGTCTTCGACATTTTCTGCCCCTTCTCATCGACGACGCGCGCATGGATGAGAACGGTGTGAAACGGCACTTCGCGCATGAAATAGAGCCCCATCATCATCATCCGGGCGACCCAGAAGAAGATGATGTCGAACATCGTGACGAGCACGTCGGTCTTGTAGTGCTTCTTCAGCTCAGGCGTTTGATCCGGCCATCCCAGTGTCGAGAAGGGCCAAAGGGCCGATGAAAACCAGGTGTCGAGCACGTCCGGGTCGCGCTTTAAGGGCGCTTCGTGGCCGTAATGCCTGGCCGCAGCGGCGACGGCTTCGGCCTCGCTTTCCTCAACGAAGATGTGTCCGTCGGGTCCGTACCAGGCCGGTATCTGATGGCCCCACCAGAGCTGGCGCGAGATGCACCAGGGTTGGATGTTGTCGAGCCATTGGAAATAGGTCTTCTCCCAGTGCGCGGGCACAAAGCGTGTCTCGCCGCGCCTGACCGCATCGCTCGCCGCCGCCGCCAGCGGCGCCGCGTTCAGATACCATTGCTCGGTGAGGAACGGCTCCAGCACCACCGTTTTCGTCTTCTCGTCATGCGGCACGGCGTGGACGATGGGATCGATCTTTTCGATGAGGCCGAGGGCCTCCAGATCCGCAAGCACCTTCTTGCGCGCCGCGAACCGGTCGAGCCCACGATAGGCGGCGGGCACGAAGTCATTGAGCGTGCCGTCGGGCGCAAGAATATTGTGGCGCGGCAGATCGTGGCGCCGGCCGACCTCGAAATCGTTGAAATCATGCGCCGGCGTGATCTTGACCGCACCCGAGCCTTTTTCAGGATCGGCATACGCATCCGCGATGATGGGGATGAGCCGGCCCGTCAACGGCAGGCGCACCATCGCGCCGATCAGCCCGCGATAGCGCGCATCCTCGGGATGAACGGCAACCGCAGCATCCCCCAGCATCGTCTCGGGCCGCGTCGTTGCCACGACGATGAAGTGCGCCGGATTGTCCGCCAACGGATATTTGAGGTGCCACAGATGGCCCTTCACCTCGATGGGTTCGACCTCAAGGTCGGACACAGCCGTTTGCAGTTGCGGGTCCCAATTGACGAGGCGGTTGTCCTTATAGATGAGCCCGTCCTTGTAAAGCCTTACAAAGACTTTGAGAACCGCGCGGCTGAGCCCCTCGTCCATGGTGAAGCGCTCGCGGCTCCAATCGCACGAGGCGCCGATCCGGAGCAGCTGGCCCGTGATCGTGCCGCCCGAGACTTCCTTCCATTCCCAGACGCGGCGGATGAATTCCTCGCGGCCGAGGGCAAGGCGCGAAGTCTGCTGTTCGGCGAGTTGGCGCTCGACTACGAGCTGCGTCGCGATACCGGCATGGTCGGTGCCCGGCTGCCAGAGCACGTCCTTGCCCCGCATGCGCTCGAACCGGCAGAGAATGTCCTGCAGCGTGTCGTTGAGCGCATGCCCGACATGGAGGGAGCCCGTGACGTTCGGCGGCGGGATCATGATCGTGAACGGCGGCGCCGGCGGCCTTTGGCCGGCGCGGAAGGCACCCGATGTCTCCCACATCTGATAGAGGCGTTGTTCGACCTCTTGGGGCCGGTAGGTTTTCTCAAGCATGGGATGAAGGGCTCAAATCAGGCGGCAAAGACAAGCCCCGAAAAGGAACGGCTCCCGGCGCGCCCGTCAAGGGCCACGCGGCGGGAGCCGGACCAAATCTTTCGCCTTTTTGGCCTTACTTGCGGCCGCGGCGCGACATCCGGTCGATTTCTTCCTGAACGAGGCGCTCGACCGTATCGGCAAGATTGCGCTCGAGCCAGTCCTTCAGCATCGGCTTCAGAAGGTCATGGACCACATCCTCGATCGTACGGCTGTCGATGGACGCGATGCGCATGTTCTGGGCGAGCGCACCGAACGCGGCGACGCCCTTTTGCGATGTGTTCGAGGACACAAGGCTCGTATCTTCTTCTCTCTCGACCAGCATGACTTCCTTCTCCGTTGCAACGGGTTTCAGCGCAGGTTGGGCCGGTGCCGGAGGTAACTCGGGCTGACGGCGTATAACCGGAGCTTCATAACGCGGCTCGGGTTGCGGAGTGGTTGACACGGGCTCCGGCTCCGGTTCAGGCAAGGGCTCCGGCTCCGAGAGAGACTGTTCTGCAAAGACGGCATCCTGAGAAAGTTCGAACGTGTCGTCTTCCTCTTCTGCCTCATCCTCCACCATGGCCTCATCCTCGTCCTCGGCCACTTGCGTGAGCTCAAGGACGTCATCCTCCTCCTCCGCGAGGGCAGCCGCGGGAGCGGCCGCCGCCGGGGAAGCGGCAGGTTTGGGCGCCTCGGGAGGAGAATCCTCCGAGATGATGCGCCGGATGGAGGCAAGGATTTCCTCCATGGTGGGTTCGTTCTGCGACGGGGCGGGATTCGCCATGAACAAGCCTCGATCTGCGAGTCGAATCGTTAGTTACGGTACGAGACAGATGACACAAAATCGAGTGTTTCGTCCCAGGCCACCCTCAAAATGCATTATTCCGAGGAGCCAAATCCTATCCAGGACCCCGATACTTCATCATAATTGGTGACAGGATCGTAAATCTCGACCGGAAGAGCCAGTCCTTGCGCAGTCAGCCCGCCCACGGCGGCAAGCAAAGAATAGGCTGCAACGATCTCATCGCGCTGGCTAGTGACAAGCGCGACACGTGAATCACGCAGCTCCTGTTCGGCATCGAGCACATCGAGTGTCGTGCGCGCGCCCACTTGCGCTTCCTGTTGCACGCCTTCAAGCGCGATCTCGTTGGCCCGCACCTGCTCGCGGTTGGAAACGCTTGCGGCCTTTGCCGAAAGATAGGCGTCCCAGGTGTTCTTGACCGCCTCGATCACCTCGCGCTGCGATTGTGCGAGGAGCAGCCGCCGCTGGCTGTTTGTCTGCTTGGCCTCGCGGATCGCTGAATACTCTACGCCGCCCTGGTAGAGCGGCACGGTGAGAACGCCTTCGATGGTCGAAACTTCAACTTCGCTTTCGCGCGTCTGCGATCCATCGCTCTTGGTGAAGCTGCCCTGCACCGACAAGGTGGGCAGCAATCCGCCGATGGCAAGGTCGATATTGTAGGACGACGCGATCTCCTGCTCCCGAGCCACGATCAGCGAGGGGTTGAGCTGCATCGCCGCCTCGAGCGCCTCTTCCTGTGACGCCGGCAGCGCAGGCACCGGCGGCGAGCGGTCAAGATCCACGGGCGGATTGCCGATCGTGCGCTCATAGGCCGTGCGGCTCTGCGTCAGTCGGGCCTGTGCGGCAACGAGCGCGGACTGCGCGCCCGAGAGGCGGGCCTCGGCCTGCGCAACGTCGGTGCGGGTGATTTCGCCCACCTCGAACCTGTCCCGTGTCGCCTGAAGCTGACGGGCGAGGACTTCGACGAGGTTCTTGCTGAGCTCGACGGTCGATTCATCCCTGACCACATCCACATAGGCCGTCACGGCATTGAGGAGGACCGTTTGCTCGGTTCCCGTCAATTGTGCGCGGCCGGCGCGCACACTGGCCTTGGCGGCGCGGGTTTGCGCCAGCACGCGGCCGCCTTGAAAGATCGGCTGCACGGCCGTCACCGTCCCGGAGAGAGGTTCGAGATTCTCTTCCTGCGTGGCGGCGGGCGGGATCGTCGCTTCGGTCTTCTCGGCCGACCAGGTACCCTGCACGGTCACCGAAGGCCGCCACCCCGAAACTGCCTGCGAAACCTGTTCGTCGGTCGCGCGCTGGCGCGCCCGGTCCGCGAGCAGTTGCGGGTTTGAGGTATAGGTGCCCGACAGGGCCTCGTTCAGGCTCTCCGCAGAGGCCGGAATCGTATTCAGACTGACCGCGCCCATCATGAGGGCCGCAGTGAAGGCTCTTAAGGTGCGCGACGGCATGACGATTTTCCCCTGTGCACAGCAATCCTTGAAACTGCTTAACAAACTCTTACCCCCCCACGCCCCGGCTACAAGGATGTCCGTTCACAAGGATGAACGCTTCCCCGGGGCTTAGAAAACGAACCCCGGCGCCTTCGCAAGCTCGGGAAGGACCGGCACTGTGGCGTCAAATGCAATTCTTTTCGAGAGGGCACCCCCCGACTTAACGAAAAGGTGAGCGCGACCTAAGGGCCCCTGCCGCAGAATGACGGCAAGCCGGCCGCCCTCCTTCAGTTGCGCAAACACCGCTTGAGGAACCTCATCCGCGGCCCCTCCGATCAAAATGACATCGAACGGCCCCTGCCCCGGCACGCCATCGGCCAACCGCCCATTGACCGTGGAAACATTGTCGAGCTGCAACTCGCGCAAGGCCGTGCTGGCCTGCTGCGCGATCCCCTCATCTTCCTCAAGCGCGACGACGGCGGAGGCAAGCCCGGCCGCAACCGCCGCGAGATAGCCGGTGCCCGCACCCACGACGAGCACGACATCCCCCTCCGCGATTTCTGCCAGCTGCATGAGCTTGCCGGCCGCGCGCGGATCTAGGAGGCTGCGTCCCTGGGAAAGCGCGACGGGCTCGCTCACATAGGCCAGATGCCGCTTGGCGGGCGGCAGGAAGCGCTCGCGTGGCACCGCGCCCATCACGGCAAGCACACGCGGATCGTTCACGTCATTGGTCCTCAGCTGACTGTCGACCATCGTTGCGCGCAGCGTCGCGAAATTGACCATGCGGAAAGGACCTTGAGCCTTGAACGAATCGAATCACTCAGCCTTATAGGGATGCACAAAGCCGCGAACAACCCATGACGCGGCGCGCCACATCGTCCCCTCCCCGATTGGACTCGGGGCGTCAGAGATATTGTGAACGCCCGGCACGTCATGCTAGGCACTGCGGTTCTTGGACGGGCGGCCACGTGGCGGAGTGGTTACGCAACGGTCTGCAAAACCGTGTACCCCGGTTCAATTCCGGGCGTGGCCTCCAGCTCCACGAGCATTCTTTTGGCCCCGGTACCGCTTCGCCGATGGAACGGGCCGATGGAACATTTAGGCCCAGTGAAACATATGGGCAGCGAAGAATTTGCTGCCGCTCCCGATCCTGATGGCGCGAGTACCTCTAGGCGCTGTGATTTGAATCGAATGTGGGCGATTGCGTTAACCTTTTTTTAACGACGTTCCTTGAGAATGGTTACTGTCTTCCCTTGAAGACACCCCACCATTACCCAACGACTTAGGGCCGCGCCCCCAGCGCGGCCCTCTTTCTTTGTGGAGCCGGCGCTTTTGCAAATCCATGAACAGACCCGAACGGATCGCTTGCACTGAAGCCCGCTTCTCAGTATTTCAAGGCCCTCGCATGGCCTGTTCCTCGGTAGCTCAGTGGTAGAGCAACCGGCTGTTAACCGGTTGGTCGCTGGTTCGAATCCGGCCCGGGGAGCCATTTCGGAACGAAACTGCGAACGCCGTGCGTCGCCGTTTCCACTCCATAGCCTCCTCCGGACGCCACAAGCGTCTGGAGGAGCCTTGGCTTCGATCCCCTGATCCGAATTTCGTCTGTTCCGACCTCCACCCGCTGCACTAGCGCCTGGAGGTGATGGCGCCGGAAACCGCCCTCTCGATCCCTGATCTTTTTGCGGGCCTCGACCCCAAACCGACGCAGCAGCTCCGGCGTCACACGATTGTCGTCGCCCTCGCCGCGGTTTTCGGCCCGGTCCGCATCGGCCCGCGCCGCATCACGGACTCGTTTCAACTCGACAATCCGTCCCTTGAGGTTGGAATCGTCCATTTCAGCAAGACCATTCTCAATGGCCTCGTACAGCCGAGTCAGCTTGGCCTCCGCGTCTGCAGCCTGCTTCCTCAGTTCGGCAATGCGACCCTTCAGGCGTTCAGCGTGCTCCTCTCTGCGTTTAAGCAGGCCAGCGAGCAGCTCCTCAAGTCGCTCGGGCGCAAGCAGTCGCTCCTCCAGATGCGACACGACCATCGTGTCCAGTTCGTCCATCGGGATCGTGCGGCCACGACACGCCGTCTTCCCCTGCCGTGCCGTTGTGCAGCAGGTGTAGTAACGGTATTGGTCACCCTTGCCGGAGGTGCGGAGCGTCATGGCTCCCCCACAGTCGGCACAGAAGCATACGCCGCCGAGGAGCGTCCCGGCCGTTACGAAGCGCGGGGCCTTCAGTTGCGGGCTGCGCGAGCGCATCACCGCCTGCACCTCAGCGAACTCCTCCTCGTCGATGATCGGCTCGACCGCCACGTCGACGATCTCGTCTTCCGACTTCTGCTCTCCCTTGCGCTTGCCCGAGACATTGAAGCGATGGCGACCGATGTAGGTCTCCCGCGTCAGGATCTGGTGGACCGCCCCGACACCCCAGCGCCCCCCCGGTCTGCGTCCGGATACCGCGCGTGTTCAAATAGTCGGCGATCTGGCGGGACCCCATTGGCCCGTCGTCGGCGCCGACCCGTGCGAGCCGGAACATAAGCCGGACCGTCTCCACCTGGGCCGGATCGGGCTCGATCTTCTTCTTGGTCCTCGCGCCCCGCTGCTCGGCCGCCACGATCCTGTAGCCGAAGGGCGGCCGCGAGCCAATCCAATAGCCCTGGCGGGCATTCTCGCGCATGGCCCGGAGCGTGTGCTTGGCGTTCTCCTTCGACTGGTACTCGTCGAATAACGCCATGATCTGGCGCATCATCACGCTCATCGGATCGTCCCCGAGATCCTGCGTGATGGAAGTCAGGCGGATATCGTTCTTCGCCAGCCGCCGGACGTAGAATTCGAGCTGGAACTGATCGCGAAAGAAGCGCGAGAAAGAATGGACGATGATGAAGTTGAACGGCGCAGGCTTCTGCGCTCCGGCATCCATCATCCGCTGAAACTCAGGCCGCCGGTCGTCTGTCGCCGAGGCGCCGGGCTCAACAAACTCGGCGACGACGGCGATCCCCTTCGCTTGGCAATAGGCCTGAAGTTGGCGGCGCTGGTCCGGAATCGAAAGATCGTGTTCGGCCTGCCGGCCGGTCGAAACACGCAAATAGAGTGCGGCACGCCCCGGCGATACCAAGGCGGGGGTCGCTTTGGCATTCATGCGGAACCTCCGTTCACAATATTAGCTTTTCGAGCCCAACAGCTCGTCGAGAATCTGGCCGAAATGGACCTCGAAAAGGTCCAGCTCAGCCTCAGTGACCGGCACGTAATCGGGCCAGTCATCAGAGACTTTGCGGTTCGCTTGGTGCTCGACCCCTTTCCGGGCGCGTGACCGCGGCTCGGGCGCCACCGACCGGACCGGGCGGACGTAGTCGTAAAGGTCGGCGTCGCCCTGCGACCCTGGGAACTGCAACACGTTGGCGGACATGCCGAGATTGTTGCATCGAACCACATAACATTGAATAGTTTCAGTTGGTTATGCATGAAACGTGCAGCGAAATATCGGATGCTCCCGGTTGCGTTCGGTTCCGTTGGCGAAGCGTGGCGCGTCGCGGCGAAGCGCAAAAACTTACAATCGGCGGCAGGGCGATGCGGTCGCGGGCGGTTTTTGCGGGCATCGACCATCATCGCCTCCTTTCCGGGACATGCTCTTGTTCCAGGCCGCCTTGCCGATCAGCCTGTAACTGGATATATTACTGGTAATAATTCAGAGGTCAATCATGAGCGACACGTCCCAGAGGCGCGCCATCAAGAACTACCGAAACCGCTTGGTGGAACGCGGCATGGCGCGCTTCGAGGTTCTCGGTCGCGACTCCGACCGCGAGCTAATTCGCTCATTTGCGAAGCACTTGGCCGAGGGCGGTCTGGAAGCCGAGCGCTTGCGGGTGGCCGTCAGCCAAGGCATCGCCGGTCACCCGCCGCGAAAGGGAGGCATCCTCGAAGCGCTCCGGCGCTCGCCTCTGGTCGGCGCCGACGCCCTGCCAGCCCGTTCCTTCGAGCCAGGTCGCAAGGTTGACTTGTGAGCCGGTATCTTCTCGACACCAACATCATCGGTAACATCACCAAGCCGGTCCCATCGGAATCGCTGCTGGCGTGGATGGCCGAGCAGGCCGACGAAGACCTTTTCATCGCATCGCTCACCATCGCCGAGATTCGGCGCGGCGTGCTGGAGAAGCCTGCCGGCCGGAAGCGAAACCAACTCGAAACGTGGTTCGCCGGGCCGGAAGGCCCCCCCGCTCTCTTCGCCGGCCGGATTCTGCCTTTCGACGAGAAGGCTTGCCTAGTCTGGGCTCGGCTGATGGCCGAGGGCGCGGCGGCGGGGCAACCGCGCAGCGCGCTTGAGACGATTATCGCCGCAGTTGCGGAAGCAAATGACTGCGTGGTCGTCACGGGCAATGAGCGCGACTTCACCGGCATCGAAGTCATCAATCCTATGCGCGGCGTAGGGCAACTAACTAGAGGCTGATAGATGAGAATCGCACGAACCGTCCGACCGATTCATTTCGAGGACTTTGGCGGAGCCGAGTTCGAACGCCTCGTATTCGCCTATCATCTTTGCGACGGCTGGACGGATCTCGCTTGGTTCGGTCAGACGGGAAGCGATCAAGGCCGTGACATCATCGGGGTACACCCCTTCGATGATCAGCCTGACGAACGCACTGTCATTCAATGCGTCAATCGGGACAGGCTAACCCAAGCGAAAGCAGAGAAGGACATGGCCGCAGCGGTAAATGCTGCGACAGGTAAGCCGGACGCTTTTAAGTTCGTATGTCGAGGCAACGTCTCGGCCCAGCGTCGCGACGAGGTTCATCGGATAGACGATGATGGCGCTGGTCCTGCGCGGCTTCCCGGATTTCCGAGCGCGGACGATCGCATCGACCACCGGCACGAAGAAGCAAAGGGACTTGCCCGAGCCAGTTCCGGTCGTGACGACAAAACTCTGCGCGGCGCGGGCCTTTGCGATGGACTGCGCCTGGTGGCGATGAAACCGGAGGGGCGTTTCGCCGAAACGAAATATCCTGCCGGTCGCTTCGTCGAGATCACCCGAGGCGACCAGATCATCGACGGTCGAGCCCTCAAGATATCGAGGGTTCAGCGACAGTAGAGCGTCCGGCCAGAAGCGCCCGGCATCGTACTGCCGACCGATCTCTGATTTCAGGTCTTCAGATCGAATGGTGCTGAACGGCCGCGAGAACCGGGCGTAGGAATTGATAAGACGATGGTCGAATTCAAACGCCTTCATTGTCACCTGTGAAGAGCCCGCATATCACTGATTAATTTGATATTTTGGCTCTGTCTGGGGTTTTTCGTTTGCCGGTTTTGGGCGTTGGCATGGCGGTTTCCTTGCAAATTGCGTTCGGCCGCGAGGCGTGACTCCCTATCGTCATCGCGGTGACGGGAGGGCGCTTCGATGCGGCCAAGGGAGCGTCGGGACAGCGGCCAGAGCGATCTGTTCCGGGCCAGGCTCGACCAGATCGTCGATGGCGAGCACGCGCTGGCGAAGCTTGCCCGGACGATCGACTGGAGCTTCCTGGAAGAGCGTTTCGGCGCGGTCTATGACGACGATCCGGGCCGGCCGCCGCTGGCGACGCGGCTGATGGCGGGGCTGTCGATCCTCAAGCACATGCACGACCTCTCCGACGAGGTCTTGTGCGAGCGCTGGGTCGAGAACCCGTATTACCAGCTCTTCTGCGGCGAGGAGTTCTTCCGGCACAGGCTCGTCTTCGACCGCTCCTCGCTGACGCGCTGGCGCCAGCGCATGGGCGAGGACCGGCTCGCGGCCCTGGTGCAGGAGAGCCTCTCGGCGGCGGTTCGCCTGGGCGCGGCAAAACCCGCCACTTCGGGCAGGTGATCGTCGACACCACCGTGCAGGAGAAGGCGATCGCCTTCCCCACCGACGCCCGGCTGATGCACAAGGCCCGCGAGCGCCTGGTGCGGCTGGCCAAGGATAAGGCGCTGGCCCTGCGCCAGTCCTATGCGCGGGTCGGCAAGATCGCCTTGATCCAGCAGCAGCGCTACGCCCATGCCAAACAGTTCAAGCGCGCCAACCGGGCCCTGAAGAGCCTGCGCACCATGCTCGGCCGCGTCATCCGCGACATCGCCCGCAAGATCGCCGGCCGGCCCGAGTTGGCCGAGGCCTTCGCCCTGCCGCTCGCGCTGGCCAGGCAGGTCAGGGACCAGCGCCAACGTCAGCGCGGCAAGAAGATCTATTCGATGCACGCGCCGGAGGTCGAATGCATCGGCAAGGGCAAGTCCCACAAGCCCTATGAGTTCGGCGTCAAGGTCAGCGTCGCCACGACGCTGGAGCGCTGCAGGGGCGGCCAGTTCGTCGCCCATGCCAAGGCGATCCCCGGCAACCCCTATGACGGCCACACGCTCGCGACCGTCATCCCCGACATCGAAAGCACTGTTGGCGCGACCCTCACGCGGATCGTCGCCGACGCCGGCTATCGCGGCCACAACGCTCCCAAGCAGCAGCGCTTCAAGGTCTACGTCGCCAACCAGAAACGCGGCCTCACCCCCGCCATCAAACGCGCCTTCCGCAGGCGATCCGCCGTCGAACCCGTCATCGGCCACCTCAAGAACGAACACCGCATGACCCGATGCCAGCTCAAGGGAACACAGGGCGACGCCGCAAACGCCATCCTCGCCGCCGTCGGCTACAACTTCAGACTGCTCATCCGCTGGATCGCGCTTCTGTGGGCCATGATCCTGCACGCCCTCACAGCTCCCACAAACGCTTCAGTCGGTCAGCGCAGCGCGTAAGGCTCCTTCTTCACGGACGACTTCATTGCCTGTCTCGCCCCCAATATTTCTATTATACTGCAACCATCTATCCCAAATGGCTTCATCAATCTGTTGCCTTGCAGGCGCAAGAACGTCTTGGACAGACCCTGCCTTCCCGACCTGACCTTGATTGCCCGCCAGCCCTTTATACGCAGTGGTGTCTTCGCGCCGGCCCATAGCGCTCAGCCCCACAACGACGATAACGGCGCCGCCGCCAACCTGTCGCCGAAAGGCACGAGATCGGTGCTGTCATAGAGCACGACGCCGTAGGCGAACCGTTCCTTGCAGGCCTCGGCCAAGGTCCGCAGGCCAGCGAAGTCGCCGGACTTCACCGTTGCGGCCGCCTTCACCTCGATCCCCACGATCATGCCGTCGTCGCGCTCCAGCACGATGTCCACCTCGTGCATCTGCTGGTCGCGGAAATGGTAAGGCGACAGTCGCAGGTCCGACGCCGTCATGAGCTTCAGGACTTCGGAGAACACGAAGCTTTCCAGAAGCGGGCCAAACACCTCGCGGTCCGCCTTCACCCGATCGAAGCTCAATCCGCGCGCCGTGGCGAGCAGGCCGGAATCGAGGAAATGCAGCTTCGGCGTCTTGGCGATCCGCTTCAGCGCATTCGTGTACCAGGGCTGCAATGTCGAGACGAGGAACACCTGCTCCAACAGCGCGACATAGCGCTGTCCGGTCTTGTGGCTGACATTGATGCTGGAGCCGAACTGCGAGTAGTTGACCAACTGCCCCGAATGCTCCGCGAGCAGCCGGACGAACTTAGGCAGCTCCGTTAGCTTCTCGATCTCGGCAATGTCTCTGAGGTCGCGAGTCAGAACCGACGTCAAGTAGGAGCGCGCCCAATCCTGTCGCCGCCGTTCGCTCTCACGGCTGATCGCCTCGGGAAAGCCTCCGAGCAGCGCGAGTTCGACGAGATCGTCGCCGACGATCGCCTCCCGCTCCCCCTGAAGTTTTCCCGCGAACAGGCGTTCCAGGAAGGTCGGCGCCCTGCCCTTTATTTCAGCCCGGGCCAGCGGCAGCATCCGGAGGGTTTCCATCCGCCCCGCCAAGCTGTCGGCGACCCGGGGCAAGGTGAGCACATTGGCGGAGCCGGTCAGCAGAAAGCGGCCAGGACGATAGTCCTCGTCCACCGTCTTCTTGATTGCCAGCAGCAGGTCGGGCGCGCGCTGGATCTCGTCGATAATGGCTTTATCCAGGCCACGAATGAAACCGGCCGGATCGGACTGTGCGGCGTCGAGGACCGTCTGATCGTCGAGCGTGATATAGGTCCGACCCGCTTCTCCCATCTTCCGGACAAGCGTGGTCTTGCCGGCCCGGCGCGGTCCCACGATCAGGACCACCGGGGTGTCTGAGAGGGCTTCCTCCGCCCGACGCTCCACGAATCGCTCGTACATGCACTTTTCCGATTCTCTGACGATTGGAACTATCAGGCATGATAATTGGAAGTCAATGGCCTGTAGATTGGACTTGCTACAGCCGTGATCTGGAAATGGGTGGTGGGGAAAGCCTTCCCCTGCGGGCCGAGCCTGCCGTCTCGGCCGACCCCTTCTGCGGGGAGACCCCGCAACGCCACCAAAGAGTGAGAGTGCAGGCCGGGTTTCCGTGACGGATTGAGGGCTGGAGGAGAGGCCTCCGGCGCCCGTCGCGGAGACCTGCAATGTCCAGACATGATGCGCGCACCCGTTCCGGCTCCGATCGGACGAGCCTCTATGACGAAATCACCAGCAAGATCCTCGCCGAGCTGGAAGCCGGCCGGCTTCCCTGGGTTCAGCCCTGGGGGACAGCGGCGGCCAAGGCGCCCCTCGCCATGCCGAGGAACGCGGCCACCGCACGCTGCTATTCCGGCGTCAATGTGCTGATCCTCTGGGGCGCCGTCATCCAGCACGGCTTCCCCTGCCAGAGTTGGTTGACCTTTCGCCAGGCCCTCTCGCTCGGCGGCCATGTCCGCCGGGGCGAGCATGGCATCACCGTCGTCTATGCCGACCGCTTCGTCCCCGACGACGAGAAGCGGCGCGCTCGCGAGACCGGCGAGGATGCCCAGGCCATCCCCTTCCTCAAGCGATTCACGGTCTTCAACCTGGCGCAATGCGAGGGCTTGCCCGAAGACCTCGCCATAGCCGCACCGCCGCCTGAGCCCGGCCTGATCGAGCCGAGGGTCGAGGCGCTCATCAAGGCGAGCGGAATCGATTTCCGCATCGGCGGCGACCGCGCCTTCTATGTGCCGGCGCACGATTATGTCATGGTCCCGCCGCCCCAGGCGTTTTTCGAGCCGATCAACTGGCATCGAACGGCCCTGCATGAATGCTCCCATGCCAGCGGGGCGCCGCACCGTCTGAACCGCGATCTCTCGGGCTCCTTCGGTTCCCGGAAGTACGCTTTCGAGGAGCTGGTGGCCGAGATTTCGGCAGCGTTCTGCTGCGCAGCCCTCGGCATCGTGCCGACCGTACGCCACGCTGACTATGTCGGCTCGTGGGCCGAGGTCCTGCGCGAGGACAATCGCGCCATCGTCCGCGCGGCATCACAAGCTAGCAAAGCTGCCGACTTCCTGCTCGGCTTTCTGCCCGAAGACGAACGACTTGCTCCGGTGTCTGTTGACGCCGGCGAGCGGGAGGTGGCCTGATGCCAACGCGCTTCCGTGGCGAGCATCTGCTCAAGAACGCCGCCGGATTTCTGGCCGGCGCCCAGCACCTATCCCGGGATGACAACCACTCCCGTGAAATCGTGCTTCACCAAATCGCCTGTGCGATCGAACTGTCGCTCAAATCCTTCCTGCAATCCCGGGGTTGGAACGATGAACAGTGCCGGCTCGAAATCCGGCACGATCTGACCAAGGCGTTGGATGCCGCTGAAGGGCTCGGCTTGCATCCGAGCTACCCAGACCTCCATTCGCTCCTCGCGATCCTCTCGCCCTACTATTGCCGCTACCGCATTCGCGATCTCGCGGCGCACGAGCCGGCGCTCCTGTCGCCGCAGCAGGCGCTCAAGGCGGCAGAGGAACTCTTGAGCGATGTCAGCGCCGCTTGTCCCAAGGGTTCCGCGCTCGGCGGGCGCTCGTCATCGAGCCCCTGAGAGGAAGAGGGTCGAGGGATTTTCGTGACGGGTTGGAGGCCGAGAGAGAGGCTTTCGGCCGCCCGTCGCGGAGTAAATCCCGATGGCTACTGCCGTTCAGAAGATCACCCTGTCGTCCTCGCGCGACATTCCCTTCAACAAGCTGGTGCTGAGCCAGTCGAACGTCCGGCGCGTGAAAGCTGGCGTCTCGATCGATGACCTAGCGGCCTCGATCGCCCGCCGCGGCCTGATCCAGAGCCTCAACGTCCGCCCCGTCCTCGACGCCGAGGGTCAGGAGACCGGCATGTTCGAGGTTCCGGCCGGCGGCCGCCGCTACCGGGCGCTGGAGCTTCTGGTGAAGCAGAAGCGCCTGGGCAAGACCGCCGCGGTGCCCTGCGTGGTGCGCGACCCCTCGACCGCCATTCTCGCCGAGGAGGATTCGCTCGCCGAGAATATCGAGCGCGCGCCGCTGCATCCCCTCGACCAGTTCCGTGCGTTTCAGGACATGCGCCTGAAGGGCCAGTCCGAGGAGGATATCGCGGCGGCCTTCTTCATTCCCGTCAATGTCGTGAAGCAGCGCTTGCGCCTGGCCGCGGTCGCGCGGTCGCTCCTCGATGTCTATGCCGAGGACGGCATGACGCTGGAGCAGCTCATGGCCTTCACCGTCTCGGCCAACGAGGCGCGTCAGGTCCAGGTCTGGGAGTCGATCCGCAACTCATGGTCCAAGGAGCCCTATCAGATCCGTCGCATGCTGACCGAGAGCACGGTGCGCGCGTCCGACAAGCGGGCGATCTTCGTCGGGCTCGACGCCTATGAGGCCGCCGGTGGCAGCATCATGCGCGATCTGTTCCAAGCCGACGACGGCGGATGGCTGCAGGACCCGGCGCTACTCGATCGCCTGGTTTCAGAGAAACTGAAGATCATCGCCGACGATATCGCGGGCGAAGGCTGGAAATGGATCGAGGTCGATGTCAGCCATCCCTACGATGTCGCGCGCGGACTGCGCGGGATTACCGGCACGCCGGTTGATCTGACCGACGAGGAGCGCGCGACGATCGAAGCCCTCAACGCCGAATACGCCAAGCTCGAGGCGGAATATGAAGGCGCTGACGAACACCGTGAGAGCACCAGGCTGGTTTGGAGTTATCTGACGCCGTAGCCATTTGCCGGTCGGGAGCGCGCCGAAGTTTGTAGCCAAGACACTGACGCTGGGCTTCCGTGGGTTCTGAGGTCAAATCGCCTTCTATCGGACACGAATAAGGGCGAGAGTGCCCGCAGCCATTACGACGGCCGCAACGGCGAAGCCGAAAGTGGGCGATACGGCGGTCCACAGCACGCCGACGGCAGTGCTGGACACGAATTTCGCCGCACCATTCACCGTGCCGAGCGCGCCGTAGCTCGTCGCGAGCGTGTCCTGGCTGACCATCTCGGCCGTCACGGTCGCCTCAAGCGCTTCCTGGACGGCGACATATAGGCCGGCAACGAAGAATATCCCGGCAAGCACGGCGACCGTGTCCGCGCCAGTCGCGAAAGCGTATGCGGTCAGCGCTGCAGTAAGTACGCCCGAGCAGTAGCCCGCGATCAGCACGCTACGCTGGCCGTAGCGATCGGCCAGCATACCGACCGGATAGGAGGTCGCGACCTGAACAATATTGCGCCAGACATAGAGCAGGCCCGCGACCTGTGCGGCCTCGATCACGCCCATCGAAGGCGTCAGCATCTGCGTCGCGGCCAGAATGAGCAGGCTGTGGGAGAAGTCCCCCATCCCAAAGATGCCAACGGCGGCGAGATAGCGTTTGAAGCGCGCCGGCAGATCTCGCAGCGTCGAGAAGAATTTCAGCGCCGGGTTCGGTGATTGCTCCGGATCTCGAACGAGGAGCAGGAACGCCAGCACCGCGAGGACGCCGGGAATGAGCGTCAGCCAGAACACCAGCCGGAAGGGGCCGGAGGCCGTCTCCCATTGGAGCTGCTGCGCCCAACCGAGCAAGGCGACGCCGAGCAGCGGTCCCGCGACCGCGCCGATGGTGTCCATCGCGCGATGGAAGCCGAAGGCCCGACCGCGCGTATCCGGAGCAATCGACTGGATGACGATGGCGTCGCGCAACGGACCGCGCAGGCCCTTGCCAAACCAGGACACGGTACGCCCGAGCAGGATCAGCGGCCAGCCGACGGCAAGCGCGATCAGCGCTTGGCCGAGCGGGGTCAGGCCATAACCGACCAGCACCAGAAGTTTGCGATGGCCGAACTTGTCGGCGATGTAGCCGGCAATCATCTTGGTGAAGCTCGCCACGGCGTCGGCGATACCCTCGATGATGCCGAGCGCGGCCGCCGGCACGCCCAGAACGGCGAGAAAGCCCGGCAGGATGACCGTGGTCGTCTCGTAGCAGAAATCCCCAAGCGCGCTGGTGAGCCCCGCACCGGCAACGGTACGATTGAGCCAGCCGCGCGGCCTGCTCTCAGGTGTCTTAGCGATCGTCTCCGCCTTCGGTGTCATCGCGGTGCCCTCACCGGTTCTCGTCATGGGCGTCGAAGACACGCTTGGCATAGTCGTCGAGCACCGCCTCGCAGCCCTTCAGCCTCTGTTCCGCTTCGGCGGCGCGCGCGGCGCCGTAGAAGTCGAGTTTCCTTATCTTGGCAAGCCAGCCCCTCAGCTTCTTCAGGTCGACGTCGTTCTCCTCGAGTTCGGCATAGGTGAAGTGGCTCGCCTCCACCTCCTTGGCGACCTCGCGCTCGAAGTCATCGCACTTGTCGATGAATTCCGCATAGGCTTCGTCCCGGTCCGCCTTGAACCGCGCGATGACCTTGCCTTCCTGCGCCTTGTCGAGCGCGACGGTCTCCAGGATCACGCTTTCTCCCTTGGCCTCCGCGATGTCGTTCTCGAGCATCTTCAGCCGGCGAACATGATCGTCGGTCTTCGGCAGCAGACAGACGCCGTTCTGCAGATAGACGGCGCCCATACCCTTCAATCGGCGCCAGAGCGCCACGCGCTTCGAAGCGGGTTCGGGCGGGACCTTGTACGTGAGGAGTAGCCATGCTCGTGATGCCATGGCTCATATTTAATGTAACGATAGTAACATTTCAATCGTTACAGATATCGGCATGCACCGCTGGTTGTGCTTGACCCGCCGCCGGTTAGCCGTGCCGCCATACTTTGACCGCCGAGACCAGCAGGATCGTGGCAAGTGCCGGAATCAAGATCGCGGCCGGCACGATGCCGAGCAGCAAGCCACCGACAAGCGATCCGACGAGCGAGCCCGCCGCCATGACGAGGACGAAGCGGCGATTGCGGCCGAGCACCGCGAAGCTGTTGTCTTGGCTGTAGCGGGTGAAGCCGACGATCATGGTCGGCAGGCTGACCGCGAGCGACAGGCTGCCGGCGAGCTTGATGTCGGCTCCGAACAGGAGAACGAGCGTCGGGATCAGTAGCTCGCCGCCCGCGACGCCGAGCAGGGAAGCAACGACGCCGATGACGAATCCCGCAACGACGCCTGCGATGGTCTGCGCGATTCCGCCCATCAGCGGGACGCCCGAGCCATCCGCGTCGTGTCCGATCAGGAGCACGATTGCGATGCCGACAAGCATCAAGGCGATGACGCGATAAAGCGTACGGGATTCGAGCCGCGTGGCCCAGCCCGCCCCAAACCAGGCACCAAGCAGGCTTCCAGCGAGAAGATTGACGATGACGGACCAGTGATCGGCAATGACGGCGAACGGCACGGAGCCGGCGCGGAATGGCAGGGCCGAGGCCATGACCACCAGGCTCATCGCCTTGTTGAGGATGATCGCCTCCAGCGCGGCGAACCGGAACAAGCCAATCAGCACCGGCAGGCGGAATTCCGCGCCGCCGAGGCCGATCAGGCCGCCGAGCGTTCCGATCACGGCGCCCCAGCCAAAGGCCATCACAGGGCGGTCGACCTGCGTCATTGCGCTGCCTCGCCGCGCGCCGGCGCGCGGGCGACATGATCGCGCGCAACCGCCATCGACTTGACGATGGCATGGACCGCATCGCCCGCTTGGAGGCGCATCTGATCTGCGGCACGGCGGGTAATGCGGGCCAGGATCTCGTCCCCGCCCACGGCGACATGAACGATCACGCCCGGCCCCGTGCCGGAAACGATGCGGGTCACTTTCCCCGCGAGGATGTTCTGCGCGGACAGCCCCTCCGGCCGTGCCCGCGCGAGGATGACCTCATGCGCCATAATCCGCACGCGCACCCGCGTTCCGGGTGCGCCCTCGATGGTGGGTAGGAACAGCGGACCCGTGGCGGCATCAAGCCGGGTCAGCCCGTCATCCAAATGCTCGACAATGATCGCCGGCAGCATTGCTGCAATTTCGCGGATGCCCATGGCGCGCAAGGCTTCGGGATCGGCCATCACCTCGGCGGTGGTGCCTTCGCGCACCACGCGCCCTTTCTCGATCACCACCATCCGGTCTGCCAGCAACTGCGCCTCGTTCACGTCATGGGTGACGAGAACCACCGGCATCTTCAGGTGCGCACGCAGCGCAATGATCTCGTCGTAGAGCCGTTCGCGCGTCGCCCTGTCCACCGCCGAGAAGGGCTCGTCCAGCAAGAGCGCCTGCGGGCGGCGGGCCAATGCGCGCGCCACCGCCACACGCTGCTGCTGGCCACCGGAAAGCTGGGCGGGCTTACGGTCAGCGAGGCCTGGCAAGTTCACGAGGGCGAGCAGACGCTCGGCCTCGGACCGCATGTTCGGCGCACCAGGGTCCATCGCCGCGATCACGTTCTGCGCCGCCGTCATATGCGGGAACAGCGCATAGTTCTGAAACACTACTCCTACATGCCGCCGGTGCGGTGGCCGGTTCACACCGCTAGCAGTATCGAGCCACACCTCACCATCCACCGTGACCCGCGCCGTCTCGGGCCGCCAGAGGCCAGCGATCGTGCGCAGCAGCGTTGTCTTGCCCGAGCCGGAATGCCCCACCAAAGCGAGCAATTCGCCCGGTTCCGCGCGGAACGAAGCATCAAGGGGGATGGGCGTGGACGCCCGCGCCATGACCTCCAGGGCCATCAGGACAATCTCCGTCCCACACGCGCCGAAAGCATGTAGGTCGCCGCGATGGTGACGAGCGAGATCGCCACCAGCGTGGCCGACATGATGCCGGCGCCGGCCATGTCGAAGCCCTGTACGCGGTCGTAGATCGCAATGGCGATCGTCTTGGTTTCGCCGGGGATCGAGCCGCCCATCATAAGGATGATGCCGAACTCACCCAGCGTATGGGCGAAGGTCAGCACCATCGCCGTCAACACGCCGGGCCAGGCCAGCGGCAGCTCGACCCGCCAGAGGCTGCGCCACGGCGACATGCCGCAGCAGGCTGCAGCCTCGCGCACCTCTACGGGAACCGCCTCGAAGCCTCGCTGCGCGGGCTGAATGTCGAAGGATAGGTTGAAGATCACCGAAGCCACCAGCAGCCCCTCGAACGTGAAGACCAGTTGATGACCGAAGGCCTCCTGCCAGAAGGCGCCGATGGGGGAGTTCCGTCCGAAGGCAACCAGAAGATAGAATCCGAACACCGTTGGCGGCAGCACGAGCGGCAGCATCACGATCGCTTCGACCAGCCCCTTGCCCCGAAACTGCCGGAAGGCCAGCCAACGGCCGGCCAGGATGGATACCGGCAGCAGGATCGCCACCGTCCATCCGGCGAGCCGCAGTGACAGGAACAGGGCGGTCCAGTCCATGAATCAGCCCTCGGCCGGCAGCACGAAGCCGAAAGACTTCATGATTTCGCGAGCCTTCGGGGTCTTCATGTAGGCGTAGAACTCCTCGGCGACGGGACCCGCGTTCTTCAGAAGCGCCATGCGCTGCAATAGCGGGTCGTGCCAGTCATGCGGAATCAGCGCGAACGCGCCCTGCGACCGCACTTCCGGCGCCAGAGCCAGCGAGTAGGCGATGATCCCGCCCTCGGCATTGCCCGACAGCGCGAACTGCGCCGCCTGGCTCACGTTCTCACCAAGAACCAAATACGGCTGCACCTTTTCCCACAAGCCGCGATGCTTGAGCGCCTCTTCGGCGCGGAGGCCATAGGGCGCGTGCTCCGGATTGGCGATGGCAAAGCGGGTGATCCTACCCGCCTCCAGCATGACCGCCAGATTGTCCAGCGCCTCATCGGGTTTCAGCGCCGAGCCGTGCGGCGCTATCAGGACGATCCGGCCTTCGGCGTAAAGATCGCCCGCGTCCTTGGTAAAGCCGTCTCTGTAGAGATCCGCGATGAACTTCTGATCGGCGGCCATGAATAGCTGGAAAGGAGCGCCCTGGCGGATCTGGGTGGCGAAGTTGCCCGTCGAGCCGAACGAGAGCTTCACCTCCTTGCCAGTGTCGGCTTTGAAGGCTGCGGCGAGTTCGGTCACGGCGAACTTCAGGTCGGCGGCGGCCGCGATGACCGGCACGTCCGACTGTTGGGCATTCGCGCCGGTCATCTGCATCGCGAGGCCCGCAATCACGGCCCCCGCCCCGAGGCTGAGCGCGAGAAGGCCACGTCGAGTCCAAGAATGAGTCGCTGTCGATCGTGCGTCCATGGGTATCTCCTTTCCGATGTAGTCAATCGACTATATCGGACGACAACCCGCTCTGCCAAGACATGACGCCCGGAAAATTCAGCCTTCGGGAGGCTCGTTGACGATGAGTTCGGAAAAGGCGTCGAGATTGCGCGCCGCCGCTTCGGACGCCTGATTCTCGATCGACCGATAAAGTTCCAGCACCTTCTCGCCCATTGCCGTCAGTTGCGCGCCGCCGCGCGCGCTGCCGCCCTTGCTTGCCACCACCAACGGCTCCCGAAAGCATCGGTTCATGGTGTCGATCAGGTACCACGCCTTCTTGTAGCTCATGCCCATCGAGCGCCCCGCGGCGGAGATCGATCCGGTGTCGGCAATGGCCGCCAGCAGATCGGCTTTGCCCGGGCCGATGGCGATCGACCGGCCCAGGATGAGCCGGAAACGCAGGCGTGGTTGGAGTGATTCAGTTGCCATGGTGTCCGACCTTAGCCCGCTCCTGCCGACAGGCGAAGCCGCCGTGGTGGCTGTCTGCGTCACGAGCCCGACGCGGGCAGAGGAAGCAGCCTGCGCGGCACCAGCCACAGAAAGCCGACCATTCCGAAAAGCTCGACCAGCGACTGGAACACGATGACGATCACTGCAACGTCCCAAACAGCAGGAAGGGCGAGCGCAAAGGGCAGCACGACGAAGGAATTGCGGGTCGCCACGCTGAAGACGAGCGTGCGTGCCTGCGGCACCGGCAGGGAGAACAGATGCGCGACGACGATCCCGATCGCCGCGGCCCCGACGAGAAACAGCAGGAAGGCGAGCAGCACCTGCCCGAGAACCGGCAGCGAGCCTGCGACAGCTTCTACCTGCGACCCAGCGATCAGGAAGACAACCAACGCCAGCAGCGGAACAGGAAACCAGGCCAGCCGCTCGACGACCGGGCCCCGCGCGCCGCATCGTTCCGACCAGACTTCAGTAAGAAAAGCCAGCGCCAGTGGAACGCCGATGAGCACGACGAACACAGTCACGATGCGGTCGGCCGAGAGTATCTCGGCAAAGCTCTCCCCCAGGAACATCCAGAGATAGAGCGGCAGCAGCGCGATCTGGACCAGCAAGTTGACGGGCGTCACCGCGATCGCCCGGCGCGTGTCGCCGCGCGCTAGGTGCGTGAAGGTGATGAACCAATCGGTGCACGGGACGAGGAGAACGAGGAGCACGCCGAGCCTCACCGCCGGCTGATCAGGGACGGCCAGCAGCAGCACCCACACGAGGATAGGGACCAGGATAAAGTTGGAGAGCAGGATCGCCGCCATGAACCGGCCGTCGCGAAAAGCTTCAGGGAGATGGTTCAGCGGCACCTGCGTGAACGTCACATAGAGAAGAGCGGCCAGGCTCGGCCATAACAGCGTTTCCATGGTCGAGCCCAAGCCCGGCGCCACACTACCGATCACGAGGCCTGTGATGATCGCCGCGAGATAGATCCATACCTGATGCCTTTCGATCGTCTCGCGCGTGATCCGAATGATTTGTCTCCTTATCCGTTCGCACCTGCAACATTAGCCAGGTGGATGAGCAGCCGATAGAATGTGAGGATCTGGATGTGTCATCCGACCTGACTTGACCGCTCCCTCTGTCCGCCAAACAGCGTCTCGATCAACGGGCATTCGCGCAACGTACCGTCGGCGCACTGCGCGACCACATCCTTGAGCACCCGCTCCATCCGCCTCAGATCGGCGATCTTCGCCCGCACGTCGTCAAGGTGTGAGGCGGCGACAGAGCGCGCTTCGGCGCAGCGCTGATCGCGCTCGTCTACGAGACGCAGCAATTCCCGGATTTCATCGAGAGAGAAGCCGAGCTCGCGCGCCCGAAGCACGAAGCGAAGGCGCCGCTCGTGCATGGTGTCGTAGCTGCGATAGCCACTCGTCGTGCGCGGCGGCTCGGGCAGAAGGCCGACCTTCTCGTAATAGCGCACAGTCTCCAGGTTGCAGCCCGTTCGCTGGGCGAGTTCCGCCCGCTGCAGGCCCTTCACCACGGCGTGATCGCGCATCGCAGAACCTTCTTGACCCTGTAGTGACTACAGAGCCTATGCTACGGCACGCTGAGGATTTCGGCAAGGAAAGAGAGGCCAGACATGCCCGCATCGCGATCCGGAACAGCGGCCACAACGGCCGCGGCGGACTCGTCTGCCCCTGAACGCGGCGACGCCGGGCGGCAGCGTCTGATCGCCGTTGGCGGCATTCTCGGCGCGCTCGCCGCTTCCTCTTGCTGCATCGTGCCGCTGGTCTTGTTCAGTCTTGGCATTGGCGGCGCTTGGATCGGCAATCTGACAGCGCTCGCGCCCTACAAGCCATTCTTCGTCGCCGGCACCGCGGGCCTTCTCGGATACGGCTTCTACCTCGTCTACTGGAAGCCCAGGCGCGCCTGCGCCGATGACGCCGCCTGTGCGCGCCCGCTTCCCAACCGCCTCGTGCAGCTCGCGCTCTGGATCGCGACCGTGCTCGTGATCGCCGCCTTTGCCTTCGACTACATCGCCCCGCTGTTGCTTCGCGCCTGACACCAAAAGGAGACCCGTCCCATGAACAAGTATTTGACCGCGTTCGCTCTGGTCAGCTCGATGATGCTGGCTCCGGCCGCCTGGGCCGGCGAGCGCACCGTCACTTTCGCCGTCGACAACATGACCTGCGCCTCGTGTCCCTTTATCGTGAAGAACTCGATGGCGGCGGTCCCCGGCGTCGCGAAGGTCGCCGTCTCGTTCCAAGCCAAGACCGCGACAGTGACCTTCGATGACACGAAGACGAACCCAGCCGCTATCGCCGCCGCCAGCACGAATGCCGGCTACCCGGCGCATCCGGTGCAGCAGGGCAGTTGAGATGAGTGACCGCGCCCTGGGCCGCGCAGGCGTGGTTGGCGCAGTTCTCGCAGCGATCTGCTGCGCGGCGCCGCTCCTTGCGGTGGGCCTGCCCTTGGCCGGCCTTGGCGCGTGGCTGGCGGGTGCGGGTCTGGTGGTGCTTCCCCTGATGATCGCGGGCCTCGGTCTCGTCGCGCGGGGCATCCATCGTCGACGGGCAAGAGCCGTGAGCTGCGAGACGAAGATTCACAAGGAAGGCGTGAAGCCATGAACGACTGCTGCGCATCCTCCTCGCTGCCGAACAAGGCTGCGGCTTCCGCATCCACGATGCTGCCGAGCTACGCCGTGCGGCCAGGCGTGACGTTTCCGGACTGGTCAGTAGTCACGTCGCCTGCGGTCCAAGACGCTCTGCAGGCCATGGTCGGTTCCGACCATGTGTTCGATCGCTGGAGCGGCTACGACCCTGCTACGGACCGGCTTCGCGTCGCGCTGCTCCAACTCTACGCCGAAGACGGACGAGCCCCGACCGCAAGCGCGCTCGCCAAGCGCGTGGGTTTGAGCGGGACGACCATTCAGCCACTGCTCAAGGAACTCCGCCGTCGCGACCTGGTCGTTCTCGACGGCGCGCGGATCGTCGGCGCCTATCCATTCACTGACCGGGATACAGACCACCAGGTCACACTGGCCGGACGTGTTCTCAACGCCATGTGCGCGGTCGACGCACTCGGCATTGGCGCTATGACCGATCACGATATCACGATTGCATCGCGCTGCCGCCACTGTGGCGCGCCGATCCGGATCGCCACGCGGGACCAAGGGCGGGCTCTGGCCGATGTTGCGCCGGAGGCGGCGGTCGTGTGGCTCAGCGTCCATTACGAAGGCGCGTGCGCGGCGAATTCACTATGCGCGACAACGGCGTTCTTCTGTTCGGACGACCATCTCTCTGCCTGGCGCCGCGAGCGTTCCAAGGACAAGCCAGGATTCCGGCTATCGATTGAGGAAGGGTTGGAGGCCGGCCGGGCTCTCTTCGGGCCGAGCCTCGCTGGCCTCGATACGGCGCCACGGCTACCGGTCGGCTCGGCATCGAAGGGCGGCTCATTGGCAGCCCGCCGGTTCCGCGCGAACGGTCGCAATGGCAGCGCCTACGATCTGGTCGTCGTCGGCGCCGGCTCGGCCGGCTTCTCGGCCTCCATCACGGCCGCCGATCAGGGCGCACAGGTGGCCCTCATTGGCAGCGGCACCATCGGCGGCACCTGCGTCAATATCGGCTGCGTGCCGTCGAAGACGCTGATCCGCGCCGCCGAGACGCTTCACAACGCGCGCGTCGCGGCACGCTTTGCCGGCATCACGGTGGAGGCCGAACTGACCGACTGGCGAGGAACCGTCCGTCAGAAAGACGCACTGGTTTCCGAACTGCGTCACGCCAAGTACACGAATCTGCTGCCCGCCTATAACGGGATTGCTTATCGCGAAGGAGCGGCGCGCCTCATCGAAGGTGGTGTCGAGGTGGACGGCGCGCGCATTCCCGCCGGCAAGATCATCATCGCGACCGGCGCGCGGCCGGCTGTGCCCGCTATCCCCGGCATCGAGACCGTACCCTATCTGACCAGCACGACAGCGCTCGATCTCGAGGAGCTGCCGCGATCGCTGCTCGTCATCGGCGGCGGCTATATCGGAGCGGAGCTCGCCCAGATGTTCGCCCGTGCCGGCGTCAGGGTGACGCTCGTGTGCCGGTCGCGCCTGCTCCCCGAGGCAGAGCCTAAGATCGGCGCGGCACTGACGGGGTATTTCCAGGGCGAAGGGATCTCCGTGATTGCCGGTATCGCCTACCGTGCGGTCCGCAAGACCGAGAACGGCATTGCGCTCGATGTTTCGCGCGACGGCCAGGATAGGACGATCGACGCTGATCAGGTGCTGATTACCACCGGGCGCGCACCCAACGTCGAAGGCCTTGGGCTCACCGAGCACGGGATCGCCGTCTCGCCGAAGGGCGGCATCGTCGTGGACGACCGCATGCGCACCACCAGGGCCGGTGTCTATGCCGCCGGCGACGTTACCGGCCGCGACCAGTTCGTCTACATGGCTGCCTATGGCGCCAAGCTTGCCGCCAAGAACGCCCTCAATAGCGACAGCCTGCGCTACGACAACAGCGCCGTGCCCGCCATCGTGTTCACCGACCCACAGGTGGCGAGCGTTGGTCTGACCGAGGCTGCGGCGCGTGCGGCCGGGCATGCCGTTCGTGTCTCGACCATCGGTCTCGACCAGATGCCGCGTGCGCTCGTCGCTCGCGACACCCGCGGCCTCATCAAGCTCGTCGCCGACGCCGGCAGCGGTCGGCTGCTCGGCGCGCATATCCTCGCGCCGGACGGAGCCGACAGCATCCAGACCGCGGCACTCGCGATCCGGCAGGGCCTCACCATTGAGGACCTCGCGGATACGATCTTTCCGTATCTCACCACAGTCGAAGGGTTGAAGCTTGCGGCACTGTCGTTCGAGAAGGACGTTGCAAAGCTGTCCTGCTGCGCCGGATAGCGATCGCAACCACGTCGTCGTAGGAGGAAGGCGTGCAGGATCGCGTTCCAGGCGCTGTTGGCGTCTTGTGGGATACGCGCTCACAGTGCCCCAGCGGAAACGTAGTTATCAGTTTCATCTACGCATTGGGGCACCGCTCTGGGCGTGAGCTTCGTCAAGTGGTGCCCCCGACACGATTCGAACGTCTGACTATTCTTCGGATAGCCAGGAACTTACCGAGCCTCACGCCGCTTTCAGGTCGGCCGCGCGATAACGCCCATACGCCAATTTTACGAGAAGCCCCTCTTCGCACATGCGAGAGAGATAGCATCGGGGAATGCCGATAGCTGTCAGCTCAGCCGTTCGTACTTCTCCCCGCTCTCGGGCTAGGGCGACGGCCCGCTCCCGCAACGTCGGCTTGGGTCCGCCTGCAAGGCGAAGGGCTTCGGCGCGTTCCCGGTCCCGCTTGCGCATTTTTGGTGGTGGTGGCGCTTTCTGGCGGAGGGCGATAGCGAATTCGAAGTTCTCATTTTCATCGACCCCGGCGAGCCATCGTCTTTCGTACGCCACGGCGCGCTGGAGCCGCCGAGGCCCGCCGAAAGTCCAATATGGACAGAAGTTTTTGGGGCTTTCTTGAGAGCGCGATTTGTGCGCCGGCGTGCGATTCTCGACTGAGCTGCAACCCACTTCGATATGGTGGGCATATCGCATGTGGGGTTGGAATGCGTTTCGTCGCACCGAGCAATTTTGCTTAGGCGTTTAATTTGAATCCGAGCTGCGAGCCGGCTTGAGCGCGCAATGAGAGGCCGTGGATCATAGCGGCGCGGCCGGTCAGACCATGTTCACGCCGTCCGGCCCGAGGAATATGCTTGGCGGGCTAGCCCATCCTTCTCGATCGCCTCATCGGACACATAGGCAACTTTCAATCCCATCGCGGTTTCGTCCTCATCTGCATCGCCAAAACCACCGCCTTTCGGGCGCTTAACTGTCCTTTGCCTTCTGCGCCTCGCGGGCCAGCCGGGCGAGTTCATCTGCCGTCAGTCCCTTTGTTGTCCTCAACAGCGCGGCGACCTCGACCGGATTGCGCTTGATGATGTCCGACAGGTCTGAGGCGACCTTGCCCGCCCGCGCCAGAAGCTCATCAACATCGCAGCCGATCACTCCGGCAATCAGGCGAATCTTGTCTTCGGCAGGCGGCGGGAACTCGTCGCGCTCGACCTTCGATACATAGGTCGGGCTCACCCCGATCATTTTGGCCATCTCCCTCAAGCCGATCTCCTTCGCCTCGCGCCGCGCCCGGATGAACGCGCCGAACTTCTCCCCTGACATGCCGGTCTCTCCCGTTACCTGTTTATTATTCACTTTACACGCGATTGGCGTGCTGGCGTCGATTGATACCTAAACACTCTTCGTCAACGCGATAGCGGGGTGAGCCGAAGCTCGAAAATGCTCAATTTATCAGATTTTCGGTCTCAGTGGATTGTCAAACCAGATCGGCAAATTCGCACCCTTGACTCCTCGTCAAAACATATGCTCGATTCGGAACAAAAGAAGAACTAAACTTGAGCAACCCCACATGGCAGATTTGTCTTCAACGTCGAAATGGGAGGCGTCATCAGCCCTGGGATTGGGGGATGGCACACTCAATGAATTTTTTTCGGCAACCGCTTCTAACGCCCAGTCCTTGGTCGGACTCATGCTCGGCTGTGCATTTCAAGCATCATCAAGGTCGACCCTTTTGGTAAGGCAGCATTTTCTCGGCGTTGAGACCGGTGAACCCTACCCATTCGGCCTCATCGAATTCGGGATTGATCCGGCCAGGATCATTTTCGTTGCTGTTCAAGATGTCCAATCTGCATTGCAGGCCGGGCTAGAGGGTGCGCGCTGCTCAGCGCTCGGGGCGGTGCTGATCGAACTCCGAGGCGAGGCGAGGGCCTATGACCTGACCGCCAGCCGCCGCCTCGCGCTTGCTGCGAAAGCCTCGGGAACACTGGTTTTTCTGTCGCGAACCGCTGCCAGGCCATACCCAAGTGCAGCGGAAACCCGCTGGCAGGTCGCTGCCGCCTCTTCACGACCGCTGGCAGCAAACGCGCCTGGAAACCCAGCCTACGATCTGACCCTTCTGCGCGCTCGCAACAGGCAGGAAGGGGCGCGCTATCACGTGGAGTGGGACCGCAATGCCCGAACCTTTATCGCACGCGCTTCTGACACCAGAAGCCATGCCGCAAAGCCGGATACCCGGCAGCATGGAGAGCGCCCGCCGCTATCTGGCGCTGTGGCTCCCCTTCCTTTCGACCGACAGGGTGCAACGCAGGATGCCCCCCCATCTCACCGCCAGGCCGGATGATCTCCCGCTTGTTCTGGTCGAGAAACTGCGTGGTGCCTTGCGCATCGCGGCACTCAATCGGGCAGCAGCGGTCAACGCTCTCAAGATCGGCATGAGTCTCGCCGATGCCCGCGCCATTGTTCCTGATATCAGGGTGGGAGATATCGATCCGGAGGCGGATAAACGGCTGACGTCCGGCGCGGCGGCGGCCTGCGAGATGTTCACGCCGCTAGTCGCGATTGACGGAGCAGACGGGCTGCTTCTCGATATTACCGGCTGCGCGCATCTCTTTGGTGGAGAGGAAGAGCTTTTGCTGCGCGCCCGGCGCAGGCTCGAAGCGCTCGGGTTGACGGCACGCGCCGCGATTGCCGGCACGCCCGATTCAGCACGGGCGTTTGTGCGCTTTACCCGTATCGGCGTCGTCGAGTCAGGCGGGGAAGAGGGGCCTGCTCGTGCACTTCCAGTCACCGCACTGGGAAGAGATGCGCAAACCACGATCGCGCTTACCCGTGCCGGGCTCAAAACACTGGGCGATCTGGCCGATCGGCCCTCGCATCTCCTCTCCTCGCGCTTCGGCGAGGGGCTGGTGGCCACGCTCCGGCGCATTCTGGGCTACGAGGATATCCGCATCACGCCGCTGCGCCCCCCGCCGGAGGTGATGGCTGAGAGGCATTTTCCAGAACCGCTCCTGGCCATGGAAAGCTTGCTTGGCGTTTTGGAGAAACTCGCGGGTGACCTCATGACCACGCTGGAGAAGCGCGGCGCGGGCGGGCGCGCCTACGAGGCGAGCTTCTTCCGGGCCGATGGCGCGGTGCGGCGGATCACGCTGGAGACCGCGCAGGGCACGCGCGATGTGCCGCGCTTGATGCGGCTGATAGGTCTAAAAATCGAGGCGCTCGCCGATCCGCTCGACCCCGGCTTCGGGTTCGATGCCCTGCGCCTCACCGTCATCCGCAGCGAGCCGCTTCATGCCGTGCAACGCACCCTCGCAGGTGGAGAGACCGCTCAGGACGAGACGCGTGCCGTGGCCGACCTTGTGGATCGTCTCGTCGCGCGCTTCGGACGCGAGAATGTCAGGCGCTTCATCGCACGGGACACGCATGATCCGGTGCTGGCGGGCGGCACGGTGCCCTGCCTTTCCGAAGCCGCCTCCGCCCCCTGGCCTGCGCCGGACCCGGGGCAGCCCCCCTTGCGCCCGCTCACGCTTTTTACGCATCCACAATGGATCGAGGTGATGGCCGAAGTGCCGGACAGCCCCCCCTTGCGGTTCCGCTGGCGGCGCGTGCTGCACGAGGTGACGCGGGCCGAGGGGCCGGAGCGCGTCGCGCCCGAATGGTGGCGCGAAGGCGCATCCGCACCAGCGACACGCGATTATTACCGCGTGGAAGATGCCAACGGGCATCGCTTCTGGATTTTTCGGGAAGGGCTTTACGAGGATTCCAACGCCCGCCCGCGCTGGTTCCTGCATGGGTTGTTTGCATGAATCGGCCTTCTTCTCCCCCTTACGCCGAACTCGCCTGCGCGACGAATTTTTCCTTTCTTCGCGGGGCGTCTCCTGCGTCGGATCTGGTGCTTGTCTCCCTCCTGCTCAGCCATTCCGGTCTCGGCATCGCGGACCGTAATACGGTGGCGGGTGTCGTGCGGGCTTGGGGTGCACTGAAAGAACTGCGTGAGGGCGGCCTCCTGCCGCCCCTCAAGCAGCGCGAAGGTTCAGGGCCCGGCGAATATCATTATGCGCCTGCAAGTCTTACGGCAGAGGCAGCCTCTAAGGCAGAAGAGAGTGAAGCGGAGGCGCTGCGCGCCCTTGTGCAGGAGCGGGCACAAAGCTTCAGGCTCATCACCGGCGCGCGGCTTGCGTTTTCGGATGGCACGCCGGAGATCGTCGCCTACCCGGAAAACCGCGCGGGCTGGGCAAGGCTCTGCCGCATGCTCACCACAGGCAATCGGCGCGCGCGCAAAGGCGAGTGCCATCTCACACTCGACGATCTCCTCGCTGATGCCAACAACCTGCTGCTGATCGTGATGCCGGAACGCGATGTGACGCCGCTGCCCGCCTTGTTGGGCCGTCTCCACAAGGCCACACCCGGCGCGCTCTGGCTCGGGGCAACCATGCCGCGCCGCGGCGATGATCGACGCAGACTGGCGGAGTTGCGCGAAATCGCGGCGGCCATTGGCATCCCCCTGATCGCGACCAATGATGTGCTCTATGCGGACAAGACCCAGCGCGAAATGCAGGATATTCTCACCTGCATCCGCATGGGCAAAACGCTGGAGAATGCCGGACGCCTGCTGGAGATGAACGCCGAGCGCCACCTCAAGCACCCCGGCGAGATGGCGCGCCTCTTTGCCGATTGCCCGCAGGCTATTGTCGAGACGCAAGATTTCCTCGCTCGCGTTGAATTCGATCTCGGCCAGCTCACCTATGAATATCCCGATGAGCCGGTGCCTCCGGGGCGCGATGCGCAGGGCTGGCTTGCGGAACTCACCTTTCGCCACGCCAGGATGCGCTATCCCGGGGGTATTCCGGAAAAGGTCGATAAATTGCTGCATCAGGAACTCGCGCTGATCGGCAAGCTCGATTACGCCCGTTATTTCCTCACCATCCATGACATTGTGCGGGTGGCCAACGATAAGGGCATCCTGTGCCAGGGGCGCGGCTCGGCGGCCAATTCGGCAGTCTGTTATGTGCTTGGCATCACCTGTGTGGACCCCAATGAGCATAATGTGCTGTTCGCGCGTTTCATCTCCGAGGAACGCAAGGAGCCGCCGGATATCGATGTCGATTTCGAACACGAGCGGCGCGAGGAGGTGATCCAGCACATCTACCAGCGCTATGGCCGCGAGCGCGCCGGGCTTGCCGCCACCGTGATCCATTATCGCCCCAAAAGCGCGATCCGCGATGTCGGCAAGGCCCTGGGCCTGAGCGAGGATATCACCGCCGCGCTCTCCGGCACGCAATGGGGCAGCTGGGGCTCCGATATCACCCGCAATCAGGTGAGGCAGGCGGGGCTCAACCCCGACAACCCCGCTATCGCCCGCGCGGTGCGCTTCGCCAAGCGCATCCTCGGGTTTCCGCGCCACCTTTCGCAGCATGTTGGCGGCTTCGTTCTCACGCGCGGGCGGCTCGACGAGTTGGTGCCCGTCGGCAATGCCGCCATGGCGGAGCGCACCTTCATCGAATGGGACAAGGACGATATCGATACGCTTAAATTGATGAAGGTCGATGTGCTGGCGCTCGGCATGCTCACCTGCATCCGGAAAGCCTTCGAATTGCTCAAGGATCACGAGCGGCTTGACCTCGGCCTCGCCGATGTGCCGCAGGGCGACAAACCCACCTACACCATGCTGTGCCGGGGCGATTCCATCGGCGTGTTCCAGGTGGAAAGCCGCGCGCAGATCAACATGCTGCCGCGCCTTAAACCGCGCGAGTTCTATGACCTTGTGATTCAGGTGGCCATTGTCCGCCCCGGGCCGATTCAGGGCAACATGGTGCACCCCTACCTCAGGCGTCGCTCCGGCATGGAAAAGGTGAGCTTCCCTTCTCCCGCACCCGAGCACGGTCCGCCGGATGAGCTGCACGCCGTGCTCGGCAAAACCCTGGGTGTGCCGCTGTTTCAGGAGCAGGCGATGCAGCTTGCGATGGTGGCGGCTGAGTTTTCGGATGTCGAGGCCAACCAGCTTCGCCGCGCCATGGCCACCTTCCGCAATCTCGGCACCATCGGACGCTTCGAGACCATCATGGTCGAGCGCATGGTGGCGCGCGGCTACGCGCGGGAGTTTGCGCAGAGCTGCTTCAACCAGATCAAGGGGTTCGGCAGCTATGGCTTCCCCGAGAGCCACGCCGCCTCCTTCGCCAAGCTGGTCTATATTTCCTCATGGATCAAATGCCATCATCCGGCGGTTTTTGCTTGTGCGCTGCTCAATGCGCAGCCCATGGGCTTCTATGCTCCGGCGCAGATCGTACGCGATGCGCGCGAGCACGGGGTGGAGGTGCATCCGATCGATGCGAACCAGAGCTATTGGGACAATACGCTGGAGCGAACGCCAGAGGGCGCGCTGTCCCTGCGGCTCGGTTTCCGGCAGGCCGAGGGCATCCATAAGGCGGAAGCACAGCGGCTGGTGGCGGCGCGACGCGACGGCTTTGCGACAGTGGAGGATGTGGCGAGCCGCGCCCGCCTTCATGGTCGACCGATGCGCGCATTGGCGGACGCCGATGCCTTCCGCTCCATTGGGCTCGACAGGCGCGGCGCGCTCTGGGAGGTGCGGCGTCTGCCGGCGGATGACCCGCTACCGCTCTTTGCGGCCATGGATGCGCGTGAATTGGGTGAGGAGCCGGATGCGATGCTTCCTCAAATGAGCCTCGGCGAGCATGTTGCCACCGATTACCAGACGATGCGGCTGTCGCTCAAGGCGCATCCCATGGCGCTGCTGCGTCCGCTTTTTGCGCGGGAGGGCGTCTGCTCGGCGGCTGAGGTGAGCGTCCGCGCCGATGGCCGCTTCACCCGCATGGCCGGGCTGGTACTGGTCCGCCAGCGCCCCGGCAATGGCAATGCGATCTTCATCACGCTCGAAGATGAAACCGGCATCACCAATTGCGTGCTCTGGGCGCGGCAGTTCGAGGCGCTGCGTCGCCCGGTGATGGCGGCGCGCCTGATGCTCGTGGAGGGACGCGTGCAGAAAAGCCAGGAGGGTGTCGTGCATCTGATGACGACCAACATGATCGACCGCTCGGATGCGCTTGATCGTATGTGGGATACGCATCAATCCCGACCTTCGCTCACAAAATCCCTGCTCTCACCGGCGGATGAAGGGGCAGCACTTGGAACGCCCGGCAATGCGCGCGACCCGCGCTACAGCGTCATTCCACCACCGATTCATCTCGCGCCGCCGTCACGCCACCGCCACCCGCGCAATGCACGCATCCTGCCCAAAAGCCGGGATTTTCATTGAGGATGCTTCACACAAGCCAGATCCCGCCCAATCCAAAGGAATCGTATTAACCACTTCAAGGAGACCAATCCGCAAGGAAGCATGCCTGTGGAGCTAAAGCGCTTCTCGGCGCACATGTCCCCGCGAAGGCGGGGATGGGTACCAGTTCGCCGTAAAGAAGCGCGACCAAACAACGGCTTGCGAGCATTTCCCAATTCTATGTGATCGGGAAATGCTCTAGGTGTGGAGCCTCAATAGGTTGTTCTCGGTGAGGCCGAGTCGGCTGATGGGTGTAGTTGCCTTCAAGCTACCATGTGGGCGGTGCCAGTTGTAGCGATGGAGCCAGCGCGGCA
>JACADY010000045.1 GCA_013389115.1 Alphaproteobacteria bacterium
AGGTGCAGGAGGTCAAGGAAAAGCGAGATCCCATTGAACACCTGAAGGAGCGCCTCTTGAAGGACGCGCTTGCGAGCGAGGCGGATTTCAAGGCGATCGACAAGGAAGTGAAGGACGTGATCGCCCGCGCGGCCGAGTTTGCGCAAATGTCGCCCGAGCCCGATCCGTCCGAACTTTGGACCGACGTGACGGTCGCGCATTGAAGATCATACGTGGAAGAACACAAACGGGGGGAATGAGATGACGATCGAACTGACGATGCTGGCCTATAGTATCGCGCTGCTTTTCGTGCTGGTGCTGATCCAGGCCGATGCCGGCACGCGCGCGCAAGGCCTCATGACGATGGCGAACGCGCGCGATGATCTGAAGGCGCCAAGCGTCTGGCAGGCGCGAACGAAGCGCGTCGTCGACAATCACCGTGAAGGCCTCATCCTCTTTGCGCCGCTCGTGCTCATCGCCGCGCATCTAGACATCTCGGGCGCGACGACCGTACTGGGGGCGCAGCTTTTCTTCTATTCCCGCCTCGCGCACGCGATCGTCTATCTCGCGGGCATCCCGATGATCCGCCCGCTGATCTGGCTCGTGGGCATCATTGGCACGGCCATGATCTTCCTTGCCATCTTCAAAATCGCCTGAAGGCTCTCTCGCGCATGTCCACACAGATCCTGATGCCCGCCCTTTCTCCCACGATGGAAGAGGGCACGATCACCAAATGGCTGGTGAAGGAAGGCGCGGCCATCAAGGCAGGTGAGGTGATTGCGGAAATCGAGACCGACAAGGCGACGATGGAGGTGGAGGCGGTGGACGAAGGGATCCTCGCCAAGATCCTCGTCGCGGCGGGCGCGGAGAATGTCAAGGTCAACACGCCCATCGCTGTCCTTGCCGAAGAGGGCGAGGACGCATCGGGGCCGCGCGCCGCCCCGGTGATGCAAAAGGCACCGGAGCCATCAAGGCCGCAGGCAAAGGCGGCGGAGGCGCCTGCACTCGCTGGTGCTGGGGCGGATCCTGCAATTCCTCCGGGCACGGAATATGTGACGTTGACCGTGCGCGAGGCCCTGCGCGAGGCGATGGCCGAGGAGATGCGCCGCGACCCCGATGTTTTTCTGATGGGCGAGGAAGTGGGCCAGTATCAAGGCGCCTACAAGATCAGCCAGGGCCTCCTCGATGAGTTCGGAGAGAAGCGTGTCATCGATACGCCGATCACCGAGCAGGGTTTTGCGGGTCTCGGCGTCGGCGCCGCCTTCGGGGGCTTGAAGCCCATTGTCGAGTTCATGACCTGGAACTTTGCCATGCAGGCGATCGACCAGATCGTCAACTCTGCCGGCAAGACCCTCTACATGTCGGGCGGGCAGATGGGCTGTCCCATCGTCTTTCGCGGACCCAATGGCGCGGCCGCGCGCGTCGGCGCGCAGCACAGTCAGAACTATGCGGCCTGGTATGCGCACGTGCCGGGTCTGAAGGTGGTTGCGCCCTATTTCGCCGCCGACGCGAAGGGCCTGCTCAAGGCGGCGATCCGCGATCCCAATCCGGTCATCTTCCTTGAGAACGAGATCTGCTATGGCCGTTCCTTCCCGGTGCCGCGGCTCGAGGATTTCGTCCTCCCCATCGGCAAGGCGCGGGTGATCCGCGCCGGCACCCATGTGACGCTCGTCTCCCATTCGATCACCGTCGGCCTCATTCTTCAGGCGGCGGAGGATTTGGCCAAGGAAGGGATCGAGGCCGAGCTTATCGACCTGCGCTCGCTGCGCCCGCTCGACACGCAAACCGTGATCGCAAGCGTGAAGAAGACCAACCGCCTCGTCGTCGTGGAAGAGGGCTGGCCCGTCTGTGGCATTGCCTCGGAGATTGCCTTCGCGGTGCAGGACGCGGCCTTCGATTTCCTTGATGCGCCCATCGCCCGCGTGACGGGCAAGGACGTGCCGATGCCCTACGCGGCCAATCTTGAACATCTGGCGCTGCCCTCGCTGGACGAGGTCGTCGCGGCGGCGAAATCCGTTTGCTACCGGTAACGCCCATGTCGACACAGATCCTCATGCCCGCGCTGTCTCCCACCATGGAAGAGGGCACGCTGACGAAATGGCTCGTCAAGGAGGGCGACACGGTCAAGGCCGGCGATGTGATCGCCGAAATCGAGACCGACAAGGCGACCATGGAGGTCGAGGCGGTTGATGAGGGCAAGCTCGCCCAGATCCTGGTGAAGGCTGGCACCGAAAACGTCAAGGTCAACACGCCGATTGCGGTGCTGCTGGAGGAAGGCGAAGTCGCGACGGCCTTGCGATCGAATGGTGCAGGCCAGGGGGCAAAGGCGGCGCCCGTCATAGGCGTCGGCGCGGCTGAGAAACTTGCCCCGCGCGCGCCGGAAGCCGGGGCAAGGCCAACCCCTCCGTCCACGGAGCATCGGATATTCGCCTCACCCCTCGCGCGCCGCATCGCCAGCGAGAAGGGCATCGACCTTGCTCACCTTAAGGGTACCGGCCCCCATGGCCGCATCGTCAAGGCGGATGTCGAGAACGCGGGGCCTGCTAAGCCCGGCCAGGCAAAGGCGCCGCCCGCCCGACAAGCGTCCGCCCAACGGCCGGGGGCGACACCCTCATCCATTCCCGATGCGCGGCTCTTCTTCAAGGAGGACAGCTACAAATTCGTCCCCCATGACAGCATCCGCCGCACCATCGCGCGCCGCCTGACAGCCTCGAAGCGCGATATCCCGCATTATTATCTGACCATCGACTGCCAGCTCGACCGAACGCTGGAGGCGCGCGCCGCCTTGAACGCGAAAAGCCCCAAGGATGGTCCTGGCGCCTACAGGCTCTCGGTCAATGATTTCATCGTGAAGGCCGCCGCGGCCGCGCTGATCGAGGTGCCGGGCGTCAACGCCAGTTGGACCGATGACGGCCTTTTGATGCACGCCCACGCCGATATCGGCGTCGCGGTCGCGCTCGATTTCGGCCTCATCACGCCCATCGTCTTTGCCGCTGAGGAAAAGGGCCTGAGGCGGATCTCCGGCGAAGTGAAAGACCTCGCTGCCCGCGCAAGGGCAAAGAAACTGAAGCCCCAGGAGTTCGAGGGCGGAACCTTCGCTGTTTCGAACCTTGGCATGTATGGCATCCGCAATTTCACCGCTGTCATCAATCCGCCCCACGCGGCGATCCTTGCCGTCGGCGCCGGGGAAGAGCGTGCCATCGTGCGGGGCGGCGCGATCAAGACAGCGAACATGATGACGGTACAGCTTTCCTGCGACCACCGTGTCATCGACGGCGCCTTGGGCGCGCAGTGGCTGGAGGTCTTCAAGGCTTGCATCGAAAACCCGGCGGAGATGCTGCTCTGACATGACAGGCGCTTACGACCTCATCGTCATCGGATCCGGCCCCGGCGGCTATGTCTGCGCGATCCGCGCCAGCCAGCTCGGCCTGAAGACCGCAATCATCGAGCGTGAGCAATTGGGCGGCATCTGCCTCAATTGGGGTTGCGTGCCGACAAAGGCGCTGCTGCGCTCATCTGAGCTTTTCCACCTGATCGGCCGCGCTGGAGAATTCGGCATCAAGACGGGACCCGTCAGCTTCGACCTTCCCGCGATCGTGGAGCGCAGCCGAAAAGTCTCTGCCCAGCTCTCGAATGGCGTCAAGTTCCTCATGAAGAAGAACAAGATCGACGTGATCGACGGCACCGCGCGCCTGGCGGGCAAGGGCAAGATCTCCGTCACGAAGGATAGTCAGAGCACGGAATATTCGGCGAAGAACATCGTCCTTGCAACGGGTGCCCGCGCCCGCACGCTGCCCGGGCTTGAACCCGATGGCGACCGTGTCTGGACCTATAAGGAGGCGCTGCTGCCCAAGGCAATGCCCAAATCGCTGCTCGTCATCGGCTCGGGCGCGATCGGCATCGAATTCGCCAGCTTTTTCTGCACGTTGGGCGCGCAGGTCACCGTGATTGAGGTTCTTGATCGCATCCTCCCCGTGGAGGATGAGGAAATCTCCGCCTTCGCCGCGAAGGCGTTCCAGAAACAGGGGATAAAGATCGTAACGGGCGCGAGCGTGATGAAGCTCGACAAATCCGCCTCCGGCGTCACGGCCACACTCAAGTCCAAGGATGGCAAAGAAACGGCGCTCAGCGCGGACCGCGTCATTCTGGCCGTCGGCATTGTCGGCAACACGGAAAATCTGGGCCTTGAAGACTTGGGCGTGCGCGTCGAGAAAACCCATGTCGTCGTCAATGAATGGGGCGAAACGGGCGTGCCCGGTCTCTACGCGATCGGCGATCTCGTCGGCCCGCCCTGGCTTGCGCATAAGGCGAGCCACGAGGGCGTGATCGTCGCGGAGCGGATCGCCGGCGTGAAGGGCGTGCATCCCCTCGATGCGTCCAAGGTGCCTGGCTGCACCTATTGCTGGCCGCAGGTGGCGAGCGTAGGCCTCACCGAGGCGGCGGCCAAGGCCAAGGGGCACGACATCAAGGTCGGCCGCTTCCCCTTCATCGGCAATGCCAAGGCGATTGCCATGGGTGAAACGGATGGCCTTGTGAAGACGGTCTATGACGCCAAATCGGGTGAGCTCTTGGGTGCGCACATGGTCGGCGCGGAAGTCACCGAATTGATCCAGGGCTTCACGATCGCGCGGACAGGCGAACTCACCGAAGCCGAACTGATGCACACGATCTTCCCGCACCCGACACTCTCAGAGATGATGCATGAGAGCGTCCTCGCAGCCTTCGGCCGCGTACTGCACATTTAGCGCAGCCTGAAAAACCATGTTCCCGCGAAGGCGGGGACGGGCCTCGTTTGCAAATTTGCACACAGCGACACCGCCAAGAGACATCGCGATGAGCAGCGGTCCTTTGTGCCCGAACTACCGAAATACTTTGGTCAAGCATGAGGAATGGAAGGGAAGAAAATCCGAAACCATGGCTCAACTCAACAGAGAAAAACGGCGCTGTTAACTCATCCACCGATGAAGAAGTTAAGCACCTCTTAGGATTCATGCCCAAAGGATGGTCCAATCGGAAGGTAGGATATGGGCATCATCGCGTTAGTAAAGCCGGTTCGGTCGGCGGTTGAGCTTGAGTTCATCGGCAATGAGATTGCCGAGCCGGTACACCCGCTCAGCCGGGCATTCCTCGACTTGTGGCATTCAAAGCATCACGGAGCGGCGCTGCCTTCGCGCGACGAATTCTCGATGTCCGAGCTGAGATATTTTCTGCCCCATCTCCTGATTGCCGAGCCGGTCAAAGCCTATCGCGATTTCTTCTATCGTTTCGCCGGCTCTCAGCTGGAGGAGCGGGTGGGTTTCCACCTTCAGGGAAGTCATCGCGCCACCCGCCTGTGAAGACGTGATCGGCCGCTATGTGACGGCGATCACATCGAGCCGACCGCTGTTCCGGCGAGGCAAGTTCCGGATTTCGGACTTCGAGACAGGCTTCATGATCACGTCCATCCTGCCCATTTTCTCGCCCGACAGGACGGCGCACTGGATCTTTGCCGCACTCATTCCAGAGACCGTGCGCCTGCCCATACGCTAAGGCGATTGGGAACCGGACGATCCCTCCGCCCCACCACTCTCGCTAGCTTGAGGCGTCAGCGTGTCTCTCATTTCGAGGGCTGTCGCGGTTTCCTCTGCCGGCCCGCCATGGCTCGCCACTTCGATGATCAGCGCCGCCGCCAGCTTTTGAACATGGCCGTAGTCGGTCTTGCCCGTGCCCAAGACGGGGATCGCGCTGACGGGAATGATCCGGCGGGGAACGGAAAGCTCGGTCACGCCGTGATTCTTGGCCCAGCCGAGAAGATCATCGCGTGATGCCTGTTGATGGGTTGTGAAGAGGATGATCTGCTCGCCCTTGCGGCCATCGGGGATTGCGGCGGCCGCGTGCTGATCATCCGGCCACAGCGAGGAGGCGCAATTCTCAACGACGGCGAGTGACACCATCTCGCCGCCGATCTTGGCAAAGCGCCGGATCCGACCGCGAATGGCGATATAGCCATCCTCATCCACCGAAACGATATCGCCCGTGTCGTGCCAGCCATCGTGAAGCGGAATGACTTCGCCGGGCGCGTCGGGGCGCAGATAGCCCCGCATCACATTGGGTCCCTGCACGATCAGCTTACCGCCATTGGCGATGCCCTCGACGGGCTCGAGGCGATAGCGCATCCCCGCCATCAGTCGCCCGACAGTGCCGGGGCGGTTGGCGCCGACCTGGTTAGCCGCGATGACGGGCGCGGCCTCGGTCACGCCATAGCCTTCGAGAATTTCGATATTGTACTTCCTACGCACGAGCTGCCGGGTCTCATCGCGCACCCGCTCGGCGCCGCAAACCGCAAGGCGCACGGAATTGAGATCACCCTGATCGCCCGCTCGCGCATATTGCGACATGAACGTGTCCGTCGCGAGCAGGATCGTCGCCTTCGCATCGCGCACACGTTCGACGATCGTGCGTGCATGGAGGGGCGTGGGATGCATGATTGCGCGCAAGCCGAGGAAAAGGGGCATGAGCGCGCCGACCGTCAGGCCGAAGCAATGGAAGGTCGGCAGCGGGTTGAAGACGATGTCGTCCTGCGTCAGCACGATATGCGCGCGCACCTGTTCGACATTGGCAAGCAGATTGAGATGGGAAAGCACGACACCCTTGGGGTCGCCTTCGGTTCCCGAGGTGAAGAGGATCACGCCTGTATCCTCAGGCGAGGGATGCGCCCGCACGAGCCAGGGTGCGAAGGGGCCGATTGCGCCGGCAGCCTTGTCGAAGAGCGAGAGGTTCTCGCGCACATCCTCAAGCAGGATGATCTCCATCTCCGCGCCAAGCTCCGCGATCAGGCCTTCGAGCTTGCCCAGCTCGATGAAGCGGCGCGCCGTAACGATGCGTTTGACCTTGGCCGTACGGCAGGCGGACAGGAGGCTGCGCGCGCCTGCGGTGAAATTCAGCATCGCGGGAACCCGGCCATAGGCCTGAAGGGCAAAGAACGCGATGACGGCGCCTGCGCCGGTGGGCAAAAGCACACCGACTGCGTCGCCCTTGCGCGTGCCATTGCGCAGCGCATTGCCAAGCGCGAAAGAGGCCCGCACGATTTCGTCATAGGTGAGCTTGCGCTCATCGCCATCGACGAGAATCTCGCGAGAGCCGCCGAATCGGCTGCGCGCGTGCAACAGGGCTCCGAACACCGAGGCCTGTGCCCGGCTGAGATCGAAATCGGCGCCTCCGATGGCTGTCACGCTCATGTCTCCTCCCCCTGGCGGATTTTCCTCGTTGTTCCGCTCGATATATTTCCAATTATGTCAGCACAAGGGCAAACCCGCCAGTGACTGCGCGAAGGGGCCTCGCCGGCGGGAGTGGGAGAATTGTGCCTCTGGGCAGAGCCGGGGATCGTGATTATATGTGGGCGCCATGACCACGATATTCAACCAATCGGGCCGCGACCTGCGTGGCCTGCGTCATCCTGAAAAACGCAACCGGCCCGAAACACCGCTGCAGCGCAAGCCGGATTGGATCAGGGTTAAGGCGCCCAACAGCGGCGCCTTTTTCGAGACCCGCGCCCTGATGCGCGAGAAAAAGCTCGCAACCGTGTGTGAGGAGGCCGCCTGCCCCAACATTGGCGAGTGCTGGTCGAAGAAACACGCAACCATGATGATCATGGGCGAGATTTGCACCCGCGCCTGCACGTTCTGCAACGTGGCGACGGGCAGACCGGACGCGCTTGATCCCGATGAGCCCCGCCATGTGGCGGAGGCGGTGACCGCCCTTGGCCTTGCGCATGTCGTCATCACCTCGGTGGACCGCGATGATCTCGAGGATGGCGGCGCGGCGCATTTTGCAAGGGTCATTCATGCCGTACGTTCGGCCTCGCCCGCGACCACGATCGAGGTGCTCACCCCTGATTTCCTGCGCAAGGACGCTGCGCTTGAGCAAGTGGTGGACGCCGCTCCCGATGTCTTTAACCACAACCTCGAAACGGTGCCGCGGCTTTACCTGGCGATCCGACCCGGCGCGCGATATTTCCATTCGCTTCGCCTGCTGCAGCGCGCCAAGGAACTGCGCCCCTCCACCTTCACCAAATCCGGGCTGATGCTGGGTCTGGGTGAAAGCCGGGAGGAGGTGATGCAGGTGATGGATGATCTGCGCTCGGCCGATGTCGATTTCCTCACCATCGGCCAATATCTTCAGCCGACGCGACGTCACGCGGCCGTTGATCGCTTCGTGCCGCCGGACGAATTTGATGGCCTGGCGGAAATTGCCCGGGCGAAGGGCTTTTTGATGGTCTCGGCAAGCCCGCTGACCCGCAGCTCCTATCACGCGGACGCCGATTTTGCGCAGCTGCGCGCCAATCGCGAAGCAAGGCTCGCGCAGGTCTGATGCCGCGTCACGACGAGCGCCGGGTCCTGCCGCACACGCCAGAACAGATGTTCGATCTTGTGGCGGATGTGGCGCGCTACCCGGAGTTTCTGCCCTGGTGCGCGGCCTTGCGCATCAAGAGCCGCGAGATGCTGCCGGACGGCCGGGAGCTGCTCGTTGCCGACATGGTTGCATCCTTCAAGGGCTTTGAGGAGCGCTTTACGAGCCGCGTGACGCTGAACCGCGCGGCGCTTCAGATTGATGTCGCCTATGTGGACGGGCCGTTCCACCATCTTGACAATCGCTGGCATTTTGAGCCGGCGGGCGAGGGTGCGACGCGGGTGCATTTCGTGATCGACTTCGCGTTCAAGAGCCGGCTGCTCGCAAGCGTCGCCGGCCTCGTCTTCGGTCGGGTCGTCACGAGGATGACGGATGCCTTCGAGGCTCGCGCCAGAAGGCTCTACGCGGGCGGCTGATCAAGGGCGGATCGGCAGAGGATTACTGGGAAGCGCAGCGTTTGTTGTCGTCCGACGCAGCCCAGGTCAGCCCCTTGGTGACATCGTTGGGGTCGGCGGGCTGGCAGGTCAGCTTGCGCACTTTGGTGATGCAGATTTCGGCGTTCGGCGTGAACAGCTTGCTGTCATAGACGCAGTATTTTTGCGCAACGACATCGGCGTTCTGGGCATCGAGGATGACGGCCAGTCCCGCCTCCTGCGCAAAGGCCGGAACGGCAAGCAACGCAACGGCGGCGGCAGCAAGGACTTTTCGCAGCATGGGTGCCAATCTCGAAGGATGAGTGAATTCGACGGGAGCGGACGATTATCACGCACGGGGCGGTGCAGCAACGAGCCCCCGCGATCAAATCTGTGCATGCAATAGCCGCAGCGCCGCCTCGACACTGAGCAGCCGGACATGCGAGCGCCCGACATCGCCGAAGCGATGCACCTCATGCACGATCGAGCGGCCGCGCCGCATCGCCGCGAAATGGACCTGTCCGACGGGCTTGAGCGGGGTGCCGCCGCCTGGTCCCGCAACGCCCGTGATGGCGACGCTGACATCCCCCTTGGAGTGCGAGAGGGCGCCCTCTGCCATCGCCCGCACGACGGGCTCGCTGACCGCGCCATAATCGGCAAGGAGATCGCCTGGAACGCCAAGGAGATCGCGCTTGGCGGTGTTCGAATAGGTGACGAGCCCCCGGTCGAACACATCGGACGAGCCGGGGATCTCCGTGAGGATCGCCGACAACAGTCCGCCCGTGCACGATTCCGCCGTCACGATCTTCAGCTTCTGCGCCCGTGCATCCGCCAGCACCAGCTCGGCGAGCCGCAGCAGCAGGGGTGGAAACATTACAGCATCGCCCAATATCGCAGTCCCCAAACAACGGCACCGGCATAGGCGCCGGCAATCAGATCATCCGTCATGATGCCCCATCCCCCCGGCAGGCGTCGATCAGCAAGATTGGCGGGGAAGGGCTTGAGGATGTCGAACAGCCGGAAAAG